>CACZDV010000004.1 GCA_902780025.1 uncultured Prevotellaceae bacterium
CTCGCGCGAACTGAAGAAGAGCTGCACCTTCGAGGCCTACCAGCTTGTGAAGACCCTCTACAAGATGGTCGACGGCAAGAAGAAGTCGTACCAGCAGCGTACGCCGCTGAGCACGTACAACATTCAGCAGGCGGAGGCGGATCCGGAGCCGGAGCCCTAAGCGCTCGCGCTTTGCGCTTCGCTAGTGAAGAAGTGAAAAGTGAAGAGTGAAAAGTGAAGAAGTGAATAGTGAAGAGTGATGAAAAAGCGAATCATCGAGATTGCGGTGAAGATGATAGTAGCCGCGCTCACCGCCTTCCTGACGGCACTGACCACTACCTCGTGTATGGGCTACGGCCCGCTGCACTTCTGACGAGTTCATTGTCTAAATCAACGTAAATCGCCGCTTCCCAGCATAACGCTTGGGAGGCGGCGATTCTTACATCTTACATCTTACATTAAGGTAAAACGTAATGGAAGACCGAAATTGTTCCATTTATTCATTTATAAGACAATAAAAAGGTACATGCCTGCGTTATTTGTAAGATGAAAGGCGTCTACAGACTCCTCGTAAGTATGGTACTCT
This sequence comes from uncultured Prevotellaceae bacterium, assembly GCA_902780025.1. Taxonomy (GTDB): domain Bacteria; phylum Bacteroidota; class Bacteroidia; order Bacteroidales; family Bacteroidaceae; genus Prevotella. The sequence goes on from CACZDV010000004.1 coordinate 566, forward strand.
TGCTGTTGTGCCTCGCGGCGCGGTCGCAGGAGTTTTTCGACAAGCGGAATGACTTGGTCGACTTCTTCAACCTGACCGCTCAGGAAGTCAGGATTGACTCCGTCTTGCCGCTCTTCACCTATACCCGTGAGTTGGGGGCTGGCTATGCCGACTCCGTCTATACAGTCAGCATTGACTACCCGGAGTTTATCGATATGTCGGCAGCCGACATTGAACGTTGTCGTAAGATGACCGACAAACCGCTGCCTGAGATGCCCGAAGTGCAGCAGTATATAGGTGTTTCACGAAAGCGGGGAACACTCTATGTGGCTTTTGTGCCCTTGGTGTTCAGGGACGGGAAGTATCAGAAACTGGTCAGTTTCAAGCTGACGGTACATAGCTCAGGATTACCTTTAGCCTCGCGCCTCGAACCTCGCACCTCGCACCTCTCACCTCTTACCTCAAAACGCTACGCCTCCCACTCCGTCCTGGCCACTGGCCAGTGGGCGAAGATTCGCATCCCGGAGACTGGTGTCTACCAGTTGACGAGCGACCTGGTGCGCAAGGCAGGCTTTACAGATATCAATAAGGTGAAGATTTACGGTTACGGCGGTGCCATGCAGCCCGAGAAGTTGACGGCTGACTACCTCGCTGAGACCGACGACCTGAAGGAAGTGGCGACGTGCAACGTCGGAGGCCGCCGACTCTTCTATGCCGTAGGTCCCGTCAACTGGAGTAGCCCGACGGCCAACACCCGTACCCGCAACCCTTATAGTGACTACGGCTATTATTTCCTTACGGAGTCCGACGAGGCGGCGCTCACCGTCAGCGAAGAGGAGTTCAAGGCGGACTGTTATCCGTCAGCTGCAGACTATCACGCACTCTATGAGGTTGACGACTTCTCATGGTATCACGGTGGCCGCAACCTCTACGACAGCCGTCTTTTCGGTGTTGGGGTGCAGCGCAGTTTCACGTTGACGGCTACTGAAGGAGCCAAGGGCAGTCTGATGGTGATGCTGAGCTACGACGGGCCTTTCTCGGCCGACGTCACGATGAACGGCCGTTCGTTGGGTACGGTGGCCTCTACCTCGTCGCCCGACCGTTACAGCAAGGCGGCAGTCATCACCAAGAGCTTCACCCTGAACGATTCCCTGCTGACCGACAATCAGGTGACGATTCGCCAGACCGCGGGTTCCAACCTGCGCCTCGACTACCTGTCATTGCAATTTGATACGCCCCGTTCGTGGCCTGACCTCTCGACGGCTACGATACCCGTTCCAGAATACGTCTATAACATCACTAATCAGGATCATCATGCCGACACGGCCGCCGACATGGTGATTGTTATTCCCACGTCTCAGAAGCTGTTATCGCAGGCACAACGGCTACAGGCTTACCACGAACAGTACGACTCGCTGCGGGTACGTATTGTTCCCGCCGATGAGCTGTTCAACGAGTTCTCCAGCGGCACTCCCGATGCCAATGCCTACCGCCGTTACCTGAAGATGCTCTACGACCGTGCAGAGACGGATGCCGACATGCCCCGCTTCCTGTTACTCTTCGGCGACGGTGCCTGGGATAACCGTATGCTGACCACCAGTTGGAAGAGCTATTCACCTGATGACTTCCTGCTTTGCTACGAAAGCGAGAACTCCTTCAGCGAGACCGACTGCTATGTCACCGACGACTATTTCTGTCTGCTCGATGACGACGAGGGTGGCAATATGCTCAGCAGCGACAAGAGCGACGTGGCTGTCGGACGACTGTCGGCTCGCGATGAGGCCGAGGCAAAGGTGATGGTTGACAAGACGATAGGCTATCTGCAGAATGAATATGCCGGTGCCTGGCAGAACACGCTCTGTTTCTTAGGCGACGACGGTGACTCGAACCGCCACATGAACGACGCAGAGACCGTTGCTTCTATGGTGAGCAGCCTCCATCCCGCCCTTAACATCCGGAAGATATACTGGGATGCCTACGTACGACAGTCGTCGGCCACAGGCTTCAGCTATCCTGACGTCACCCAACTGCTGCGCCAGCAGATGCAGCAGGGAGCGCTCATCATGAACTACAGCGGCCACGGAGCCGCCTACACGCTGTCGCACGAACAGGTGGCCCATCTTGAGGACTTCAATATCAACGCCTCGCAGCGCCTGCCCCTCTGGCTGACGGCTTCCTGCGACATCATGCCCTTCGACGGTCAGGAGGAGAATATCGGCGAGACGGCCATGCTGAATCCCCAGGGCGGTGCGGTGGCTTTCTATGGTACCACACGCACCGTCTATGCTCACTATAATGGTTATATGAACCGTGCCTACACCCGCTATGTCTTAGGAAGCGATGACGATGGTCGCCGCTATACCATCGGTGAGGCCGCCCGACTGGCCAAGAACCTGCTGATGACACCCACCAGTCAGGGACGCTCGACCTCTGGTCGCTTTGACACTTCAAAGAACGATATTGGCATGGACCAGACGGCCAACAAGCTGCAGTTCACCCTCTTGGGTGATCCCGCTCTTACGCTGGCTGCTCCTACGATGCAGATTGTCGTCGACAGCATCAGCGGACAGCCTGCTGACGCGAAGACTCCTGTGACGCTGTCGGCAGGGCAGCCCGTCAGCATTGTCGGTCATGTGGTCGGTGCCCCCGACTTCAAGGGCATGGTGACGCTGACGGTCAAGGACGTGGAGCAGGAGATTACCTGTCGGCAGAATGCGGCCGACGGCACCGACCCTTTCGTCTATAAGGATCGGCCAGTCACCCTCTATACCGGCAGCGACAGTGTTCGCAGCGGCCGTTTCACCGTCCGTTTCGCATTGCCCAAGGATATCAGCACCACCGACGGTACGGGGTTAATGACACTTTACGCCCTTTCGGCCGATAAGCATTCGGAGGCCCACGGTTACTGCACCAACTTCACCATGAGTGCCGACACCGCAGCCGTGACCGACGGCATAGGTCCCAATATCTATTGCTATCTCAACTCCGAGTCGTTTGTCAATGGCGGCAGTGTCAACCCCACGCCCCTGTTCCGTGCAGAGCTTTACGACAAGGATGGTATCAACGTGTCGGGCAGCGGTATCGGACATGACCTGGAACTCGTCGTTGACGGACAGATGTCGATGACCTACGTGCTGAACGACTATTTCCAGTATGACTTTGGCGACTATTGCAGCGGTTCACTCAACTTTACCCTGCCCGAACTCAGCGTCGGACAGCATAAGCTGCTGTTGCGCGCCTGGGATGTCAAGAACAACTCATCTACTGCCGAACTGCAGTTCGAAGTAGTCAAGAGTCTGCAGCCTTCAGTCTACAGCGTCGGCTGTACCAAGAACCCTGCCAAGACCTCCACCACCTTCTACGTCAGCCACGACCGTGCCGGTTCGCAGGTCGATGTTCAGATTGACGTCTTCGACACGTCAGGTCGTCAGCTTTGGCGTCATCGGGGCTCGGGAGTGTCAGCTGGCCAGACCTATACTGTTGACTGGGACCTCACTACTACTGGCGGTCACCGGTTGCAGACGGGTGTCTACCTCTATCGTGTCATGGTCAGCAGCGATGGCAGTTCGGAGGCCTCACAAGCAAAGAAACTCATTATATTACGCAATAATTAACGGAGTTATGGCGTTATTACGTTATAACGTCATTACGACATCAACAATGAAAACAAGAAAACTACTATTACTCACCGCCAGTTTGCTGTGCTGCGGCGGTGCTGTAGCCGACGACGACAAGATCACCACTTTCAATCCTGTGGAGCATGCCGTCATCAGTGAGACCATCGCCCCCGATGCCCGTGCTGCCGGTATGGGCGATGTCGGTGTGGCTACCGACCCCGACGTCAACTCCCAATACTGGAATCCCGCCAAGTATCCCTTCTGCATCAGCCGTGCAGGCGTGGCACTCAACTACACCCCTTGGCTCCGCCAGTTGGTCAACGACATTGACTTGGCTTATCTGTCCGGTTACTACCGCATTGGCGACTATTCCGCCATCTCTGGTTCCCTGCGTTATTTCTCGCTCGGTGAGGTTTATATCGACTATGGTAACAGCGACACGACGGTACGTCCCTACGAGATGTCCATCGATGCAGCCTACTCGCTGATGCTCTCTGAGAACTTCTCGCTGGCAGCTGCCATCCGTTGGATTTACAGTGACCTGCGCTTCGACTACAGCGAGGACTCCAAACCCGCCTCGGCCTTTGCTGCTGACTTGGCCATGTACTATAATAATTACGTCATGTTGGGCAGTCGTGAGTGCCAGTTGGGACTGGGTTTGAACGTCCGTAACATAGGTTCCAAGATCAGTTACTATGGCGACGAGGAGAGTCAGTTCATACCTGCCAACCTCCGTCTTGGTGCCTCGCTCATGGTGCCCGTCGACGAGTACAACCGCTTCTCGTTCTCGGCTGATGCCAACAAGTTGCTGGTGCCCACCGTTCCCCGTCAGAATGAGGGTGAAAGCAATTCCGAGTATCAGGACCGTGTGCGCCGTGAGTACAGCGATGTCGGTAGTATCAAGGGTATCTTCCAGAGTTTCACTGATGCCCCTGACGGTTTCAAGGAGGAACTGGACGAGATTCAGTGGTCTGTTGGTGCCGAGTATGTCTATCACGACCAGTTCTCACTCCGTGCCGGTTATCACCATCAGGCTGAGTCGAAGGGTAACCTGAAGTATTTCACCATTGGTGGCGGCTTCCGTATGAGCGTCTTCTCGCTCGATGTGGGTTACGTCATTTCTACCGCCCGTACCAATCCCCTCGACCAGACCCTCCGTTTCACCCTGGCCTTTGATATGGATGGCCTCAAAGATCTGTTTAAATGATGCGCGTAGGTTTTGGCTTCGACGTCCACCAGTTGGTTCCCAATCGTGACTTGTGGATGGGCGGCATCAAGATAGAACATCAGTTGGGATTGCTGGGCCATAGCGATGCCGACGTACTGATTCATGCCATCTGTGATGCGTTACTTGGTGCTGCCAATATGCGTGATATCGGCTACCACTTCCCCGACACTGCTGCCGAGACGGATGGTATGGACAGTAAGATTATTCTCGAGAAGACCATCGCCCTGATAGCCACCAAGGGTTATCGCTTTGTCAACCTCGACGCTACCATCTGTGCCGAGCGGCCCAAGATGAATCCCCACATCCCTGCCATGCAGGAATGTCTGGCCCGAATCATCGGCACCGACCCTGATAATGTCAGCATCAAGGCCACTACTACCGAGCGCCTCGGATTCACCGGTCGTGAGGAAGGCATATCGGCCTATGCTGTCGTTTTGATAGAAAAATAGAGGTGAAACGTTAAAAAGTTCACGTTTCTTTTCCATTTTCCACTTTTTTTCGTAACTTTGCACCCGCTTTTCAGCAATTGGACGATGGTGTAATGGTAACACTACAGGTTTTGGTTCTGTCATTCCCGGTTCGAATCCGAGTCGTCCAACTCTCCTGACAAGGGCTGTTTGGCCCTATATGATAAGGTACTTTATTCGATAGTAAATATATTCCGGAAATCACTCATGCGGAAGATGTCTGCAACATCTTCGTTCATGTTGATGATGCGAATCTTGCCGCCCCTCTGATAGATAACAGTCCTCCCCCTAAACGGATTGTGATCAGGTAAGATAGTATTGGGTGTCGTTTTCTGTGAAGCAGCAGACGATGACCTCTCCCTGATAGCCATTCTGCAAGTGCTCGTTCAGCACACGCTTGGCAATTCGGGCAGCCTCATCCTTGGGGAAGCCATAGACCCCCGTACTGATACAGGAGAAAGCGATGCTCTGCAGTCCGTTCTCCTCAGCCAGCCGCATTGCCGTGTCATAACACGAAGCCAACAGCTCCCGCTCGTTGTTATTTCCGCCATGCCATACAGGCCCGACGGTATGGATGACTTTCTTGCAGGGCAGGTTGTACGCATCCGTCATCTTGCTCTGTCCAGTCGGGCATCCCCCCAACGTCCTACACTCCTTCAGCAGATCAGGCCCTGCAGCACGGTGGATGGCGCCATCCACACCTCCGCCGCCCAGCAACGACCTGTTTGCCGCATTCACAATAGCATCCACCTTCAACGTGGTGATATCACCTACTATAATCTTTATTTCGTTCATAATCTACATCAATGGATTCTAAATGCAAAAGTAGTGAATTTTTGTGGAAATCGAGCAAAAACAAGGTAAAAAGTTTGGATTCACAACGTCATCTTCTTTGAAAGACCTCATTCTATATACAATTCCATCACAAACTGGACTATGGTCTGTTCAGTATAAAACTTGGTACGCAGCGGGCGCTGCCGACAATTTCCCCGCCCGCTGCCGATATTAGCAGCGGGCGCTGCTGATTACATCCCCGCCCGCTGCGAACTCGTAAGCCTTGGGGTTTCTCCCGCTTAGGTACAGGCTAAATCCCTGCTTGCCCCATCCTCTCTCCTTGCAGCAGACGCAAAAAAGACTCTCATTTGTTTTGTTCTTCGCTCGTTTTTTCGTAACTTTGCCAATAAAATGGCGAAATTACTCCGTCTCGGCAAAAAAAGAAACAAGTTTCTTTGTTTTGCTCTCAACTTTTCGTAACTTTGCACCGTGACACTACAAAACATACTAACGAATATGAGGAAATGGTTTTTATTGCTGACGCTGTTGCCCCTGATGAGTCAGGCGCAGACCAGCCGTATAACGACCTTGCAGAGTGCGCGCAACTTAGCTGTCACCAATGGCAAGCAGACGAGTAACCACCTGTTGAAAGGTACGGAGAATGTGGTGATGCGCTTCAAGGACGGCAAGCTGATAGTGGGCAGCGACACGCTAAGTCCTGAGACAACGAGCCTCAGGCTGAAGTCGCTGACGCGCTTTGCGATGGACGAGGACAGTGCGGCGTTCAATAATAAATATGGTGTGGACTTCGGACTGCTGGCCCTGCGCCGTTCGCTGAACGTAGGACAGTGGAACAGTCTGGTGGTGCCCTTCGCGATGACCGGCAGTCAGTTGCGCGATGCCTTCGGCGAGGAGGCGCAGCTGGCGGCTTACAAGGGAGTGACTGACGGGACGATACCTACGGTGGAACTTGAGCGTGTTGACCTGCAGACGGACGAGGTGGTGGTGACTCCTAACCAGCACTACCTGCTGAAACCGTCGCGTGAGCCTGATATTGCCGAGGGTCGTCAGACGACTGTGGCCTATGGCGGTACGAAGGTGGCGGGTCCAGTCTACGCCATTGCCGGTGTGACCTTGGAGAGTGGGCAGACGCCTAAATACCAGTCGATGCGCTCGCCTGACCGCAAGACGACCGTCCGCATACGCGGCAGCTACAGCAGTCTGGAGATTCCTGTGAGTGGTAATCTGCGCTATGTGCTGGGTGACGAAGGATACTTCTATCAGCTGACGGAGGCTACCGTCCAGAAGGGTTTCCGTACTTATGTGGAGGAGGCCAGCAGCGAGCACCCTGCCTATGTGCGCTTCTATATTGACGGCGTGGCAGAGGATGTGAGCGACCCGACGGGCATCAGCGCTGCGTTTGTGAAGAGTGAGGGGGTGAATAGTGATAAGGTGTACGACCTGCAGGGACGTCGCGTGGCCCAGCCTGCGAAGGGTCTTTACATTGTAGGAGGGAAGAAGGTTATCATAAAGTGAAAAGATGAAAAGGTTTCTATATATAACCATGTTGTTGGCAGCCTTCGGTGAGATGAAGGCGCAGGACTCGCTGTGGATACGCTATGACAACCGTTTCCAGGCTAACAAGGTGCTGGACATCAAGGGAGCCGACTCTATGGAGGTGAAGAGCGGACAGCTGAAGGTCTATCTAAATGATGGGAAGACGAGGTCGACGGCGCTGGCTGTGGACAAGTCGGCGGTGGTGTTTGCCAATCCCGGCCGCTACCTGCTGAAGCCCGATACCTATAGCGGCACGAACTACGAGAACGCGGCTGCCAAGGAAGGCTATAACTTCGCCCACTCGCAGGAGAGTGAGCACTTCGTGGTGTTTTGGGACGTACGCTACGGTTCGAACCCTGCCAAGATACAATATCCCGGCGACGGCAACGTGGCCAATGCGAAGACCGTGCTCGACATTGCCGAGAAATGCTGGAAGATGTATGCCGACGAGTTAGGTTTCATCGTCCCAGGACAATCGACCACTGATAAGTACAAGATACAGCTCTACATACCCTACCAGAAAGACTGGCGCGCCGACGCTTCGGGCACTAACGGTCAGGAGGCTGGCGGCACATGGAGTCTGACGGGCATCGGCCACTTCAATCCCTGGGCGGCTATTGCCCGTGGCGGCCATACCGTAGCCCATGAGGTGGGACACACGTTCCAATACCTTGTCTCGGCTGACTTGGGCACCGATGCCGGTTACCATCAGGACCGCGGATGGCGCTGGGGCTGGGGCGGCGGTAACGATAATAGCTGGTGGGAGAGTTGTGCCGACTGGCAGGCCTACCAGATATTCCCCGATCGCCAGTTTACTGACGGCGAGTACTTCGAGCAGCACTTAGACCAGCACTACCTGAACCTGCTGCACGAGGATTGGCGCTATGCCTGCTGTTACATTCACGACTGGTGGGCCATGAAGTACGGACGTGACTTCATCGGACGGATGTGGCGCGAGACGAAGCCCAACGAAGACCCCATCCAGACCTATATCCGTATGAACAAGCTGACGCAGGCGAAGTTCTGCGACGAACTGATGGAGGGATATATGCGCATGGCCACATGGGACATCGACGGAGTGCGCGACCGTGCCAAGCAACGCATAGGTCAGCATAAGAATTTCCTGAAGGCCAAGAACGCCACCGAGCGTATCTACACCACACAGCCCGCCACCTGCATCCAGAACTACGGCTATCATATTACAAGAATGCAACGGCCTGCGGCTGGTACCGTAGTCAAGGCTCACTTCAAGGGACTGACCGATGCCGAGGGCTATCATTACGTCTATAAGAACCGTGCCGGCTGGCGCTACGCTTTCGTGGCTATGAGCAGCGATGGTACCCGCACCTATGGTGAGGTGAAGGCCGACAAGGAAGGCACGGCTGAGTTGACCGTCCCTGATAAATGTAGCTATCTGTTCTTCGTCGTCATGGGTGCTCCCACCCAGCATTGGCCACACCCCTGGACCAGTGGCAAGGCCAGCAGCGACTGGTCGCAGAACAACGAACAGTGGCCCTACGAGGTGCAGTTCGAGGAGACCAAACCAATGTGATGAACTTTTATACTCTATAATTACAAATCAAAAAACTATTAGTATTATGGCAAACTTGTTTTCATTAGAAGGTAAGAACGCGTGGATTACCGGCGCATCTTACGGTATCGGTTTCAACATCGCCAAGGCTTTCGTGGCTGCCGGCGCCAAGACCATCATCTTTAACGACATCAACGAGGCTGCCCTGCAGCGCGGCTTGGACAACTACAAGGAAGCAGGCATCCAGAACGTCAAGGGCTACGTTTGCGACGTTACCAACGAAGAGGCTGTCAAGGACTTGGTCAACAAGATTCATGAGGAAGTGGGACAGATTGACATTCTGGTCAACAATGCCGGTATCATCAAGCGCATCCCCATGCATGAGATGAAGCGCGCCGAATTCCAACAGGTCATCGACATCGACCTCGTCGGACCGTTCATCTGCTCCAGCGCCGTCATTCCTGAGATGATGGAGCGTCGCGAGGGTAAGATCATCAACATCTGCTCGATGATGTCCGAACTGGGTCGCGAGACTGTCAGCGCCTACGCTGCCGCCAAGGGTGGTCTGAAGATGCTCACAAGAAATATCTGCTCGGAGTATGGTGAGTATAACATCCAATGTAACGGCATTGGCCCGGGTTATATCGCCACACCGCAGACTGCTCCACTGCGTGAGCGCCAGCCCGACGGCAGCCGCCATCCGTTCGACTCATTCATCTGTGCCAAGACGCCGGCCGGCCGTTGGCTCGACCCGTCAGAGTTAGGAGGTCCTGCCGTGTTCCTCGCCTCACACGCCAGTGACGCCGTCAACGGTCATGTGCTCTACGTCGACGGCGGTATTCTGGCCTATATCGGCAAACAGCCTAAGTAAAGAGATCTTGCGAACCGTGGTCGATATGCGTCACACGGTCGTTCAGTTCGGCCAACTTGCCGCTGTTCCAGCGGTCAGTAGTGCCAACGAGGTAGCCCGTAATGCGTTGCAGCTTGTCAATATTCCTGCTGCCGCATTTCGGGCATACTTCTAAGTGGTCGGCAGCATTCTCGTAGCCACAGTCCATGCAGCGGTTGCGGTTGTGGTTGACCGAGCCGTAGCCCATGTCGAGGCGGTCCATCATGTCGACTACCGACATGATGACCTGCGGATTGTGGGTGGCATCGCCGTCAATCTCGACGTAGAAGATGTGGCCGCCGCGAGTCAGGTTATGGTAGGGCGCCTCGACCTCGGCCTTGTGGCGGGCCGAGCACTTGTAGTAGACGGGCACGTGGTTAGAGTTAGTGTAGTAGTCACGGTCGGTGATGCCCTTCAGCACTCCGAACTCCTTGCGGTCGCGCTTGGTGAAGCGGCCGGCCAGTCCCTCGGCGGGCGTGGCCAATACAGAATAGTTATGATGATAGCGCTCGCAGAACTCATTGATGCGGTCGCGCATATACGTTACGATCTTCAGTCCCAGTTCCTGTGCCTCTTCCGACTCTCCGTGGTGCTTGCCGATGAGGGCAACCAGGCATTCGGCCAGTCCGATGAAGCCGATACCTAATGTTCCCTGATTAATAACGCTCTCAATAGTATCGGTCGGGCCTAACTTGTCAGCACCTATCCAAAGACTCTTCATCAACAGGGGGAACTGCTTGGCGAAGGCTGTCTTCTGGAATTGGTAGCGGTCGTCCAGCTGCTTGGCTGTCACTTCCAACATGTGGTCGAGCTTGGCAAAGAACTGTCCAATGCGCTGCTGCTGATCCTCAATGCCCATACATTCGATGGCCAGCTTCACGATGTTGATGGTAGAAAAACTGAGGTTGCCGCGTCCGATGCTGGTCTTCGGGCCAAAACGGTTCTCGAAGACGCGAGTGCGACAGCCCATCGTGGCCACCTCGTGCAGATAGCGCTTCGGGTCGTCGGCGCGCCAGTCAGCATCCTGGTTGAACGAGGCGTCGAGGTTCAGGAAGTTGGGGAAGAATCTTCGGGCCGTCACCTTGCAAGCCAGTTGGTAGAGGTCGAAGTTGCGGTCTTCGGGCAGGTAGTTCACGCCACGCTTCTTCTTCCATATCTGAATGGGGAAGATAGCCGTCTCACCATTGCCTACGCCTTCGTAGGTGGAGAGCAGAATCTCGCGCATGATGCAACGTCCTTCCGCGCTCGTGTCCGTACCATAATTAATAGAAGAGAAGACCACCTGGTTGCCACCACGTGAGTGGATGGTATTCATATTGTGGATGAAAGCCTCCATCGCCTGATGTACACGCCCCACGGTCTTGTTGATGGCGTGTTGCTGGGCGCGCTCACGGCCCGACAGTCCGTCGAGGGGCTTCTTCAGGTAGTCTATCAGCGGCTCGTCGTATAGGTTCTTGTAGTCCTCCCCATTCAAATCCTCCAGTGCCTTCAGCTCCTCTATATAGGTCATACGCACATAGGGAGCCAGATAGAAGTCGAAGGCAGGGATAGCCTGACCACCGTGCATCTCGTTCTGGGCGCATTCCATCGAGATGCAGGCAAGTACCGAGGCCGTCTCAATGCGCTTGGCGGGTCGGCTGGCTCCATGTCCTGCTATGAAGCCACAGGTCAGGATATTGTCCAAGGGGTGCTGAACGCAGGTCAGCGACTTGGTGGGGTAGTAGTCTTTATCGTGTATATGCAGGTAGTTATGTGCTACGGCATCGCGGCTCTCCTCAGAGAGCAGATAGTCGTCGACAAAGGGCTTGGTGGTCTCCGATGCGAACTTCATCATCATGCCCGCCGGGGTGTCGGCGTTCATATTGGCATTCTCACGGGTGACGTCATTGTTCTTGATGTTGACGATATCGAGGAATATTTCGCGGGTCTTGGCCTTACGGGCAATGGAGCGCTGGTTGCGGTAAGCGATATATCGCTGAGCCACATCTTTGCGGCTCGACTTCATCAGTTCCACTTCCACCAAGTCCTGGATGGCTTCCACCGTCATCTGGTCATCACCGCGCTGTGCTATGCGATCGGTAATCTGGTAGAGTAGTCGCTCGTCCTCACCTTTGTCGGTATGTAACATGGCCTTACGGATAGCAGCCATGATCTTCTGCTCGTTAAAGCCCACAATGCGTCCGTCGCGCTTAACAACTGTCTGTATCATATATTAGTATTAAAGCTTAAAGATGGTTTTAGATTTTTGCGATTGCAAAGATACTACTTTTTTGCGTAACTCGTATGGCTTGGAAAACTTTTCTCGCGTTAATAAATGTCAAGTCATTGGGGCGTAACACATTAGCGCAAACGGAATGCTTCGCGGGTCATTTCCACCGCGAGGGTGACCTTCCGGAACTTTCGGAAGGAGAGGTATTCCATTCCTTGGTGGGGGCGGTTGGTACCCCAGGAGTTTTTCATGATAAAGTACTTATTGTCAGCGTCATCATGAGCTATACCGACGATGGCCATAGCGTGACCGCTACTCTCCCAGCAGACACCACGATGGTGGCGCACGGCACGTTCAGTCTTCACCAACAGCGTATCGATAGGTACATTGAGGAAACGCTGGTGCAGCCAGTTGTCGGGCACGTCAAGTTCCACTTCCTCGTAGTAGGGAGCATCGTCGGTGCTGGTCAGACAGATGTATTCATCGGGGGCACAGACACTACGTGCAAACTCCTGTGGCGTGTATTCGGCGCCGAGCATGAAGACAAAGCGTGGGGCAGGGGCATCGGCGCTACGCATGGCGTCGTAGGCCACGATGCCGTGTTTCTGTATCAGACTGATAAGGGTGGCACCCATGCCGCGCTTCGACTCAGGAGCCTCCGGCTCGCGTTCCAGCATCTTTTCTATATAGGTGGGCGACAGGTTGACGGAGTCGCCCCAGCGCAGGTGTTCGGTCTCAATGGCAGCCAGCATGGCATAGGCCCAACACAACTGGCTCTTGCCCTGATCCTTGATGGGCGTCATGCGGTTCAGAACCTCATGGGTGTAATGTTTCGGTGGCTGTTGTGAGCAGCCGATCATCACCACAAGGCAAAAACAGAAAAGGAGTTGCTTCATTGATACCGTTCAAGTTTTTCCAAACAGTAACGGCGGAAGTCGGTCCAATGGTAGTAGGGCGCACTGTCTGTGGGAATGGGCAGCGTGGCTTCTTGCTCATTAAGCAACACTTTCAACAGCACGTCCTTGTCCTTCGGGTTGCTGCGGTAGAAGACGAACTGCACGTTGGAACCCATAGGGAAGACGCTGGAGCACCACCAGCCTTTCTCCTCCAATTCGTCCAGGTTGTCGGTCTCCAAGTCATAACCATTGATGCCGAGCAGACATACCAAGGGCAGCAGTACCGTCTCGTGGCCGTAGCGCAACTGGGCACCGGGTTGCTTGAGCTGCAGGCAGCTGTCGGCATCGGCAATGAGCTGGCGCAACAACCACTGCTGACTGTAGGGCTGGCGACTGCCGTTCAGCTTGCAGGCTCCGTGCTGGATATACCAGAGGGCATTGTCTATCTGCCACATCAGGTAGAGCTCATCAATCAGGAAGAGGTCTCTCAGATACGTGTTCTGGGATAGATGGGTGTTCAACTGAAAGAGTCCCATCTTCATCAGGTAGTAGTTGAAGTGTTCCTCGTCTACAATCTCCTTCACGATGTCAGGATTCTTGAAAATCAGTTCCATCAGTCGGCTGTTACCCATGCGGCTGGCCGTGTAGTCGTCGTAAGCTTTCTGGGCCTCAGGAGTCATATACTTCTTCCTGAACCTGTTGTCCTGATGGTTCATGTAGTGCATGGTACGCTTCGATGCCTCCATCGAAAACTGGAGGTTGGGTTCTACCTGCAGCATCTCTGTGATGGCCGTTCCCATTGACTCTATGCAGCGCGGTACGGTGGTGCTGATGGCTTTCACCCTGGCTCCTGGACAGAATATCTCTGGGAACCGCTCTACCAAGCGACGTCCTATCTTGCGGTGCTGTTCCTTGCCGTAAGTGGTCAGCTCGCCCCATCGGTCTTCCGTGTCGGCCATGATGATCTGGATTTCGTCCAATACCCGTTGCCCCGTCTGTGTCAGTTCGTCCACGCTGTCGGCATGAAGCATCATACGGTAGGGAATATCAAAGCCCGAGCGGTTGCTGATGTATCGTGAACCGTGACGGCCGTAATGACTGAGGTAGAACGGCTTTTTGCCGGCAGGTGCAGGCGTCAGGTTGTCGGGGATGCTGTCAGGATAAGTATTATAGTTACATGAGGCGTATGCCAGCTTCTCGCGGATAAGGTCTCTCACCTTCTGTGCTTTTGAAGGCGAAAGGGCGAGCAGGAAGAATGTGATAAGTATAGCAATCTGTCTCATGTCGTCATCTGTTGTTTTGGTTACCGTTGAATCTCAGGTTCTCATAGCGGTAAAGCTTGCGCAGGTAATAGTATTTTACGTCACGCCAATGGTAATAGGGCGCACAGTCGGTATAGATAGGCAGCCGGGCTTCCTTTCCATTGAGTAGCACCTTGACCAGCACGTCGGGGTCTCCACGCTCACTGCGGTAGTGTATCATGACAATGCTACCACCCTTGGGAGCAATGCGATAGTTAGCCCAGCCTAAATGCTCAAGCGAGTCGAGGTTGCTGGTCTGTACGCCACAGTCGTCGAGCTCCATGAGGCAGGCCAGTGCCATAATCACTCTTTCTTTGGTATAGCGTGTATGCACAAGGGGAGCATAGCGGTTCAGCATGCTGTCGCCCATGTGTATCATATTCCTCAGCGTGGCGCGCTGCAGGTAGGGCTGATCACCACCATTCAGCTGACAGGCACCGTAGTTGATGTAGTCCCATACGTTCCGTTGGCGCCACATGTGGTACAGCTCATCAGGCGTGAAGATATCATAGAGCGTCACGCGACCGGCCAGTTCCGTATGCTGGATGCTGCCTGCCAGACGGAAAATCTGGCGGCTCAGTGTGGGTGGGTCGATAGTGGTAATAACGAAGTTCTGGTCTGTGAAGAGTGCCTCCATCAGTCTGTTCTCGTCAACCTGAAGGTCAGCAAAACGATTGTAAAGGACAAGCGTCAGCGAGTCGGTACGGCGGTTGGTCAGCGTCGGGTCAGAGGGATTCATAAAATTGGTCTCCCGATGTGTGGCGCGACTATTATAGTTGGAGAAGTGTTGCATGGCCGACAACTGAGCCATTGCATGCTCCATCGTCAGGATGCAGTGGTTTTCAACGATGCTGCGGCCGCTGTAGTATCCCTTTTCGGTAAAGACATCGGGGAAGCGCTCTACCAGTTGACGCATCAGTTGGCGGCTCTGTTGGGCACCCTTTTCCGTCAGTTCGCCACTGCGGTTACGGGCATCCTCGCGCACCAGCTTGATACGGCGCAGCACGTCGCGGCCTAACTTCGTCAGTTTTCCTAAACTGTCGGCCTGGATGAAGACGGCGTAAGGCTTCTCGTAGTCTTCAGGCTGGAGCGAATAGTAGGACGCCGGACAACCGTAATGGTTGATATAGAAGGGCTTCTTGCCTCCAGGTACAGGGGTATCCTTCTCCTTTGTTACGGGCAGGGAATAGAAGACACCTGCCGTGCGGTTCACGTCAGCCTTCAGTTCCTTGGCGACTGTCTGTGCCCATATCTCGGTGGTGCTGCCGACAAAAAAGATGGCGGCTAATATCCGTAGCGTGAGTTTTTTCATCATTATTCCGGGTGCAAAGGTACAAAAAAGTGGGTATAAAGTAGAATAAGATACATTAAAAAATGCTTAATTATGCCGCTGTTACAAAAGTTTAGGGTAATTTTGCACCCAAATTCATGCATGAAATGAGCTTAACAGGAATAGCGCGCAGGATTTTTCTGCAACGACAGAAAGAACTGCAACGCCATATCAACGAGGGTGAGACGCTACAGCGCGAGGTGCTGAGCCGACTCGTCAGCAGAGCCAAGGATACGGAGTATGGCCTTGGCCATGCCTTTGCCGGCATCACGAATTATGAGCAGTTCGTCAGGCATATACCCGTCAACACCTATGAAGAATTGAAAGACAGCATCGACCGTATGCGCCACGGCGAGGAGAACGTATTATGGCCTGGCCGCGTAAAGTGGTATGCCAAGTCAAGTGGTACCACCAACGATAAGTCGAAGTTCATTCCGGTCAGCAGCGAGGGCTTGCAGCATATTCACTATGCCGGTGCCTTCGACACGGTGGCCCTTTACCTGCGTAACAACCCCCAAAGCCGTATCTTCGACGGTCGCGCCCTGATACTGGGAGGCAGTCATGCGCCTAACTACAACCTGCGGGACTCGTTGGTAGGTGACCTCAGTGCCATCCTTATCGAGAACATCAACCCGCTGGCCAACCTCGTGCGGGTGCCTAAGAAACAGACGGCTCTGCTCAGCGACTTCGAGGTGAAGCGCGACCGCATAGCCCACGAAGCCCTGAATAAGAACGTGACCAATATCTCGGGTGTCCCCTCATGGATGCTTTCCGTACTCGACCGCGTCATGGAGCTCAGTGGTAAGCAGCATTTGGAGGAGGTGTGGCCCAATATCGAGGTGTTCTTCCACGGCGGCGTGGCCTTTACACCCTACCGCCAGCAGTACGAGCGTCTCATCACGTCGCCCCGTATGCACTATATGGAGACCTACAACGCCAGCGAGGGCTTCTTCGGACTGCAGGATGACCCCAGCGACAAGTCGATGCTGCTAATGCTCGACTACGATGTGTTCTATGAGTTCCAGGAGCTCTCCGGAGAAGACGGAGCACAAAATATCGTACCACTCTGGGGCGTCGAACCGGGTAAGAACTATGCCATGCTGATTTCGACGTCATGCGGACTGTGGCGCTACATGATTGGCGACACCGTACGCTTCACCTCCGTCAATCCCTATAAGTTCGTCATCTCAGGCCGCACGAAGTCATTCATCAATGCCTTCGGCGAAGAACTGATTGTCGACAACGCCGAGCAGGGACTGGTCTACGCCTGTCAGCAGACAGGGGCAGAAGTCAGCGAGTATACGGCTGCACCCGTATTCATGGACGACCATGCCAAGTGCCGCCACCAGTGGCTCATCGAGTTCAGCCGCCCGCCTCAGGACCTGCA
This sequence comes from uncultured Prevotellaceae bacterium, assembly GCA_902780025.1. Lineage (GTDB taxonomy): Bacteria > Bacteroidota > Bacteroidia > Bacteroidales > Bacteroidaceae > Prevotella. The sequence continues at coordinate 17,731 of CACZDV010000004.1, forward strand.
GCAGTTTGCTGCCCTGCTCGACCAACGGCTGCAGACGGTGAACAGCGACTACGAGGCTAAGCGCTATAAGGATATTACCCTCCAGCCATTGGAGATCGTCGTCGCCCGTCCCGGCCTGTTCAACGACTGGCTGAAACTGCGCGGCAAGCTCGGCGGACAGCACAAGGTGCCACGGCTCAGCAACAGTCGCGAGCATATAGAACAACTCATCAAACTGAACGCATGAAGAAACTGATATATCTCTTGACCCTCAGCTGTTGCCTGTTGGTTGTCGGCTGCGCCCGCATGGGCAATCCCGACGGCGGCTGGTATGACGACACGCCGCCACGGGTCATCGGCTCGGAACCTGCTGACAAGGCCACGAATGTCAAGGCTCGGCGCATCGTCATCAATTTCGACGAGTTCATCAAGGTGGCAGATGTCCAGAGCAAGGTGATTGTTTCTCCGCCACAACTGGAAACGCCTGAAATCAAAGCGGCCGGCAAGCGCATCATCGTTGAACTGAAGGATACGCTGAAGGACAATACCACCTACACCATCGACTTCAGCGACGCCATCAGCGACAACAACGAGGGTAATCCTATGGGCAACTACACCTTCACCTTTTCGACGGGCTCTCAGATTGATACGCTCGAAGCTGCTGGTTACGTGCTCAACGCCGAGAATCTGGAACCCATCAAGGGCATCCTCGTAGGACTCTGTCAGGATCTCTCTGACACCATCTTCCGCCATGAGCCGATGATTCGTATCTCGAGAACCGACAGCCGTGGCCACTTCGCCGTCAAAGGTGTGGCTCCAGGTACCTACCGCGCTTACGCCCTGCAGGATGCCGACGACAACTATGTCTATAGCCAGAAGAGCGAGATGATAGCCTTCAGCCACGACACCTTCGAACCGTCATGGATGCCCGACACCCGTCAGGACACCATCTGGCGCGACTCGCTCCACATTGCCAACATTGTACGTGTGCCCTATACGCACTTCCTGCCCGACGACATCACGCTGATGGCCTTCACCGCCGTTCAGGACAGTCGTTACCTCATCAAGACTGAACGTAAAGAACCTGAGAAACTGGGATTCTTCTTTACCTATGGCGATACGCAGCCGCCTGTCCTTCGTGGACTGAACTTTGACTCGGACAGTGCCTTCGTCGTGGAGTCGTCGCCCAAGAACGACACCATCTACTATTGGCTGCGCGACACTACGCTCGTCAATCAGGACACGCTGAACATCGAGGCACAGTACATGATGACCGATACGGCTGGGGTGCTGGTCAGCAAGACCGACACGTTGGAGTTCATTGCCAAGACACCTTACGAGAAACGTGTGAAGGCAAAGGAGAAAGAATACGAAAAATGGCTCAAGGAACAGGAGAAGAAAAAGAAGAAAGGATCCAGCTACGACTCCATCATGCCACGCAAGTTCCTCCAACTCCGAATCAGTCCCTCGGGTAGCATCGACCCCTACAGCCGTATTGTCATCGAGTCACCAACACCGTTGCAACAGATTGACACCGCAGGTATTCACCTGGCGACCAAGGTCGACTCCCTGTTTGTGCCGCTCCGCTATACCTTCCGTCAGCATCCCGATAACATCCGTCAGTACGTGCTCACGGCCCAGTGGCAGTTGGGTGCGGAGTACAGCCTCGACATCGACTCGGCTGCCGTTACTGATATCTACGGACTGGAGACCAATGCCGTCAAGCAGTCTCTCAAGGTGAAAACCGAGGAGGATTACAGTACCCTCGAAATCAACCTCAGCGGGGTCCGCGATACGGGTATCGTTGTCCAGCTCCTCAACGGCTCCGATGCTGTGGTCCGGCAACAGCGCGTCAGCGGCAACTCTACCAAGTTCCTATACGTCAATCCCGGCAAATACTATATACGAGCCTTCGTCGATGCCAACGGCAACAACCTCTGGGATACTGGCGACTACGATGCCGACCGGCAGCCCGAAGCCGTCTACTACTACCATCAGGAGACGGAGTGCAAGGCGAAGTGGGACGTCAAGCGCGACTGGGATCTCGCCGCACAACCACGATATCAGCAGAAACCACTCGCTATCACCAAGCAAAAACCCGACCAACAGAAAAAGCTCAAGAACCGCAACTTAGAGCGAGCTAAACAACTCGGAATAGAATATATACAAGATAAAACAGGAATGAAATTATGAAACATATCACTAATCTGACCCGCTGGATGGTGCTCACTGCACTCTTCACTCTTCACTCTTCGCTCTTCACTACCCGCGTAGCGGCGCAGAGCCAGTGCGGCATACAGAATACCGCCTTCAAGAGTGGCGAACGACTCACCTACGACCTCTACTTCAACTGGAAGTTCGTCTGGTTCAAAGTCGGACAGGCAACCATGAATACCGACCTCACCACCTTCGACGGCAAGCAGGCTTGGCGCTGTAGCCTCGTTACTGGCGGTAACAAGAAGCTCGACAAGTTCTTCACCATGCGCGATACATTGCTCAGCTACTGTAACAACGACCTCTCACCGCTCTACTTCCGTAAAGGAGCACGTGAAGGCAAGCGCTACTACATCGACGAACTCTGGTACACCTATCCCAACAACACCTGCAAGCTACGTATGCACCGCATCGATGCCGACGGTGAGGAACATTGGAAGGACGCACGATACAAAGACTGCATCTACGACATGATGAGCATCTTCCTACGTGCCCGTAACTTCAACTCCGCCACCATGAAGGTTGGCGACAAAATCGCCATGCCCATCAGCGATGCCAGCCGTCTCAGCCATTCCTGGCTCGAATTCCGGGGACGTGAGAAGTTCAAGGTCGACGACACCAAGGAAAAGTTCAACTGCCTCGTCTTCGCATTCATCGAACGCGAAAACGGCAAGAACAACGAACTCATACGATTCTTCGTCACCGACGACCATAACCACATACCCGTACGACTCGACCTCAACCTCTCCTTCGGTTCAGCAAAAGCCTTCCTCAAAAACTATAAAGGCGTACGCTCCGAGATGACATCGAAGATTAAGTGACGTCAGGCTTCACCTCGCTCATCACGAAGGTACTTTCGATAGCTCCCACGCTCTCGATGTCACCCAGTTTCGTGAGCACAAACTCCTGATACTGCTTCATGTCGCGCGCACGAACCTTCAATAGGTAGTCGTAAGCACCAGAAGTATTATAACAAGCCTTCACCTCAGGGAAGCGCATGATGCGGCGCGTAAACGAGTCGGCAATCTCGTGGTTGATCTGCTGCAGCTTCACCTTGCAGAACACCAGCAGTCCCTCACCCATCTTCTCAGGGTCCAGCACCGCAATGTACTTGCGGATATACCCCTGTCGCTCCAGCCGCTTCTGACGCTCGAAGACCGGCGTCGGCGTCAGGTGTACACTGTCAGCCAACTCCTTGGTAGTCAGCTTCCCGTTACGCTGCAGTTTCTTTAGTATCTGCAAGTCAATCTCGTCTAAACTCTCAGTCATGGTCGCAGTTGTTTAATGGATTTTTATTTCATTCGCTGAACCTCAGTTTGTCTAGCTCCTGCTTCGTCGTTAGCTTGCCGTCCTTGTCAACGGCTGTGGCAAAGGGAATGGCGCTGAACTGGAACTTCACGGCCAGGTGCTTCCATTCCTCGTGGCTCACAAAGATGTGCTCACCCTTGATGTCGTTCTCCTTCATCCACTTCTCCGCCGTCTCTATGGGACGGTCCGTCTCGTCGGCAATATAGAGGAAGCGCACGGGCTTGTCTTTCATCTCCTCCACCTTCTCGCGCTCGTCCAGCATGCCCACCCTGCACGGTCCGCAGCTCATGCCCCAGAAGTGAACGTAGAGCCCGTTGCCCCTGTAGGGTGCGATGATACGCTCGAAGATGGCGTCCCCCTCAGGCGACAGCGATGCCTGCTCTTCCAGCCTGCCCTCGTTCTTGATCACAAACTCACGGTAGTTCTCCAGTACGCCGTTGGCCACCATCCTGTTCTGTAGGTATGGTATCAGGGCGGCTACGTAGGATGCCATGATGTCAGGACTCTTTTCTCCCAGACGATCTTCGTCGTACACATATCGGCAGAGCGCCATCTGCAGCATAAAGTCCATTTTCTTCAGTCTGAAACGCTCCAGTGTGGCCTTTGTCGTCATGTCGAAGTAGTCGGCAATGGTCAGCAGCGTGTCCTCGCGCTCAGCCAGCATCTGTCTGTGTAGGGTGGGGTTGTAGTCGCGTGGTAGCACGAATTGGTTCTTATAATCTTTCAGTGCCTGGGGGTCTGTATTCATGCTGATCTTTCTCAGACGGCTTGCCGACCAGCTCACGTCAACCATCATACAGAGGGTCACGAAGCTGTACAGATGTCCTGGAGATTCTATGGCAAACAACATGGCAGGCATGTCCAGCAGCCACTCTTCCCTGTCGGCCAGGAAGTCGTAGTATTCCGTCGCGTCAAACCTCAGCATATTGTCAAAGTTCAGGCGCATCACCTCCATCAGTGGCTGCGACAGCGCCGTGGCGCCCAGCACCTCTTTCTCAAAACTGCTGGTGCCGGCAGGAACGGGCAGCCTGTCGGCCTTGATGTCGTCAATGATGGTATCCATCATCTTCACCAGCCCCTTCTTCCATTCAGGTATCTGATCTTTCTCAGGCTTTCCTGCATTCAGCTGGGTACTGCCGAAGTAGTGCTTGCCTACCTCCGGCCACAGGCGGTTGATGTTAGTGCTCGCGCCGTGTCCGCCAAAGGTCACGCCCTCCATGTCCGGCTTCGACACATCCATCATCATCTCCAGCGTGTCGCCTACGGCCAGAAACACATAGCCCGTGTTGTCCACGTGAATGCCCTGCGAGTGGGGCAGGGTGAGGGTGGCCTCGTAGCTGCCGTCAGCCTTCACAGGGATGTTCACCACCGTCTCCTTGTCTGTGAAGTGATTGAACGTCCTCACCTGTACCACCGTCCATTCGCCAGCGTTCCTGTTCGTCACCTTTCCTTTCAGCACTGCCGTGCCTCTATGATACTGATACTCGTCAATGGCCTGTGCCGTCATCGCACATACCACTGCCATCACAGCCGTTAATAGTCCTTTCTTAAACATTTCTCTTTCCACTTTCCTCTATTAAGGAGATCATCTCAAATGCATTACTGTCGGTCTTGAAGATGCCTCTATGATTTTGGTTTGTTGGGCTTTATGGGTTGAGTGGGCTGAATGGGACGCCCATTACCCCCAGATTGCCCATGATACCCATGCCCTTCGTATGGAATCTTCCCATAGGCACCATTCTTCTTCTGCCAATCCTTCCGTGCCTTATACATCTCCTCCTTGATGCCGCCCTTTTCCAGGAAGTCGCGCTTCTTCCATTCAATGAGCCCACGGATAAGCACGTCGCATTGGTGAATCAGTGTAATGGCGATGTTGGCGATGGTCTCGTCGGAACGCTCCTTGATCTTCTCCCTAAAGACGGCAGAGTCGAGATGCGCTTTGCAGAAGGCACGTGTCTGTACGCATCGAGGGTCGTCATACGCCCATTGCTCCAACCCTCTCACGCGCAGATAATCCTCGTAGTCAAGTAACAACTCATGCAGCGAAGCCCTGTTCACGTTTGTCAGTTTCAGCTCCATCTCGCGCGAGGTGATGCCGTCGATGTTTCCCTCCGCCAAGTTCTGCTTGCCAGAACGTGCAGCCTGTACCATCTGGTCAATCGTGCGGTCGCCCACCTTCAGGAACGTATTGGCAAAGTAATACGTCACGTCGTAGATACATTCCGCCTTTTGGAACGCCTTCAACGTCCGGTAGTTGTTGTCTTGCCGCAGAAAATCTTTGTCTTCGTCCATAATTCTTTCATTCAACCTTACAAAATCGATGCAGGTACAGGCCCACACCTTTCCAAGCCCTGCCCGGCTCCTGCCATTGCCATTTCTCCTGTTCTGCCATTATCTTCTTTCCTTTGGTTTGCAAAGATACAAAAAATCCCATTCATTTCGGCAATGAACGGGAAAAAGTTTACGTCAATGATTCTAAAGCACACAAAAAGCGCTCGGCTCTGCCGCTTCGCTCTGCGAAGAACCATCCCTTTTGTATAAAGCCTGTTCCCGTGATTCTTTTTTACAAAATAGATTGGAAAATCGGAACCTGATTACATTTGGAGGCGCTATTCGGGTCGTTTGGAGCCTCCAAACGGAGTGAAAAGCGGCACTATTCGGGTCGTTTGGCGGCACTATTACCGCGTACACGCGGTACGCGAGGACTCCTTAGAATTCATCTGTATTTCCTGTATCTGTATCGGCTTAATGCTCTTTAAAGTACACACTAAATTCTGGAGGGAGCATCGCTGCGGCCTCCAGAATTGTCCCGGGCACTACTCGTTTTTTCTACTAACTTTACTTTAGGTTAGTCAACTTAAAGCTATATGATGTTTATTTGAACATTGCCTGCTTCATCATCTGTTGAATGTCGGCAGGCGTTTCTTTCATCCTGCAACAGTCGACAATGTACTTGCGCAGTTTTTCAGGCATGTTCAGTTGTTTCTTCCAGATGTCGTGGCGGGTCTTCCATGTGCCTTTAGTGGTGGTTTTGTCAATCCAGACAATGGCGTCCTTGATCTTCTCGCGACCCATTTCAGAATACCAGCCATCCTTGAAGGTGTAGGTACCATACTCATGGGGCATCACTACGCACTTGCCTTCCTTCGACATTGCAATTTCAGCGCAGGCGTACTCGCCGTCCGAGCCATAATACTTGAACTGCGTGTAGCCAGAGGCCTTGCCACAGACGATTTTCTTCTCGCCCTCCCATTGCATCGACTCCATAAGCCATACGCCAACGAGTTCCTTGTCGTCTACTTTCACATTCTGGGCATTTGCCTGTAGCGCACTCATGAGCGCCACTGCCATTACTAACACGATCTTTTTCATAAGCTTTACGTTTTTAATTAGGTTTGACTTTGAATGAATGTCGGTGCAAAGGTACGGGCTTTCGGCTTTTCTGCCAAGTTTTTGAGTTTGCATCTCCTTTGCATCTTGCATGCAAACAGTTTGCACACCACTTATGCGCCGATGGAAAGGACGAATTCGTCCCATTCGCGGGCACCGCCCTTCTGTCCGAACACCTTTCTATACAATCGGCTGCGAACGGTGCTGATGGTACTGGCGTCACGGGCCAAGACTGCGGCCATGTCCGACGGAGCAATGCGTAGTTTGATGAGCAGGCATACTTGGTATTCGAGCTCAGACATGGTGTACAGTCCTCGCAACTGGCTACTGAAACCAGGATAAACTTTCATGAGCTGACTTTCGATGTTGTGCCAGTCTTCGTCTTTCAGTCGCTGCCCTGTGGCGATGCGTCGCTGCAGCACCTCGTAATCGTCGGAGGCGAAATAGGCAGACTCTACTGACTCGATGGCCTGCCTGACAGTTTGCGGACGCTCGTGCCATACCTCTTGAATCTGTTGCAATTGCAGCTGGAGCATACGTTTGGCCCTGCGGTTCTGGACAGCAATCCTGACGATGAGCAGCATGAGGATAAGACCGGCAACGGTTGAGAGGATAAAGCCGTTAATGACGCTGGCCTGGCGGCGCTCCTTGGCCGAGAGTACGTAACTTGGCACGTCCGAAGTAATTCCTTTCTGCACATTTGCGGCGACAATGCCTATGATGTCCGCGCCCCATTCCTTCGCAATATCGTCAGCCCGATGGAAAGTATAACGTATGCCTTCCTGCTGGATGACGATCATCGAATCGTTTACTACGGTCAAGGGCCGCGGGTCGCTACCTTCGAGATAGATATGCTCGCCCCTGCCCTTGTCAATCAGCGTCACGGAGCACTTCAGTTCAGGCTTTATGATTAACCCAGACTCCGTTTTGTTCAGCCAGCATTGGTACACTACACTGTCACCATCGTACAGCCGAAGCAGGGTGTTCTCCTGTTCATAATACGCATTAGGGCGGTCGTAGGGGAATTCCACCTGCCGCAACGTCCAGGCTCCCTGAAGTAGATACGGTTCATCGTTGTTGGAATGGCATGCAAGTAATAGGCATACTGCCAAAGTAATAAGTATTTGTTTCATCGTTCCTTGTTTTGTGCAAAGGTACTTAGTTTTGCTCAAAAACAAGCAAGAAATCTGTTTGCATTTTGTTTGCATGTTATGAAAATGGAATCATAAGAGGTTTTTGATTCTTCAAGCAATAATATAGAAAGGAACTCGTATGAACATAGTATCATTCAGTCACGTAGAAGGGGACTTTGCCTACATTCCCAGTGCGGGAATGTCCTCTTCCCGCACTGGGAATAGAAGGCTCCCACCGTGGGAATATGTAGCGTAAAGCCACTTGCTTGCGCTCCTTCGGTGCTCAGGCGAGCAAGCTCGGAGTCCCTCTTACTTTTCACTTCTTACTTTTCACTTCTTACTTTTCACTTCTCACTAGCGAAGCGAAAAATCCCTTCATCCCTCCCGTCGGATGCCGCAAAACCCTTTATACAAAGGGATTTTGCTATTTTCATCTCTCCCTTCATCCCTCCCATATCTCTCCCATATCCCTCCTATATCTCTCCCGTCGGCTCATGTATCCGCATCTATCGACTGTCAATCTCTACATATTTTGTGACGGGAGAGATATGGGAGAGATATGGGAGGGATAAAAATTATCTCTCCCGTCCCGAAACCCCTTTGTACAAAGGCATTTCCGAAGAAGATGGGAGGGATGGAGGTTATTTAGTGTTTTATCGTTTTTTGTCCGTTGATGATGTATATGCCTTTTCCCGGCTGGTCTACTTGTTGTCCTTTCAGGTCGTAAGCATTGTTCTTTATTCTTTCTTCTTTATTATTTAGACGCAGAGCGTCGCCCATCCCAGTCATCGTACCTTTCTGATAGACGCGGTACTCGCCGCCGGGCTGGGTGGTCAGGTCGTACTCGTAGACCTTCTTCACGCTGAGCTTGGGCTTCGTCGTGAGCGAGTTAGCTAAAAGCGGCTCCTTGATCTGTGCGGGGGCATAGAGGGGGTTGGGACAGTCGCCCTCAGCAGGCTGCAGACCGTCGCCCTCTAATTCTACATAAGAACGCAGGCGGAGCGTGCCGCCGATGGTGGAGCGGATATCGGCATATTGCAGCTTGGAACTGCTCCAGTTCATGCTTACCTCGAAGCCGCCACGGGCCCGCAGACCGCTGACACTACCTTGTTTCCACACCGAAGGCAGGGCGGGCAGCAGGTGGACGGCACCGTCATGGCTCTGCAGGAGCATCTCGGCGATGCCTGCCGTAGCACCGAAATTACCGTCAATCTGGAATGGCGGGTGGGCGTCGAACAGGTTGGGGAACGTGCGACCGTTGGGATACTGGCTGGTGGCATCCTCCGACGGCAGCAGGCGCAGCATATTTTTGAGGATAGTCAGGGCATGGGTGCCATCGAGCATTCGGGCCCAGAAGCAGATTTTCCAGCCTAAGCTCCAGCCCGTAGCCTCGTCGCCGCGGTCGGTCAGCGTCTGCTTGGCGGCTGCAAAGAGCTCGTTGTGGCTGTAGGGTGAAATCTGGTTCGAGGGGAACAGTCCGTAGAGGTGGGAAATATGGCGGTGCTGACGGTCGCTGCCATCGGCATCGATGAGCCATTCCTGCAGTTGCTTCCGACTGCCTATCTGCATGGGCGGCAGTTGCTCTAAGGCTGATGTAAGACGGCTGATGTAAGAATCGTCCTCGCCCAGGATACGGGCGGCCTTCAGGGTGTTCGACAGCGCATCAAATACAATCTGATTGTCCATCGTACAGCCGGCGGTGATGGGGGTCGACTTGCCGGCAGGCCCCTGTTCAGGACTGACGGACGGTACGATGACGAGCCAGTTGTTGTACTTGGGGTGCGGCACCATGTAGTCGAGGTAGAAGTCGGCCGTACCCTTGATGACTGGGTACCACTCACGCAGGAAGTCCACGTCGCCGGTATAGAGGTAGTGCTGCCACAGGTGGGTAGCCAGCCAGGCGCCGCCGTTGGGGTACATACCCCAGAAAGCACCATCGACAGGACCGGCCACACGCCATAGGTCGGTATTATGGTGAGCCACCCAGCCGCCACAGTTATACATCTTCTTTGCGGTGATAGCACCTGTCTCGCTCAGGTCGCGTATCATCTCGAAGAACGGCCCGTTGGTCTCTGTCAGGTTGCATACCTCCGACGGCCAGTAGTTCATCTCGGCATTGATATTGATGGTGTACTTCGAGTCCCAGGGTGCGTCGCGCTTATCGTTCCACAGCCCCTGGAGGTTAGCAGGCTGACCGCCTGGCTGACTCGATGAGATAAGCAGGTAGCGGCCATAGTTGAACAGCAGGGCCACCATCCCCCAGTCAGTACTACCCGAGAATTTCTCCAATCGTTTCACGGTGGTTAGCTTGCTGTTGGCAGCCGATGAGGGCAGGCTGAGGTGTACGCGGTTGTATTGCTGCTGGTAAGCGGCGATATGGCGGCTCAGCAGTTCATCGTAGTCGTGCTGGCGGGCGCTGTTCAGGTAGGAGAGACTGATGGCCGACTGCTTGCCGGTCACGTTCTTGTAGTTGACATAGTTGGTAGCGGCAGAGATATAGACGGTGGCCACGGTGTAGTTCTTCACCGTGACGGAACCGCTTGAGCCGTAGGTTACCTCACCGTCGCTCTCTACCTGGTAGCGCAGGGCAGCCTTCACTTTCGAGGCAATGCCCTCATGCTCGACGCCGCTGATGGTGGCGATGGCGCAGTCAGTAGTCTTCGAGTAACTGGTGGAGAAGGTGCAGGAGTGCTTCAACGTGAAGGAACTCGCCGTGTCAGCCTCTATGCGCATGACGATGATACTGTCAGGGATGGAGGCAAAGGTCGTGCGGCGGTAGTGGTGGCCGTCGTGGTCGAAGGTCACGGTGGAGAGTGCCGTCGTCAGGTCCAACTCGCGGCAGTAGTTCTTCGCCTTGCTGGCGGTGATGCCTGTATGCGTCAACTTCAGGCTGCCCAGCGTCAGGTACTTCATGCCGTGGGGGCCTTTGATGAACTGCTGGTTGATGAGGTTCTCAGCATCCTGCTCCTTGCCGCTGAAGATGAGATTGCGCACCTGTTCCAGGTACTTAGCCGACGTGGTGCTGTTGTTGTTATGCGGGCCGCCACTCCAGAAGGAGTCCTCGTTCAGTTGGATCTCGTCGGTCTGAGGACCGCCGTAGATCATGCCGCCGAGACGGCCGTTGCCGATGGGCAAGGCTTCCAGCCAGATGCTGGCGGGTTTATCATACCATAGCCGTTCGGTGTTGTCGCCGTCTTGTGCCAACAGCACCATGCTTAATGACAGGCAACATAGTGTAATGAATAGTCGCTTCATCACTTCTCACTTTTCACTCTTCACTTTTCACTTCTCATTTTCTCAGTTTCCTCACGCTTCGCCTTATAGAAACGGTCGCAGAAGTCCACCTGTTCGCGGTTGGGACGCATGATGAGCGAAGCACCATTGGCAAACTGCATCGTCGTGGGCTTTGTGTCGTCGAACGTCGGCCAGTAGGGCAGTCCCTTGCCGTTGGGGTTGCCCGTCTTGGCGAAGTTGATCCAGTACTGCTGTATGATTTCAGCCACCGCCGACTCGGCAGGATACTTGTCAGGCTGTGTCAGGAACTCGCCATTCAGGTAGAGGATGTCATCGGCATGTGCCACACCCTTGCGACGGCGGTCGTTAGAGAAACTGCGTGTAGAGGGCTGGGCCAGATAGGCGGCATAGGCAGGACTCTTTCCAGTCTTGGACTGCAAATTTACCCAGACATACGACGGCCAGGCAAAGCCCATGTCGCGGAAGGCATCACCATAGCCGTGCCAGGCCTCATCGTCGGTATTGCCGGGATAGACTTTCAAGGCTTCGTCAGCCCAGGAACCAAAAACCTCGCGAGCCTGCTTCTGGTAGTTCTCAGCCTTGATGTTGCCTGGAGCAAAGAGGGCGCCCTCGTCCGAGTTGGTCATCACGATGACGGGCACGTCGTTGTACTCGCCACGCTCGTAGAGACGATAGAGGTCGTCGCAGATGACATAATCGTCGACGCAAGGCCAGAAACCGCTGAAGCCCACATTGCCGTCGCAGAGCGACATGGCATCCATCTTGCGCAGCTGCTTCAGGTTCTTTTTCTTCAGATGTTTCTGGAAAGCCAGGCCCTGCTGCTCGGCACCCTTCTGCGAGGCACCGACGGCGATGGTGCGCGTCTGGTCGCTCCACGGGGCGAAGGATCCGCCGCTCTGACTGATGCAACGATGGAAGAGTCCCTTAGCCAAGGGCGAGGCACAGAGGATGCTGCAACTGATGGCACCTGCCGACTCGCCGAAGATGGTGACGTTCGTCGGGTCACCGCCGAAGTTGCGGATGTTGCGCTGCACCCACTGGAGGGCAAAGATCTGGTCAAGCAGACCGTAGTTGCCGGAGTGTCCGCCCTTCGACTCCTTTGTCAGCTCGGGGTGAGCCATAAAGCCTAAAGCTCCCGTACGATACTCGACGCTGACGATGACCACACCGCGCAGGGCAAGATAGCGCCACAGGTCGCCACCATACCATTCGGTCTGGAAGCCGCCACCGTGTATCCACACCATCACGGGCAGGCGCTCAGCGGTGCTCTTGGCGGGGGTGGCAATGCCTAAATAGAGGCAGTCCTCACTCATCATGTCGGCGGTACGTCCGCGACGTGTAGGCTGCGGCGGCAGGGGACCGAACTTATCAGTCTTCAGTACACCCTCCCACGACTTGGCGGGCTGAGGCTCACGCCAACGTAGGTCGCCAACGGGTGGTGCAGCATAGGGGATGGCCTTATACACTGCGAGTGTCTCGTCGAGGATTCCCTCTACGTCGCCTGTCTCCACATGGGTTTTCAGGAGCGGTTGTCCCGCTATGTCTGCTGCGGTCATGGTCAGCAGCAGACCGATGATAAAGATGACTTTCTTCATTTTGGCTGTTATTTGTTCGTTATGTATTTCTTGCCTTTCTCAATGCGTATCTTTTTGGAGTTAGTGGCGCGGCGGCCTGTCAGGTCATAGACCTTGTTGTCCTTTATTCTTTCTTCTTGATGATTTAGATGCAAAGCATCGCTCATTCCCGTCGCCTCTCCGCTGAATTGCCACGAGTCGAAGTCAAAGAGCGAGGCACCGCTGCCCGTAAACGTGAAGCAAAGGTTCTGCACACCCGTGATGGGTGTTGTCAGGTCACAGCTCACCTCCTTCCACTCGCCGTTGGTGGGCTCCAGGGGCAGGCGGCCCTTGATGGTGCCGGTATTGCTGCCTATACGCACCACGAGCGTACATTTCTTCTCAACCAGCACCTTGGCCGTAAACGCCTTGGCACCTGCTTCGCCAAAGTCCACGTTGCGCACCTTGATATAGTCGCCCTGACCGATGTTCGTGACGTAGCAACCGTTATAGTCGCCCATGCATTTCAAGCCTTTGCTTTGGTTGATGGTCTCAGCCTCCTGTCGCACGAAGGGGTCGAGCGTCTGCAAAGGTTCGACGCCTTTCGTCGTAAACTTGATGGCGGGGATGGTGCCGTCCTCATTGGGGGTGAACTCCTCGATGCAGGTGGCGCGCTTATAGCCGCCGCCGTTAGGCAGCTTGCCGTTATGGTAGAACATATAGTAGTGGCCCTTGTACTCCACACTACCGCCATGAATAGTAAAACTGTTGTCGGCCTCTTTCAGTATCTTTCCCTGATACGTCCACGGGCCGGTCGGCTTGTCGGCCGTGGAGTAAGCCCAATGCTCAGGAACGCCGCCGGCAGCATATTCCAAATAGTACTTGCCATTACGCTTATACAGCCATGAGGCCTCCTCGAAATTGGGGTCACCCTTGTCGTTCTTGTGAGGGCCGAAAGCTTTCTCGTTCTTCACATCCACCGACACCTCGCTACCCGTGAAGGAGGTCATGCTCTTGTTCAGCTTGACATACCACAGGTTGTTGTTGCCATAGTAGAGGTAGGCCTGCCCACTGTCGTCGATAAACACCGTGGGGTCAATCTTGAACCATCCTTTTACCAACGGTTTCCTGATAGGGTCTTTATAGGGGCCTGCCGGGTGGTCGGCCACGGCCACGCCGATGCCAGGATAAGCCTCGCCTTTAATGGTAGCCGTTACATACCAGTACCACTTGCCGTTGCGTTCAACGCATTGGCTGGCCCAGCAGTCGTTGTCCTGCTTGGCCCAGGCCGAGAAGGTGGCCGATGTCAGCGGCGTACCGCGGTACGTCCAGTTCACCATATCAACGGTGCTGTAGAGCAGCCAGTCCTTCATGGTGAAGTAGTTGTTCTCGGTAACATCCTCATCGTGGTCTACGAAGAGATACAAGGTATCGCCATGCACGTAGGGTGCAGGGTCCGGCGTGTAGCGGTCACAGATAATCGGGTTTTGCGCAGCGACGGCCATGACCGTCAAAAATGCGGCTAAAGTAGTAATCTTTTTCATAATCGCTGCAAAGATACAATTATTTTTCGTAACTTTGCACCCAAAATCATAGAAATATGGAATCAAGACTGGTAATTTACAATACGCTGACGCGCCAGAAGGAGCGCTTCGAGCCTGTTAACGCCCCCCATGTGGGTATGTATGTATGTGGTCCGACGGTCTACGGTGACCCCCATCTGGGTCATGCCCGTCCCGCCATCACCTTCGACCTGGTGTTCCGCTACCTCAAGCATCTGGGCTATAAGGTACGTTATGTTCGCAACATCACCGACGTAGGCCACCTGGAGCATGATGCCGACGAGGGTGAGGACAAGATAGCCAAGAAGGCACGGCTGGAGCAGCTGGAGCCGATGGAGATAGCCCAGTACTACACCAACCGTTACCATCAGTACATGGATATGCTGAACGTGCTGCGCCCCTCTATCGAGCCGCACGCCACGGGTCACATCATCGAGCAGCAGCAGCTGGTGCAGCAGATTCTCGACAACGGCTTTGCCTACGAGTCGAACGGCTCGATTTACTTCGATATCGAGGCCTACAATAAGAAGTATAAGTACGGCATCCTTTCTGGCCGCTCATTAGAGAACATCAAGGATGCCTCGCGCGACAACCTCGACGGTGTCGGCGAGAAGCGCAACCAGGCCGACTTCGCCCTCTGGAAGAAGGCGCAACCCGAGCACATCATGCGCTGGCCCTCGCCCTGGAGCGACGGCTTCCCTGGCTGGCACTGCGAGTGTACGGCTATGGGACGCAAGTACTTAGGCGAGACTTTTGATATTCACGGTGGCGGCATGGACCTCGTCTTCCCCCACCATGAGTGCGAGATTGCACAGGCCGTAGCCTCGATGGGCCATCAGGCCGTGAAGTACTGGATGCACAACAACATGCTGACCATCAACGGTCAGAAGATGGGTAAGTCGTATAACAATTTTATCACCCTCGAGCAGTTCTTCACCGGCAACCACCCGTTGCTGGAGAAGGCCTACTCGCCCATGACCATCCGCTTCTTTGTCCTCTCCGCCCACTATCGTGGCACCGTCGACTTCTCGAACGATGCCCTGCAGGCTGCCGAGAAGGGTTACGAGAAACTCATGAACGCCATCGCCGACCTCGACCGTCTGTCGAGTACGTCGTCGTGTCACGACGACAAGCAGAGCTGTGACGCGGAGACTGAGCGCATCGTCAAGGCCCTGCGCCAGAAGTGCTACGACGCCATGAACGACGACCTGGCTACGCCTCAGGTCATCAGCCACCTGTTCGAGGCCTGCACCGTCGTCAACAAGCTCGTTGACCACAAGGCTACTATCTGCGCTGACTGCCTGAAAGAACTTTCAGAGACCATGCACCTCTTCGCTGAGGACATCCTCGGCTTGTCAATGCACAATGCACAATGCACAATGGGCAATGGCGACAACGCCCGCGAGGAAGCCTTTGGAAAGGTTGTGGATATGGTGCTCGAACTCCGTGCCAAGGCCAAGGCCGACAAGGACTGGGCTACCAGCGACAAGATTCGCGACGAACTCGCTGCCGCCGGCTTCGAGGTGAAGGACACCAAGGACGGCGTTACGTGGAAATTGAATAAGTAATGCTGCGGAAATTTCCGTAGAAGGGGGAGCCTATGCACTCAGAGCGTAGAGAACGCCAGTGCGTAGGCTCTCATCTGTTTCACCATCGCCAACAGGCCGTTCGAGCGGGTAGGCGACAGGTGTTCACGCAGTCCAATCTCATTGATGAAGTAAAGATCGGCATCAAGGATTTCCTGCGGTGTGTGGCCTGACAGCACTCGGATGAGCAACGAGACAATACCCTTCACGATGAGGGCGTCGCTCTCAGCACGGAATCGGATGACCTTCCTCGATTCTCCTTCCTCGTTCCTCGCTCCTCGTTCCTCGTCCACCAAATCAGCCTGTAGCCACACGCGGCTTTGGCAGCCGTCAATGAGGTTCTGCTCCGTCTTGTACTGCTCGGGCAGCGGCTCCTGCTCGTTACCTAAGTCAATGAGTAGCTGGTAACGGTCCATCCAGTCGTCCAGACCCGTGAACTCCTCGATAATCTCGTCTTGTATCTCGTTAATTGTTTCCATCGTCTTTTTCCAGTTTAAACAGTTTGTCGCTGGGGCGTACCTTACCCGTGACGGCGATAGATACGCGGGTACCCTGCTGTGCCACCTCCACGGGGCCGTTATCGTCGTGTATCTCATCGGCGGTGACATACATCACACCCGTCGTCGGACCGGTAATCAGCATCTTGTCGCCCACCTTGAATGTCGTAGCCTCGACCGTAAACTCCGCCACGCCGAGCTTCGAATAGTACTTCGTGCCTTTGCCTACGTAGACCTTGCGTTCCGTAGCGTTCGAACCGTAGTTCTTGTTCCATTCGCCCATCAGCTGCCCTTGGTAGTAGCCGTCCCAGAATCCGCGGTTGAAGACCGTCTTCAGACGCTCGTCCCACTCGTCCTTGCGCTCTTCGGTGAAGTTTCCGTCGAGGACGGCCTGGATGGCTTCCTTATAGCACTTCACTACGGTATAGACGTATTCGGGCCCTCGGGCACGACCCTCAATCTTGAACACCCGTACACCCGCGTTCATCATCCTGTCGATGAAGCGCACCGTCTTCAGGTCCTTGGGCGACATGATGTACTTATTGTCGATGTCCAACTGGTAGCCTGTCTCGTTGTCCGTTGCCGTGTACGAGCGGCGGCATATCTGGATACACTCACCGCGGTTGGCCGAGCGGTTGGCGGCGTGGAGGCTCATGTAGCACTTGCCGCTGATGGCCATGCAGAGCGCACCGTGACAGAACATCTCTATCCGGATCTGCTCGCCCGACGGGCCACAGACGTGCTCTTCCTCCACCTGACGGTAGATGTCGGCTACCTGATTCATATTCAGTTCGCGGGCCAGTACCACCACGTCGGCAAACTGGGCATAGAAACGCAGGGCTTCGATGTTCGAGATATTGAGCTGGGTAGAGAGGTGTACCTCTTGTCCCACCTTGCGGCAGTAAGTCATCACCGCTACGTCGGAGGCAATAACAGCCGAAATGCCGGCTTCATGGGCCGCGTCGATAATCTCGTGCATCAGCGGGATATCCTCGCCATAGATGATGGTGTTCACCGTCAGGTAACTCTTGATACCGTGTTCACGGCATGTCTGGGCTATCTCCTTCAGGTCGTCAATCGTGAAGGTCGAGGCAGAATGTGCCCGCATATTCAGCTTCTCAATGCCGAAATATATGCTGTCGGCACCCGCCTGAATGGCTGCTGCCAACGACTCGCGCGACCCTACAGGGGCCATGATTTCAAAGTCCTTTATTTCCATTTCGGCTGCAAAGGTAATAGTTTTTCCGCAATTATGACCCTATTGTGGGCAAAAACTTGTCATTCCTGCCGTCTCAGAACGGTGCGGGCTGTTCGAAGGTCATGCGTTCTCCTGTTACAGGATGGGTCAGTTCCAACCGGTCGGCATGCAGGTAAAGCCGGTCGGCGGGACGCCCATAGAGCTCGTCGCCGACGATGGGACAGCTCAATCCGTCGGGATGGGCACAGTGCATTCGTAGTTGGTGGGTACGGCCCGTATGCGGGTAGAGGGCGATTCTTAGTGGAGCGTGGAGGGTGGAGTGTGGAGGGAGGAGTGTGGAGGGAGGAGTGAGGATTTCGTAATCGGTCACGGCGGGCTTGCCGCGTTCGTAGTCTACCACCTGGCGCGGACGGTTAATGGGGTCGCAGAGCAGAGGCAGCGAGATGGTGCCTTTTTGGGGGAGGGTGCATTCTTCGCAAGCGAAGCGTCTCCTGACGTCGCCGAGCGGTGCATTGTGCATTGTGAATTGTGAATTATGAAGGGAGGTATCTAACAGTGCGACGTAGCGTTTGGCGATGGTGTGGTCAGAGAACTGTTGCTGGAGGTGGCGGTAGACATCGCGGCTCTTGGCGGCCACCATGAGTCCGCTGGTACCCATGTCTAAGCGATGGGCCAGCAGCGCACCGGGATAGCGCTGACTGAGGATGGTGGCTACGGAGTAGTTGCCTACACGGCCGGGTACGCTGAGCAATCCCGATGGCTTATTAATAATAATAAGGTGGTTGTCCTCGTAGACCACGGTGATGTCTAATCGTGGCTGGCCGAACGCTTCCTCGGGGTTGGGGTCGACGTTGAGGCCTTGCAGCATCCACGTCAGCACGGGCTTGCACTTGCCGCGACAGGCGGGATAGAACTGTCCGTGCTGACGAACCTCGGTCTTAGGCGACGGGCCCCACCAGAACTCCGCCATACAGAGGGGACGCAGCCCCTGGCTGTAGGCATACTGTAGCAGCTTGGGCGCACAGCAGTCGCCGGTGCCGCCCGGGGGTAGTGGGTATTTGCGGCGGATGCGCGCTGAGCAGTGATAGTCCTGCCACACGTCCACCAGTCGGCGCCGCTCACCGTGGGCATTCATCAGGCGGTATTGGTCGAAGAGCCACAGCTGAAGTTGCTGCGAGCGCTGGCGCCGTTCTTCGCGCTGGCTGTCATCGCGCATGGAGGATATCAGCCGCTCTTCCTGTTTGAAGTGTCCGTCGGGCTGTTGGGCATCGTAGACGGGCGGCACGAAGTAAGGCCAGTCGTTGCGTCCCTCTAAAAGACCGGAATAGGCGGCGAGGAAGTATTGTTTGGTGTCAGGTGCTTCTACGACCAGCACCCCGAACATCTTGCCTTCTGTCAGCGTCATCCGCTGCAGTTCCTGCTGCACCTCCTTGGCGGCAAGTTGGCACAGCGGGTGGGGCTCATAACAGAAGGGATAGGTGAACCGCTCAGGAGCCGGAATGTCGGTATGTAGCGGATGAAGCATCACAGCAGGTCGAGGCACTTCTCAATGGGTATGCCCCGCTTCTTGTCGTCGAGGTCACGGTTGCGGTCGATGAGGCGGCTCACCACGTCCATCGCCGTACGGGTACACTGCACCAAGGGTTCGCCTTTCATGAGATGGCCTATGAGTACGGCAGAGAAAATGTCGCCCGTACCGTGAATGAGCACCGGTATCTCGTCGTAGTCCAGTCGGAAGTACTCACCGTCGAAGTGGTTGTAGCCGATAACACAGCTCTGCCCCTCTACGCGGGCACTCGTCACCAACGCCGATCGGCAGCCGATGTCGCGCAGGCGGCTGAGCATCTCGCGGGCATCCTCCCACGTCATGCCCTCTTCCAAGTAGGGTGTCGACGTCAGGTAGCAGGCCTCCGTATAGTTGGGAAAGGTGAGGTCGGCCACTGAGACCATCTGCCGCATCAGTTCCACCGACCGCTGGGTGATGCCGTTATACAGCCGCCCGCCGTCGCCCATGATGGGGTCTACGAAGATGGTGGTGCCCTGTCGCGACAGCTCCGTGCAGTACTTGGACACCAGCACGGCCTGCTCCTCGCTGAACATCAGTCCCGTGCAGACGGCATCGAACGTGAAGCCCAGGTTGCGCCATACGGGCAGTACGCCCCGCATGTATTCCGTCGTATCAAGCACGTTGAACTGTCCGTAGTCCAGCGTGTTCGACACCAGCGACGTGGGCAGGTTATACGTCGGGTGACCCAGGTAGGTCAGGATGGGCATCATGGCCACCATACCCACATGGCTGTAGCCCACAACGTCGTTTATCAGCAGTATCTTCTTCATTTCGGCTGCAAAGTTACTAAAAACGAGGGAAATGCCAAAGAAAAAGCGGGCTTTTAACAGAGACCTCAAAGCCCTAACACCTGTTGGTAGATACGCTTCACTTGTCCGGCAACATCCTGACCCTCGAAGCGTCTGACATACTCCTGACTTCCGCGGATGCGCTCTTCCCTGCCTTCAGCGCCTTTCAACATCTGCCGGATGGCACGTGCCATACCCGTCACATCATCGGGCGACACATACAAGCTGTCAGGGCCGCCGGCCTCTTCCAAGCACGACCCGGAACAAGCCACGACGGGCAGTCCGCTATGAATGGCCTCGATGATGGGGATGCCAAAGCCCTCATAACGGGAGGGATAGACGAAGACCTCTGCCTGCTGATAGAGTGCGGCTAACTCCTCGTCAGTAACACCGCTCAACAAGTGGAGACGGTGGGTTTGGGGCAATTGCTTCACGTAGTTCGTCTGGCGTCCAACGGCCACGAGGTGTATCTCGTCGGGTAACTGGGCAAGGGCTTCTACGCATAGGCGCAGGTTCTTGCGCTGCTCGATGGTTCCCACGTTCAGGATAAAGCGTGGGGGCAGACGGAACTTTTCACGTACCCCGTGCAATACGTCGTCGCTTAGCTGTCTGGAGAACTTAGCATCACAACTCTGGTAGACGACATCTATCTTCTCTGCAGGGACATCGCCGAACTCCATGATGTCTTGCTTGGTCCGCTCGCTGATAGCGATGATGCGGTCAGCTTCCCGGCAGGTATAACGGAACTTCCAGGCATAGATCTTCGTATCAAGCCAATGGTAGTACTCCGGATGGCGCAGGAATATGAGGTCGTGGATGGTGACAACGCCCTTGATGCCGGACTTCTTGAGTCCTCGCGGCAGTTCGCCCGATAGTCCATGATACAATTGCACACCATCGCGTTGCATGTCGCGGATAATGCCGCCTCCTATGCGCCACAGGCTGCGCTGGAATGCCCATGAGGTCTCCGGATATACCCATTGTGCATTATGCCTTGTGCATTCTGCATTGTGAATTGTGCATTGTGAATTGTGCATTGTTATTCGTGAGCGCAGGTCGTCGCGTCCGGGATCAGGGGCATAGAGCCGGAACTGCCAGTCGTCGCCGCTGCCGGCCACAAGGTCGTTGACCAGCGTACGTCCGTAATTGCCCAGTCCCGTGGCGTTACGTACCAACCGCTTGGCATCCATTCCTATGATGACGTCCTGTTTCATTGATATCGTCCGTTAGTAACCTCAAAATATTTCTTCAACACCATGAGTGATATGAGCCGTTCGCGCTGCTTGTCGCGGAACTGACTGACGTACTCATGGGCATGACGGATGATTGCCTCTGCCTCCTCTGGGTGGTCGATATAGTAGGTCAGCCGTTCTTCCAGGTCGCTGAAGTCGTCGTTGACCTCGATATAATGATAGTTAGGTATCAGCTTCCCCTCCATGAACCACGTCTCGCAGGTCAGTCGCGGGGTGACGGCAATGGAGTTTGACGACATCACCCACTTCAGGTTCGAGGCCACGTCGTTACCTTCGAGCGACATGATGAACTTATAGTCCAGGTGCTCGCCGATGGTCAGCTTTGCCTTCTGCCATTCAGGATGTTCCTCCCAGCAGTTGGTCGACGCAGCATCGACCATCGCCGACTGTCCGTCGGCAAAGCGTCGCATGAAGATATTCCTGTTCTCCTTCAGGATACCCAAATCACCGCGGAAGATAGCCACGTCGCGCTTGTCGCGCCACGCCTTCTGGTCGTCGACAAAGAGGAAATGGCGCACTTTGTCGAGGTTCAACATCACAGAGCGCTGGTTATCGTCGCTGATAGGGCGGCTCTTCAGGACAATCGGCAGCTCAGGCACATAGGTGATGTCACCGTGCCTCAGAATCCACTTCAGGCTGCCGTCAAAATAACGGGCATACTCCATCGCATCGAAATAGTAGCTTTTCTGTCCGGTCATCGGCTGGTCGCTCAGTCGGACGGCCTCCTCGTCCCACTTCCGGCGGTCGTAGCAGCTGTCGGCAGTCAGTTTGCAGTAGTAGTCGGCGCGCTGCATGATATAGTCGCGGTCGTCGCGACGTTCCACCTCGCGGAGAAGACGTCCCAACCGGCACTGGGAGAACACCCAGGGCGTGTACTCCCGCAGGTAGCTGCGGACGTAATACTTTAGCTTGCTGTTCTTGCCACTATGCAGCAGATAGTAGATCTTTCTCTGGTTCATTAACGTCGGATGATAGGGTGAAACGAGCCACGAATGACATACCACAGTGCCTTGAGGCGGCCACGTAGCAGATTTGACGTCAGCCGGCTGCCACTGACAGGGTTGTCAACCAGTTCGGGAGAAAAAGCCTGTCCGCGATAGGTAAAGAGTCGTCGGAAAGTAGAAGAGGTCATCCCCCACTTCATCAGGAACTGCATTTGTCCGTTATTCTTCTTGACACGCCCTGTAGACTTCGTCTCGAAGTGGTAGACCCTGCTGGCCGAGAGCCCCTTCATGTAACGAATACCGCAGAGCCACAGCTTGGCCGTGAAATCGGGGTCGCTATACATGCCGGGAGTCAGTTCCACGCTGTAACCGCCTACCAGGTCCCAGACATCACGATGCACGACGTTGGGGGGCAGGGTGGCTCCCATCCAGTCCTGCAGGTCAACATCACGATAGTGCTGCAACAGCGCCTGTTCCTGGAACGACTCCACCGTGTCGCCATAGTCAGCCACGATGATGAAATCGCCCTTCGTGTGGGGCTGGATGGTAGTGGCTGAGAGGAAAAAACGGTTATCGGGCAGCGACGCTATCTCCTGCAGCAACGCCTCGTCCCATCCTGGCAGTACGTACATATCGTCGTTCAGGAAGCACATATAGTCGGTCTGTACCTTGGTTCTCATCATGTTCATTGCCATGCAGACACCCACGTTACACTCGGAGTGCGTATAGTCGAGCCCCTCGGCCTTCACCCAATCCAACGTGCCGTCGCTGCCATCGTTGACATGAACGATGATCTGATGCTGGCAGACGGAGTTCTTGCGGATGCTCTCTATGCAGAGTTTCAGAAAGGCGAGGTTGTTCCATGAAGGAATCAGAATCGAGAATTTTACCGTTTTATCCATTCTGTTTTCAATATTTTGGGTACAAAGTTACGAAATTAATTTTATTTTTATTACCTTTGCAAGCAATAAAATATGGCTCTTTACGAAATACGACCCTTACAACTGAGAATTCTGGAGATTCTTCGCGCCGTCGACAAGACTTGTCGGGAGCACGACTTATGCTATTATATCTGGGCGGGAACGATGATTGGAGCCGTGCGTCACAAAGGGTTCATTCCCTGGGACGATGACCTCGACATCGCCATGCCTCGTCCTGACTATGAGCGGCTCATAGCCCACCAATGGGAGTGGCTTCCAAAGCCTTTCGAGATGGTGTGTGCCGAGAACGACGCCGCCTATCCGCTGCCTTTTGCCAAGATTCAAGATGGCAGTACCACGCTCATAGAGCGGATGCACCTGAAATATCTTGGCGGCATCTATCTGGACGTCTTCCCTATCGACGGTGTACCCGACGGATGGCTGGCACGTCGCTGGCAGTTCGCCCGCTACCAGTATTACAAGCGTGTGCTCTATCTGTTGTTCCGCGACCCTTACAAGCATGGCCACGGTCCCAGTTCATGGGTGCCGCTGCTCTGTCGCCGACTCTATACCTTAGATGGGGTTCAATCGGCTATCCGCCAGATCCTGACCAAATATCCCTATGAGAAGAGCCGTTGGGTAGCTGACTACGACGACGGGCTGCGAGGAACGACTCCGAAGGAGGTGCTCGGGAAACCACAACCTTACCAGTTTGAAGACATGACGGCACTGGGCGTGGAGCAGTATCACCTTTACCTAACGAAGAAATACGGCGACTATATGACCATCCCCGATGGTGAGCACCAGCGCCAGCACAATTTCCACCTGCTGGATTTGGAGCACCCTTATCATGAATATCAAGAGCGCCTATGAAGATTGTCTATTACCTCGTAACGGCAGGATGGTACTTGCTCTCGCTGCTTCCTTTTTGGATGCATTACCTGCTTTCCGACCTTCTCTACGTCATCCTTTACCGGATGATTGGCTACCGCAAGACAGTGGTGCGCAGCAACCTCGCCACCTCTTTCCCGGAGAAGAGCGAGGCTGAGCTACGCAAGATAGAACGTGACTTCTATCACTTCTTCGGCGATTACATTGCGGAATCTGTGAAGCTAATGACCATCAGTCGCCAGAACCTGAAGAAACGACTGGTCTTCAAGGGTACGGACGTTGTCAATGAGGTGATTGAGAGCGGACAGTCGTGCGCCGTCTATATGGGGCATTACTGCAACTGGGAGTACGTCACTTCGCTGCCGCTATGGGTCACGCCGAAGGCGCACTGCGGCCAGATATACCACCCGATAGAAAACAAGGACTTTGACCGGCTGTTCCTCCGTCTGCGCCAGCGACAGGGGTCGCTGAGCATCCCCATGCAGGACACGCTGCGCCGGCTGTTGGAATATCGTAAGGAGAAGCAGGAAACGATTATCGGCTTCATCTCTGACCAGAAGCCTCACTGGGTGAACATCCATCACTGGGTAGACTTCCTGCACCATGATACTCCCGTGCTAACAGGAACGGAGCGCATAGTAAGGAAGTTAAACTATGCGGCATTCTATCTTGACATGCATCGCGTACGCCGCGGCTATTATGAGGCCGAGTTCAAGCTCATTACCCGTCAGCCGCAGGAAATGGGCGATTACGAACTAACCGATGCCTACTTTGCCATGCTTGAGGCAAGCATCCACCGCGACCCCGCCTTCTGGCTGTGGAGCCACAACCGCTGGAGCCGTACCCGCGAGGAGTTTAACGAACGTTTTGAGGTCATCGACGGAAAAGTCGTCAGCAAGAACCGTTAGGGGGTCAGTCTGTTTTCTTTCATCCTCTTCATATACTGCTGAATGATGGCCTTCAGTTGCCGTTCCATTGGCTGCTGTTCTTCTGCCTTCCCCTTCAGATTATCTTTCATCAGCCGGTCGTCCAGCCGGTAAAGGGCTGTCGTCTGCTGGCCGTCGAACTGCAACACATAACCGTAGCGTACGTACTGGTAGACACCATTCAGATAGTTCACCGCCCAGGTGTCTTCAGCCGGGGTGTTCAGCACATCGATGCCGAAACTGAAATAAGGCTTCTGATAATTCAACAGTCCCAAGACGGTGGGCAGGATGTCTATCTGCTGGGCAATTTTGTCCTGTATCTCTCCTTCCGGACTGTTCGGATTATATATAATAATAGGTGAACAGAAACCGCCGAGGGCCGTCTGGTACTCACTGTGATTACTCATATTGGTATGATCGCTGGTCAGCACAAAAAGAGTGTTCTTGAACCACGGCTGACGACTGGCCGTCTCGAAGAAACGACCAATAGCCATATCGGTGTAACGAATGCATTGATGGATTTCCAACTCACCCTCAGGAAACTGCTGCCGGTATTGCTCAGGCACGGCGAAAGGATGGTGGCTGCTGGCTGTGAAGACAGCGGTCATAAAAGGCTCCTTCATACGGCTCATCTCGTCAGCATAGTATTGCAGGAAAGGTTCGTCCCAGATAGCCCACGTGCCGTCAAAGTCGTCGGTGCCACAAGCTGCCTCATACTCCTCACGGCCATAATAGTGCTGAAACCCCGTCTTACGTGCGAAGGCTTGGAATCCCATCGAGCCATTCTGCGCGCCATGAAAGAAAGCAGTCTCATACCCCTCATTAGCCAGAATACCAGCTACCCCCGAGAACTCGTTCATCGATGCCGGAGTCAGGATAAAAGGTTCTACGAACATTGGAATGCCTGACAGGATACTGGGCATGCCGTCAATACTCTTACGGCCGTTGCAATAGCTATGGGTGAAAGTGGTGCTATGGGCTATCAGCGAGTCGACGCAGGGGGTATAGCCCTGATACCTGCCACCATCCAAGTCTTTGTTCAAGGCGCCGATGTATTCACGGCCGAAACTCTCGACAATGAGAATGACGACGTTCTTCTTTGTCGGAAGACTCTGAGTAGCGGGAGTGTTCTGAGTCATCAGAGAATCAAGGTTAGGATGATGCACAGGGCTATAGATGGCCTCCAGTTCCTGCTCATTCTGATAGTAATCAGGCACGGTAAACACGTTCTTGCCAATGGTGCGGATAAGAGCAAACGGCGTATTCAGCACCAAAGCGGCATCGGCAGGCCGCGCGGCATATTGATTGGCATTTGAGATGGTAATGGGGCGCACGGCTGTCGTAAAGCCACCACGCATACCGGCAATGCAGAGTGGGACAAAAATCAATAGCGTTACAGTCTGCACTACATAGTAACGCCACAAACGGCGCAAGTGTCTGCCATCAGTCCATGGGGTGACGTAGCATTTCCAGAGAGCGGCAATCAGCAAAACAAAGAGCAGTACAAGATACCAGTGGCGCAGCAATTCGGTGCCTATAATGCCACCTAAGTTGCTCTCGTTGGAGAACTCACCGAAGACGGTGGTCGTCGTCCGGCGCATGGTGTACTGAAAGTAGACAGAGTCAGCGAGATTGACCGCCATCGCCACACCGTTCACTACGATGAAAAGCCAACGGCAACAGCGATGATAACCAGGAGTCTCCTTCACATGGAGGGGCAACAGCATGAGCAGCACATAGAGGGCATTGGTATAGAGGATGGCCGAGGTGTCGAATAGCAGTCCACCCCAGAAAGTATCGGCCGTATAGGTCAGGTAGCTGCTATTCTCAAGCAGGTATTCTATCCTCGCTATCTGATAAATGATATAGACCAATAGCAGGTTACAGACGACCGCCACCCAAGGAAAAATCTTTTTCATCGCTCATTCAAGTCTTTTGAGGCTGCTTGCAAAACGGCTTTCGCCCGCTGTATCAGCCGTTCGTTGTTGTTGCCCTGCGACGCCACCACACGGTTGCTGATAAAGTCATAGTTCACAAAGCTTGTACTGTCGTACATAGAGAATCCGTCGTCATAAGTATTGATGGCGAAGGGTTCGGTGTAAGTGTCACTCAGCACGTCGCGGCTGAAGGTGTAATCGTCATGACTGATGCCTAACTGTCCCAATAATGTAGCCGCCAGATCCGTCTGGTTACACACTTGTTCGATGCGTCGCGGCTCCTTCACGGCACCACCCACCCATATCATCGGTATGTGGTTCTTCAACGGCTGTGTCTCGTCGATGCCGTGATAGGGTATGCCATGATCGGGCAATAGCACCACCACCGTATTCTGCCAACGGCTACTCCGTCGCAACTCGTCGATAAAGCGTCCCAAACACTGGTCGAGGTAGAAGAATGCATTGAGCACCTCATCGTTGAATTGCTTAACGGGCACATCCCACGGAGCATGGCTGCTCAGCGTAGAGTAGCCGATGAGAAAGGGTTCCTTCATTTGCTGCGTCAGTTGAAGCAGCGTTCCAAAGGTGATATCGTCGCGTACGCCCCATTTCGAGGTCTGCTGCTCTTCACGGCTGTAGTCATCCATCCACGTCAGTTCACTGAAGCCGCCGCCTATCAGATAGCTACGCATATTCGTAAAGTTGATATCGCCACCGTACAAGTAATGAGTTTCGTATCCCCGTTCCTGACGCAGGGTACGTGCCAAGTTAGGCAGCGACCGCGACTTTGACGGCATCTTCATCACCGACATTGTGGGGAACGACGGGTATCCACTCCAGGTACAAACCGTACCGCGGTCGGTACGCCATGTATTGCCGTAGCAATTGGCGAAATCGATTCCTTCATGGCTCAGCCGGTTCAGGTTAGGTGTCACGTCGCTCCGTCCGCCGATTTCAGTAAAAGTGCCGCCACAACTCTCTAGCAGGATAATAACGATATTCGGCCTATCGGTCGTGAGCAGCGTATCCTGACCGCAACTTTTTGTGTTATACAAGCTACTGACAATACGCTGGCACTCCTCATCGGTCATGAAGTGATAGGTCACATTGTTGGTGGCCGTCTTCTCGAACGAAGCCATAAAGGAGAAGAGGGGATTGACGGCTGAGTGATTCAGGAACTGCCGCTCACTGAAATACACCTGACCGATATTGGTCGTCGACTCCCCCAAGCCACCACGGATGCCGATGACCACCAGCGGGATGAAAGCCAGTCCCGCCACCAGTTCCAAGAGGCGGTGGCGGCTCTTGGTCATATTCAAGGCAATACTACGGTAAGCCGCAAAGAGGACGGCCATCACTATCAGCAGTACCACAGCGCGCACCACAAGGTAGCCCGTCGAGACGCTGGCCATAGCCTCGGTGGGCGTCGCTAAATATTGCAGGCACGAGGCATCCAACTTGAAAAGCCAGAATTCATAGAGACACGTATCAGCTACCGTCGCCAAAGCTATAGCCAAAGCTATCACGGCATAATAGAACGTTAACACCCCTTTGATGATGCGGTTACAGCCCGTGAAGATGGTGACCATCATGACAAGCAGCGGCACTGACAGCACATAGAGCGCCGTCGACAGGTCGAGGCTAAGTCCGTGCCACAGCACATTACCCACGTCGCCTACAGAAAGTTCCGTAGCGTTGTAGAGCATGAACGCCATCTTCGCCACCAAGAATGTCAAGAGGGTGACGGCATAGAATTTCGCCAGATAGATAACCCGCTGTTTCAAAGCTGCTGCATGTCGTTAAGACGTTTGTAATAGCCGTCGATAGCAAGAAGGGATTCGTGGGTTCCCCGCTCCACGATGCGTCCCTCGTGGAGCACCACAATCTCGTCAGCGTTGCGGATAGTCGACAGGCGATGAGCGATGGCCACAGTGGTACGCGTCTTCATCAGCCGCTCCAGAGCGTCCTGCACTAAGCGCTCGCTTTCGGTATCAAGGGCCGAAGTGGCCTCGTCGAGAATGAGAATGGGCGGATTCTTCAGGATAGCACGGGCAATGGAGACACGTTGCCGTTGACCACCGCTAAGACGGCTGCCGCGGTCGCCGATGTTGGTATCAAAGCCGTGCTCCGACTGCATGATAAAGTCGTAGGCGTTAGCTATCTTTGCCGCCTCGACTATCTGTTCGTCCGTGGCATTTTCCACGCCGAAGGAGATATTGTTGCGGAACGTGTCGTTAAACAGGATTGCCTCCTGGTTGACGTTGCCGATGAACTGGCGCAGGTCATGAATGCCGAGGTCGCGCACATTGATGCCGTCAATAAGCACCTCGCCCTCCTGCACGTCGTAGTAGCGGGGAATGAGGTCGACGAGTGTCGACTTGCCCGATCCCGACTGTCCTACGATGGCAATGGTCTTACCCTTGGGGATGGTGAGGTTAATATCGCGAAGCACCCACTGCATTCCCGAACCCTCAGACTCGCCTACCCGTAGCCTTTCACCATAGCGGAACGATACGTTGCGGAACTCTATCTGATGCTCGAACGAGGGTATCTGCCGCGGGTGTGCCACCTCTTTGATGGTGTTCTCGGCCATCAGTATCTTATCGATACGCTCCATCGAGGCTAAGCCCTTGGGGATATTGTAGCCCACTTTCGACACCTCTTTCAGGGGGTTGATGATAGAATAGAGTATCACCATATAATAAATAAAGGTAGGACCCGAGAGCGCTTCGTTGCTCAGCACGAGAACGCCGCCGAACCATAGTACGATGACAATCATGCACGTGCCAAGGAACTCGCTCAGCGGATGTCCCAGATTCTGGCGGATGTTCACCCACATAATGTCATTACGGTAGGTCGAGTTAATCGTGTCAAACTTCCGGCGCATCTTATCCTCGGCACAGAAAGCCTTGATGATGCGAAGGCCACTGAGGGTCTCGTCCACCACCGTCATCGTGTCGCTCCACAACGCTTGCGCTTTGATACTCTGCGCCTTCAGCTTGCGGCCTATCCAGCCCATGAACCATCCGATAAGCGGTATGATGACCACCGAGAAGAGCGTTAGTTGCCAGGAGATAACGATAAGCGTAGTGAAGTATGAAATAATCAGGATGGGATTCTTGAACATCAGATCGAGCGATGACATGATGCTGGTCTCCACCTCCTGCACGTCACCCGTCATGCGGGCAATAAGGTCGCCCTTACGCTCTTCGGTAAAGAACCCCAAGGGCAGACTCACAATCTTATGGTACAGCTGGTTGCGCAGGTCGCGTACAATACCCGTGCGGATAGGTACTACACTGGCCGCTGCCAGGAAGTAGGCGCCCGTCTTCAAAAGCGTGGTGATAATCAGGAACAGACCGATAATCAGCAGCGTAGTCGTAGAGCCCACATCGGCAATGAAATGGTTAATGTAGTAATAGACGTTGTTTACTACCACATCCTTCAGACTGCCATCATCCCAGCCCATCAATGCTGTTGCCGCCACGCTATCATCAGTCTTGAAGAGTATCTGCAAGATAGGTATCAGTGCAGCAAATGAGAAAATGTTGAGCAGCGCCGATAGAATATTGAATACTATCGACAAAACGACGAACTTCTTATAAGGAGGCACGAAGCGCCTCAGTACACTCATGAATTCTTTCATACAGTCTCACCCAATAATGTTGCACTTGTAGAGCCTACGATACGCACCCGTACCGTCTCGCCGATGTGGTGGCTGCCCTTGTTGAAAACCACCATTTTGTTCTGCTCCGTACGACCGCAGAGCTGCTCACGACTGCGCTTCGAGAAGCCTTCGACGAGCACATCGAACTCCTTACCCTCATCCTTTTTGTTCTGCTGGGCGCTGATTTCTGTCTGTAGGGCAATCAGTTCGTTCAGACGACGTATCTTCACCTCTTCCGACACATCGTCGGGCAAGTGCTTCGAGGCGTACGTCCCCGGACGCTCTGAATACTTGAACATAAAGGCCGAGTCATAGCCTACCTCACGCATCAGACTTAAAGACAACTGGTGGTCCTCCTCTGTCTCCGAGCAGTAACCCACGAAGATGTCCGTTGACAGGCCGCAATCGGGGATAATGCGGCGAATAGCTGCCACACGATCCAGATACCACTCCCGTGTGTACTTACGGTTCATCAGTTTCAGGATACGGTCTGAGCCGCTCTGCACCGGCAAGTGTATATGCTTGCAAACGTTCGGCATCTCGGCAATCACCTGTAGCGTCTCGTCACTCATATCCTTGGGGTGAGAGGTAGTGAAACGGACACGCATCTCCGGCGCCTCCTCGGCCACTCGTCGCAGCAACTGCGGGAATGCCTCCCCTAAGGGGGGAGGTTGGAGGGGGCTTTTATAGCTGTTCACATTCTGCCCTAATAGCGTCACTTCCTTGAAACCACGGTCACGCAGATCGCGCACCTCTCTTAATATACTTTCCACGTCGCGGCTTCGTTCCCGACCACGGGTATAAGGCACAATGCAGTAATGACAGAAATTATTGCAGCCACGCATGATGCTTACAAAACCGCCAATCTTGTGGCCCAATCCTATACGCTGCGGTACTACGTCGCGGTAAGTTTCCGTCGTCGACAGCTCGATGTTGATAGCCTTATGTCCTGTCTCGGCCTGCGCCACCAAGTCGGGCAACGAAAGATAGGCGTCAGGACCCGCTACGAGGTCTACCCCGTGCTGCTCCAGCAGTTCTTCCTTCACCCGCTCAGCCATACAGCCCAAGACGCCAATGATGAGTCTTGAATCCTGACTTTTGGATTTTGAATTACGCTGTGCATTCAGCGCTTCCAACCTATGATAGATTTTCTGTTCCGCATTATCGCGCACCGAACAGGTGTTCAGAAATACAGCGTCTGCCTCCTTCAGGTCGTCTGTTGTCTCGTAACCCGCCATCTGCATCACCGAGGCAACTACCTCGGAATCCGCCACGTTCATCTGGCAGCCATAAGTCTCTATATACAGTTTCTTCATCCTTTTTCTTGTTTTTCGATTATAACGCTATGTTAATGGCAGAGTCATAACAAAGCGGGCACCATGAGTATAAGAGGTGTCGAGCACGATATCGCCTCCCAACCTTCGTGCCAGCGAACGGGCCACGGTAAGCCCTATGCCGGTACCGTCGTAGTAGTGGTCGAGTTGTACGAACTCCTCAAAGACGTGGTCAGCTTCCTCTGCAGGGATGCCAATACCCGTATCCTCTACGATAAAGCATACGGTATGGTCATTGGCATCGACTGTCAGCGAAGCCTCCTTTTTCTCCTTGGGCAGCTCGTGTCGCGCATGAGCCTCGGCAGCCTTGGTGAATTTCAGGGCATTACCGAGAATAAGCGTAAGTGCGCGCACTGCCGACCGGCAGTTGGTGGTAAGCTCAACGGTCTCTGCCTCTGCTGTCACGTGCATGGTGAAATTGAGGTGCGGTGCGGCGGCAATAGCACTGGCCTCTATGGCTTCAGCTGCTATCTGCAAGGCTGTCGTCTGGTCATTACGCTCAATGACGGCCTGACTGTTGGCATCGCTCAGTTCCAGCATTTTATTCACCAGTCGTGTAATGCGGTCGGTGTTTTCCAGAATCTGCTGGCAGACGTCGGTCTTCGTGTGGTCATCGAGCTCCATATCGGGTGTGGTCAACACCTGCGAGAAGCCGGTGATGATGTTGAGCGGCGTACGTATCTCATGGGATATCTGCTGGATGAATTCCGACTTCATCCTCGACGACTCCTCAGCTTTCTGGCGGGCCATGTCGAGTTGGCGGTTTGTCTCTTCCAACTCGCGGTTCGTCTCTTCCAGCCGGTCATACAACATCAATGACTCCTGATAGCCTTCCGACATACTGTCGAAGCTGCGCTCCAACTGATTATAGTCCTCGCGCAGCCTGGCCAGTTCTTCCTGTAGTTGACTCTCGTTTGCCATGGGATTAGGACTTCTGTTCGACCGTCATGAACTTCGTGAATCCAGTCATCTGAAGCACTCTGTAAATCGCAGGACTCACGTTGACAATCTTGAACTGCCCTTTCTCCTTCATGACCGCACGCATGGTTTTCTGTATGATGCGCAGTCCCGAGCTGGCCATATAGGTCAGTTCAGCGCAGTCCATTTCCAGGTTGATGCCTGCCTCTTGGAGTACGGGCTGGATGTCTTGCTCGAATTCTTCGGCATTCGTTGTGTCAATACGGCTGCCGGTCTTAATGATGGTCTTGCCACCTTCTTTCAGTATTTGTGTCATATCTTCACTATTACCTTTTCACTTTTTTACCTTCTTGCTCGGCCTTGCCAGTTGGCGCAGCCAAGAACTTTTTCACCATCGTCACCAGGTTCTTGCCGTCCAGTCGCTGATAGGTCACCCGGTTCATGATGTTCTTGACAATAAAGATGCCCATCCCCCCGATTTCACGCTCGGCAGGATTGACATCGGTATTCAGGTCGCCCCTCTTCGTTGGGTCGAAGGCGACGCCATGGTCGGCCAACGTCAGGACAATCTCTTTCCCGTCGCTTTCCGCCCTCAGCTCAATGGCATCGTCCGTCGGTTGCGGGTAGGCATATTTGATGATGTTCGACACCATCTCCTCGAGCACCAGGTTCAGGTTCATCAGCAACTCGCCGTCAAGGGCGAACTCGTCGCCAAGTTCGTCAACAAAGGCCGCCACACGTCTCAGTTCGGCGGGTTTATTACCTATGGTTATTTCCTTTATCATGCCTACTCTCAGAATGATTATTCGAAAAGGTTGCTGCAAAGATACAAAAAAAATGAGAATAGTGATTATTTTTTGCTATATTTTCTTTACCTTTGCACAAAAATCGAGAAAAGATGATGAAGAAAGTAGCCTTTTTATTAGAACTAACGCCGCAAGGCTAAATATAACTTGAAATGACTGCAACGATTAACAGGGCAAGCTTCGGAAAGGAGCTGCGCGACTACATTATCATCACCATTGCCATGATGAGTTACGCCATCGGATGGGGCGTATTCCTGCTGCCTAACAACATTACGACTGGCGGCGTGGCTGGTGTGTCCTCCATCCTCTACTGGGCAACAAACATCCCCGTGCAGGTGAGCTACTTCATCATCAACGGTCTGCTGTTAGCGGTGGCGCTATGGGTGTTAGGGTGGAAGTTCTGCGTGAAAACTGTTTACGCTGTGGCGGTACTGACGGTGAGCATCGGCATAGTGGCCGACCACTATAATGCCCATCTGCTGGCAGACCAACCATTCATGGCGGCCATCATCGGTGCCGTATTCTGCGGTTGTGGCGTGGGGTTGGGACTGGCCAACAACGGCTCAACGGGCGGTACGGATATCATTGCGGCTATCATCAACAAATACCGCGACGTATCGTTGGGCCGCGTCATCATGATCTGTGACGTTATCATCATCTCCAGTTCCTATTTAGTACTGCGCGACTGGGAGAAGGTTATCTATGGATATGTGGTGCTCTACGTGACGGCCTTCTGTATCGACCAGGTGGTGGAGTCAGCGCGCCGTTCGGTGCAGTTCTTCATCATCTCCGACAAATACCGTGAGATAGGCGAGCGCATCAACCGTGAGCCTCACCGTGGCTGTACGGTCATCGATGCTCAGGGTTTCTATTCGGGCAAAGATGTAAAGATGCTGTTCGTGCTGGCCAAGCGCCGCCAAAGCAACCTCATCTTCCGCATCATCAACGAGGTTGACCCCCACGCCTTCGTGTCGCAGAGTGCCGTCATCGGTGTCTACGGCGAGGGCTTCGACCATTTTAAGGTTAGAATGAAGAAACCAACACAAGATTTACAACAGACATAACACATGCAACTAATCAAAGACCAGAAATTCGGCGGCGAACGACCGTTGTTCGCTACCCATGACCTCCAGCTGGAGAACATCACGATTACCGACGGCGAATCAGGCATTAAGCAATGCCAGCACATGGAGGCTCACAACTGTAAATTCTATGGCAAATACCCGTGGTGGCACGTTGATGGCGCCCTTATTGAGGATTGCTATTTTGCCGAAGGCTCACGCTCGGCCGTGTGGTACACCAACGACCTCGTCATGCGCCGTTGCCGCATCGACGGTCCGAAGTTCTTCCGCGAGATGAAGAACGTGGAGTTGGAGGACGTGGAGATAACCGATGCCGACGAGACTTTCTGGCGCGTCGACGGCCTGCGGCTGAAGAATGTCCGTCTGCACGGCGGCACCTATCCCTTTATGTTCTCCAAGAACATCTACGTCGAGGGCTTGGACAGCGACTCAAAGTACGTCTTCCAGTACTGTAAGAACGTGGAGATTCACCACGCCAATATCCTGACGAAGGACTCCTTCTGGGAGTGCGAGAACGTCACCATCTACGACTCGGTGCTCGACGGCGAGTACTTGGCGTGGCACTCGAAGAACGTACGATTGGTGAACTGCCACCTGGCGGGTGAGCAGTTGCTGTGCTACACCGACAACCTGGTACTGGAGAACTGCACCATCGACGCCGCCTGCGACCGGATGTTTGAATACTCGACCGTCGAGGCCGACATCCGTGGCCATATCGAGAACATTAAGAACCCGACCAGCGGTCATATCGTGGCCGACTCAATAGGCAGCATCACCATCGACGAGAACGTCCGGCAACCCGCTAACTGCATCATTGAAAAAAGGCAAATAGCCTCCCCAAGCCCCTCCCAAGGAGGGGATGCTTAAATAGACTAACCATACAAGATGAATAGAACAGAAAATGTGACCAAACATCCCTCCCTTGGGGAGGGCTTGGGTGGGCTCTTCGACGAATTGATAGAGCGGCGCGGTACGGGCTGTGTGAAGTGGGACGAGAGCCCGTCACCCGTCACCATCCCCCTCTGGGTAGCCGATATGGATTTTCAGGTGGCTCCAGCTATACAGGAAGCTGTCAGAAAGCGCGCGGAGCATCCTGTCTTCGGTTACACTCATGTCGGCGACGACTATTACGACGCCGTCATCTCCTGGTTCCAGCGCCGCCACCAGTGGACTATCCGTCGTGAGGAAATACTCTATACCACGGGCGTCGTACCGGCCATGTCGGCAGCCATCAAGGCGCTGACGATGCCCGGCGAGCGGGTGCTCATCCTGTCGCCCGACTACAACTGCTTCTTCTCCAGCATCCGTAACAACGGCTGCGAGGTGCTGGAGAACTGTTTGGTTCATTCGAGATACGAGGTGGACTGGTCCGACTTCGAGGCGAAGTGTGCCGACGAGAAGACGACGGTGTTCCTGCTCTGCAACCCTCATAACCCGACGGGCCGCGTATGGACGAAGGAGGAATTGGCGCGGATGAACGACATCTGCCTGAAGCATGGCGTCAAGGTTGTCTCTGACGAGATTCACTGTGAGCTGGTGATGCCCGGCCACACGTTCCAACCCTTTGCTGCTGTCAGCGAGGCATGCCGCCAGAACTGCGTCACACTGAACTCTCCGTCGAAGTCGTTCAACATCGCCGGACTGCAGATTGCCAACATCATCTGTGCGCAACCGGCATGGCACCGCCGCATCGACCGAGCCATCAATATTAATGAGGTGTGCGATGTGAATCCCTTCGGCCCCGTGGCACTCATCGCCGCTTATAACGAGAGCGAACAGTGGCTCGACGAGCTCAACCAGTACCTTTGGGGCAACTACACCGCGCTTTGCGATTTCGTCGCAAAGCACCTACCCCAATGGACGGTCTGCCCTTTGGAGGGCACTTACCTCGTATGGGTAGATGTCACGCAGACGGGCATGATTGCCCAGCAATATGCCGACCTCCTCATGGAAAAGGCCGGCGTCTGGGTGAACCCCGGCACGATGTACGGCCCGCAGTCGGGCGAGGGCTATATCCGCATCAACATAGCCTGTCCCCGCAGCCGCCTGATGGAAGCATTGGGGAGAATTGCAAAATTGAAAAATTAAAGAACTAAAGTTTAACCTTAACGGAAAATCTTGTAGGTCCTAACGTTGCCGTCCTGCCGTTGTCTGACGATGTTCAGACCGCGCTGCGGATGGGCAATGCGCATGCCACCAGGGGTGTAGTACTCCGTCTGTCCGCCGCCGACAGTCATTGACAGGCCACGCACAGCGGTTCCCGGCTCGTAGTGCTTGACACCGAGGAAAGCATCCATCGACAGCGAGGGCTTGCGCGTCAGCGGGTTCCAGGCTCCCATATCGTAGTCGTCGGTTATCTCGGGCTCCCAATAATAGAGTCCCGCAGCACCGGCATCCATCAACTGCATCAGCAGGTCGCAGAGCCACTGGTTGCCCTCTATCTGACGGTCGTTGTAGTAGCCTGTCTCAACGATGAACACCGGCTTACCGTAGCGTTCGCGCAGCACCTTCACATTCTCGCAGACCTTGGCCGTCAGCGCCTCGGGCTTCAGCGTTGAACCTTTGACATGCATCGACAGTCCGATGGCATCCCACTGAGCACCTGCCACCTGTAGCGTGTCAAAGTAGTCGGTCAGCCATTTCGTATTCTCACACTCCGCAACGTGGAGCACCGTCTGCAGCTCGGGGTTGACGGCCTTCACGGCTTCATAGGCCGTATTGATGATACTGACGAAGGTGGCCGTCTCACGACCATCCTCCCACAACAGTCCACTATCCACCTCATTGCCTATCTGCACCCAGCGCAGATGACCGGTACCGTTCAGGCTCTTCACCACCGTAGTGGTGTGGCTCTTGACCGTGCCCAGCAGCTTTTCCGTGTTGTAGTTCTTCCACGCCTTCGGCTTCACGTTGTCTCCCCACCAGTCGCAATAGTGCATATCAAGCATGATGCTGAGCCCCTGTGTCTTAGCCTGGTTCCCCAGGTTCTTGGCATAGGTGGCGTTGAAGTCGCTATTGGAGGGACTGACCAGCACCCGCAGTCTCACGCTATTCGCTCCCTGTTCCTTCAGGGCTGCCATCAAGGCCTTCTGCTGTCCGGCACGGTTATAGAATTTCTTACTCTGGCGGGTTATCTGCGTGGTCGAGCTGACGTCGGCACCGAATACAAAAGTACTGTCTAAAGCAGCACGGTCAAACACGGTGTCGGTCTCTGTCTCCACATCTTTGAACGGGGCGTCGTAGTCCTTGTCGGCAGCGGTGAAGTTGCGTGTCTTCACCGTCCAGTGGCTGTCGAAGCCCGTGAGGTCGGGCTTCAGGAAGATGCGGGCGTTCTGCTTGTAGCCCTTCAACTGCCAGTCCATCCACTTGATGGCTATCGTGCCGAAGCGTCCGCCGTACTGCTCCCAATACCCCGGATTGTGTCCGGCATCCGACAGGTCGGCCCATGCCACGGGTTTCTTCACCTTGCCGTAGTCGGTCTTGGCGTTCTCATAAGCCACGTCGCCCGTGCCGCCGGTCATGTAGATGAGCGGACAATGCAACGAGTTCAGCGTGTTGGGCGACGCACCTCCCATCGACATGCCGCCCATACCGGCATTCATGATGAGCAACGTCTTCACCCACGACTTACTGCAGTTGGCAATAGCCTGTGCGCCGCCGCAGGAGTGACCCGCCAGCGCGACGTTCTTCACGTTGATGGCATGAAAGTAGTCGCTGGTCGTCAGCTTCTCCTGCTTGACGAGCCAGTTATAGGCCTCCACCACCATCTTCTCGTCCGATCCGCCGTCGTCGCGCTCACTATCGGTCATCTCGAAGGCACCGATGCCCACAACGACATAGCCGTGCGATGCCAGATGATTGAGCAAGCGCTCATAGCTGGTAGACGAGCCCGAACAGGCCCCGTTGCACCAGATGAGGATGGGCAGCGGACCCTCGCGGCGGGCAGCGTACTTGATGTTGCGGGGACGGTAGACGGTGAAGTTCGGCAGCGTCTTCTCGCTGACGACGATGGCCTTGTAGCGGCCGCTGCCTCCATTGTCTATTTCTTTTTGTCGCGATACCTGATTGTTAATGGTCTCATCAGCCGCAGCAGCTGTCAGCGTAAAGGCTGTCATCAGCATCAGGGCGACCAGTCTCAAGTGTTTTAGGTTTACTCTCATCATGGTTGAGGTTTTAAGTTGGGTGCAAAGGTACAAAAAAAAGGGGAATAAGGAATCGTTTTGGGAAATTATTTGTAATTTTGCGCCATGATTCATCAAACCACCATCGACAAGCAGGCGCGGATGAAGCGCGCCGAGGAACTATTCATGCTGGGTTTCAACTGTTCGCAGTCTGTGGCGGCGGCCTTTGCCGACGTCTATGGCTACAGCGAGGAGCAGATGCTGCGCGTCAGCGCGGGCTTCGGGGCCGGCATCGGACGCATGAGGATGTCGTGCGGTGCCTTCAACGCCCTGGCGCTGCTGGCCGGACTCCACAACGGCAGCACGACCCCCGGCGACCAGCAAGGGAAGTCAGAGAACTACCGGCTGGTGCAGCAGTTGGCCGCCAAGTTTCAGGAGGAGCACGGTTCACTCATCTGTGCCGAACTGCTGAAGCTGAAGCGCGGCACCCCCATCAGCTATGTAGCCTCCGAGCGTACCGCGGAATATTACCAGAAGCGGCCTTGCGTACGGCAGATCATCTCCGCTGCACGTATCTATGCCGAATTTCTCGAACAGTCAGAGTTGCAGCCCTGACAGCAGGGCCACGTAGGTAGTGATGGCATCGCGGATTTCCGAGATGCGGATAAACTCGTCGGCCGAATGGCTGCGCGACGATTCGCCAGGACCTAACTTCATCGACGGGAAGGGCATCAGCGCCTGGTCGCTCAGCGTGGGCGAACCGAAGGGCGTCTTGCCCATCTGCAGACAGCGCTGCACCAGCGGGTGGTCGTGGCTGATGGCCGACGAATGGAGCCGGAAGGAGCGCGCCTCCAAGCGGCACTTCTTCATGCGTTTCCTCAGGAACTCAAACAGGTATTCGTTCTGATAGTACTCATTGGTACGTACGTCGAGGATGAAGTGCAGGCGGTCAGGCACGACGTTGTGCTGCGTACCGCTCTCGACGACGGTCACCGTCATCTTCGTCGGCCCTAACAGCGGACTCTCCTTGCGGAACTTGTAGTCGCGCAGCCACACCAGGTCGTCAAGCGCCTCATAGATGGCGTTCACGCCCTCGTTGCGGGCGGCGTGTCCCGACTTGCCGTCGGCATAGCCGTCGACCACCATCAGGCCCTTCTCCGCCGTTGCCGGCTGCATGCCCGTTGGCTCGCCCACGATGGCCACATTGATGGGTGGCAGCTTCGGGAGCACACGGCTGAAGCCGTCCTTTCCCGACACCTCTTCCTCGGCCGAGCATACCCATAATATATTATAGGTACGCGGGCGATGCAGCATGACGCGGTAAGCCTGGAGCGTAGCCACCAAGCCGCCGCCGCAGTCGTTCGAACCCAAGCCGTAGAGCACGTCGCCCTCCAGCGTCGGCTCAAAGGGGGCACGCGTCCACGTAGCCACCGGCTTCACCGTGTCGATATGGGCATTGAGCATCAGCGTCGGACGGTTGTTGTCCCAGTCCGTGCAGCCTACCCACAGGTTGTTGCCCTCGCGGCCGTAGCCCAGCCCCCAGCGTTCCAATTGCGCAGCCATCACATCGGCTGCCTTTGCCTCGTCGCGACTCACCCTCGGCGTGGCTATCAGCTGCTTCAGCAGCTCCACTGCATCGTGTACGTATTGTTCCATACCTTCGCTTTTTCCCGCAAAGATACGTATTATCTCCCGATAATCTTACCGCGGCGACCGTTTTATAATAACCTTTAACAATTTTTAGTCTCGCGGACGCATCGGCATACTGTCGGCCCACACTGCCTACTGATTCACGATATAGTACCGTTAAAAGTCGCTGATGGTGCCCTCAAAGCTGTTCGATGGTGCCGGATAAAGTTAAAACTGTGTCGATGTTTGATAAAACTGCGTCGATGTTTATTAAAACTGCGTCGATGTTTGATAAAACTGCGGCATTGCTTGATAGTTTTTAGCTCAAACGGAAGGTGACGGGGATGGTGTACTTCACGCGGACGGGCTGTCCCTTCTGGCTGCCCGGCTTCCACTTCGGCATGGCCTTGATGACGCGCACGGCCTCGGCGTCAATCTCGTCGCTCACGTTCTTCAGCACCTTGACATTGGTGATACTGCCGTCGGCCTCGACGATGAACTGGACAACGACACGGCCTTGTGTGCCAGCCTTTTCGGCAGCCTCAGGGTATTTGACGTTCTCGTTCAGGAACTTCATCATCTCAACCGCACCGCCGGGGAACTCCGGCATGTGCTCCACCACGTTGAAGGCCTTTTCGCCGGTGCCGGTTTCTTCCTCCTTTGGCTCCTTGGCTTTCACGTTGACCGAGACGAGTTCCTTCTTCCCGTTTTTTACGTACTCCTTGGTGTTGATGAACAGGATGCCGTTCGACGTGTCGGCATTGAAGTGCTTGGCATACTCCTTCAGCACGTCTTCGTTCTTGATGACGCTCAGGTTGTCAATTTCCTTCGGGTCGAGTGCCTTCAACTGCTGCATAGTGGCCACTTTGCCGTTGATGACGATCAGCGGCTCCGGGCCGTTGGCTTCACCTGTAATGATAATGGGGCTTTGTTTCTTCTCCTGCGGTTCGGCAGTCTTGGCCGTCTCCTTCTCTTCAGTAGCCGATGGCTCGGCCTTCACCTCGATGGTCGTGTCGTTCACCTTCACCTGAGCGGCTTTCTTGCCCTTCTTCACTACCTTCTTCTGCGACTGTTCCTGCGTGTCCTCGTAAACGTAGTCGGTGACAGTTTCGGCGTTCAGGGCCAGTGCGGCACCCACGATGGGTACGAGTGCGAGCAGTTTCAGCAGGCTCGCGCTGCTTGATTTCTTATTGAGCATCATATCTATGCGGTTTTTGAGGGTACTGTGACTGATACCGTTGGCGACTGAGTACCCGCAGTGGCTGACGGCTTTCTGGATAAGTAGATACTGATACTGGCGCATATTGATGCCTTGAGAGAGAACCGCCGCGTCGGCCTCGTACTCGTGGATGGCGCGCAAGTCCTGGCGCAGCATCCACATAGCCGGGTTGAACCATTGCAAAGCGGTGAGCGTATCAACGAGGAGCAGGTCGAGCGAGTGGTGCCGACGGATGTGTCCCCGTTCGTGGGCGAGTATGGAGGCGTCCTGTGCCTCGTAGTCGCTGTGTGAGAGTACGATGTAGTGCATCCAACTGAAAGGCGAGACGTCTTTGTTGGTGACGCAGACGACGGTACCGTCAGCCTGCGGATGGTGTTCAGCGCGGCGGATGAGCAGCCAGACACGGAGGACGCTGACGAGCGTATAGCCCAGGGTGGCGGCCATGCCGGCGAAGAACACGCCGATGGCAATTGTCTGCCACAGCGGCACGGACGGCTCTTCGATGACTGCTGCCGTCAGTCCGCCCACCATTGCCAGCGGATTGCGCCCGGTCTCGACCAGCACCGTCCGGTGGAGCGTGATGATGCACAGCGGCAGCAGGAACGAGGCCACAGCCGTCGCCAGCAATACCGCGCGGTTGACGCGGTGGAAGGTCTCGCGGCTCAGCAGCAGGCGGTAGAACATATAGAACACGGCCACCAGCACGGCTACCTTCAGGTCGTAGGTCAGGAACGTCATCATCATACTCATGGACTATTTACCGTTTTCTATCTTATCAATCAGTTCACGAAGTTCGTCAACGGAAATCTTCTCTTCCTTGACGAAGGCAGAGACGGCGCTCAGGTAGGAGTCGTTGAAGTAGTCGCGGATGATACCGCCGAGGCTCGACCGTCCGTACTCCCGCTCGCTGACGATGGGGAAGTACTGGTAGGACGTGCCATACTGCTTATGGTCGAGGAAACCTTTCTTCTCGAGAATGCGCACCGTAGTCGACAGCGTGTTGAAGTGTGGTCGCGGCTCGTCGTAGTACTCCAGGAGTTCCTTGACGAACATCGGGCCGTGCTGCCAGTACAGCTCCATAATCTCACGTTCTTTCGTGGTTAGTCGTTTCATCTTCAATTATTCAATTCTTCAGTTTTAGAATTCTTCCATTCTTCTTGCGTCAGTTATCAGTATCCGACTGCAAAGTAACTAAAAACATTAGTTCTATCCAACTAAAAGCTTTAGTTTTTAATGATTATTAAGTACTTAGGGGCAGTTTTCTTAGTTATTCACACATATTTTCAGCGCTTCGACGTATTTGTAGAGCTTACGATAGATAGATTCAGGACAAGACAAGCGGTTACAGCGTTTGGTGCCGGGTAGCAGGGAGAAGTTTTTTACTTGAATCTTAAAGATATTCCAAACTTTTTAGTAACTTTGCACCCGAAACGTAAGTATCAAGGAAACAAGATAGTGTAGCTATGCAGAATTTAAGCCATCTGGCAATGCTCATCCATGAGCAGGCAAAGACCTACGGCGACCGCGAAGTGCTGATTTACAAGGACTTCGGGGGCAGGGAGTGGAAATCGTATTCGTGGAACCAGTTCTCGCAGACGGTGAAGCAGGTGTCGAACGCCCTGCTGAACCTCGGCGTGAAGGTACAGGAGAACGTGGGCGTGTTCTCGCAGAACTCGGCACCCTACCTGTTTTGCGACTTCGGCGCCTGGGGCATCCGTGCGGTGACCATCCCGTTCTATGCCACCTCGTCGGAGCAGCAGATACAGTTCATGATCAACGATGCGAAAATCCGTATTCTCTTCGTGGGCGAGCAGGACCAGTATGACAAGGCGCACCGGGTGCAGGCCACCTGCCACACGCTGGAGCGCATCATCGTCTTCGACCGCGGCGTGAAGCTGAACGAGGAGGATAAGATGGCCATCTACTTCGACGACTTCCTGCAGCAGGCAGAGGGACTGCCCAGACAGTCGGAGGTGGAGACGCTGCAGCAGCAGGCGTCGATGGACGACATAGCGAACATCCTGTACACCAGCGGCACAACGGGTGACTCGAAGGGCGTCATCCTGACCTGCGGACAGTACCACGCAGCGATGGTGGCCAACGGCAAGTGTGTGCCGGTGACCGAGAATGACCGTGTGCTGAACTTCCTGCCGTTTACGCATATCTTTGAAAAGGGCTGGAAGATCCTGTGCCTGACGGCTGGTGCGCGACTCATCGTCAACACCTATCCGCAACAGGTGCAGCAGACGATGAAGGAGACCCACCCGACGTGCATGTCCAGCGTTCCCCGCTTCTGGGAGAAGGT
Organism: uncultured Prevotellaceae bacterium; assembly: GCA_902780025.1. GTDB lineage: Bacteria > Bacteroidota > Bacteroidia > Bacteroidales > Bacteroidaceae > Prevotella. The sequence goes on from CACZDV010000004.1 coordinate 61,713, forward strand.
CTATATGGGTGTGCAGGAGAAGATTGAGACGAGCAGCGCCATGCAGCGCAAGCTCTTCGAACACGCCATCGCCGTGGGCCGCCGCCACAACATCGACTATCTGTCGAAGGGCAAGAAGCCGCCCGTAGCACTCCATCTGGAGTATGAGATGCTGAACAAGACCATCTTCTCATTGGTACGCAAGGAGTTAGGACTGGAGAATGCTCACTTCTTCCCTACGGCTGGCGCTACGGTGAACCCGAAGGTAGAGGAGTTCGTACACTCCATCGGCATCAACATGGTGGTGGGCTACGGACTGACGGAGTCGCTGGCCACCGTCTCGTGCAACCATTTGGGCGACCCTTGGACGGTGGGAAGCGTAGGTATCCCCATCGAGGGCATCTCGATACGCATCAGCGACGAGGGCGAGGTGCTGCTGAAAGGCCCCACCATCACCCGTGGCTACTACAACCGCGACGACCTGACGAAGCAGGCTTTTACTGCCGACGGCTACTTCCGCACGGGCGACTCGGGCTACTTTGAAGGAGGCGAGCTGTTCCTGAAGGAGCGCATCAAGGACCTCTTCAAGACATCGAACGGCAAGTATATTGCCCCGCAGATGATAGAGTCGAAGATACTGGTCGACAAGTACGTTGACCAGATAGCCATCATCGCCGACCAGCGGAAGTTCGTCTCAGCGCTTATCATTCCCGTCTATCCTCTATTAGAGGAATACGCGCGCGAGCACCACATCGCCTTCAACAGCCGCGAGGACCTCTGCAGCAACGAGCGGATACACCAGATGATGGCAGACCGCATCGACACGCTGCAGCAGCAACTGGCGCACTACGAGCAGATCAAGCGCTTCACCCTGCTGCCCCACGCCTTCTCGATGGAGCGTGGCGAGCTGACGAACACGCTGAAAATCAAGCGCCGCATACTGAACGAAAACTATAAGGACCTTATCGACAAGATGTACGAAGAGTAATGATTACACAAGACCAACTGAAAGATGTATTAGATAGGGCAGATAAGCTGAAGCATTATCTGCGCATTGATGAGAAACAGATAGAGTGGGAGGAGGAGGACCTGCGGACGCAGGCGCCCGACTTCTGGGACGACCCTAAGCGGGCCGAGGCCCAGATGAAGAAGGTGAAGGCCATCAAGAAATGGATTGACGGCTATAACGAGGTGCGCACGATGGCCGACGAACTGCAACTGGCCTTCGACTTCTATAAGGACGAGATGGTGACCGAACAAGAGGTGGATGAAGCCTACCAGAACGCCATCAAGGCTATTGAGGACCTGGAACTGATGAACATGCTGCGCCAGGAGGAAGACCCGATGGACGCTGTGCTGAAGATTAACTCGGGCGCCGGCGGCACCGAGGCCCAGGACTGGGCACAGATGCTGATGCGAATGTACATGCGCTGGGCCGAGGCCCACGGCTATAAGGTGACCATCGCCAATTTGCTGGACGGCGAGGATGCCGGCATCAAGAGTGTGACGATGCAGATCGAGGGCGGCGAGTACGCCTACGGATATCTAAAGTCTGAGAATGGTGTCCACCGTCTGGTGCGCGTCTCGCCGTTCAACGCCCAGGGCAAGCGCATGACATCGTTTGCCTCGGTATTCGTCACCCCGCTGGTCGACGACACGATCGAGGTGTACGTTGATCCCGCCAAACTCTCGTGGGACACGTTCCGCTCGAGTGGTGCCGGCGGCCAGAATGTGAACAAGGTGGAGTCGGGCGTCCGACTGCGCTACTGGTATACCGACCCAGACACGGGTGAGGAGGAGGAAATCCTCATCGAGAATACTGAGACCCGCGACCAGCCTAAGAACAAGGAGCGCGCTATGGCCCTGCTCCGCTCACAGTTGTACGACCGGGCTATGAAGAAGCGCATGGAGGCACAGGCCAAGATTGAGGCGGGCAAGAAGAAGATTGAGTGGGGCAGTCAGATACGCTCCTACGTCTTCGACGACAAACGTGTGAAGGACCACCGCACAAACTTCGAGACCCGCGACGTGGAGAGCGTGATGAACGGCAAGCTCGACGGCTTCATCAAGGCATATCTCATGGAATTTTCGAATGTAGAACAATAAATAAAGAAAAGTTATGGCAAAGAAAGTAGCTAAGGAGACCAACCCGAAACGGGTGGCCTACGAGAAGAAACAGCAGGAAAAGGGTGAGAAAGTCATCAAGTGGATCATCGGCGTGCTCATAGCACTCGCCGTTTGCTATGCTGGCTATTCCATCTGGCTTGTCGCTTGATCTATGAGCGGCATGGAGATTGAGCGGAAGTTCATGGTCCGCGGCAACAGTTACCGCCAGCTGGCCTACGCTTCCGACCGCATCAAGCAAGGCTATATCTGCAGCGGCCACGGGCGCACCGTCAGGGTACGGCTCCGTGGCGGCCGCGGATACTTGACCATCAAGGGACCGTCGCTCGACGGTGGCCTGAGTCGCTATGAGTTCGAGAAGGAGATAACACCCGACGAGGCCGAGCAACTATTCCGCCTCTGTGAACCGGGCATCATCGACAAGACGCGCTACTTAGTGAAGAGTGGACAGCACACCTTCGAGGTGGACGAGTTCTACGGCGAGAACGAGGGACTGGTGATGGCTGAAGTTGAACTGTCGGCACCCGACGAGCCTTACGAGAAGCCTGTCTTCATCGGGAAGGAGGTGACGGGCGACCGCCGTTTCTACAACAGCCACCTGCGTGTGAACCCCTTTAGCGCCTGGGGAAAAACGTTGTCAGAAGAATACCGATAACGGCTGCCAATATCATGCCCGTGGCATTAGCCGCCAAGTCTTCCCACTCTCCCCGACGGGTCGTGGTAGCATATTCTTGCAACAACTCCAAAATGCCACTCATAACAATGGGCATGAGGCAAGCCCAGAGAAATAGTTTTTTGTAGTCGGGACGACGGTGTTGACGCCAATACTCCCACCAGATGACGGTACACATGCCGCCATACATGATGAAGTGTGTGTACTTATCGACGAAAGGCACATTGTCGAGCGGCGTCTCTGGAAAAAAGGGCATGAGCGAAAGTACCCACACCAAGGCGATGCAGACCACCGACAAAGGGTACTTTCGGGCATATTTTCTGACTATTTCAATCATTATCTGCACTTTTACTTCCATTTAGGCTGCAAAAGTAAGGATTTTTTTATACTTTTGCAAACGAATTCAGAAGAATATTGATATGGCGAAACTGGAAAGGCTACGAGTCGGTGAACAAGGTTCGGGAACAAGAGCGAACTTCAGCGGCAAACTTGGCGTCATCTTGGCAACGGCGGGTTCGGCCGTCGGACTGGGCAACGTATGGCGTTTCCCCTATATGACTGGCGAGAACGGCGGTGCCGTCTTCATCATCATCTACGTGTTCTGCGTCCTGCTGTTGGGGATACCCTGCATGATTAGTGAGTTCATCATCGGCCGTCATGGGCAGGCCAACACCGCACGTGCCTACCGCAAATTAGCAGGGCGGACACCCTGGTCCATCATCGGTTACATGGGGGTGCTGACGGGATTCCTTATCACAAGCTACTATGCGGTGGTTGCCGGTTGGTGTCTACAGTACGTATGGGCATCGCTCATTGGCCATCTGCAAGGCGACCCCGAATACTTCAAGGCCTATTTTGCAGAGTTCTCCAGCGACCCCGTGAAGCCTATCCTTTGGACAATCATCATCCTTGGTATCACCTATCTTATTATAGAGCACGGCGTACGCAACGGCATCGAACGGGCTTCCAAACTGCTCATGCCTATGTTGTTCATACTGCTGCTCATCATCGTCGGTGCCTCTTGTATGCTGCCAGGTGCAGGGCAGGGTATCGAGTTCCTGTTTAAGCCCGACATGAATGCCATTACCAGCGACGTCTTCCTTGCTGCCCTGGGACAAGCATTCTACTCACTATCGATAGCTATGGGTTGCATCTGTACCTATGCCAGCTATTTCTCGAAGAGCACCAACCTGACGAGTGCTGCCGTACAGATAGGCGTCATCGATTCTATCGTGGCCATCTTGGCGGGACTCATGATATTCCCTGCGGCCTTCTCCGTGGGTGTCAATCCCGACAGCGGACCGTCGCTCATCTTCATCACCCTGCCCAACGTCTTCCAGCAGGCTTTTGCTGCTATTCCCGTTGTGGGCTACATCATCTCGTTGCTGTTCTTCCTGCTGTTGTCGCTGGCCGCTCTCACATCGCTGATTTCGCTGCATGAAGTGTCGACGGCCTTCATCCATGAGGAACTGGTTATCTCGCGTAAGAAGGCGGCCGTCATCGTCACCGTCACCACCTGCATCATCGGAGCGTTCTGCTCGCTGTCGTTAGGCGCTACTGAAAGTCTTGCGTTCTTCAGACGTACGCTGTTCGACTGGTTTGATTTTGTCACGGGTCAGATTTTCCTGCCCGTCGTAGGCTTCCTCACCTGCATCTTCATCGGCTGGTTCGTACCCCATAAGATTGTACATGACGAGTTCACGAACTGGGAGACCTTGCGCGGACGCTACTTCCACCTGTATCTTTTCCTGGTAAAGTATGTCTGCCCCATCTGTATCCTTTTCATCTTCCTGCATCAATTCGGACTGATATAAGAATGTTGCTGGTTGTATTTAGAGTATTGTATTATGGAGAGAGGCAATTTTGGTAGTAAAATAGGTATTATCCTGGCGACGGCAGGCTCTGCTGTCGGATTGGGAAATGTGTGGCGTTTCCCGTTTATGACGGGGCAGAACGGTGGTGCAGCGTTCATCATCTTGTACTTCGCCTGCATCTTTCTTTTAGGCATTCCCGGCATGGTCAGCGAGTTCATCATCGGACGACGGGCACAGTCAAACGCCTACCGCGCCTACGGCAAGATGGGTGGACGCTGGTGGCGCTTTGTCGGCATCCTCGGCATCCTGACGTCCACCATCATCCTCGGCTTCTACGCTGTGGTGGCGGGGTGGTGCCTGCAGTATCTTTTTTCCTCTGTTGCTGGATACATCAACGGCGATGCCGCCTATGTGCAACAATACTTTCAGTCGTTCTCCAGCGACCCGCTGAAACCTTGTCTGTGGGCGGTGGCCTTTGTGCTTATTACCCATTTCGTCGTCGTCAGGGGTGTCCAAAAAGGCATTGAGCGCGCATCGAAGATTCTAATGCCGCTGCTGTTACTGTTGCTGATTGTCATTGTTATCGCTTCCTGCCTGTTGCCGGGAGCAATGGAAGGTGTACGCTTCCTGCTGCTACCCGACTTCACGAAGGTCACCCACAGCGTACTGCTTGAGGCCCTTGGCCAAGCGTTCTTCTCGCTGTCGCTCGGCACAGCCTGTCTCTGCACTTACGCCAGCTACTTTTCACGCCAGACAAACCTCGTACGGTCAGCCGCCCAGATAGCTTTGCTCGACACCATCATTGCCATCTTGGCAGGTCTTATGATTTTCCCGGCAGCTTTTTCAGTGGGTGTTAATCCTGACAGCGGCCCGTCGCTCATCTTCATCACCCTGCCCAATGTCTTCCAGCAGGCTTTTTCCACTATGCCCACCATCGGGTATATCATCGGTATTCTGTTCTACGCCCTGCTGGTCTTCGCCGCTTTGACGTCAACTATCTCCATGCATGAGATAGGTACCGCATTCTTCCATGAAGAACTGCACCTCGCCCGTCCGAAGGCTGCCTGGATTCTGACCATCGTGTGCAGCGTTCTTGCTATCTTCTGCTCATTATCGGTAGGGGCGGTCGGCGAGATACAACTCTTCGGAATGTCGCTTATGGACTTTTGCGACTTCCTGACGGCACAGGTCATGCTGCCTGCAGGAGCACTATTGACAAGCATCATGTTGGGCTGGTTTGTCACAAGAAGGACTGTCCGCGACGAATTCACCAACGGTAACATTGTCAATCAGTCGTTGTTTCCTGTCTGGCGATTCTGCGTACGCTACATCGTTCCCCTCTGCATCTTGCTCATCTTCCTTCACCAATTCGGCGTGATATGAAGTTCTTCTATCTCCAGAAGTCCGACCGCCGCGTTATCCTTTTGCTGATGTGTGGCATTGTGGCAGCACTGATTATCATTAGTATCACCGAAAGTGAAACACCAGCTGACAACACGCTGGAACAGGTAAAACAAAAGAAGGAAAGCAACCCTCGCCGGCAGAAGTCGGGTCACTATACTTATTATCAAGGGGAAGCCCGCCAACCCGAGCTGTTCCCCTTCGACCCCAACACCGCCGACTCGACACAACTGTTACGCCTCGGCCTGAAACCGTGGCAGGTAGTTAACATCTACAAATACAGAGCTGCAGGAGGTATCTATCGCAAGCCGCGCGACTTTGCTCGCCTCTACGGGCTGACCCTCAAGCAGTACCGGCAATTAGAACCCTATATACGCATCAGCGAGGAAAACCAGCCCGCCGAAAAATACTTCTACAAATATGAACCCATCGAGGAGCGCGACACCGTCAAATACCCCATCAAGCTGCAAGCCGAAGAGCGTATCGTCCTGAACCGTGCCGACACAGCCCAACTGCGGAAAGTGCCCGGTATCGGCTCCTTCTTTGCCCGTAAGATAGTGGAATACCGTGAACGCCTTGGCGGGTACTACCGTGTCCAGCAACTCCTCGAAATTGAGGACTTCCCCGAGACTGCCGTCGACTTCTTCATCATCCCCGACGACACGCAGTTCCGTAAGCTGAATGTCAACCGCCTCAGCCTCAATGAGCTGAAACGCCACCCTTACATCAACTACTATCAAGCCCGTGCTATCGTCGACTACCGCCGTCTGCATGGTCGTCTCGAAAGCCTGCAACAACTCAGTCTCCTGAAGGACTTCCCCCAGGAGGCTATCGAGCGGCTTGAACCTTACGTGGAATATTAAATAGCAGCGAGTGCTAACGAGTAATATTTCGACTCGGGACTATCGCTACGCGAGGGAAGCACGGTGGGACAGAGCGTACCCTGTAGCACACCGGCCGTCTTGGCATAGCCGAAAAGCGTCAATGTCTTGTAGAAGACGTTGCCCGCCACAATGTCGGGAAAGATAAGGGCATCGGCCTGTCCGTCGATGGCAGAACGGATACCTTTCTCATGAAGGCTGACGCTATCCAACGAGGTCTTCAAGTCGAGCGGTCCGTCGATGATACAGCGTCCGAAATAACCGCTTTGCGCCAAAGCAATAATATCCAGGTAGTCGGCCGTGTAGGGGAAGGTCTTCTGGCTGACTTTCTCGGCACAATGGATGAGGGCGATGCGCGGTTCCTCAATACCTAAGGCATGACACACATAATTGGCATAGTGTATTTGCTGGCGGCGCTGTTCCTTGGTGGGGATGGGTATGACAGCAGCATCGGTAAAGAACAACAGCTTCTCGTATTTGGGAATCTCTGCCATCGCTATGTGGGTCAGTACATGACCTGCACGCAAGATTCCTGTCTGTTTGTCGAGAATGGCGCGCAAAACAACATCGGTATTAATGAGACCTTTCATCAAGATATCGGCCTCGCCGTTCCGAACCATACTGACAGCACGACGAGCACACTCGTCCTTGTCATCACCGTCGACGTAAAGAGGCTCAATGAAGCCCATTTCCTTTCCTTTCTCTACAGCGTAGCGGGTGGAGGCGTCACCCGGACAGATGACAGCTACACGTTTGCAGTCACCGCGTTGCTGCAGAAAGCGGGTCATATCATTTAGTGTCTTGATGGGTTGCATAGGCATAAAATGGCTTTTTTTCTGTTTCTTGGCGCAAATATACAAATTATTTTGTATCTTTGCAAGCGGAAACCTAAAAAATGATGAAAGAGATGATGAAACAGCAGATACCGGAGACCAACATGGCCAACGCGGCAACATGGAATGGCGTAGCATACATCGGTGAGGACATTGCATTGGCAGACCGTCTGGGAGAAATTCCCGTGCCCCGCGATGCCCGTCGGATGAACTTCATAGTGTTAGCCCTTTGCACGAACGGCTCGCTGAAATACACGCTCGATACGCGCGAGATAACCGTTACGCCCGGCGAGTTGCTTATTGTCTCGGAACACCATGTGGTGAACAACTACGAGGCGTCACCCGACATTGAGGGACTGGCCATATTGATGTCGGTCGACTTCTTCGGTGAGGTGATCAACAACGTCAGCGACCTGTCGGCCATCTTCCTTTATGCCCGCAGTTTCCCGGTGATGAAGCTCAACGATGTTGATGCCGCCACCTTCCGCCGTTATTTCTATGCTATCAAGAACCGTATTGCCGACAACCATAACCACTTCCGCCGCGTGTTAGTCAGGACATTACTGCTGGCAATGTTCTACGACTTGAGTAATGTCATCTACCAGTTCCAGCAGATTGGCATCCAGCCCAAGAAACGAGCAGAAGACATTTTCACGCGCTTTATCAAACTGGTGGAAAATAACTGCCGTACGGAGCGTCGTGTCGCCTGGTATGCGAGTCAGTTGGGAATTACACCCAAATATCTGTCGGAGATCGTCAAGAAAGTAAGCCAGCGGACACCCAATAGCTGGATTGACAACTATGTGGTGCTGGAGTTGCGCGTCATGATGAAGAGCACCACCAAGAGCATCAAACAGATAGCCGAAGAGATGAACTTCCCCAACCAGTCGTTCCTTGGCAAATACTTCAAGGAACATGTCGGCATGAGTCCGTCAGAATACAGAAGAGGTAAGGGTTAAAGATTCATCGTCAGTTGGGCGGCCACCTCGCAGAGTTCCTGATACCACGCTTCACCAAAACGGCGCTTCAGCGGCTGTTCAAGGAAGCGGTAGAGGGGTAGGTGCAGTTCACGACCCTTCTTGACGGCACTCTCGCAGATTTTCCAACGATTATAGTTCAAAGCTACCGTGCCGTCGCTGAACTGTTTTGCGCGGATAGGATAGAGCGCACAACTTATGGGCTTGCACCAATGAGTACGCCCGTTACGATAAGCCTTCTCTAATGCACAAAGGCAACAATGGCTGACGGTTTCTCCCTCGGCTAACGTCAGGTCGTCATAGCAGGTAAACACACAGTCCTTACCACCCACGATACTCGTCACCAAGTCGCCTTCCTGATCGGTATAGGCCACACCCTGACGGTCGATGACACTCTGAGCCTGAGCCGATAGGTCGTCCCACACCACATCCACACAGTTTTCTATTTCGCCAATTTCCTCAAGCGTCACAGGGGCTCCTGCATCGCCTTCTATACAGCAGGCTCCTTTGCACACTGCAAGGTCACAGCAGAACTCTTCAGTCAGCAGGTCGGAGGAGATGAGAATGCCACCGATGTCAAGGATAGGAGGAAGTTTTACCATACTATCGGCTCTATTCCGTTTTGTCTTAGATATTCATTGCAACGTGAGAACTGGTGCTGACCGAACCAGCCGCCGCGATTGGCTGAGAGGGGGGAGGGGTGAACGGATTCCAACACAAGGTTCTGCTCCTTATTGATCATATACGACTTACTGCGGGCATAACCGCCCCATAGCATATAGACCAGGTGCTGACGATGGGAGGCCAGCGCCTGAATGGCTGCATCAGTGAACTTCTGCCAACCAAGGGCAGAGTGGCTGTTAGCCTGATGGGCACGTACCGTCAGCGTGGCGTTGAGCAGCAATACACCCTGCTCTGCCCAACGAGTCAGATTGCCTGTTGGCGGCACGGCAGTTCCTAGGTCTGCCTGTATCTCCTTGAAAATATTCTGCAGCGACGGCGGGAACATCACTCCGTCCTGCACCGAGAAGCTTAGTCCGTGAGCCTGTCCCGGTTCGTGATATGGGTCCTGACCAATAATCACCACCTTCACTTTGTCGAACGGACACAGGTTGAAGGCGTTGAAGATCAGCCTGCCTGGTGGGTAGCACGTCGTCTGCCGGTATTCTTGTCTGACAGCATTGGTCAACTGTCCGAAGTAAGGCTTTTCAAACTCCTGCGCCAACTGCTCCTTCCATGTGGGTTCTATCTGTACGTTCATGTCGTCGTTTCGGGTTATAAGACTGCAAAGATAGTGATTATTACCGTCTGCCCATCGCTATTCTGCGTTAAATTATGCAAAACGGCAACCACTCTCAATAATTATCCTTACCTTTGCAAGCTATGAATCAAAGGAAAATGCATACTGAAACAATGAGAAGATACTGCATTACGCTGATGGCACTGATGCTGTCGCTGTTGGCACAGGGACAGAAGAATCATCATTTAGACGTTGCCAAGAACCTGGACATTTTCAACCAGGTGTATAAAAACCTGGACCTGCTTTACGTGGATACCCTCAACCCCAATGAGGTAATTGGTACGGGCATCAAGGCCATGCTTCGCTCACTGGACCCCTATACAGAGTACTACCCAGAGAGCGAGACTAAGAACCTGAAGATGATGCTTACCGGCAAGTATGCAGGTATCGGTGCCTTGATACGCTATCACCAGAAGTTGAAGCGTGTGGTCATCGACGAACCTTATGAGGGTATGCCTGCTGCCGAAGTAGGATTAAAGAAAGGTGACATCGTTCTGAGCATTGATGACTCGACAATGATTGACAAGGATGTCAGCTATGTCAGCAGTCATCTGCGCGGCGATGCCGGCTCAAATTTCGTGCTGAAGATACAGCGTCCGTCGACTGGAAAGAAGATGAGCTTCAAGATTACCCGCCGCTCCATCAAACTGCCCGAGCTGCCTTACTATGGTATGCTGGAGGGTGGCGTGGGCTACATCAATCTGAACCAGTTTACGGAAGGTTGTGCCAAGGAAGTGCGCCGGGCCTTTGTCGACCTGAAAAAGCAAGGAGCCACCTCGTTAGTGTTCGACTTGCGCAGCAACGGTGGCGGTTCCGAGATGGAGGCGGTCGACATTGTCAACCTCTGGGTGCGGAAAGGACAGACCATTGTTGAGAACCGAGGAAAAATCAAACAGGCAACACGAGAATATAAAACCCGACTGGAACCCGTAGATACAGTTATGCCTTTGGCGGTATTGGTAAACGGCGAGACAGCATCGGCTAGCGAGATTACCAGCGGAGCCTTACAAGATCTTGACCGTGCATTAATAATTGGTACACGCACGTATGGGAAAGGATTGGTTCAGATACCTCTTGACATGCCCTATAACACGAACCTAAAGGTGACTACCTCAAAGTATTATATTCCCAGCGGACGCTGTATCCAAGCCATCAACTATAAGCGCAACGGCACGGGTGGTTATCTGGAGCGGGTGCCTGACTCGCTGACACACGTCTTCTATACTGCTGGCGGCCGCGAAGTACGCGACGGCGGTGGTATCAAGCCCGATGTAGAAGTGAAGAACGACTCCATTCCAAATATCGCCTACTACCTGTCAGCCAGCGGCCGCGACTCCACAGAAGTAATGTTCGACTGGGTGGTCGACTACATCAATCGTCATCCCACGATAGCATCGCCACGCGAATTTCATCTGTCGGATGCCGACTTCGACGACTTCAAGCAACACGTTGTCAAAAGTGGATTCACTTACGATCCTGTCAGTGAAAAGCAACTGAAGGAACTGGAAAAGACAGCCAAGGCAGAAGGCTACTATGAACAAGCCAAGGAGGCTTTCAATCTATTGGAGAGCAAACTCAAGCACGATGTTGCCACTGACATCGACAAACACAACGACATCCTACGTCAGATGTTAGAGTTAGACATCATTGCCGCCTATTATTTTCAGGCTGGTGCTATCGAGGCCGGACTACAAAAAGACAAGCAGTTGAAGGAGGCTATCCGCTTGTTGCAGTCGCCTGATGAGTACAAAAAGCTGCTCACCCCTAAAAAAACGGCCTAAAAGTTTGGCGGTTTGCAAAAATCTTCGTACCTTTGCACCGTTCAGTGGAATGAGAGACTCGAAAGGGTCTCTCATTTGCATTATAATTACACAATTAGATGATTAACAAAGAAGTAGTAAAAACATTTGTGGAAGAGTGGTTGCAGGGCAACGACTACTTCCTGGTAGACATTATTTTTGGTGCCGATGAACGTATCGCCATTGAGATCGACCACGCTGACGGTGTGTGGATTGAAGACTGTGCCGAACTGAGCCGTTTCCTGCAGGAGAAGTTGGGCGACGAACTGGGCGACTATGAACTAGAGGTCGGCAGTGCTGGCATCGGCCAGCCTTTCAAGGTGGAACAGCAGTATAAGAACCACATCGGTGACGAAGTGGAGGTGCTGCAGCAGGACGGCCTGAAACTGAAAGGCATCCTAAAGGCCGTTGACGGTCGCCAATTCACCATCACTGTTCAGGAGAAACAGACGGTGGAAGGCAAGAAACGCCCCGTGATGGTGGACGTTGATAAGACTTTCTCGATGGACGAGGTGAAGTCTGTCAAGTACCTTTTAGCATTCAAATAATAAAAAAATAAATAAATGGCAACAAGGAAAGATTCGAAAGGTCCCTCAATGATAGAGACCTTTCAGGAGTTTAAGGAGACCAAGAACATTGACCGCACCACATTGGTGAGTGTGCTCGAAGAAAGCTTTCGCAATGTGATTGCCAAGATGTTTGGCTCCGACGAGAACTTTGACGTGATTGTGAACCCCGACAAGGGCGACTTCGAAATTCACCGTAACCGCATCGTCGTCGAGGACGGTGAGGTGACGGATGAAAACAAGGAGATTGCCTTGAGCGAGGCACAGAAGATTGAGCCCGACTACGAGGTGGGCGAAGAAGTGTCCGAGGAAGTGGATTTCCAGAAATTCGGCCGCCGCGCCATTCTGAACCTGCGTCAGACACTGGCCTCTAAGATCCTGGAGTTAGAGCACGATTCTCTCTACCAGAAGTATAAGGACAAGGTAAATACCGTCGTCAGTGGCGAGGTCTACCAGATGTGGAAGCGCGAGGTACTGCTCATGGATGACGAGGGTAACGAACTGCATCTGCCGAAATCGGAGCAGATTCCTGCCGACAACTACCACAAGGGTGAGACCGTTCGTGCCATCGTCAAAGAGGTTCAGAACGAAAACAACAACCCGCGCATCATCTTGAGTCGTACAAGCCCCGTATTCTTAGAGCGCCTGTTGGAGGCTGAAGTTCCTGAAATCAACGACGGTCTGATTACCATCAAGCGTGTTGCCCGTATGCCGGGTGAGCGTGCCAAAGTGGCTGTCGAAAGCTATGACGAACGCATCGACCCCGTAGGAGCCTGCGTCGGTGTGAAAGGTAGCCGCGTACACGGTATCGTCCGCGAGTTAGGTGGTGAGAACATCGATGTCATCAACTATTCAAGCAACACACAGCTGTTTATCCAGCGTGCCCTCAGTCCCGCCAAAGTGTCGAGCATTACCCTTGACGAAGAAAACCACAAGGCTGAGGTTTACCTGCAGCCTGAGGAGGTCAGTCTGGCCATCGGTAAGGGCGGTATGAATATTAAGTTAGCCTCCATGCTGACCGAGCACACCATTGATGTGTTCCGTGTTGTCAGTGAAGGCACCGAGGATGAAGATATCTATCTGGACGAGTTCGCTGATGAGATTGACCAGTGGATTATCGATTCCATCAAGGCTATCGGTCTTGACACCGCTAAGGCTGTGCTGAACGCTCCGCGTGAGATGCTTATTGAGAAGGCTGACCTTGAGGAGGAGACCGTCGATGAGGTGCTGAACATTTTGAAAGCAGAATTTGAGTAAAAAGGAAGAAGAATGGGAGTAAGATTAAATAAAGTTTTATCAGAATTAAACATAGGACTTCAAACGGCAGTTGATTTCCTAAAGAAGAAGAATAGTCTCGGTGAGATTAAAGATGACGCCACCCCGAACACGAAGATCAGCGACGAGCAATATGAGGCGCTGGTCGGCGAGTTCAAGAGTGACAAGGCCATCAAGAAGCAGGCCGAGATGATCTTCCCGAAGAAGAAAGAGAAAGAAAAGAAGAAAGAGGAGGAAGCCCCCAAGGTGGAATCGCGCCAGCAGTTCAAGCCACTCGGAAAGATTGACTTGGACAGTCTGAATAAGCGCCCGGCAGCACCGGCTCCTGTTGCTCCGAAAGAAACTCCCAAGCCTGAGGCTGCTGCCGTGAGTCCGGTGAAGGAGGAGGACAAGGAAGAAATTGACGTGAAACCGGAGGTGATTGAGGAAGTTCCTGAACTACAAGAGGAATCTGTCGAAGAGACCATCGAAGAACCTGAGGTAGAGTCTGTCGCACAAGAGGAAACTCCCAAAGAGTCCGACAAACAGGATTCAGAGCCCGAGGGTAGTGATAAAGAGGAGGATGCTCCGAAAGTATTCACACTGAAGAGTGAAGCCAAACTGGCACCGAAAGTGAATGTGCTTGGCAAGATTGACCTTGACTCGCTGAACCAAAGCACTCGTCCCAAGAAAAAGTCGAAGGAAGAGAAGAAAAAGGAACGCGAGGAGAAGTTGGCTCAGCAACGCAGTGAGAAGAAAAAACGTCTGCGTATTGGAAAGGAGCGTGTCGACATCGAGGCTGAGGCCAAGAACGAAAGTCAGAAGAATAAGAATAAGAACAAGCAGAAGGGTGGTAACCAGAACTTCAGCGACAACAACCAACAGCAACAAGGTGGCGGCAAGAACAAGAAGAACAAGAACCGTCAGCAGAAGCCGTTGGAGGTTGACGACGAGGCTGTAGCACGTCAGGTGAAGGAGACACTGGCCCGTCTGACTACGAAGAATCAGAACAAGAAAGGTGCCAAGTACCGTCGTGAAAAGCGTGATGCCGTTGCTGAACGCATGAACGAGGAGATGGCCGCCGAGGCAGCACAGTCAAAGGTGCTGAAACTGACGGAGTTCGTGACCGTGTCAGAACTTGCCACAATGATGAACGTTGGCGTCAATCAGGTCATCGGTACCTGCATGAGCATTGGTATCATGGTGTCCATCAACCAGCGTCTTGATGCTGAGACCATCAACATTGTGGCTGATGAGTTCGGATTTACCACCGAGTATGTTAGCGCAGAGGTACAGAATGCCATTACCGAGGAGGACGACGACGAGAACGACCTGATGAGCCGCGCCCCGATTGTGACGGTCATGGGTCATGTCGATCACGGTAAGACATCGCTGCTCGACCATATCCGTAACACCAATGTCATTGCCGGTGAGGCTGGTGGTATCACCCAGCACATCGGTGCTTATAACGTGAAACTGAAGGACGGCCGACAGATAACGTTCCTCGACACTCCTGGTCACGAAGCCTTTACAGCCATGCGTGCCCGTGGTGCCCAGGTTACTGACATCGCTATCATTATCGTTGCTGCCGACGACTCGGTGATGCCTACCACGAAGGAGGCCATCGCCCATGCTCAGGCAGCCAATGTGCCGATGGTATTTGCCATCAACAAGATAGACAAGCCCGGTGCCAATCCAGACAAGATTCGTGAAGACCTGGCCAATATGAACCTCCTCGTCGAAGACTGGGGTGGTAAGTACCAGTGTCAGGAGATCTCTGCCAAAAAAGGTATTGGCGTCGACGAACTTTTGGAGAAGGTATTGCTGGAGGCTGAGATGCTTGACCTGAAGGCAAACCCCAACCGCAAGGCTACGGGTAGCATTATCGAGAGCTCACTCGACAAGGGTCGTGGTTACGTCTCTACAGTGCTTGTCTCTAACGGTACGCTGAAGGTTGGCGACATCGTTGTTGCCGGTACCAGCTACGGCCGTATCAAGGCCATGTTCAACGAACGCAACCAGCGTATTGAGAAGGCAGGTCCTGCTGAGCCTGCTATTATCCTTGGTTTGAATGGTGCACCGACTGCAGGTGATTCATTCCACATCATGGATTCCGAGCAGGAGGCCCGCGACATTACCAACAAGCGTACTCAGCTACAGCGTGAACAGTCACTACGCACAACAAAGACCTTAGGTCTCGACGATATCAGTCACCGTATTGCACTTGGTGAGTTCCATGAACTCAACATCATTGTCAAGGGTGATACCGACGGCTCTATCGAAGCTCTTAGCGACTCGTTCATCAAGCTTTCTACCGAGAAAGTTCAGGTCAACGTTATCTCGAAGGCTGTGGGTCAGATTTCAGAGAACGACGTTATGTTAGCATCAGCTTCTGATGCCATCATCGTCGGTTTCCAGGTACGTCCCAGCGGAGAAGCCCGTCGACTGGCAGAGCGTGAAGGCGTGGAGATCAACACCTACTCTATCATCTATGATGCTATCGACGAGGTGAAGTCTACGATGCAGGGTATGCTTGACAAGGTGAAGAAGGAAATCGTTACTGGTGAGATTGAGGTCAAACAGGTATTTAAGATTTCGAAGGTCGGTACCGTTGCCGGCGGTCTCGTTACCGAAGGTAAGGTCCACAACAAGGACAAGGCTCGTGTCATTCGCGACGGTATCGTTATCCATACTGCCAACATCGATGCCCTCAAGCGTTATAAGGACGATGCCAAGGAAGTGGCCACCGGTTTGGAGTGCGGTATCTCACTTGTCAACTACAACGACATTGAGGTAGGCGACATCATCGAGACCTTCACCGAGATTGAAGTGGAGCAGAAGCTCTAATTATTGAGCATTAAGCATTGAAGAAGAAAGGTAAAAAGATAGGCTCTTTTGCCAAACGGCTGACGTGGGGGATAGCCCTCACGCAGCTCGTTGTGATGGCACTCGCCTCGTACCTCATCTATAAAGTGACCAAGGGCTTCATACAGGACGAGGAGATAGACCTTTACAAAAGTGAACTGAAGATAGACCACCAGAATATCCGACGGGTATTGTCGGAAGTCTCTGTGGCTACCACCAATAGTGTGCCGGAGATAGAGGAGAACCTCGGCCAGCCCGACAAGATGTACGCCATCATGGAGCGGATAGTGAAACAAAACCCGCATATCCGCAGTTGTGGCATCAGTTTCGTGGCCGACTATTATTCTCAGAAAGGCCGTTGGTACTGTCCCTATGCCGTGAAAGGTGACAGCGGACAGATTGAAAAGCGAATCATCGGCAATGCTGACAATGACTACCTGAAGGCAGCATGGTTTGCCGAAGCGCTGAAGGCCGACAGCAGCTACTGGTCCAAGCCGTTCTTCGACTCCACAGATTCCGTTCCCCTCGTTGCCCGGATGGTACCCATCCACGATAAGCGGGGACGAACGGTAGCCATTATGGGCGCCGACCTGTCGCTAAACTGGTTCCGCGGTACAGTTGTTAGGAGTGACATCAACGGCCAGCCTGTCAACGTCTATGTTTCCAACCAATCTGATATTGATGATAATTCCGATGATGATGGCGGTGTTAGCTGGAATGACACTAAGTGGAGGTTCGTGACTTTCAACTTCATCATCGACAAAGATGGCACCTTTGTTGCCCATCCCGATAGCAATAATGTGGTCAAGGGTAACTATTTCGAACGTGCCAAGGAAACGAACGACACCATTGACGACTATGTCGGCCGACAGATGGTGGCAGGCAAATTTGGGACCTATAAGGATGCTATGGGTTCTCCTATGCACTTTGAGTTTTTCGACTCAGGGGGCTTGAATGTCTATTTGTTCTATGAACCCATCGAGGGCACAGACTGGTCGATAGGTCTTGCCACCCCGAGACTGATGATAGAGGGTGCCGGTGTATTTATGGGCACTGTCATGCTCATATTGATAGCTCTGGGACTGTTGGCCACCCGTATCGTTGGCCGTATCATTATCAAGCGCGCAACCAAACCGCTGAAGAAACTGGCCGACTCAGCCAATGAAGTGGCCAAGGGAAACTTCAAGGCTCCTCTGCCACGCATCAAGCACAACGACGAGATACGGCTGTTGCGTGATTCCTTCGAAGGAATGCAGCACTCCCTGACCGAGTATGTCGAGGAGTTGAAGACAACCACAGCCTCGAAGGCTGCCATTGAAAACGAACTGAAGGTAGCTCACGACATCCAGATGTCGATGCTGCCAAAGACATTCCCGCCTTATCCTGAGCGCGACGACATCGATATCTACGGTATGCTGACACCTGCCAAGGATGTAGGTGGCGACCTCTTTGACTTCTACATTCGCGACGAGCAGTTGTTCTTCTGTATCGGCGATGTTTCAGGCAAGGGTGTCCCAGCTTCATTGGTGATGGCCGTCACGCGTTCGCTGTTCCGCAATATATCGACCCACGTGGCAGCCCCCGACCAGATAGCTATCGCACTCAACAACGCATTGGCCGAGAGTAATGATAAAGGAATGTTCGTCACAGCCTTTGTGGGAGTCCTTGACCTTGCAACAGGCTGTCTGCACTACTGTAATGCAGGTCACGCCGCACCTTTGCTTTTAAACAATGCTGTTGTAGAGTTGCCCTGCGACCCCAATCTTCCCCTTGGAGTAATGCCTGGCTGGACATTTACGCCACAGCAGACGACGATTACCCCGCAGACCACGATATTCCTATATACCGATGGTCTGAACGAGGCCGAGGACAGCATTCATGCACAGTTCGGCCTCCAGCGCGTCACGGAGATGGCTACATCACTATTGGCAGAAGGACTGAATAAGCCTGCCGCCATCATTAACAAAATGACCGATGCCGTACTGGCCTTTGAAGGCGAATCAGGACTGAGCGACGACCTGACAATGCTCGCCATCAAATATACGAAAGATAATGGAACAAAATAATAAAGACTTCATCCCCGAAGGACAGACGGACAAGAACCAGGAGGTACGCCGCATTGCCGAGCAGAAGTATGAGTTCGGCTTCACAACGGATGTACATACAGAGGTTATTCCTGTAGGTCTGAATGAGGATGTTGTCCGCCTTATATCACAAAAGAAAGGAGAGCCCGAGTGGATGCTCGAGTTCCGCCTGAAAGCCTTCCGCTACTGGAAAGAACAGACGGAGCCGAAATGGGGACATGTCCATGTGCCTCCCGTTGACTATCAGGCTATCAGCTACTATGCCGACCCCACCGCCAAGAAATCCACTGTGCCCGAAGGATCTCCGTCGGGCATCGATCCTGAACTCGAGAAGACCTTCGATAAGCTGGGCATCCCTCTTGAGGAGCGCCTGGCACTTTCAGGCAATACTGCCGTCGATGCCATCATGGACTCTGTCAGCGTCAAAACGACCTTTAAGGAGAAACTCCGCGAGAAGGGTGTTATCTTCTGTTCCATCGGCGAGGCCATCAAGGAACACGGCGACTTGGTACGTCAGTATCTTGGAACGGTGGTACCTTATCGCGACAACTTCTACGCTGCCCTCAACTCAGCAGTATTCAGCGATGGTTCGTTCGTCTACATCCCCAAAGGCGTTCGCTGTCCGATGGAACTCAGTTCGTATTTCCGCATCAATGCAAGGAACACGGGACAGTTTGAGCGCACATTGATTATCGCTGACGACGATGCTTACGTTTCGTATCTCGAAGGCTGTACGGCTCCAATGCGCGATGAGAACCAGCTGCATGCGGCCATCGTCGAGATTATCGTCATGAATCGTGCAGAGGTGAAGTACTCAACGGTTCAGAACTGGTATCCCGGTGATGAGCAGGGTAAAGGCGGTGTCTTGAACCTCGTGACGAAGCGTGGCGACCTGCGCGGTGTTGACTCCAAACTGTCGTGGACTCAGGTGGAGACCGGCTCCGCTATCACTTGGAAATATCCCTCCTGCATATTGAGGGGTGACAATTCGCAGGCCGAGTTCTATTCTGTGGCCGTCACCAACAACTATCAGGAGGCTGACACCGGCACGAAGATGATTCACATCGGACGTAACACCAAGTCGACCATTATTTCGAAGGGCATCTCGGCCGGACACTCCCAGAACTCCTATCGCGGACTTGTACGAGCTGCCGCAACAGCCGACAATGCCCGCAACTATTCGTCGTGCGACTCGCTGCTCCTTGGCTCCGACTGCGGTGCCCATACCTTCCCCTATATGGATGTGCATAACGACACAGCCATCTTCGAGCATGAGGCAACGACCAGCAAAATCAGCGAAGACCAGCTATTCTACTGCAACCAGCGCGGCATCCCCACGGAGCAGGCCGTCGGACTCATCGTCAATGGCTATGCCAAGGAGGTACTGCAGAAGCTGCCGATGGAGTTTGCCGTCGAGGCGCAGAAACTGCTTAGTGTTTCTCTTGAGGGAACGGTTGGGTAAAGGTAAAAAAGTAAAAAGGTAAAAAAGTAAAATAATGCTTGAGGTAAAGAACTTACACGCCCGTATCGGCGAGAAAGAGATATTGAAGGGTATCAACCTGGTTATTAATGACGGCGAGACCCATGCCATTATGGGGCCGAATGGCTCAGGTAAGTCCACGCTGTCTGCCGTATTGGTGGGCAACCCGCTCTATGAGGTGACTGAGGGCGAAGCATGGTTCAACGGCAAGAACCTGTTAGAACTGAAGCCTGAGGAACGGGCTCACGAAGGTCTCTTCCTCTCGTTCCAATATCCGGTGGAGATTCCTGGTGTCTCGATGACCAACTTCATGAAGGCTGCCATCAACGAGCGTCGCAAGGCGCAGGGACTGGACCCGATGAACGCTGCAGAGTTCCTGAAGCTGATGCGTGAGAAGCGCAAGATCGTTGAGCTGGATTCCAAGTTAGCCAACCGCTCTGTGAACGAAGGGTTCAGCGGTGGTGAGAAGAAACGCAACGAGATTTTCCAGATGGCTATGCTAGAGCCTAAGCTCAGCATCCTCGACGAGACGGACTCCGGACTCGATGTCGATGCCATGCGCATTGTGGCCGAGGGTGTGAACAAACTGCAGCGTCCTGACACGTCGTGCATCGTTATCACCCACTACGACCGTCTCTTAGAGATGATTCGTCCGCAGTTCGTTCACGTGTTATATAAAGGTAGGATTGTGAAGACTGGTGGTCCCGAACTGGCCAAGGAGATTCAGGAGCACGGCTACGACTGGATAAAAGAAGAGATTGGTGAAGAATGAACAGCGAACAGCAATACATTGATTTATATAAGCAGGCACGCGGAATCATCTGCGAGCATAGCAGCGACGTGATGAACGCCGTACGCGACGAGGCGTTCAAACGGTTCGCGTCGGGTGGTTTCCCCACACGAAAGGTAGAACGCTACAAATACACCGACCTGCAAAAGCTCTTTGAACCTGACTATGGGCTCAATCTGAATCGTCTGACGATTCCTGTCGACCCCTACAAGACGTTCAGCTGTGATGTCCCCAACCTCTCGACGAGTCTCTACTTCGTCGTTAATGACCATTTCTACTCCCAGGCGCTACCTAATGCCCATTTGCCCGAAGGTGTCGTCATCGGATCGCTCAGGGAATTTGCCACTACGCCTTACTACAATCGTCTGGCTGGCAAAGATGGTGATGCCGTTACTGATTTGAATACCATGCTGGCCCAGGACGGCCTTTACGTCTATGTTCCCAAGAATGTGAAGGTTGACCGCGCCATACAGGTTATCAATATCTTGAAGACCCCCTTTAAGTCCCCCTGTTTAGGGGGACAACAAGAGCTCTCCCCTAAACAGGGGAGGCAGGAGGGGTCTCTCATGGTCAACCGCCGTGTACTCATCGTTCTTGAAGAGGGTGCAGAGATCAAGTTGCTGTTCTGCGACCATGCTGCCGACGACCGCAACTTCCTGGCAACACAGGTCATTGAGGCCTTTGTGGGTGATAACGCACAGTTAGACCTCTACTGCTTGGAAGAGACACACCACAAGAACGTGCGCGTCAGCAATGTCTATATTGACCAGCAGGCCGACAGTCGCGTCACTCATAACGTCATCACGCTGCACAATGGTGTCACCCGCAATAAGCTTGACTTGACTTTTTCAGGCGAAGGTGCCGAATGTCATTGTTATGGTTGCGTCATCGCCGACAAGCAGCAGCATGTGGACAACAATACGCTCATTACCCATCGGGTACCCCATTGCACCTCTAACGAACTCTACAAGTATGTGCTCGACGACAAGGCTACTGGTGCCTTTGCCGGACGGGTATTGGTAGAGCACGGCGCTCAGAAGACCGCATCGCAGATGACCAACCAGAACCTGACGGCCACCAAGGAGGCACGGATGTACACGCAGCCCATGCTCGAAATCTATGCCGACGACGTCAAGTGCGCCCACGGTTCGACGGTAGGTCAACTCAACGATGCAGCCCTCTTCTATATGCGCCAGCGTGGCATCTCGCTCAACGAGGCCAAGGTGCTGCTGCAGAATGCGTTTATCAATGAGGTGATTGACAAGATAGAACTTGCACCCCTCCGCGACCGTCTGCATTACCTGGTGGAAAAACGCTTCCGCGGCGAGCTGAACAAGTGCGAGGGGTGCAAACTATGTAAGTAATCGTATCACACAAATCTTGCAACCTTGCAACCTTGCATCTTGCATTAAGGTCGTTGTAATGTGCAGGAAGGGGTACGCCTACGTAATATATGTTAATATATATATAATAATATATAATTATATTAATACAATACTTATATTACTATTATTACTACCACCTATAAAAACATGAAACAGGCCTTATGCAAGGATGCAAGGATGCAAGATTGCAAGGTTTTTAACTCGGAGCAAACTGACACTTTAGTCCGACCAAAGTCAGGGTTTACTCCGACCAAACCCGAGGTTTCTTGCGTCCCTATGGTAGCAAGCGTCACCCTGCGGGATGCCGAGCGAGT
The DNA here is from genome assembly GCA_902780025.1 of uncultured Prevotellaceae bacterium. Taxonomy (GTDB): domain Bacteria; phylum Bacteroidota; class Bacteroidia; order Bacteroidales; family Bacteroidaceae; genus Prevotella. The sequence goes on from CACZDV010000004.1 coordinate 84,232, forward strand.
CCGACCAAACAAAAACGCCCGAAAAACGGGCGTTTCATGTTGGTTTTCGCAAGAGTCCGCTCTCACTTCGCTCACTTAACCGCAACCTTTTTGCCGGTCTGGATGCGGAGGCCCTTGGTGGTCTTGCTGGCCTTGCGACCGCTCAGGTCGTAGTAGTCGGAAGCTATAGCCTGCGACTCCGTGACACCGGTAACAGCCGTCACCTCGCTCATGTCTGCCAGATGCTGGATCTTCAGCTCACGGGCTGTGGAAGCCTGCTCGTCCCACGTAAAGCCGCAGCGGGTAGGCAGGAAGTTCTTGTCGCCATCCGTCTTGATGAGCACACTCTCCAGCGGAGTCACGTCCTGCTTGGCGGGAATGCCGTAGCGTCCCACTTTCTTGATGTTCTCCCAACCGCTGCCAAAGCTTACCTGGTTGCCGTTACCATCGTTCAGGCGTACAATCTTCAGTTCTGTGTTCACACCCATTGCCTCGGTGTTCTTTGCCCGCAGGTTCTGGCTTGTCGGTGAATAGACGAGGTAAGGCTTTCCTGCCTCGATACCCTCGCGTGTGCAGTCTACAAAGTAGAGGTTCAGCACCGTTCCCTCCTGCTTGATGGCAGCCAGTCGCTCCACCTTCAGGTCCTTGGCGGCAACAGCCATTTGGTCTGCTGTCATCGACATAGGCAGACAGAGTGTGTTGTAGCCAGCAAAGAGGTAGCGCGTCACCGTCACCTTCTGACCTTCCACCTGTAGTTCTTTCACGTCCAACTTCTCTCCGTTGGTACTCAGGTTCTTCACGCGGTTCTGTGCCGATGCCGGTACACACAGCGCCGTTGCTGCAATTAGTGTAAGTACTAAATGTTTCATAAGCATAACTATTTTAGGTCTGTTTTAATATCTGCTTGCAAATATACAAATATTTCGGGAAACAACAAACGTTTGGCCGCTTTTTTTGGTGGAACGCGGAAAAATATGTAACTTTGCGGCATGAATGTAGCGAAACAAGGAACAGACGTTTACGACGTTAACAAGATACGCGAGGACTTCCCCATCCTCCAACGCCAGGTCTATGGTCGCCCGCTGGTCTACCTCGACAATGCGGCGACGACGCAAAAGCCGCTCTGTGTGCTCGACGCCATGCGCGATGAGTACCTGAACGTGAATGCCAACGTCCACCGCGGCGTCCATTACCTCTCACAGCAGGCTACCGACCTGCATGAGGCGGCCCGCGAGACGGTGCGCCAGTTCATCAATGCCCGCAAGACGGAAGAGGTCATCTTCACCCGAGGCACCACGGAAGCCATCAACTTAGTGGCTGCCACCTTCTGCCAGTCGCAGATGAAGGAGGGTGACGAGGTATTGGTGACCGACATGGAGCACCACTCGAACATCGTACCTTGGCAATTGCAGGCCATGCAGCGCGGTATCGTGGTGCGCCACCTGCCCATCACCGACGACGGCCGTTTGGAATGTCGCGAGGACATCGCGACATACTTGACGGAGAAGACCCGCCTCGTCAGCATCGCCCACGTCAGCAACGTGCTGGGAACGGTAAACCCGGTGGCCGACATCATCAAGGCCGCTCACGAGCGGGGCATCCCCGTACTGGTAGATGCCGCCCAGAGCGCACCCCACATGAAGATTGACGTCCAGCAGTTAGACTGCGACTTCCTGGCCCTGAGCGGTCATAAGATGTACGGCCCAACGGGCATCGGCGTACTCTACGGCAAGGAGGAATGGCTTGACCGCCTCCCCCCCTATCAGGGCGGCGGCGAGATGATTGACAAGGTGACGTGGGAACGCACCACCTTCGAGCGCCTACCCTTCAAGTTCGAGGCGGGTACTCCCGACTTCGTAGCTACCCACGGTCTGGCTACCGCCATCAACTATCTCTTATCCGTAGGCCTCGACTCCGTCGAGGCACACGAGCGTGAACTGACGCGCTACTGCATGGAACAGCTACAGTCTATTGACGGACTGACGATTTACGGACCGAAGGATATGGAGCACAAGGACGCCGTTGTCAGCTTCAACGTGGGCAATATCCATCATTTAGACATCGGTACCCTGCTCGACCGGCTCGGCATTGCCGTCCGTACGGGCCACCACTGTGCCCAGCCACTGATGGACCGACTGGGCATCAGCGGAACGGTACGTGCCTCGTTCGCCATGTATAACACCAAAGAGGAGATTGACGCATTAGCAGCCGGATTGCGCCGCGTCATACAAATGTTCTGACTATGCTTGCCACTCATTATTACGAAGGGAAGATTGAGGCCGGATGCGACGAGGCCGGACGGGGCTGCCTGGCGGGCAGCGTCTATGCGGCGGCTGTCATCCTGCCCGATGGCTACGAGAACCCGCTGCTGAACGACTCGAAGCAACTGACGGAAAAGCGACGCTATGAACTGCGTGAACAGATAGAGCGCGACGCTGTGGCTTGGGCTGTAGGCATTGTCACCCCTGAGGAAATTGACAAGATCAACATCCTGAACGCCTCTATCCTGGCCATGCATCGTGCCCTCGATCAGCTGAAGGTACGCCCCGAGGCCATCATCGTCGACGGCAACCGCTTCAAGCCTTACTACCCTTCTTGCGTCCCTTCGGTAGCAAGCGACCAGAGGTCGAGCGCACCCATCACCCATCACCCTTCACCTGCCACTCCCCTTCCTCATACCACCATCGTCAAGGGCGACGGCAAATACATGGCCATCGCTGCTGCCTCCATCTTGGCAAAGACCTACCGCGACGACTATATGAACAAACTGGCTGAAGAGTACCCGCAATACGATTGGCAGAAGAACAAGGGTTATCCGACGAAGAAACATCGTGAAGCCATCCGGCTGTATGGCACCACACCCTACCACCGCATGAGCTATAACCTGCTGGGCGACGGACAGCTCTCACTGGAGTTTGCGGATTAACAACATTACGTCATAACGGAATAACGAGATAACGAAATAACATCAAGACCAAAGCAATGAAAAAACTATCAACAATCTTATTGGCAGCCGTCGTAACGATACTGACGGGCTGCGGTACGCAGGGTAGCAACATCCTCGGCAGTATTCTGCAGGGAGGAACGCTCGGCAATGTGATTATCAGCGTCATCGGCGCACAGACTGTGACGGCACAGGACCTCTACGGTTCCTGGATATACAGCGGTCCCGGCTGTGCCTTCACCAGCGAGAACTTGTTGGCCAAGGCCGGCGGTGAGGTGGCTGCCACCCAGATTCGCGAGAAGGTGCTGCCTTACTACCAGCAGATTGGCATCTCGAGTCAGAACACGGCTATCACCTTCAAGGAGGACGGCACGTTCTCAGCTAACTTCAGGGGCACACCGTTGAGTGGCAAGTGGACTTACGACCAGTCGAAGAGCAGGATTACGCTGAACGGCATGCTGCTGACCCTCAACTGCTATGCCAAGCGTAATTATAATGGTATGGCCATCTTGTTCGAGGCCTCGAAACTGCTGACCGTGCTGCAGACGATGGCTGCCCTGAGCGGCAACCAGAGCGTTCAGGCCGTAGGCGACATCAGTAAGACCTACGACGGTCTGCGCGTGGGCTTCGACTTCACGAAGTAACCGATAGGGGGAAACGTTAAGGGGGGCGTGCTTCACAGCGCATCCCCCTTATGTCATTTTGATTGACACAATAAAAAAACCTTGGACCTCACGGCCGAAGGTTTATGGTCAATTTTTCGGGCTCTCTTACTTCCCTCACGGGACCTGGGAGGATTTACATTTAACACAAATCCTTGGAAATTTCCAAGGCTAAAAAAAACTATAGATAATCTTTCAACATAAATTCGGATGCAAAGATAGTGATAATTTCCTTTCCCACCAAGCATTTCCGCCTTAAAAATTGTTAGAAAGTTAAATATTTTCTGAATATTACCCCAAAAAAGGCTGTTTTTGGCTATCTTTGCAGTAAAAACCAACCGATATGAAACGACTATTGACGACTTTTGCACTAACAACCATCATGATGGGAAGTGCAGCGGAGAACTACATCATCCAGACGGATCAACCCCGACAGACCATCCAGCACTTCGGTGCCTCGGATGCCTGGTCGATGCAGAACATCGGCACGTGGGAGGAAGAACAGGAACAAGCAAGGATTGCCGACTGGCTCTTTTCCTTGGAGTACGACGACAAAGGGCAGCCTCGGGGCATTGGTTTGTCGCTGTGGCGATTCAACCTCGGAGCGGGCAGTAGTGAGCAGGGGCGCGAGGCACAGATCAGTCGTGGCACCCGCACAGAGTGTTTCCTGCAAGCCGACGGCAGCTACGACTGGACGAAGCAGGCCGGACAGCGTAAATTCCTGCGCATGGCCAAGGAACGCGGTGTGCCTCACTTCCTGGCTTTCCTCAACTCACCACCCGTCTTTTTCACGCAGAACGGACTGGCCACTAATACGGGGCGCGGCGGTACGCTGAACCTGAAGGACGACTGCTACGATGACTTTGCCCGTTTCATGGCCACCGCCATGAAGGGCGTAAAGGAGCATGACGGCATCCACTTCGACTATCTCTGTCCCGTCAACGAGCCCGATGGCCACTGGAACTGGCAAGGGCCGAAGCAGGAAGGTTCGCCTGCCACCAACCGCGAGATTGCCCGATTGGCGCGTGAGACGAGTCAGGCCCTGCAGCAACAGGGTGTTACAACTCAGGTGCTGGTGCCTGAGTCGAGCGACCTGCGTTGTCTGTTGGGTATCTACAAGACCGACTGGCAGCGTGGCAATACCATCAGCACGTTCTTCTCAAAGGACAGCACGACTACCTACTTAGGCGACATCCCGCAGGTGCCTCGCCTGATACTGGGACATAGTTACTGGACGAACACCCCCGTCCCCTATATGAAAAAGGTACGCGAAGAGCTGCGCGACGCCTGTCGCAAGTACGGTATCAAGTTCTGGCAGTCGGAAATCTGCATCATGAGCAACGACGAGGAGATTGGTGGCGGCGGGGGCTACGACTTCACCATGAAGACCGCCCTCTACGTGGCGCGTGTCATCCATCACGACCTGAAGTATGCCGATGCCGAGAGCTGGTCGTGGTGGCGGGCTTGTGGTGGCGATTACAAGGATGGACTGATTCGCGTTTGGGATCGTGAGCATAGGGCACAGGACTCCAAACTCCTCTGGGCGATGGGCAACTACAGCCGCTTCGTGCGCCCCGGGGCTGTGCGCTACGAGGTCAGCGGCGAGGAAGACCCTTACGGGCTGATGGTCACGGCCTACCAGAACAAGGACAGACGATGGGTGGTAGTAGCCATTAACTATAGCAACGAGCAGCAGGTTCTTACGCTGAAGATGTCCGACGGCAAGCAGTACCGTTGGAAGGCTTACCGCACCAGCGATGAAGAGGGCGAGAACCTGAAGCCCATCGAAGAGAATGACGGAAGAATGAAACTTTCTGCCCGAAGTATTACGACATTTGTGGAAAAATGATTATCTTTGCAGCAGAAACCTAAAACAACAAGAAAATGAAGAAACTACTGACACTCCTGACCCTGATGGCTGCCACGCTGGCCATCCCCGCCACCAGTTCGCTGTGCTGCAACGCTACAGCAGCCAACAAGCCCGGCACCTTTACTACTGGCGACAAGACCTTCCTGCTCAACGGACAACCCTTCGTGGTGAAGGCGGCCGAAGTTCACTATCCCCGTATTCCCCGCCCCTACTGGGAGCACCGCATCCAGATGTGTAAGGCGTTGGGCATGAACACGCTCTGTCTTTATGTATTCTGGAACATCCACGAACAGCGCGAGGGGCAGTTCGACTTCACGGGCAACAACGACGTGGCTGAGTTCTGCCGATTGGCGCAGAAGAACGGTATGTACGTCATCGTGCGTCCTGGTCCCTACGTCTGTGCGGAGTGGGAGATGGGCGGACTGCCTTGGTGGCTGCTGAAGAAGAAGGACATCCGCCTGCGCGAGCGCGATCCTTATTTTATGGAACGTGTAAAAATCTTCGAGGAGAAGGTGGGTGAACAGCTCAAGCCGTTGACCATCCAGAACGGCGGCCCTATCATCATGATTCAGGTCGAGAATGAGTACGGCTCGTATGGCGAGGACAAACCTTACGTCAGCGAGATTCGCGACTGCCTGCGCTCTATCTACGGCAAGGAGTTGTCGCTCTTCCAGTGCGACTGGTCTTCGAACTTCGAGAAGAACGGTCTCGACGACCTGACGTGGACGATGAACTTCGGCACGGGTGCCAATATCAACGACCAGTTCCGCCGCCTCGGCGAGCTGCGTCCCAACGCCCCGAAGATGTGCTCCGAGTTCTGGAGTGGCTGGTTCGACAAGTGGGGTGCCCGTCACGAGACACGTCCCGCCAAGGATATGGTCGAGGGAATGGACGAAATGCTCTCCAAGGGCATCAGCTTCTCGCTCTATATGACTCACGGCGGTACCTCGTTCGGCCACTGGGCAGGTGCCAACTCGCCCGGCTTTGCCCCCGACGTCACCTCCTACGACTACGACGCACCCATCAACGAGTGGGGTCTTGCCACCCCGAAGTTCTGGGAACTGCGCAAGATGATGGAGAAGTACAACGACGGCAAGAAGATGCCCGCCGTGCCCAAGGCTCCGATGCCCATCATCACCGTACCTAAGTTCGAACTGAAGGAGTTTGCACCCTTCTATCGTAATCAGCACATTATTCCTAATGTCACTCCTATGACCTTCGAAGAAATGGACATGGGCTGGGGAATGACCTTCTATGTGACCGCTCTTCCAGAGGTCCCTGTGCAGAGTGTGCTCACACTGGAGGCTCACGACTATGCACAGGTGTTTATCGATGACAAGTATATTGGGAAGATTGACCGCGTGAAGAACGAGAAGACGCTCACCCTGCCCCCTATAAAGAAAGGACAGAAGCTGGCTATTCTCGTAGAGGCAATGGGCCGCATCAACTTCGGTCGTGCCATCAAAGACTTCAAGGGCATCGTGGGCGACGTGGTCATCAGTGCTGAGGTCGACGACAACGAGGTTTCATGGAATCTCAAGAAGTGGACGATGACACCCATCTCCGATGATTACAACCGAGCTGCCCGTTCTTTCGACTCTGATGCCTATCCTAATGCCTTCGGAATGCCTCTTGCATTGGGTAATCGCGGCTACTACCGTGGTTACTTCAATCTGAAGAAGGTAGGCGATACGTTCCTGAACTTCGAGACGTGGGGCAAGGGTCAGGTATGGGTCAACGGCCACGCCCTTGGCCGCATCTGGAGCATCGGCCCGCAGCAGACGCTCTACGTCCCCGGCTGCTGGCTGAAGAAGGGCAAGAACGAGATTATCGTCCTCGACATCGTCGGCCCGAAGGAGCCGGTAGTATGGGGCCAGGCTGAGCCCGAGCTCAACAAGCTGCAGCTTGAGAAGAGCAACAAGCACAACAACATCGGCGACAAGCCCGACCTCAATAGCGCTACGCCCGCCGCCACCGGTGCCTTCAAGGCAGGTAACGGCTGGCAGACCATTAAGTTCAATGGTCAGAAGAAAGGCCGCTACCTCGCCATCGAGTGTCTCAGCACCCAGAAGGACGGCGACCGCGCAGCCATCGCCGAGCTCTATCTGCAGGGACAGGACGGCAAGCGCCTGAGCCGCGAACCGTGGAAGACGAAGTATGCCAACTCTGAGGAGGAGAACGGCAACCACTTAGGCGACAAGGTGTTCGACCTGCAGGAGTCCACCTACTGGCAGACGGAGAAGTCGGCACAGGCGCCCCATCTGCTGGTCATCGACCTCGGCTCGGTGCAGACCGTCAGCGCCCTGGAGTACCTGCCACGCGCCGAGCAAGGCGCTCCCGGCTCGGTGAAGAACTTCAAGATTTACGTGTACTGATATCGCATCATATCACTAAATAACGCCAGCCACAGGTTTTTCCTTGTGGCTGGCGTTTATTTGGGACCTTCTACATCATGGCTCTTCACCTCTTCACGACCTTTTTCCCGTTCAGGATGTAGAGGCCGCGCTTCGGAGTGTTGATGCGCTGACCATTCAGGTTGTAGATGTCATCTCTTACTTCTGACCTCTTACTTCTGACATCGTTCACGCCCGTTTCGTCCATCTCCACGATGTTGGGAAACTCCTTCCAGCCATCAGTAGTCTCGTACTTCGCCTTGGTACCTGCGGGAACGTAGAGGGTGGCAGTGGGTGCCACATAAACAAGCTCTCCATCAACATTTCTGGAATAATAGCCAAATGCGGGGCGATCCTGTCCCCACATGAAATTGTTGATAGCAAACGGTTCTTGAATGTGTGAAACCACTTTCTCCAAACTTGAACAGTCTGCGAACGCTTCTGCTCCGATGGACGTCAGACTGTTGGGTAGTTCTACATATGCAAGTTTTCCGCACAAAGAAAAAGTGAAATTACCAATAGATGTCACACCCTCAGGAATCACTACGGAAGTAAGGTTACTGCATTGTCCGAAATCCTGTTCTACTCCAACAGTTTTCAATCCTTCAGCAAAAGTGATGGAAGTCACGCCGATCTGAAAAAATACATTACCACCCCAAGAGGTAATAGTGCTGGGGATGGTCACAGAAGTAAGCCCTTCACAGCCACTAAATGCCTGCGTTCCCAAGCTGGTCACGCCCTCAGGGATAACGAGGAAGGACAGCTTTTCGCAACCCTGGAAAGCGCTCTGACCTATAGAAGTCAATGTGTTGGGAAGATCGATGGAGGTCAGATTGGCGCAATCAGAGAAAGCATACTCTCCAATACTTGTTACGTTGCCCCCTATGGTTACAGAACTCAAACTGCCACAACTAGAGAAAGTAGAACCGTCTATCGATGTCACACCTTCAGGGATGGCGATAGAGGTTAGACTACTACAATTCCAGAATGCCCCGTCTCCGATGGAAGTCACACTGTTAGGGATCGTAATAGATGCAAGGTTTTTACACCCACTGAATGCATCTTCTCCGATGGAAGTCACACCGTCGGGGAGAGTGAGCGAGGTCATGTCTGTTATTTTAGAAAAAGCATCATTACCAATTATTGCCGTATTCGTGGGTATTATGGTGTTCTTGCAGCCGCGAACGAGCGTGTTGGTGGCTGTTTCCATGATGGCGTTACAGTTGTTCCGTGAATCGTAGGCAGTATTTCCACTTTCGACATGAATGGATGTCAAATCGTCGCCATAAAGGAATGCACCAGGAGCGATGGTAGTTATCTGGTTGGGAATGACCAGGTCGGTCAGTCCTTTACAGATATATGAATTTGAGGCAATGGCGTTAACGCTGCTTGGAATCACCGTGTTCTTACATCCTAATACCAACTTGTTGGTGGCGGTCTCTATGATGGCGTTACAGTTGTCGCGAGAGTCGTAGGTGGGGTGTCCTTCTTCTACGACGATGGATGCCAGGTTTTGGCAATTAGACAGACTGGAGATGGCGACTTGCGTCATGGATTTGGGAATTAGCAATGAGGTCAGACCCTGACAATCGCTGAAGGCGAAATCATACATGCCAGTAATCCCGCTGGGAATGACGGTGTTGTTACAGGCCAGCAGCAAGGTATTCGTTGCCGTCTCGATAATGGCGTTACAGTTGTTGCGTGAATCATAGCGTGGGTTCCCTTCTGACACGGTGATGGACGACAGCTTTGTACAGCCGCCGAAAGACCAGCCGATGGCAGAGGTCATGCCGCTGCCGATAGTCAAACTCTCCAGGTTAGGGCAACTTGCGAAACTACCGATGCCGACATACTCCACGCTATTGGGAATGACCAGCTTCGTAATGCCTGCATTCATAAAGCTGTAATCAGAAATCCTTTCCACACCCTCTGAAATAATCAGCGTGGTCAGGTTGGAACAATCAGCCCAGTTGTTACTTAGCTCCTTGACACTGCCAGGAATGGTTACCGATGTCAGGTTCGGATTCTTAAAAAGACCATTAATAGCCTGCACAGGATAGCTCAAGCCTTCAGGATAATGTTCGCCGACGTATGTAACTTTCTCAGGAATGACAAGCTCGCCAGAAAAACCATCTACCGTCCCCATCACAGTTACGAACCACCCTGATCCACTATAGATGATGCCATCCTGTTCGAATTCCCAGTCAGCAGGATGGTCAATGGCAGGAATGATAGGATTCATGAAGGCAAACTTTGAAACGAAGGTAAGGTTTGCGGATGAATAGTAGTCAAAAAACCTGAAGTTCTCGCAGCCTAAAAACGCAAAATCCTCTATCGTCGTCACACTATATGGCAGTCCCATGTGTTCCAGACTGGTGCAATTCTGGAAGGTTTCGCCTTTAATGGCCGTCAGGTTGTCTGACAGTATCACCGAAGATAGATTGGTGCAGAAGGCAAAAGCTCCCCAGCCGATGGTCGTTACCGTGTTGGGGACAAACACCTCTGTCAGCGCGGAGCACCAGCCGAATGCATAATCCCCGATGGTGATAATGCCTTCAGGAATAGAGACGTATGTCAGGCCCTCGCTACCCTGAAATGCAAAATCACCGATAGAAGTGACTGGATAGTCCTTGCCGTTATACGTTATAGTCTGCGGTATCTCGACAGAACCACTATAGGAGTTGAATTTCTCATCATTCATTTCCCCGTCGTTGGTCACTTCTGCCGTACCGTCTTTAAGGTTGTAGTAGATACCGTTCACTTGGGCATCATAGGCCATGCCCTTTGTTCCTGTCAGGCACATCAGTGCTAAGAGCAGGTAAAATTTGTTCAGGAGCTGTTTCATCATTATTATAGTTCTTAAGTTATGTCGCAATGCATCTCACATGCATCACAAAGGTACAAAGAAAAAGCTCCGAAAGCAATAGTTCCCGAGGCCTTTAACACTAATTTAACACACTCGGAGTCCGTGCAAAACATTTCGGATACAGTAATACAGAATACAGTTTTCTCAGGAGCGGTATGCAAGTGAGGAAAAGAAAATATACTATATAATACTTACTATATATAATATATATATTATATATATAGTAAAATTTTGATTGGCAGATTTTCGACCTGCATCTCTGAAAACTGTATTCTGTATTCTGTATCAAAATGTGGGTTTGGTCGGACTAAACCCGACCTTTACTCCGACCAAAGGGGGGTGTTTGGTCGGAGCAAACCTGATGAAATATGGCACATCAACATAGGTCGATAACTTTTTGCGGGTATTTCTGCTGTGTTTGGAGTTTTTTTGTAATTTTGCACCCAATTATTCATCTTAAAATGATTATAATCATGACGACGGCAGCGACAATACGTACTTCACCTACGACGACGGCACTGGCCGGCGATAATGAGAATGAGATGAAGAGACTAAGGCGTTACATTTTGGGATGTGTGAGCGTGCTGGCGATGGCCTGCTGTCTGACATTAACATCGTGATTCTACAGTGAGTGCCTCCAAGAGAGTAGTCGTTTACGCTATATTAGACCTGAGTCAACTGACTGAGGTCGAGTTTCTTGCCTAAGCGGCTCTTGGTGGAACGCAGCGCCTGCTCCGTACAGCAGAAGCATTGCGCTTTTTGTTGTTCGGTCTTGCCGTAGTACTGCATGATGCAGTAAAACGTTTCTTTAGGTGTCAGTTCAACGGAACTGATGATGTCGGCCAGCGTTGGATCAACGATATGAAGCGTCTCGACAACGGCTAACTGTTCGCGCTTGCCCATCTGCGAGATGTTCTCGTCGTGAAGGATGGCGTAAAGCACATCAACCCCCTGTTTTGTGCGGACGATGTCGGCACGAAGAATCGCCGGGACAGGTTCTTGATTCTGGTCGGGATCTGAAACCTGTCCTCGTGATTCCACCCGTAATTCCATCTGCTGCATTAACTCATCCACCTTACGCTCGAATGCAGCCTTACGCCGTCGGCTCCACCAATAACCGGCACCAAGGGCGGCTATCAGAAGGGCGATGAGGATGGCGAAGACGGAACGGTCGTGACTGCGCCCCTGTTCGTTGGCAGCCTGCTGCAGTCGCACAAATTCCATCGTCTGCCCTTCCGGCAGTACTGCCATCACCATCTCGGCCTTCTCCTGCTTGTTCTCCAGGATGAAGACCAGCGAGAGCATGGTCAGGGCATCGGCCATCTCAGCCGAGTCAGCCGACAGGATGGCGGCACTATAGGCCCGCTGCTCAGCCGTCGGCAGGTCGTGGTTGCCTACGGCCTCCAACGCCTCGCCGATGAGCCGTTCGGTGTCCGATACCTGCGGCGTTTGGTCCACACAAGCCGCCAAAAGCAGGACTACGTATAAAAAGGCTGTGTCAATCAGCCGTCTGAGAGATTTCATAACTCGTTGGTTTTCAATATGTCCGCTATTGCAAAGCGTGTCAGTCGTCCTTTCCCTATTGCAGAAACCGATGAAAAGCACTATCTTTGCATCGACATACTTACCAATGTCAACTGCAAACCAACATTAGTGCGGCGGTCAGTCCGAACCTGGCCGCCGCACCTCGTTTCTGTTGTTTATTGTTTCAAGAGGTTCAGTTTCACCTTCGGGGCGAGGGCGTTGGTGGTCTTCTCCGAATAGCGGCCTACCTTAGCGGTAGCGGTGCAACGGATGTCGCGGCTGGAGGCACCAATCTTAAAGGTGTACTGCCCGGCCTCCGTCAGCCACTGAGAACCAGCCTCATCGAACGAAGCCAGCATGCGGACGGGAATCTGCATGGTGAGCACCTGCTGCTCGCCCGGCTGCAGTTCACGCGTCTTGGCAAAGGCTTTCAGTTCCTGGGCGGGTTTCTCAATGCTGCCCTTAGGAGCGGTGACATAAACCTGAGCCACTTCCTTGCCAGCCACCTTGCCGGTGTTCTTGACGGTGACGCTGACGGTAGCCGTCTTTCCACTAACCTTGACCTTGGGCTTGGAGAACTCGAAGGTGGTGTACGAGAGACCATAGCCGAAGGGATAGGCCACCTCTTTGTTAAAGGAGTCGAAGTAACGATAACCCACGTAGATATCCTCATGATGCGGAGTGGCCACCGGGTTGGCATAGCCCTCAGTCGAGGGATGGTCGGTAGCGGCGATGGGCCACGTCATGGTAAGATGGCCCGAGGGATTTACCTTACCCGTCAGGATGTCGGCCATCGAGTTGCCGCCTTCCTCACCGGGCTGCCAGGCACAGATGATGGCATCGGGCTCGTCGCGCCACGAAGCAGTCTCAATGACCGAGCCGCTGTTGATGATGACGATGACGGGCTTGTTGGCAGCATGGAAGGCCTTGCAGACGTCGGCAATGAGCTGACGCTCGGTGTCGATGAGGTTGAACTCGGTAGCGATGTCGCGGTCGGCACCTTCACCGGCCTGACGACCAATAGTGACGATGGCAGCATCAGCCTCGCGCACCTCCTTACCGATGGCAATAGGCGTAAACGTTGCCTCAGGATACTTCTGCTGTCCGAACATCTCCTGCTGGAACCAATTGGCGGGATGGCGCTCGGCTTGGAATTTCACTCGCGCATACTCATAGTATTTGCGGTAGATGTCGGTCAGCGTCTTCGATGTGCTGATACCAGCGTTCTTCAAGCCTTCCACCATATCGACGACGTAGGGCGTATGGACGCAGCCAGAGCCCGTACCGCCAGACAGGAAGTTGTAGGAGTTCTCACCGAAGAGGGCGACGGTCTTCACCTGTCCGTCTTTCCAGGGCAGGCAAGGCGCAGCCGATTGTGCATTGTGCATTGTGAATTGTGCATTCTTCAGCAGCACGATACCCTCGCAGGCCGACTGGCGCGTGATTGCAGCATGAGCCTTGAGGTCGGGCTTATTGGTGGCGGGATACTGGTGGAAGCTGGGCGTCTTGACGATGTACTCCAGCATACGGCGCACGTTGCGGTCAACATCTTTGATATCGAGCTTACCGCTCTTCACGCCCTCAACAATCTCCTTCACCTGAGCAGGCTGTCCGGGCTCCATCAGGTCGTTGCCGGCCTGTACCTCGGTGATGGTCTCGAGTCCCTTGCGGATGCCAATCCAGTCGGTCATCACGATACCACGGAAGCCCCAGTCGTCGCGCAGGATGCTGGTCAGCAGGTCGCGGTTGCCCATCGAGTACTGACCGTTGATCTGGTTGTAGCTGGACATGATGGTCCAGGGTTGACTCTCACGGACGGCAATCTCGAAGCCGCGCAGATAAAGCTCGCGGAGTGCCCGCTGACTCACCTGCTCGTCGACGCCCGTACGGTTGGTCTCCTGGGAATTGACAGCGAAGTGCTTGGCCGATACGCCCGCACCCTGACTTTGCACACCGTTGATGTAGGCAGCGCCAATCTTTCCCGTCAGCAGCGGGTCTTCAGAGTATAGTACTCGAAGTTACGACCACAGAGCGGATTGCGGTGCAGATTCATGCCCGGGCCGAGGATGACGTCGCAGCGATACTCCTTGGTCTCGTTGCCGATAGCCTCGCCCACCTTGCCTACCAACTCTGTGTTCCATGTCGAGGCTAAGCAGGTGCCAATGGGGAATCCTGTGGCGTAGTAGGTTTGAGAGGTACCCTTACGGGTAGGGTCGATACGCACACCGGCAGGGCCGTCGGTCAGCACCGTGGCGGGAATGCCCAGGCGGGGAATGGCGGGCGACGTGCCGGCAGCACCAGCCACGAGGTCGGCCTCGCCGCCTACAGCAGCCTGGTCGCCGAAGAAGTTGTTGGCACCACCCACCAGCAGTTTGGCTTTTTCTTCCAGGGTCATTGCCTTGAGCACCTCGTCGATGTTCGTAGGCGATAGTTTAGGCTGCGCATTCATTGTCATCACACAGGTTGTGGCCGCAATGGCCGTTGTCAGTATTCGTTTTGTGTTCATAGGTTATGAAATTATTGACGTTCAAGCCACTTGTTAAAAGCATTCTCGCCGTAGTTCGAATTGAAGATATTTGCATTCAGGAAGGCAATAATCATATCAATCTTATACTGTAATTCCTTCAATTGGTTATCTGTCAACCCTTTATTAGCAGCAACAGCTTTTTCCAAGTCACTTGTCTTAGCAATTCTTTCAGATATTTCTTTATTAATTATTCCTTCGAGCGTCGTTATGTTAGACTGCATAATGTCTTGGTTAGTTTCTAGATCCTTACTTCGCACATTTACTTCTTTGTTCACGGCATTTATAGCTGCTGCCAATTGATCAATTTCCGCCTGGGTCCTTTGAAGAATTGTCACTGAAACACTATCTAAATTATTGTTCGTTTTAGCAAGAGCTGCCGACAAAGTTTGTATATTTTCCATAAACTCTTTTTTCGTTGCATTGAGATCATCTTGGACATTGTTGGATTCCACCGTCAGCTTATCAATCTGTACCTGACTGTTCATTGAGCTGTTCTTCAGATTAGCCAACGCAGCCTCAACGGCAGTCATCTTGACCTTCAATTCATCTGCCAGAGCCTGATTGCCGGTAGAATTAGTAGCCACGACGTTAACCATTGCCTGCAAAGCGTAGATCTGATCCTGCAGCTGCTTAACCTGCTCGATGTTTGACAGATTTTTCATATCCGCCTTCAGCTTGTCGACAGCTTCCTCCAACAGCTTGATGCGCTCTTCGTTGCCGACAGAACCATCGCCTGAGGACTGCAATTCCTTAACTGCCTTCTGCAAATCCATGATGGCAGCCTCTGTTGCTTTTACCATCGCCTGAACATTATTGATTTTCTCGTTCGTGGCAGCAACATCTGTCTTCAATGCCATCTCACTATTCTGCAGCTTAGCCAATTCACTCTGCAGCGTAGCAATAGCTGCCTGCAAGGCAGTAATATCTTCAGTGTTGCCAGAGCCGCCCCCGGCATTCTCCAGTTTGGTCACCTTATCACTCAGATAGTCGATCATGGCCTGCAGCTCGGCTGCCTTCTGCTTCAAGGCTTCAACGTTGTAACGCTGCTCCTCCACCATATTCTTTGTGTTTGCCTCAGCCTTTTCAATGGCCATGCGCAAATCCTCGATGGTATTGCCCTCAATCTTGATGACGCCATCGACGAAGGTGATGTTCTTCAGGTCGTTGGGGCCGAGGGTGATCTTCGTTCCGTCCTTCAGTTCAATCTGCATGGAATAGGTGTTGCTTGACTGGGCAAACAGGGCCGGTGTGGCCATCAGTGCAAAAGCACTGGCAAGTATAAACTTCTTCATAGTGGTATGATTTTTTGTTGATTACTTATTGGTTACTTTAATTGATGATTTCGAAGTGCGTACGATGTACACGCCGCTGGGAAGGGTCTGCAGGCTGACGACGGCCTCGCCCTCAGCCGTAGCCTTCACGGCGATACAGGTCTTGCCGCCGAGGGTGACAACGGTCACCGGACTGCCGGGCTGCAGGCCGCTGAGCCGCAGCTGACCGTCGGCAAACGTCGTAGCGGTCTTGGCCGCAGCGACGCCCGTCTCGGTATCGTTGACAGGCACGTTCACCTTCTCCAGGTCGATGTTCTGCACCTCGGCCACGGCCACGGTAATTTCGCTGACGGTGCTCTGCTCTTCCACCACTGCAGAGGGCTCTGTCACCTTCACCGTCAGCTTGTCGCCCTCATAGGTAATGACAGGCTTCTCGGCCAGGTTGAACACGTAAGACTCCCCGTTGACAATCAGCGTAAACGAATAGTTCTCGGCGCGGGCCAGCAGCGAACAGAAGCAGAGCGCAGCAATGCCCAAAAGCCGTTGATAACGTTTAATGTTCCTCATAATGCTACTATTAATTAGTCAATATCGCGACAAAGATACGAAATAATTGATAATTGACAATGGATAATTGAGAATAATTTCGTAACTTTGCACCCCGAAAGTGAAAATTAATGTATTTCAATAGATAATTATGGCAAAGAAAGCACTTTTGATGATTCTCGACGGATGGGGAATCGGTAAGCACGGTAAGGGTGACGTCATCTTCAATACGCCGACACCTTACCTCGATCTGTTATCAGCAACATCAGCCCACTCACAGCTGCAGGCCTCTGGCGAAGACGTCGGACTGCCCGACGGTCAGATGGGTAACTCTGAGGTGGGACACCTCAACATCGGCGCAGGCCGTATTGTGTATCAGGACTTAGTGAAGATCAACCGCGCCTGCAAGGACGGTTCCATCATGGAGAACCCACAGGTGAAGGCCGCCTACAGCTATGCCAAGGAGAACGGAAAGAAGTTGCACCTCATGGGCCTCTGCTCAGACGGTGGCGTACACTCCAGCCTCGACCATCTGTTCAAACTCATCGAAATCGGTAAGGCCTACGGTCTGAAGGATCAGATCTTTGTTCACTGCTATATGGACGGCCGCGACACTGACCCCCGCTCCGGTAAGGGCTTTATCGAGCAGGTCACCAAGGTTTGTGCCGCCAACGACGCAGCTATCGCCAGCATCGTAGGCCGCTTCTATGCAATGGACCGCGACAAGCGCTGGGAGCGTGTGAAGGAAGGTTACGACCTGATTGTCAACGGCACGGGTAAGCAGGCCACCGATATGGTGCAGGCTATGCAGGAGTCGTACGACGAGGGTGTGACCGACGAGTTTATCAAGCCTATCCATAATGCCAGTGTCAACGGCACGATTGAGGAGGGCGACGTCGTCATCTTCATCAACTTCCGCAACGACCGCGCCAAGGAGATGACCATCGCCCTGACGCAGGAGGACATGCCGGAACAGGGCATGAAGACCATCCCCGGACTGCAGTACTACTGCATGACGCCTTACGACGCCAACTTCAAGGGTGTCAACATCCTCTTCCCCAAAGAGAACGTTGAGAACACCCTCGGCGAGTACCTCTCCAAGCAGGGCAAGAAGCAGCTGCACACCGCTGAGACCGAGAAGTACGCCCACGTCACCTTCTTCTTCAATGGCGGACGCGAGGCTCCCTTCGAGGGCGAGGACCGCATACTGGTGCCCTCTCCCAAGGTGGCTACCTACGACCTGAAGCCCGAGATGAGCGCCTTCGAGGTGAAGGACAAGCTCGTCGGTGCCATCAACACTCAGGAGTATGACTTCATCGTGGTGAACTTCGCCAACGGCGACATGGTGGGTCACACGGGCGTTTACAACGCCATTGCCAAGGCCGTGTGGGCCGTCGACAACTGTGTGAAAGAGGTCATCGAGGCTGCCAAGGCCAACGACTACGAGGCTATCATCATTGCCGACCACGGTAATGCCGACAACGCCATCAACGCCGACGGCACGCCCAACACCGCCCACTCGCTGAACCCTGTACCCTTCATCTACGTGACAAACAACAACTCGGCTACCGTGAAGGACGGCCGCCTGGCCGACGTCGCTCCCAGCATCCTCCACATCATGGGACTGGAGCAGCCCGCCGACATGACTGGCGAGTGTCTCATCAACGACAATAAATAACAGAGATTCACAAACTGCCAAAGAGCTTATATCGTATGTACACACGTCTGACCGCTGCAGAGGCTGCAGCACTGATTAAGAATGGCGACCAGATCGCTATGAGTGGCTTTACACCCGCCGGGGTGGCCAAGGCTACGACAAAGGAGTTAGCAAAGATTGCGCTGGCCGAGCACGAAGCCGGCCGCGAGTTCAAGGTGGCCATCTTCACCGGTGCATCGACAGGACAGTCAACCGACGGCGACCTGGCTAATGCACAGGCCATCAAGTACCGCGCACCTTACACCACGAACCCCGACTTCCGCAAGCACGTGAATCTGGGTGAGATTCCCTACAACGACCTGCATCTGAGCCACATGGCACAGGAGCTGCGCTACGGTTTCTACGGCGACCTCGACTGGGCTATCCTTGAGGTCTGCGACATCGAGGACTGCGGTAGTGACTACCACGTCTATCTGACGGCTGCCGGCGGCATCTCGCCTACGGCTGCCCGGCTGGCCAAGAAGGTCATCCTGGAGCTTAACTCCTTCCACAACCCCAATGCCAAGTTCATCCACGACGTGTATGAGCCCCTTGACCCGCCTTACCGCAAGGCTATTCCCATTGAGCACGTGGGCGACCGCATCGGCAAGCCCTACGTCTCGATTCCCAAAGACAAGGTGGCTGGCGTCGTAGAGTGCAACATCCCCGACGAGGCCCGCGCCTTCAAGGACAGCGACCCCGTGACCGACAAGATCGGATTCCTCACGGCAGAGTTCCTCGTGGACGAGATGCACAAGGGACGTATTCCCCGCGAGTTCCTGCCCCTGCAGAGCGGCGTAGGCTCGACGGCCAACGCCATCCTCGGCGCACTGGGCGAGGACAAGCATGTGCCCGACTTCAACATCTACACCGAGGTCATTCAGAACTCGGTCATCGAGATGATGCTCAACGGTCGTGTGAAGGACGCCTCTGCCTGCTCGCTGACGGTCTCGAACGAGTGTCTGATGCAGGTCTACGACAATATGGACTATATGAAGCAGCACCTGACGCTGCGCCAGAGCGAGATCTCGAACTCGCCGGAGATTATCCGCCGACTGGGTGTCATCGCTATCAACACGGCCATCGAGGCCGACCTCTATGGCAACGTCAACTCGACGCACATCAGCGGCACGAAGATGATGAACGGCATCGGCGGCTCGGGCGACTTCATCCGCAACGCCTACCTCTCCATCTTCACCTGTCCCTCAGTGGCCAAGGGTGGCGTCATCTCCAGCATCGTGCCCTTCGTCACCCACCAGGACTCGTCAGAGCACGATGTCAACATCATCGTCACCGAGCAGGGTATTGCCGACCTGCGCGGCAAGTCGCCGGCACAGCGCGCTGAGTGCATCATCGAGAACTGCGCCCATCCCGACTACAAGCAGCTGCTCTGGGACTACCTGAAGATCTCGAAGATGGGACAGACACGTCACAACCTGCCTGCCGCCTTCGCCATGCACGACACGCTGGCACGCAAGGGTGACATGAAGCTGACCGACTTCTCGGAGTACGTGAAATAAACAAGATAACTGAAAAGGAAAATGGGATCCGCTTGCGGGTCCCATTTCTATTAAGGGGGATACCCGACAAGTAGCGAATACACAGGCTATTCTTCGTAGATGCTGAACGTGGCGGGAAGGTTGGACAATTTTACTTCCAGTTGACGGTCGGAATCGGTGTTGAACGCAACATACCACGAGGGAGGGAGCTGGTGCCAAGTATTGTTGAGTGTTGAGTGTTGAGTGTTTAGTGTGGAGTGTTTAGTGTTTAGTGATGAGGGTTGAGGGTTGAGGGGCGTGAGCGTCATCGTGGCTTCCATATTGGGGAATCCACCGCCCGTCTGCTCGCTGAACTCCGCCTCGGCCTTGGTGGAATCACCGTCGCGACCGGCATAGTACATCTTGTAGCGCACCTCAGCAGGATAGAGGGTGCCGTCAGAACGCTGGGCATAGGTGACGCGGTAGTCGCGGGTGAAGGTGTCGATGCGATAACCAAAGATTCTGGCCATCATATACATCGCCGACGAGATGCGCTCCTGGCGGTTGGTCTTGGTGCCTGTTGCACGGTAGGCACTCAGTACGACGCAGCGAACGGTGTCGAGTATCAGCCAGCCGCGGTCGTCGGTGTTGCGCTTGGCCTTGAAACTGAGCTTTACCTGATCCCTGCTTGCGCCCTCGTAGTCGGCATAGTGGTAGAAACGATGGTCGCTGATGAAGTCACGCGTCAGGTCTTCCATAAAGTCCTCGTAGAGCATACGGCGCAGGTTCTGGGTGTCAGTAAGCCGTGTGGAGTCGGAGGCGACGATATGGGCATTGACGCTGTCAACCTGCAGTTCGTAGCGCTTGCGGCCGGGACACTTCGTTCGCAGCAGTCCCGTCAAATGGAAGCGATAGATATTGTCGCGGCCCATGCTCTGCGTGTGGTAGTCCACCTGCTCATAGCCGTCATGAGTAAAATAGTTCCGGGTCTTGCGCTTGACGGTTTCCTTCAGACAGCGACGAATCCACTCAGGTTCCTTGTTGGTGACGACAACTTCGCCCGTCGACCGGTATCTGGGTTTCAGAAACAGCGTGTCAGAGAGCCGACGGACAACAAGCCGCTCATAGTTTAGGTGGCTGACGGTGAGCCGCTGGAACTGGAACGACACTCTGGCTACGCCTCGTTCGTTGGAAATCACGGAATGGAAACGCCCGCCCTCCTTGGTGTAGAGCGAGGCATGGGCAATGGGTTCATGCGTATCGGCATCGGCCACCACCGTCGTCGCCGTGTTCTGGGCGAAGCCGGCAGTCGCAACAAAGATCAGCAGGAAGAGGAGCAGTCCGGACATAGACCCTTCGCCATGTAGTTGATGCTGGTCAGATGGTAGCCCTGCGGCAGCGAGACAGAGGGAATGGGGGTGTCGGGCAAGCAAAAGGTGCGGTGGCAACGCTCGCAGTAGAAGTGCACGTGCTGGTCGTCGTCCTCGGCGTGGCCGTCGTGACTGTAGCAGAGCTCGTAGCGCACACCGTCGCCGCCATCCTCGATAACGTGTACCAAGTGGTGCTCGCGGAACAACGTCAGCGCCCGGAATACGCCCGACTTGTCAATCGACAGAATCTTGTATTCCAGTTCCGTCAACGACATTGGCCGCTCAGCGGCGGCCAATGTCTTAGCCACGACAATGCGGTTTGCCGTCGGCTTAATGCCATGAGAAGCCAACAACTTCTCACACTCTTCACCTTTCACTTCTTACCTCTTACTTCTTACCTCTTACCTCTAAATCTTCCACATCGTGGAGTCGTTGAAGTAGTCGATACGCATAGCGCGGCGCACCTCGTCCATCGTCTGGGCACCCACCTCGCGGGCCTGTTCCGTACCTTTCTTTAATATGTTCTGAATCTCGGCGATATCCGTCTCTAACTCGGCACGGCGCTGGCGCATCGGGTCGAGGAACTTGTTGAGCACCTCATTCAGGAACTTCTTACACTTCATATCGCCCAGTCCGCCGCGAGTGTAGTGCTCCTTCAGCTCGTCGAGGTTCTGGTATTCAGGCCAGAAGTCGGCAAAATCCTGATCGCAGGAGAAAGCGTCGAGATAAGTAAAGACGGCGTTGCCCTCCACATGGCCAGGGTCGCTGACGTTCAGGTGTGTGGGGTCAGTGTACATCGAGCGCACCTTCTGCCACACCTCGTCCTTCGAGTCGCTGAGGTAGATGCAGTTGCCAAGTGACTTCGACATCTTCTCCTTACCGTCCGTTCCCGGCAGTCGGCGAGCCGTCAGGTTCTCGGGTAACAAGATGTTGGGCTCCACCAGAACGGGGGCATACGTGTTGTTGAAGCGGTTCACCAGTTCGCGCGTCACCTCGAGCATAGGCTCCTGGTCCTCGCCGGCAGGCACCGTTGTAGCCTTGAACAGCGTGATGTCGGCAGCCTGCGAGACAGGATAGCAGAAGAAACCGAGGGGGATGCTCTCGCCCTCGAAGCCACGCATCTTGATCTCCGTCTTCACCGTCGGGTTACGCTGTACGCGGCTCACCGAGATGAGGTTCATCAGGTAGGTCGTCAGCTCGGCCAACTCGGGGATGTGGCTCTGTATGAAGATGACGCACTTCTCGGGGTCAAGACCTGCCGACAGGTAGTCGAGCGCCACCTGAATGATGCTCTGGCGCAGCTTCTCGGGGTTGTCGGCATTGTCGGTCAGTGCCTGTACGTCAGCCATGAAAACAAACATACGGTCGTAGTCGCCTGCGTTCTGCAGTTCTACGCGGCGGCGCAGCGAACCCACGTAGTGCCCCAGGTGGAGCTTACCCGTAGGACGGTCGCCAGTGAGTATTACTTTTCCCATTTTTCTTCTCTCTTTAAGTTTTCAGGGTGCAAAGTTACGAAAAGTTGAGGGCAAAACAAAAAAACTTGTTTCTTTTTTTTGCCGAGACGGAGTAACTTCGCGATTTTCATCGCAAAGGTACGAAAAACGAGGGAAATACAAAAGAAAAAGCGACTTTTCTTTTGCAGAAATCCGCTTAATGTGACAAAGTTGGATGTTCAAATGTTAATGTGTGGAAAGTGCCAGGCGCAGACCGACGGTGCGCTCGCGCCGCCAGACGGTGAACTGATAGCGATTGGAGACTCGGGCGTAATGGGGCGAACTGAAATAACTGCCTCCGCGGATTACACGGAAACGGCGGCGCACCCATTGCGTGAAGAAGTTGCGCTTGGGGTTGACATATTCCTCATAAGGACTGTCGCACCACTCCCACACACTGCCACTCATGTCGTAGAGTCCCAGTTCGTTGGGCTGCTTGGTTTTCACGGCAGGAAGTACATGGTCAAGACTGTCGGTCAGTAGCCACGCCACCTGACGTGGGTCATTACTGCCGGCATAGGTATAGTCCTTCGAATGGCGGCCGCCTCGGGCGGCATATTCCCACTCTTGTTCCGTAGGCAGGCGGAAACGGACGCCCGTTAGGGCGCTCAGCTTCTCGACAAACACCTGGCAGTCTTCGTAGGACACCGACTCTACGGGCCACTGGTTGCCGCCGTGGATCTTGGAGGGGTTCTTGCCGGTCACCGCCTTCCACAGCTCTTGCGTCACCTCGGTCTCGCCCAGATAGAAGTCCTTCACCGTCGCACGATGGGCAGGTTTTTCGTCGGGTTCTGCCAAGGGATGTCCATGTGTGTCGCCCATGGAGAAGGTGCCACCCTTTACGGGTTTCATCACAAAGCTGACACCATTCACCTTGAAGGCCTTGTCTTGGGCATACGTGGTAACAGCACCGGAGAGGAGGAGCACCAGCAGGAGCCCCGCCTTCGGTGATAGCGATGCGGCTTGGGGCTTAGGCTTGTCTGCAGCATCGTCGTCACGAGGTCCGACAGCCCACCAGATGCAGCGGAGCCAGGCAAATGTCATACAATAGACGTCGAGCCAGAACGTTTCGTGGATATATTCATGCAGCCAGGCAGGACAGAGAACGTCGGTAGGCAGGATGCAGAAGTTGACGAACAGCAGCCAGAAGAGGACCCAGTCCAGCGTCGTGCGCCGCGGCTGGAGCCAGAAGGCCATCAGGTAACCAGAGAGGGCGATGATATAGGTGTGCGTCTCGGGACTGTCGCTGAAGATGATGACATACCCCATCATGGCTGCCAGCGCCTGTACGCGGAATCGGAAATCACCCCACCGCTTGTAGCGCCAGAAGAACAGGGCTGCCAACGCTGCCAACACGCCTATCTGCACCAACCGGTAGTTAGGCAGCAGCAGGGGTTTCAGTCCGCGGGCGAAGAGCAGTCCAACGAAGTCAGAGTCGCTATGGTGGGAGGAGATCATCTCAAACATATCGTGATAGAGCACGAACACGTTGTCGAAGCCGGGATTGATGGCTGGCAGCAGCAGTAAGGTAATGCAGCAGATGACGGCAAAGCCCAGGTTACGCCACACTTTGGGATAGCAGAACAACAGCGCCAGTTCGATGCCGCCATATACCTTGGTTACCGTGGAGAGCGCTATCAGGAAGACCGCCCACAGGGGTTTGTTGCGCTCCAGCAGGATGAAGGCAAAGAGGAAGATGTAGCACACCACCGTGTTGTACTGATAACAGAAGATGCTTTGTAGCAGTACTGAAAGCAGGAAGAGGAAAATCTTCAGCCGGTGGGGCGCCAAGGGGCCAGGCAGCAGGCGGATGGCCAGCGCAAAGAGGCAGTAGTTCATGATATTCCACACAAACGGCCCCAGCCAGTTAGGCAGCATGAAGATAGGTGCGAAGACCGTGCTGAAGACGGGGGAATAAAGGAAGTAGATGTTGCGCGTCTCGGCATACTCCATCGTGTAGGGGCTGATGCCGCTCCAGAACATCATCGTCGAGTCGTAGTAGTCGAAGTAGTTCGTGTTTCTGCCACGTGCCACCTCAAGGGCTGTGGCTATGAGTACGACCAGCAGTCCTAAGCCCAGCCAGAACCACTTGTTGGAGAAAAGTCTCTTGTTCATTCGAAATTCAGTTTTTCGTCGATGATGTACGACGGGCGGTGCTTCACTTCGTCGAAGATGTTCCCTATATAGACGGCCACGATGCCGATGACTGAAATCATGATGCCTGCAATGAACCACATGGAAACAAAGAGGGTGGTCCAGCCGCTGACGTCGATGCCCGTTATGATGGTCTTTACCACCAGGAAGAGGGCAAAGAGGATGGCCACGAACGTGATGACGAAGCCAAAGTAGGCAATCATACGAAGGGACTTCGTGGAGAACGATACAGCCGTAGACACGGCCAGGTCGATGCGCTTACGCATGGAGTAGGACGACTCCTTGCCGTCCGTCCGCTCGTCGTGATTGACGATCACCTTCGCCGTCTTGAAGCCCACCCACTGGTTCATCAGCGGATAGTAGCGGCGATAGTCGCCCATCTGGGCCATTGCCTCGACCACCTTGCGGCGGTAGATGGCAAACTCGGCGAGTGACTCGTCCTGCCTGGTATCCGTCAGGAAGCCCATCAGCCGGTTGAAGAGCCTTGACCCCTGGGTCATAAAGAAGTTGTCAGGACGGTTCTGACGGCTGGCAAAGACGATGTCATAGCCCTCGAGCATCTTCTCATAGAGGTCACGAATCTGGGCAGGAGGGTTCTGCAGGTCGCAGTCGAGCGTCACCACATAGTCGCCCTGCGACAGGTCGAAACCGGCGTTCAGGGCATATTGCTGTCCGAAGTTACGACTCAGGAACACCCCTTTCACCCGCTTGTTCTCGCTGCAGATGTCGGTAATGATCTCACGGCTGTTGTCGGGGCTGTGATCCTCGACGAGGATAATCTCGTACTCCTCCGTCAAAGGACGCACGGCATCCTCAATCTGTCGCACCAACTCGCGTAGCAGCGTCGGTGCCCCATAGACGGGGCTGATGACTGAAATCTTTGTCATGGCTTACAGTTCAAAATAGTCTAAAATCAGACGTGCCACCGTCTCGGCCTGCTCGTCGGTCAGCTCATAGTAGAGCGGCAGCCTCACCAGGCAGTCGCCGTAGCGGTCGCAGTTTACCAAGGGCTTGCCTTCGTAGAGGTCCTTGTAATAGGCACTGGTGTGGAGCGGCAGGTAGTGGAAGGTGGTCTGGACGCCATGCTCCTTGAGCCACCCCATGAGCTGGGTGCGGACGTCGAGCGAGGGGCAGACCATATAGTAGATGTGGCCGTTGTTCGTGGCATAGTCGGGGATGTCGGCCATCTGGATGCCCTTCGTCTCCAGCTTGCCGCGTAGCATCCGGTCGTAGATGTCCCAGATGTGCTTGCGCCGCTGTTGTATGTCGTCCATCTGTTCCAGCTGTGCCCACAGGAAGGCGGCGTTGAATTCAGAGGGCAGGAACGACGAGCCGGTGTCGCACCAGCCGTACTTGTTCACCATACCGCGGTAGAACTCGGCCCTGTTGGTACCCTTTTCCCATAGGATCTCTGAACGGCGCACGAAGCGCTCGTCGTTGACCACCAGCATGCCGCCCTCGCCGCAGTTGATGTTCTTGGTCTCGTGGAACGAGAATGCTGCCAGATGTCCGATGCTGCCGAGGGGACGCCCTTTGTAGTAGGAGTCGACGGCCTGGGCGGCATCCTCTACCACCAGCAGGTTGTGTTTCTCGGCCAGCGCCATGATGGGGTCCATGTCGCAAGCCACGCCGGCATAATGGACGACCACGATGACCCGTGTACGCTCCGTGATGAGCGGCTCAATCTCGTCGGCCGTCACGTTGGGATTGTTCGCTCCGCTGTCGGCAAAACGCAGGCGGGCACCCTCGCGCAGAAAGGCGATGGCCGACGACACGAACGTGTAGGACGGGACGATCACCTCGTCGCCAGGCTTCAGGCAGCAAAGCATGGCGCACATCTCGAGCGCATCAGTGCCCGACGTGCAGAGCAGGCATTTCCTGAAACCATAGCGCTGCTCGAAGAAGGCATGGCACTTCTTGGTGAAGTCGCCGTTTCCTGACATCGTCATCGAGTGGCATACCTCCTCCATATATTTCAGCTCACGGCCTGAACAGTATGGTTTGTTAAAGGGGATCATGTCGATATGTTGCTTGGTTTTGTGTGCAAAGGTACTTCAAAAAACGAAAACAGCCAAATATTTCACCAAAAAACACGCTTATTGTCGTATTGTCGCTTTGTCGCTATCCTTTCAATCATAGATTGTCGATTGTTACTTTCCAATAGCCTGTCTTATTGCTACCTACACGGACAATAATACCCAAAGACTTCAATACGGAAATATGCTTATAAACTTGTCTTTCCTTCAAGCCCTTTTTCGCGCAGATATCGGTAACCGTTGCTTTAGGATTCTGTTGGATAATGGCCAATACATCCCATGCGGATTGTGAAACCTCCGGAAATTTACCCTGCACTTTATCCTGCACTTTATCCTGCACTTTATTGGGAATCTCGTTCTCATCATCTTCATAATTCTCCATCGCATCCAGCAAGCATTTCAGCATAAACTCCACAAATGCTGTGCTATTGCCTACTGTGTCGCATTGAGCGATAACATTGTAGTAATCCTGCTGATGGGCTTTTACAATAGATTCTTCAGGAAGCCACGCAAAGATGCCCTTCCATCGTGACAGCAATATGGTCTGCCAGTAGCGCCCCATACGTCCGTTGCCATCAATAAAGGGGTGAATAAACTCAAACTCATAATGGAACACACACGAATGAATCAATGGATGCTCTTTCGTTGTTCTCACCCAATGGAAAAGGTCACCCATTAAGTGTGGCACCTGACTGGGTGGAGGAGCCATGTGCAGACGGTTGCCATTCCCATCAAACACACCCACGCCCTCCTGACGGTAGTGTCCTGCTTGCTTCACCAGGTCTTTCATCATCAGCCCATGAGCCTTCAGCATATCCTTCTCTTTGAAAGCATCCAGTTCTGGCATCAGGCGATAGGCTTCAATGGCATTCTTCACCTCCTGTATCTCGTCAGGCGCTCCCAACACTCGCTTTCCATCGATGATATCTGTCACCTGCTTCAATGACAGACTATTATGCTCAATAGCCAGTGACGAGTGAATCGTCTTTATCTGACTCTTCTTACGCAACTGCGGAGAGGACGCATTTTCGCCCAGTCTCATGTTAATGATGCCCACCTGCTCTGATATCTCTGAAATCAGATGCAGCATCTCTGACGTTATATCGAATGGAGGTTTATACATTTTCTTTAGATCCTGCCCGCAAAGATAAGGATTATTTCTGAAACTTCCAAATAGTTGAAGCAAAAAACGAGAAAAGCAAGAATGAAGCATAAAATTCTAAACATCCGCTTCTTTTGTACACAGGCCAATCACAAATTTACAAAAATAAATCAGAGAACCGGGACCTGATTACAACAAGATAGATGCAGTCGTAGTCCATCTTGAAGGTTTCTGGAAGGATGTAGCCTCATCACTTAGAATTAAAATATTCGCCAATAGTACCATTGTGCTCCATGTAGCTTGCAATAATAGATTTCCATATGTCAAAAGGGATCTTTCCATCCACTCTAAAAAGTTTAAACCTTTTGGATAGATCACGACTTTTTATATTACCTACAATTCTTTTAAGATAACTATCTTCACTGTACTTTCTAATGGCACCATCTATGTGTACAAACATTGAATTCTCCCTATCATAATGGGTATGCACGTATTTACATAAAACATTTTCAGATGTATATGCACAATCTATAACTTGTAGCTCCTCTACCTCTAAATGGAAGCTGTTGTCTTTCTTATTTTCCCAATAATAATCAGTCTCATAACTATGTGTGGCAAATTTATCTGCATCATTTAAAACATAAGCTGTTTGCCCCTCTTTATTCGCAGGAATATCATTCGTAAACCTAGGTCCGTAATATCTTTCTCTCCTGCAATAATGTGACCAATCTTTACTGAGCATGATTCTGTCAAAATCTAAAGCAATTTTCAACGATGGCAGTCTATTCTCTTGGTAATAACCAAACAAGTAGGGGATAATCATGCCAAAACCATTAAAAATGCTATAACGTCTTCTGAAACAAGGATGAAGCATTATAACATATTCTGAATTATTTGACTTCAGATAACCAACTTCCGAGATTCCTGGTTCACCTAGAATAGAGAAATCTGTGAGCAAGTCGTTGATATCAAACAACCCTTCTTCATCTCTCCTATATATTAAGCAGGGAAACACATCAAATAAAATATTTTCCCTTTCATACATTGGGTAGGTTGTCTCTATTTCTATTCCCGTCAGGCTCTTCCCTAGTATCATTTTTAAAATGATTCTCCTCTATCATTTTATTTTACCTCCCCAAGATTTCACTCAAAGTTTCTCCGCCCCTATCGTGCTTCGGTCGTCCTTCTTCTCCATATTCTTATAGCGCTGGATTTCCTCCTGCTCCAACTGGCAAAAACGCTCGTAGTCAGCCGCCATTGCCTCTGTGTCGTACTGCTTAGCCTCTGCCTCGTCAAATTTCAGATGTTGCAGATTAAAAGCGGCAAGCATATCGCGCTGGTGGGTATTGCCATTTGATAGGGTTACGTTGCGTTCCTTCAATTCGTGCTTGGTGAAACTATTATCCGTAAAGTCGTATTGGCTGGCAGCATTCTTTGTATCCACCTTCACCACTTCACCACCCAGCGACTTTACTTTGTTCTCCAAGATACTGACAAACATAGAAGGTGCATGATTGGCAACCGATTTGCCAAAGCGTTTCTTTTTCTGAATCTTGCCAGTCTTCTCATTTACCTTAGTTTCTTTGGCCCTTGTAGTCCAACTACTAATTTGGTTGTTCTCCACGATAAACGTATCGCCCTCTTTCAACAAAGCGTTGGCTCTTTCTATGTGTTGCAGTTTACGGATGGCAGCCTGTTTGCGGCGTAGTTCTGCCAACTCACGGCGCAGTTCCTTGTAGCGTTTGGAGTCGTTCCAAACCAATTTGATGCCACGTTTGATGGTGCCGTCATCGTTGAAGTTTTGCGGATTGTTAGCTCTGCGACTGCGGTCAATCTTCCTGCTCAGTCGGGTTATTTCCTCCTGAATATTGTCGCACTTCGAGGCCAGTTTGTCGATGCTTACAATATGCTCACCACTAACAGCCACCGTAGTTGGTCCAAGATCAATACCTACATTGCCCTTGCCCAGCGAACGGCCCTTCTGAGGCTTCTCACCCTCGATGGTCAGCTGTACATAGTACTTGTATTGACTGCGCACCAATCGCCTTACCACTTTCACCACTTTCACGCTATCAACACCACCGTTCAGTGCCCACATCTCATAGTCTGCATGTTTGGGATTGTGCAGCATTTTTAGTGTGATGAACTTGGCATCTTTTCCGACCTTTCCATTCATCTTAATGGCAAGCTCCATCGAGTCAAGATGCAGTTCCATACCAGAGAAGTAAACGACCCCACGTACAACCTTTCTGCGGCTTGAGAAGGAATCCAATTCACCATATTTCTTAAATGAGATCCGTTTGGCTTTAAAGTCATACAACCTTTTGGCCCAAGCAGCCCATACGCTTGCCCCTAAATGGTCTAAGATGTAAGTAGTGAATCCAAGGTCGGCATAGGTCATATTGGTGCCCACTTGCTTTTGAACCAGCTTTTCAATATAGCCCTTTATGCTATATTCATCAAAAGAAACCTTGAAAGGTATTTCCTTGCCTTTCAGCGTTTCGTTAATCTGAAACGGATGAGCTCTGAAAAAATCTCTCTTTTCTTTAATCTTCTCACAGGCTTGATACTCCTTCATCTGCTCAAAGTACCTGTATTGTCTGAGCAACTTGCCCTGCACGTAGTTGTACAACTGGCGAAGCTGCTCATAACGCTTGTTGAGGATATCAGCCTGATACTTCTCAACCTGCAAAGGCAATTCCAATACAAATACTTCGTTCATTTTAATTCAAATAGCCTACATTTCTGGGTGATTAACACCGGCGGTCAGCAGCTTCTGCTCATGCGTCGGCCTGTCACTAGCCTACATTTCTGGGTGATTAACACCCTATGGCGTGTAATCACCTGGGAATGAATTAAAAAGGCCATGATTAGCATACTCGGGGACTTGCTCTATACTCCCATTCCGCAAGCGGAACTGACTGTTATTTTTGCATTCCACCATTCTGCATAATCGTTTGTCGCACCAGCCGCCCACTGGCA
>CACZDV010000005.1:0-107774 GCA_902780025.1 uncultured Prevotellaceae bacterium
GGAGAACTCCTGTTCCAGCAATTCGGTGAGCTGCTCTTGAATTGGCTCTGCCCACTTGCCCACCAACACAATGAACTTGTCAATAGTCCATGCTACTCGACCACGGGGCACCTGCGTGTAGTCGCCCTTGAACTTGGTATCCAAGTGCTTGGCCTGAGCACGGAAATACTCCTTAGCCCACACCTGCCTATGCAGCTGCGGATAGTTGATGAACGGCTTGCCCTTCTCGGCAGCCTCCTCAACCATCTGTGGCGTCAGTTCCTTCTTACGTACACCAAACAGTGTATTGTCCTCTGGATCATACCAGAAAATACCTACGCACGGCATCTGCTCGTCAAAGGACTTCATGTCCTCCATCTGCACGTTATGTTCTTTATCTGAAAGTTGCGTCATAATCGTATTATCTTATCGCTTTTATTAATTCCTTACATCCTGCCCACCATCGCGATATGACAGGGGACAGGTGCTTCGATGTCTGATGTCTGAAGTAGGATGGATGATGTGATTCTTGTTGTATGCTTATATAGCCCAGCATCCAATGCCTCCTTGATGAAATCCGCTTCGACATTCATCGGTAAGATGGATGATGAATGATGGATGATGTACATATGGCAAAGGGGTACGTTGGCGTGACCTTTGACGTTCTGTACTCAGAATCTACGATAGTTTATTTATTTGTCGAAGCCTTCCCTTAGGTCATGTCCTATAATGGAAGCAAGGAAAGAATGGGCTTCACGGTATATCACATGAAAGTAATATTTCTCATTGATTCCGTTTATCTCAACAACAGATAGACGAACACCTTTGATATCCTTCTGCTTTGTGTATCGCTGGAACATTCTGTCGAAAAGCATGCTCCGATATTCCTGAGGAGGTACGGTATTCTTCTTCGTGTGGGGAATTGGATTGATAAAGTCGCAATAGTAACATATTATGACATCATCTCTCTGAAAGAAAAGTTCCGCTATGGTGTCTTCTATTGCAATAAGTACGTCATGTCCTGTAGCGTGGTTACCTGCCAAACGACGCAACTCTATCCCTACAACAGTAATATCTTTCAAGGCATCAAGTGCATCAGAAGAAAGGACTCCCTTGTCCTCAGACAATGTGATATGATACACATCACCATCAGACGACTTGAATATCCTTACAAGATCATCCATCGCTTACAACTGAACGACCTCAACGTTTTTGTACTCGCCATTTTCCCAACGCTCCTGAATCTTCTGAAGCCGCTGGGCTTTTTCTATACCAATTTGGCGCATATGGTTCAACACCTTGCGTGAGGCATTCTTAACTGTTATGTACTCTATCTGTGACATAATGTATCTCCTCTCATTTATCTATTCGGTGCAAAGGTACGAAAAGTTTAGCAAACTTGTTCATTTTTGCACGGAATTTTTATCTGAAGTTTAAATTTTGTATAGAAATGAGCGGAAAAGGCTCAATTTCCCGGATGTCTGATGAATGTCGTAAAGATGTTAGATGGAAGAAGGAAGATGGAAGATGTGCTGCGAGATGTTAGGGTAATATGCCAGCACCCAACCTGCCCAATACTCGGGACCTGTGGTGTAAGTGCCGTCATTCTTATCGGAAACGGTACCGCCAGACTCAGTTACAACCAAATCGGCTAATTCAGCACCCGACATGCCTACCAAGTAGCGAGGATTGCCCTGGCCATTCTTCCAATTATTTCTAATAATATCTATCACGTAAGTTCCGTCCTCAGCTATTGGCCGAGAAGCTATCATGAGGGGCTTTTATTCGCTGAGGCAAACCATCGGCTACATTGAACTTACGATTTTCCAACAGGATGGCAAGCCAATTCAATATGTTGTACTCTTGTGCGTTGAGGTTTAGCACATTAAGTCCTGTCATAGCCAGATAGCTGATTACGACAGTCCGAGGAGGGGCTTGAGCTGACCGTCCTTGTGGAAAGCCCAGAGGGTGGTGCCGAGGAAGGCGAGGAAGAGGAAGACAAGGACAATCTTGCTCTTGCTGGGAGCGGAGGGACGGATAGGGACAGTGGCACTCTGAAGGGTGGTGAAGGCGGGGGTATCCTGCTGCACCTTGGCCTTGGCGTCCTGCAATTGGGCAGAGACGGCATTGTAGGCATTGAACTTCAACTGCATCTCATTCTCCAAATCATTGAGTTTGGTACGGACGCTCTGAAGAATGACATCCTGGTTGGCATCGCTGAACGAGGCATAGAGCTGACGGGCCTTGTCGTACTCACGCTTGGCCTCGACATAGAGTTTCTGGTTGTACTCCAGATCTTCACGGGCCTTGCTGGTACGGTAGTCGGTGATAAACTTCTGCAGGCGGTTCTGCACCGAGTCGGCCATGGTGGCACAAATGAGCGGATCCTGATCGACAACCCGAATGGTGATGACCAAGGTCTTCTTATCAACATCACACTTGACACGACTATTGATAGCTTTAGCAATAGCGGTCTGTTTTTTTGTTAATCGGAAGGGATTAACAACTTGTTGAGTGTTGAGTGTTGAGTGTTGAGTGGTATCTTCAGGAAAGAGGCTGGCAATGCCACCAACGACGGCACTGATGGCAGAACTCCACCAAGGACTTTTTTGCTCTTTCAGCAGATAGTCGTAATAGGTCATCTCTTGCTTGTCCTTATCACGGCGCACCTTGACTGGGAAGAGGCTGGTCTTGAAATCGACGGAGTTCATCAAGTCCGGATAGAGTGTGGGGAAGAGGGCTTCACTACCGCTACGGGTGCTACCCATACTCAGGCCAAAGCTGGAAGCCAAGGCACTGAGGTAGTTACGACCACCGGTGCTGCTCAACTCGGGAGCAAGCATCACCTTGCAACTATAGGTCTTGGGCAGACTAAAGGCATAGATACAGGCCACAACAAAGGTGATGCCTAATACCTTATAATATAGTTTGCGACGGCTCTTGACCGACTGCCAAATGGCACTGAAATCGATGGAAGACTGCTGCTTCTGGACGACTTTCGTAGTCTCTATAGTATTCTGTTCCATAACAAAGCGGAATTACTTGGTAATCATATAGATAATGGTGGCTATCATCGTAGCGATAGAAGCGGAGCTGGAACCGATAGCCATCCACTGGGTAGCCGTCATGGGATCCCTCTTAGGCTTCGAAGGCACGATAATCTCACAGCCCGGCGTAATCTTGGCACCATGATTGACCTGAGCCATCGTACCGTTGGGATAGACGACGTATGTCTTCTTTTTCTTGGCACGTTCGCCGAAGCCACCCGCCTGACGGACATACCACTTATAGCCTTTATCACCTTCAAATGCCACCGTATTGGGATACATGACATCGCCACTAATCTTCACCGTTCCCTCGTATTCAGGAATGATAAGACGATCGCCCTCACGAAGGACAAGGTCGTCATCGCCACCCGGATGCTTCAGGGCCTCGCCCAAATGGATACCCACAGTATAGACCTCGCTCATATTAACCTTCTCTATAGCAACGGAGTCCTTGCTATCCTTACTAAGACGGACAGTCTGCAAGGCCATCTGAAGGCGGGCACGCTCTGTTTCATCCATCTGACGTTCCAACCGGGCACCCTCAACGTATGCATCAGCCGTGATACCACCAGCCCGCTGGACAAGGTCGCTCAGACGCTGGTTCTTCTTCTCCAAGGTAAAACGTCCGGCAAAGTTGACCTCACCTTCGACAGAGACCTGACGAGGAGTGCGGTAGCCGGGGCTGCGGAACACCTGAATGATATCGTAAGGTTCAAGGGTAAAGCCAGGCGTTCCGTCGATGACAAAGCCCTCCTTCAAGGCAAAGGTAAAGGTCTTGGCCAGTTCGGAACCTGACTTCGTGGCCTTTGGGTCAACCAGACGACGGGAAACATCGACCTTGGCCACCGAGGCGGCATCGGTCAGACCACCGGCCTTCATGACCAAGTCCTCCAACGTCATATTGGCCGCCCACTGATACTCGCCGGGAGAGAGCACCTCGCCCTCGATGGTGACATAACGGCTGTTGATAAGCTCGGTCTGGGTGGGGATAAACAGCACATCTTCGTTGGCCAAGGGGATATCGGCCACTGTACCAGCCATGATGCCCGCCACATCGACAGAGATAATCTCAAGGGAACGGTCGGCCCGCATACGGTGAAGGACACCATGGGCAGTGAAAGCATCCTCGGTGAGGCCATCAGCCTGCTCGATAAGGCTACGAACGGTGGTCACCTGTTCGCCTAAGCGGAACTGGCCGGGACGGAAGACGGCACCCTTGACCTCGACCATGTTCTCGAAGCGGTCGAGCATGGCATCGACCTTCACGGCATCGCCATCGGCTAATCGGAAGGAGGCCTGGTCGAACTCTTCAACATTAAAGACTCCATAACGGTCGCCGGTCTTACGAATCAACCGGATACTCTTGCGATAAGCATCGCCAGTAAAGCCGCCGGCATACTTCAACAAGGTGGAGACACTCTCGGTGGAACGCATCTCATAATACATGGGACGCTTTACGTTGCCGGTGATATTAACGAGACAGTCGTAAGTGCCCACCTGGATGACATCACCCTCCTTCAAACGAATATTACCAGCCAGACGGCCATTAAGAATATATTCATAAATATCAACGACAGTCACCAGATTACCACCACGGAGGACACGGATATTTCGCAGGGTTCCCAAATCGCGGATACCACCAGCAGCATAGAGGGCATGGAACACACTGGCAAAGGCACTGAGATGATAGGTGCCAGGAGAACGAACCTCACCCATGACATTAACCAGAATGGTGCGAGTCTGTCCAACACTCAGCTTCACACTGGAACTGCTATAACGGGAGCCCAAACTGGAACGGACACGACTATTGGCAGCGGCCACCGTCATACCCGACACAGCTATGGGACCATAGTCGGGCACCGTCACCGTCCCTTCGGGAGAGACCGTCAG
Organism: uncultured Prevotellaceae bacterium; assembly: GCA_902780025.1. Taxonomy (GTDB): domain Bacteria; phylum Bacteroidota; class Bacteroidia; order Bacteroidales; family Bacteroidaceae; genus Prevotella. Next base: position 4,917 of record CACZDV010000005.1, read on the forward strand.
CTGGTAGGACTTCTGGGAGGCGCCATAAACATCGATGACCAACTGATCGCCAGGGCCAAGGACATAGTCCTGAGGGGTGGCAATGTTCATGTTAGGCTCGAACGACAACAGCTTGTTGTTGAAAATGTCATGACCGAAGACTTTCTTCACCGTGTCGTTGGCGACCTCCGCACCCTCATAAAACTCTGCATACTGCAAATCAGCATCGGTGTTCAATTCGGAACCAGAACCGGACTTGCCTGACGTAATCTCGTCAGAGATGTCAGAATTGCTGGAACGCATCCGTGAACCAACTTCTTCGACAGCCTGGTCGGCAGCACCACTGAGTCCACGGGTACGAAGCTGTTTCTCGTACTGAGCCCGAACCCTGCGGATCTGGTCAATCTTCACACCACGCTGTACCAGTTTTGTCACAATCTGAGACCGTGAGGAACCGGCACTCGTCTCACGCTTGATCAGTTCCATCACCTGACTGTCGCTCATGGACTGAGCCAACATTCCTAAAGGAATCAGCAACATCAGGAGGAACAATTTTCTTAAATTATTCATCTATCGATAGGTTAATATGTTACAAAACTACACAATCCCTTTTCCCGACGGCATAGCAAAAACCATTGGTTATCAGTATGTTAACATAAAGCTAACACGTATACCAAACAAGGAAGAGAGTTATTTGAGCATGCTCTTTTCCGTATTTCAGGCTACAAAGTTACAAAATAATCTGTATTACACCAAATAATAAAAAGAAAAAAGCCGCGTTTGCGGCTTTTTCTTATAACTTTCTTACAACTTAGCTTACAAAAGATTGTTACGCTCAATATCTTTGAAATAGCGATAAGTGCCCACCTTCAGCTCTTCGCAGGCTGCATCGTCGCAGACAATGATACCATGCTGATGGGTCTGAAGGGCGGAAATGGTCCACATGTGATTGACCGAACCTTCGACCGCTGCCTGCAGGGCACGGCACTTGGCATGGCCATTGACCAGGATCATCACCTCACGAGCCGCCATGACCGTACCCACACCGACGGTCAGCGCAGTCTTGGGTACCTTATTGATGTCGCCCTCGAAGAAACGACTGTTGGCAATGATGGTATCCGTCGTCAGCGTCTTCTGACGGGTACGACTGCTCAGGCTACTACCCGGCTCGTTGAAAGCAATGTGGCCATCAGGACCGATACCGCCGAGGAACAAGTCGATGCCGCCGAACTTCTCAATCTCACGCTCATAGGCCTCGCACTCAGCAGCCAGGTCGGGAGCATTGCCATTGAGGATATGGATATTCTCCTTGGGACAGTCGATGTGGTTGAACAGGTTGGTGAACATGAAAGAGTGGTAGCTCTCGGGATGCTCGACAGGCAGACCGACATACTCGTCCATATTAAAGGTGACCACGTTCTTGAACGAGACCTTACCCTCCTGACAGGCCTTGACCAGACAACGGTACATACCGATGGGTGAGGAACCGGTGGGAAGTCCGAGAACAAAAGGCTTTTCAGCCGTTGGCTTGGCAGCATTGATACGCTCAATAACATGATTGGCGGCCCACTGGGACATCAAATCATAATTAGGTTCAATAATTACTCGCATAGATTAGTATTTAAATTAATGAATGATTACTTTCTTCGAGACCCCCTCATTCCCCCTGTTTAGGGGGAGGATATAGAGGCCTTTACGAGGTGTCTGCGCCCGTTGGCCTTGGAGGTTGTAAAACTGGTGAGGGGTGAGGGGTGAGGGGTGAGAGGTGAGTGATGAGTGATGAGGGGTAGCTATGCCATCATGGTCGCCTCCCATGAAGTCGAACGAGATGAGTCCGTCCTCCGTCATACGGATGTTGGTAATGGGCTTGTCGAGCAACATACTACCCTCAGCATTGGGATAGTTCATCGTTGCCGCAGGAACAGAGGCGTCGGTCAGTTCATCGTTCACAAACGTGGTAGAGTCAGTGGTCCAGGGATAAGGCGACGTACTGAGGAGGGCACTGTTCATCCGCCATTTGTTCCTATACGGATTATTCCCTTCACCAATGACAATGTCCCAGGCATCGTAGTCCATGTTGTCGGCATGAACCAGTTCGAAGCGACGTTTGTTCACGTTGTTATTCACCGAATTACCCCGCCAGACGGAACCGTCATAGTTTACATGATAAATGACCAATCCCTTGCCAGGCGCTCCCGCATCCCAGCCACGCTGCTGGCGGTTCTCCAATAGCAACCACTCGCTATCGGAATGGAAAATCTGGTAGACCTCGCCCCCTTCAGCCGAAGGTTTCAGATTGGTGATGGAGATAGGTTCCGTCAGTTCCGTAGGTGTCAGCCAACCCAACAACATCTTCTCCGTCGGAGTGAAGTTCGGCGGACTCCAGCCGTAGTTGGTAAAATTGCCACCATCCATCAGGTCCCACTCGTCACAAACGGAATAGCCGGCATCTGAACCGGTAGGATAAATGTCGGGCAGGCCCAAGCTATGAGCGAACTCATGACAGATCGTCCCGAAGCCACACGACGCATTGTTTTTCCACAGTTCACCACTGGCCGTATAATTAGACACCTTGATACCGTCAGGAGTCGTCAATGTACTGAACGAGCTGGTATTAGGCCAGATATATCCATAGCTACCATTACCCTGGTTTCCGCAGAAACCGGCATAGACATACATCATCTGTTCCATACGACCATCGCCGTTCCAGTCATACTGTTTGTAATCGACATCAGGATATTGGGCGAAAACAGCCTTTGCAGCCGCAGAAAGCTGATCATGGCCATAGTTCCTCGTCTTATCGTCAGGATTAGTATAAGGACAGGCTAACGTATCGACCTTAACAGGTCCATAGACGTCGAAGACCAGGTTGAAGAGGCCACCCGACTGGTCGCGGAAATATTCTGCCACACAGCCCTTGCCTAAGCGCTGGTTATAGCCGTTATAGTTGAAGATGGAGTCGTAAACAGCCTGCGGATTCTCCATCTTAAAGTCCACATCGCGGAAAGAGAACAGGATGACCATCTGCCGATACACCTTAGTGGAATCCCACTTCGTATTCGGAGAGGGAAGCCTTCGGACCCCTCCCGTCCTCCCCTGTTTAGGGGAGGAATCTGATCCCCCCATCAATAAGGAGGATAGGGAATCTACCGGTGTGCAGTCACCACGGATGACCCACTCCTTCTGCGCTGAAAGGCGCAGAGGGAGAGTGGTCATCAGTATTAGAATTATGTATAAGTATCTCACTTTGCGCATGGAGTCCACGGCTTTAGGGTCTTGAAGAAGTCGTTGCCCTTGTCATCGACGAGGATGAAAGCAGGGAAGTCCTCGACATCAATCTTCCAGACAGCCTCCATGCCGAGTTCGGGATACTCCACGCACTCGATGGACTTGATGCTCGACTGCGACAGGACTGCAGCCACACCGCCAATGCTACCTAAGTAGAAGCCACCGTACTTCTGACAAGCATCAGTAACTACCTGTGAACGGTTGCCCTTGGCAATCATCACCAACGAAGCGCCATTGGCCTGGAACTCATCTACGTATGGATCCATACGGTTGGCCGTGGTCGGGCCCATCGAACCGCAAGGATAGCCCTCCGGCGTCTTGGCAGGACCGGCATAGAGCACGGGATACTTCTTGAAGTAGTCGGGCAATCCCTCACCCGCATCAAGACGAGCCTTCAGCTTGGCATGGGCAATGTCGCGGGCAACGATGATGGTACCCTTCAGGTTGACACGAGTAGAGACAGGATACTTTGAGAGTTCCTTGCGAACAGCGTCAATACCCTCGTTGAGGTCGATGACAATGGTATTCTGACCCTCACCGGCCTTGGCATACTCAGCAGGAATCAGCTCTGCAGGATTGGAGTCCATCTTCTCTAACCAGATACCGTCGCGGTTGATCTTGGCCTTGATGTTACGGTCAGCCGAACAGCTGACACCCATACCGATAGGACAAGAAGCACCATGACGCGGCAGACGGATGACACGGATATCGTGAGCCAGGTACTTACCACCGAACTGGGCACCCAGGCCAATCTTATGAGCCTCCTTGAGCAACTTCTCCTCCAGATCGACATCGCGGAAAGCACGACCCGTCTCATCGCCGGTAGTAGGCAGCGAGTCGTAGTACTTAATGGAGGCTAACTTCACCGTCAGCAGGTTCTTCTCGGCAGAGGTACCACCAATGACGAAGGCAATGTGATAAGGCGGACAAGCTGCCGTACCCAAAGACTTCATCTTCTCGACGAGGAACGGAATGAGCGTACCCTCGTTCTGGATGGTAGCCTTGGTCATCGGGTAGAAGTAGGTCTTGTTGGCCGAACCGCCTCCCTTGGCCACCATCACGAAGCGGTACTCTGCACCCTCGCAGGCCTCGATGTCAATCTGGGCAGGCAGGTTACAGCGGGTATTTACTTCGTCGTACATCGTCAGCGGGGCATTCTGCGAATAGCGCAGGTTGTCCTGGGTAAAGGTGTTGTAGACTCCACGTGAGAGTGCCTCCTCATCCTCGAAGCCCGTCCACACCTGCTGACCTTTCTCACCATGGATGATGGCCGTACCCGTGTCCTGACAGAAGGGCAGAATGCCCTTGCAGGCCACCTCAGCATTGCGCAGGAACTGCAGTGCCACATACTTATCGTTCTCAGAGGCCTCAGGGTCGGTCAGGATCTTGGCCACCTGCAGGTTATGCTCACGGCGCAGCATGAACTCCACATCGTGGAAAGCCTGCTGTGCCAGCAGCGTCAGCGCCTCTTTCGATACCTTCACTATTTCCTTGCCTTCGAAGTCGGCGGTGCTTACGCCTTCCTTCGTCAGCAGTCTGTACTCAGTCTTGTCTTCGCCCAACTGGAACATCGGGGCGTACTTAAAATCTACTACGTTTGCCATAATTATCCGTTATATTAGTTTTATTGGGTACAAAAGTACATAAAAAAGCCGAAAACGCAAAACGTTTCAGCTTTTTTTTCGCTCCATTATCTCCAAGCACATACGGCTATTGTGATAGGGGCACTTCCAGAAGCCTGCCTTATCGTCGTCGCGGTTGATGCTGCCATCCGCCCGTCGGCTCCAGTACCATTCTCCATTTTCGCGGTCAACGAGCTGACTGGTGATGTATTGGTAACAGTGCAGGGCCTTGTCGAGTGCCGCCTCATCGTGGAAATGCTGATAGATATTCAGAAAGCCCACTACGGTCTCGGCCTGTACCCACCAATGCAAATCAGCATCCCGATAACCCGTGTCGGAATTCCGTTCATGAATCATGGCTCCCGTAGGCAGCAGCCCTTCTTCCGAGGCATGGGCAATAGCCACGACAGCAGGTTCCACCTTTTTTATTATAGAAGAATCGCCTAAGACCAGTGCCGCCTCATGGAGAAGCCATGATGCCTCAATGTCATGCCCATAGCTTTCCCCTTGTCCGGCACCTCGCGTCCAGTCGTTCTCGAAAAAGAGATCCAGATGATGAGTCACGGGATTCAGTATCTTATCCAAGAACACATCTATCAGCCGGGATAGCGCCTGTTCCAACCTCGGGTCTTTCCATACACGGTAAAGATTGGTGTATGGTTCCAGGATATGCAGATGGGTATTCTGAGATTTAGGGTAGTTGGCATCCAGTTCCGAGAGTCGCATATCGCCAATGGGCTGCCAGTCGCGGGTCGTGGCTTCAATATATCCACCATATTCATGGTCGTAGGCATGCTGCTCGACACACTCAAACAGACGGACTGCCTCAGAAAGGGCTTTTTGGTCACCAGTAGCACGGACATACTCACTGAGACCATAAATCATAAAGCCTAAGGCATAGAACTGTTTCTTGGTGTCCTTCGGCTGACCCTGATAGTCCAGTGACCAATAGGCACCACCCTGTTCACGGTCGATGAAATGCTCCAAGACATAGTCCTTGGCACGAGTGGCAGCCTCAAGATACTGTGGATGACGCAACACCCGGTAAGCAGCAGAGAAGGCCCAGAGAATACGAGCGTTGAGCACACAGCCTTTATCGGTTTGCGGATCAAGACGGTCGTTGCCGTCGATACGTCCGTAAAAACCACCCTGTTCACGGTCCTGCATCCTGTCAAGCCAGAAGCGCAGAATATTGTCTTCCAGCAATGTCCTGGCGTTGCTCTCCAACATGACCAGCGCATCAGCTGTTTCCCTGCTAAGCATAGCCATTTCTGCGGTTCTTTTCAATGAGCCGTTTGATGTTCTCGACACTGGCAGTCGTTGTCAGCCCATCCTCCGGTGTGTTCATACAGTAGTCGACGAGGCGGTCAACGGTCGATACGGCCACATGCATCCGGGTGTCAGCCGATGCATAATAAATAAGTACCCTCCCGTCGTCATCCATTATCCAGCCATTCGAGAAGGCGACATTCATCACGTCACCCAGATATTCGTCACATTCAGGGACCAGAAAATAGCCTCCGGGCTGAGCAATGACATGGGTGGGGTCGTCGAGTGCCGTCATATACAGATACAGCACATAGCGCAGTCCGTCGGCTGTGCCTCTCACACCATGAGCCAGGTGCAGCCAGCCCTTCGCGGTCTTCAGCGGATGAGGGCCCTCACCATTCTTCACTTCCATGATGGTGTGGTAATGACGCCGACTGATAATCGTCTCGTCCCTGACGACGGCATGGGTGACATCATCGACAAGTGCCCAGCCAATGCCGCCGCCACTGCCCGCCTCGATAAAACCGTCCTGTGGACGGGTATAGAAAGCATAACGGCCATCCACGAACTCTGGATGGAGCACTACGTTGCGCTGCTGGCTGTCAGACTTCAGGTCGGGCAGTCGCTCCCATGTCTTCAGGTCTTTTGTCCTGGCAATGCCGGCAGTAGCCGTGGCTGCCGAGAGATTGCCCGGCTGAGTATCATCGTGACGCTCGGCACAGAACACGCCGTAGATATAACCATCCTCATGCTGTGTCAACCGCATATCGTAGACATTCGTGGTAGGGACTGGCGAATCGGGCATCATGACGGGTTCCGGCCAGAACCGGAAGTTGTCGATACCGTTGGGAGACTCTGCCACGGCAAAGAAGCTCTTACGGTCAGCTCCCTCCACACGACACATCAAGAGATATTTGCCATTCAGTTTGATGGCTCCCGCATTGAAGACAGCGTTGAACATGATGCGCTGCATCAGGTAGGGGTTATCCTTCTCGCAGAAGTCATATTTCCACTCCAAAGGGATGTGCTCAGCGGTCAGCACAGGATAACGATACTTCTCATAAATGCCATTCTCAGCAAAGCGGAACGTACCGAAAGTGGTACCGTCAGCCGTCACAGGTTCGTTCTTTCGGGTCAGCAGCGCCTCATGCTGTCTGCGCAACGTCTCTATTCTTTCATGTATATTCATCGGGGAATCAACTTTAATGTCGTCTCATCGGTATTGAATACGGAGTTCAGCCCTTGCTGTTCCTGTGCCGGGTCACCCATATAGGGGTCGCCCACCTGCCACTGTTCATGCCGAGGACGAGCCTCACCGCCCCAAGCCCAAAAGTTACAGCCAGCAACTGTCGGCTCAGACTGAACAAGTGAGAAGATGTAGCGGTAATACGCATCGCGGGCTTTGGTTGTGGAAGATGGAGAAAAGCTGAAACCGTCACGCGGGAATCCGAATTCCTCAATGACAAGCGGTTTTCGCAATTGCCGGGCAATCTCGAAATGAGGACGCAGATAGTCTGAAGTGTTCTCACACGCCTTGGGAACATCCGCGATGAGCGATTCCTTTTTCACCCAACTCCAGTTGTAAGGCCACACATGGGCATTCAGATAGTCGATGTTGGGGTCGCTGCAGATTTGCACATAAAGTGCAGAATCCATCTCACAGCCCCATATTCCTTCCGAGCCAACGGAAATAAGATGGTTGGAATCAAGCTGGCGGATGAGTGCCGACGATTCAGCCAGCCAACGTGCAAAGGGCTGCTTTTCCTTGTCGCCAAAGGCACGAGGCTCATTACCTATCTGCCACGCCATGATGGTAGGGTCGTCCTTATATAATAAAGAGGTATAACGGTTCTGGCGCGAAAGGATAAACCGTACATAGTCATCAAACAACTGATGCGCCTTTTCGCAGGTGGCAAACTGAGCCACATGACGCATATAAGCCTCATAGCCTGCTTCATTGGGACGTGGAGCCTTACCCAGTCCGGCATGTTCCAAGTAGAAGCCATAGCCCCCACTCCACTCCCAGGAGTTATTGAGGTAGAGCACCGCCTTCATCCCCCGCTTGCCCATCTCGCAGAGCAAATAGTCGAGACCTGCCAAGAGCGTGTCGTTATAAACTCCCGGAGCTTTCTGCAACGTCGGTTCCACTTTGGTGGTAACGCCTTGCTGACCATCACTTCCCACAAGGATACGCAGGTTATCGAGGCCAAGGGAATGCAGATTATCCAACTCACGCTGTAGCCGTTGGCGGTCACCTCCCTGTCCTTCGGAGGCCAGAATGGGACCATACCAGAAGTTGGTACCCACAAAGCGGTAAGGCTCGTCACGAAGCCATAACTGGCCGTCGTATTGCACGACGAAATCTTTTCGTTTGCTGACATCCTCCAGCATGAGTACCTTTTCGCTGCGCACCATCTCGCTGAAATAAGGAGCATTCTTCTCACCAGGAGCCGGACCAAAGTATTCATGCTTGGCGTTACGCCACACCAAGAAATAAGAGAGGGAATATTTGTCGAGCTGGGGCTTCAGCACCCGTGTCCACCACGTCGGGTCCGTCAGGTTCTTCAGCCCGCACTCAGTCAGGGCAAAGAGTTTCTGATGCTGTTGGGCAAAGCGGGAGACAAGCTGCATATCAGCATTGAACTGGCGCACAAAGTCCTGCTCCGTGCCCCATTGATAGGCATCGAGTCCGATGAGGTCAACACGACCGTCGCCGGGATAATACTTCATTGAACCATCATTGGCCACCCCTAAGTTCGGGCTCCAACTCCACACCAGATTGTCAAAGCCCTCGCTCAGCAGATAGTCCTGCAACATACACCAGAGGGCGTTGAACTCCTTGGGCGTACACTGCTTCGCTCCCCACCAAAACCAGCCACCATTGTTCTCGTGCCACGGACGGAAGATGATGGGCACCTTCTTGCCATCTTTGTCTTTCAGGGTAGCTAAGAAGTTGTGCACATTCTTCATCCACTGCACGAACTTACCGTGCATCTTACCTCCAGAGAGGATACTCGCCACGACGGTCGTATCGGTATTGTCCCATGCCGTACCACCCGTCAATGGGTTGCGTGGATGCCACGAAAGCGTAACAATCCCTCCACGCTCCACATGAGCCAACAGCTCTTCCCGAATACGGGTGAAGGGTACCGAGTCAAGGTTCTTGGCATTGCCCATCTCAATACCCCCCAAGTCGAAACCCATGACGGCAGGATAGTCGCCACAGGTCTCTTTCACATCGCTGCGACCATACTCAGGTTTTGCAGGGTCATCAATGCCCGACCACGTCAGTCCGTAGAACGGATCATCCTGATGGCCGAACATATAGCCATGCTTCTGCAGGGTAGTCAGACGGGCAAGGAGTTGCTGACGCGGCTGAGCCGAGACCGAAACGACCAGGCTACAGAGGATGCAGAGGACACCGATGAACCTCTTCATGCCTTAATACCCGAATATCTCACTGAGCGTCACACGGCGAATAGGACCATACTGCTGGAGGGCAGCCATGTCGAGTTCGCGCTCATCGCCAAGGATGATGTAGCGATAGGGTTTGCGGGCTATCTGCTGCTGCTCGAAGTCGACAATGTCCTTCATCGTCAGGTTGGGCAGTGCCTCGTAGACGTTCTTATTCAGGTCATAGTCAAGGCCCAAGTCACGAGCGGTAATCCAGGCATTGATCAATGCAAACTTCGTCGTACGACGGCTGGCCAGTTGTTTGGTCAGGCCCTCCTTGGCGATATTGAACGATGTCTCGCTCTGCGGAATCGTGTCAAGGATGGTGTGGAAGTGTGTCACGCAATCCATCATCTTGTCGTTCTGGGTAATGATATGCGTAAAGAAACTCTCCGGTTCACCCTTCAAGGTAGGACGGCTATAGACCGCCCAGGCATTGTAGGCCAAGCCACGGGTCTCTCGCATCTCCTGGAACACCACGGTGTTCATACCACCACCGAAGTACTCGTTGAACAGTGCCTGAACAGGTTCTTCTGCAGGATTCCACTGACGCTGTTCATTATGATACATCCGCATATAGATATTTTTGGCATCGTAAGGTGCAATGAGAATCTCGTTCTGGGGTGTCGACTCCATCATGTATGGTTTGAAGTCGGGTGCCGGCTTCAGCTCAGAGGCAAGCGCCTGAAGATGGGGAGCCAGCGACTCCTGCAGCTGCTGTTCGCTCATTGGACCATAATATAATACGGTGTGCTCATACTGGCTGAGATTCTTCAACAGGTCAAGCAACTCCTGCGGATTGGTCTCACGCAGCTGAGCAGTGGTCAACAGGTTGCGGCGAGGGTTGTAAGGGCCGTAGATGCCGTAGTTGAACAGATAGTCGAAGCAGGTGCGCTGGTCGAGCTTGGCATCAGCACGAGCCTTCTCCACCAGACTGACATACTGGTCGTAAGCCTCCTGATCGACCTTGGCATTCTGCAGGAGGTTCTCCAAAAGTGCCACAGCCTCCCCCATACTCTCGCTCAATCCGTTGAGGGTGACATTAATATTGCGATCGCCAACATTGATTTCGAAGTTACAGGCCAGCTTATAGAACTGCTGCTTCACCTGCTCGGCAGTCAGCTTGTCGGTACCTAAATAGTCAATATAGTCGGCAGCATAGTCGTAACGCACGTCAGCCAGCTTGCCAAACTCATAGCGGAAGGCCAACTGGAAGCGGCCATTCTCCGTATTCTGGACGTAGACGTAGGGAAGAGGAGAGAGGTTACCAAAGGTCAGGTCGCGCTTGAAGTCCACGAACTTCGGCTCGATAGGCTTTACTTCAGCAGCTTGTATGTCTTTCACAAACTGGCTGACATTGTCGCGGTTGGCGGCAATAGGAGTAATCGCGGGCTTGTCAATCTTCTTCTGGTTGGGATCAACGCCCTGACGCTTATAGACAGCCGCATAACCGTCAGTGAAATGACGGGTGGCAAAATCAGCAATCTGCTGTTTTGTCATACCTGCCAAACGGTCGAGACGGGTGGCAGCCTGCTCCCAAGGTGTACCGTTGATGAAAGCATCGACAAACATACTGGCCCGTGAGCGGTTGTTCTCCAGCGCATTGTAGTACTGCAGCTTCAGGTTATTGATGACCGAAGGCAGCAGGTCGTCAGAGAACTCACCCTTCTTCAGCTTGGCAATCTCGTCAAGCAACAGTTGGCGCACCTCATCCAATGTCTGCCCCTCCTTGGGCGTTCCCGACAAGATGAAAAAAGAGTAGTCCATCAGCGACTCTACCCCACCCCACGCGCTGAGCATTTTCATTTGCTGGTTGATATCGAGGTCGATAAGTCCGGCAGTACCGTTACTCAACATCGACTCGATAACCTGCAGGGTATCATTCTGCAATGAGGCACCGCGGTCGAAACGCCATCCTAACCAGATGGTCTCTGCCTCAGGGCCAATGACGGCAGTATCCTGCGGCTCGCTCCATACAGGCTGCTCGGGGAATTGAGGCTGAGGGACTAAGCCCGACGGAGAAGCGTCGGGCACAGTGGCGGGTTGCCACTCTCCGAAGTAGCGGTCGATAGTAGCGATGACCTCATCGGGATCAAAGTCACCTGCCATGCAGATGGCCACATTATTAGGCACATACCACTTGGCAAAGTAGTTCTTGATGTTTGTGATGGAAGGATTCTTCAGATGTTCCTGCGTACCGATGGTGGTCTGCGTACCATAAGGATGAGTCGGACAGAGTTTGCGTCCCATGGCCTCATAGAGCTTTCGCATATCCTGCGTCAGTCCGATGTTATATTCCTCGTAGACGGCCTCCAACTCAGTATGGAAACCACGGATGACCATATTCTGGAAACGGTCGGCCTGAATCTTGGCCCAGTTCTCCACCTCATTCGAGGGAATGTCTTCTGTATAGCACGTCACGTCATTCGACGTATAGGCATTGGAGCCTTCCGAACCAATGGCTGCCATCAGTTTGTCGTACTCATTAGGGATGAAATACTGAGCAGCCACCTGACTGACGCTGTCAATACCCCTATAGGCAATACGACGTTCCTCCGGGTCGGTCAGTTTACGGTATTGCTCGTAGCGCTGTTCAATGTCAGCCAGCAGCGGAGCCTCCTTCGCCGAGTCAGTCACACCGAACTTGCCCGTCCCTTTGAACATGATATGCTCCAGGTAATGGGCCAGACCAGTGGTCTCTGCCGGGTCGTTCTTAGAACCCGTTCGTACAGCGATAAACGTCTGTATACGAGGTTGTTCCTTGTTTACACTAAGGTATACCTTCAGGCCGTTATCCAACGTGTAGATGCGTGTCGCGGAAAGGTCACCTTTTACCGACTCATACTTGTACTTTTCGCAGGAACTCATCCCGAGCCCCACTAATGCAGCTAATAATAACAGTTTAGTTCTCATAGTCTATTTCGTGATCTAATTTACTCAGGAAATCATCAAACACCTCTTGTTCCACATCGCCCATAGCAAACTCCTTCTCAGCATCCTTGCGGATTTCGGCAATCCATGCCCGACGAGCACGAACGTAGTCCTCACGAATCCGCTCACAGGCTGCAGCATCAAGCTCGTCGAGATGATAATAGTCCAGAATCATCTGGTATGACCACGCCCAGCGATAGTCAGGATAATTGTTGTTGATGTCGGCAAAACGGTCGAGAACCTGCTGGATGTTGTCAATGGCTCCCGTCTTAATGTCGCTGATAAGCCTTTGCTCCTCACTCTCAGGCAACAGCAGACCACTAAGGTCCACCCACTTGCCTTTGCCTACAGAACTGACCGGTCGACCGATATAGCCCTCTTTCTGGGCACGTTTCAACACAGCACCCATATAGATGCGGAGAGCAATATCATAGTATTTCAGTCCCTTGCGCAAGCTGGAGGCATTGATCACATATTCGTGGAAGTTATAGGTTGACACGTTATCGCCTGATGCCTCACGTAGCGCCTTCAGGATCTTGATACCCTCCATGATTTCACCCACGGTAAACGGAGACAACCAGTCGAAATTGATGATGCTCTTCCTCGACTGCTTCGAACGTTTGTCGCGCTTGGGCCATTTCTTGATATCACGATAGAGTCCCACCGTCGTAATGTTACGTCCTGGCACCAGATAGCAGTCATCGCCGTAGGCCACCAAATAAGAGAACGGCAGATTACGGGTATCGGGATGGTGCATCAGTTTGCCGAAGCAGACGGAGAAAGCACCAATGGTCGCCGGCATGAGGATATAGGCTCCCGAGGCGGTCTTCGTGCCGCGCTCCAGCGTGCCGTAGTGCAGCGGTCCCATCTTGTAGGCGTGGTTCGAGAAGTTGGTGTTCGAACCGGCATTATAGAATGAGAACTCACCACCAATGAGCAGGCTCGACTTATGATGAGAGGCCGAGAACGGACCGCAGAAAGCAGCACAGGCCTCACCATTGGCCATGAAGGAATTGGCAAAGAACAGACTGGCCTCGGCCGTGAAACCGTTGGTAATCTGGCAGGCTTCGCCCACAAAGCAATCCTGCATCTTCACCGAGTTGTTGATAGAGCAACCATCGCAGATGATGGAGTTTTCACAGATGACACCCGTCCCGATGAACACCGGAGCATCCATTGAAGACATCACGGTACACTCACTCAGACGGGCGGCACCACTAATTTCACAATAACCTTTGATAATCGTATTGGTGATATCCTTGGCATTGACAATCTTCACGTTATTGCCGATGAGTCCACGCTCAGGGCGGGTCACCCGCAACTCGTCCTCAATCATCTGCTGTAATGTCTGACGGAGTTCCTTGTCACGGTTATACTTCACCATAAAGGCAGCCATCTGCGAGTTCAATTCGCGGAAGATGGTCACGTTGCCATCACCCATCTCGTTAAGCACGGAGATGACCGACCCTTCGCCATAGGTGGCATCGTCAGTCGTCTCCAGCGTACAGATATTCGAGATATAACAGTCGTTACCGATGGTGTAGTTATTGATATAGTTACCCACCTTCTCTATCAGGCAGTCATTGCCCACGGTGACATTGCGCAGTGTGGCATCGTTGATGCCTGAGTGCTTGAAGAAGCCCTTCGTCACCTCCACCGTTTTGTGGAATTCTCCCAGTCGGATGTCGCCATAGAACATGACGCGATGGAAGTTATAGGGTTTGAATCCCTCAGCCACCTGTACTCGCTGCCAGTCCTCAGCCCAGCAGACGTTATTCTCTAAGATATCTATCTCATTCTGTGTTAGTTGTCTGTAGTTACTCATAGTCTTGATATAAGAAATCGTTATAAGGATATTTCTGTACATGAAGTTCACGCACCTTCTTATATAATACGCTGCGCAACTCCTCGATATTATCTTTTTCACGAGCAGAGATGAAGATACACTCCATCTCTCCTCTCATCTTCGCCATCCACGTACGTTTCAGTTCGTCCAATGAGATGTTTTCCTTCGTAGGCTCCGTCAGATCATCTTCGTCCTGCGGCGTCCATGTGTAAGCATCAATCTTGTTGAACACCATCATTGACGGTTTCTCGGCACAACCCAGTTCGGCCAGTGTCTTCTCCACCACCGTTATCTGCTCCTCAAAGTCAGGATGCGAGATGTCCACCACATGCACCAGCAGGTCAGCCTCGCGCACCTCGTCGAGCGTTGACTTGAACGACTCCACCAGGTCAGAGGGCAGTTTACGGATAAAGCCTACTGTGTCGGCCAACAGGAAAGGCAGGTTGTCGATGGTCACCTTGCGCACCGTCGTGTCGAGTGTGGCAAAGAGTTTGTTCTCTGCAAACACTTCACTCTTCGAGAGCAGGTTCATCATTGTTGACTTACCCACATTGGTATAGCCCACCAAGGCCACACGTATCAGACGTCCACGGTTCTTGCGCTGCGTTGTTTTCTGCTGGTCGATTTCTTTCAAACGCTGTTTCAGCAAGGTGATACGCTGCAAAATGATACGGCGGTCCATCTCCAACTGCGTCTCACCAGGGCCGCGCAGACCCACAGAGCCTTTACCGCCGCCACCACCAGAGCCGCCACCCTGACGTTCCAAGTGCGTCCACAAACGCTGCAGTCGCGGCAGCATATAGCGGTGCTGTGCCAGTTCCACCTGAGCCTTGGCCTCAGCCGTCTGAGCCCGCATAGCAAAGATATCGAGAATCAGCGATGTGCGGTCCAGTATCTTCACCTTCAGTTCCTGCTCAATATTACGTATCTGCTTAGCCGTCAGTTCATCGTCGAAGATGACCATGCCGACCGGCTGTGTCTCGCCTGTCTCGTCATCATCGGCCGCATCCTGGCATGCTTTCACGTATTCCTTGATTTCCAGAAGCTTACCGCTACCCACATAGGTCACACTGCTGGGACCGCCCACTTTCTGGGTGAAACGCTTGACAACCACAGCACCAGCCGTCTCAGCCAGGAACTCCAACTCGTCCAGGTATTCCTTGGTCTTGGCTTCGTCCTGTTGATTGGTTATCAGACCCACGAGTACAGCCGTCTCAGCCTTGGCTTCTGATATGACAAATTCCTTCATTCAGTTCTTTTTTCACTATTTGGGGACAAAATTAATAAATCTGCCGCAATTATGCAAGAAAATAAAAAAATATTCGTACCTTTGCCGACAACAAAAACAACTAAACGATGAAACGATTACTAATCTACGCTACAATTACCCTATTAAGTGTCGGCACTCAGGCACAAACCCGATATGATTACTCCAAACTCAGTACCGAGCGACTGAACCGCGGTGTGGTTGCCGTCCGTACCCCTGACGGCAAGGTAGCCGTCAGCTGGCGTACGCTGTCCACCGACCCTAAAGGTCAACCCTACGATGTCTACCGTAGCGGTGTCAAGTTGAACGCCCAACCGCTTACCACAGGCGGTACCTTCTTCATCGACGAGCACCCGTTGACTACCGATGCCACCTACGAAGTAAGAAGAACTGGTGAAGGAATTCCGGCAGGAAATTTTTCACTCTTCACTCTTCACTCTTCACTTCAGACAGTCGGCTACCTGCCCATTCCCATCCAGAAACCCGAAGGCCGCTACTCGGCCAACGATGCCTCGGTAGGTGATGTCGATGGCGACGGACAATATGAAATCTTCTTGAAGTGGGAACCGTGGAACGCCCATGACAATGCTCACGATGGCTATACCGACCCTGTATTCATAGACTGCTACCGCCTTGACGGCACCCTGCTGTGGCGTATTAACTTGGGCCGCAACATCCGTGCCGGAGCCCACTATACGCAGTTCATGGTCTATGATTTCGACGGCGATGGCCGTGCTGAGATGATGTGCCGAACGGCTGACGGCACCATTGATGGCACCTCTACTGTTATCGGCGATTCCGTTGCCGACTACCGCAACGCTGCAGGTCGCATCCTCAGTGGCCCGGAGTTCCTCACCGTCTTTGACGGTCTGACAGGTCGTGCCCTCGACACCAAGCCCTACATCCCCGAGCGGGGCGATGTCAAGAACTGGGGAGACAATAAAGCCAACCGCTCTGACCGCTTCCTTGCTGCTGTCGGATACTTAGGTGCATTCCTCCCCCAGTCGGGGAAGGACGGGAGGGGGCTTCCTTCCGCCATCTTCTGCCGAGGCTACTATACCCGCAGCGTCATCGTCGCCTGGGACTGGGACGGTAAAGAGTTAAAACAACGATGGGTGTTTGACACCAACCAACCCGAATGGGCCAGCTATGCCGGACAGGGCAACCACAACCTGCGGGTGGCTGATGTCGACAGTGACGGTTATGACGAGATTACCTATGGTTCGATGGCCATCGACCACGACGGACGCGGCCTCTATAACACCGGCATGGGCCACGGCGACGCCATCCACCTCCTTGCTGACCCTAAGGACAATGCACTTTACATCTGGGACTGCCACGAAAACCGTCGCGACGGTTCTGAGTTAAGGAACGCCCGTACGGGTGAGGTTGTCTTCCAAATCAAGAGCGACATCGACGTAGGCCGCTGCATGGCTGCCGATATCGACCCCACCAACCCAGGACCTGAGATGTGGAGCATCGACAGTCGCGGTGTCTATAATATGAAAGGTGAACGCCTCTATGAGCCCCGACTCAGCATCAACTTCGGCATCTGGTGGGACGGCGACCTTCTCCGCGAACTGCTTGACCACAGCACGGTTTCGAAATATGACTGGGAAAAACAGCAGACCATAGACTTGCAACAGTTTGACGGCCAGTTTAACAACGGTACAAAGTCGAACCCCTGCCTCAGTGCCGACCTCTTGGGCGACTGGCGTGAAGAGGTACTGGTGCGCAACCGTGAGTCCACGGAACTGCGTCTCTACGTGACGACTATCCCTACCGACTATCGCATCAACTGCCTAATGGAGGATATTCCCTACCGACACAGCGTAGCCACCCAAAATGTAGCCTACAACCAGCCACCCGAGCCAGGCTACTACATCGGTCCTGACCGCACAGACTATCTTAAATAGACGACAGGCAACGGTCTCTTTTTGTTAGTTCTTACGCTGCTTGATGATCTCTGCAATCGTCTGGGCCATACGGGCAGCACCCTTGTCGTTAGGGTGTATCATATCGCCCGTCATCTCTTTGGAATCAGTAATGACATGATACATGTCAATGACTGTCAACTTGTTTTTCTTTGCAATCTTCTGGATAGAGGGAATGACCCCATTCACGATGATGGAGTCGGTGATGCCCCACTTATCACTGAAAGCCTTGACAGGGTTACACAAATAGACAGCAGGACGTGAAGGGAGTGAACGCAGCGTGTCAATCATCAGCTGATAGTCGCGTTCATACTGCTGCTGATTCCACTGATAGTCTTTCGAGTCATTAGTACCCAGTTTGATGACGACAATATCAGGATTGAAAGCTTTGGCGTCACGCCAAGCCAGTTCCTGCATATAGGGATGATCAGAAGAACTCATCATACAACGGGCGCCAACACCGAAATTACGCACGTGATAGCCATTGCCCAACAGCCGTTGGAGCTGTGCAGGATAACCTTTCTGTTCCTGCATGTCAACGCCTGAGCCGTGAGTGATGCTATTGCCGATGCAAGCCACACGGATGGCATCCTGACGCGGAGCCTTATGGTGGCTGAGCCATGATGCGAGGTCGCTGAGCATCTGGTCATGGAACTGATAGGTAGGTCGGAAACCGAAACCGTGGCCACCCGTAGGGTAGACATAAAGGGCACACTCATTGCCGGCATTTCGCATGGCGGAATAATAGGCGATGCCATTGGTCACAGGCGGAACAGCACCATCGTCATTTGCCATGAGGATGACGGCTGGTGGCGTCAGATGACTACGCACGGCATTCTGGTTAGAGAAACGGTGCACCAGTTCCTTATTGTTCTTATCTTTTCCCAGGAATCCATTGACAGAACCACTATGGGTTTCACGCTCATTCATCGAGATGACAGGATAGAAAAGAATACTGAAATCCGGACGGGCGTCAAACTCACTATGCGTTGAAACGGTCGAGGCGAGATGTCCGCCAGCCGAGAAACCCATGATACCTACATCGTAGGGATTGACAGCCCATGTCTGGGCCGAGTCGCGAACGATGCGGATAGCCTGTTGGGCATCACCCATAGGGATGGTGCGGTCACCGCCAGGCATCCGGTAAGTCACAACGAAGAAAGCTATGCCCTGACGATTGAACCATTCTGCCCAGTCATGGCCCTCATGGTCAACGGCCAGATGGGTATAACCACCACCAGGCAGATCGACGACGGCACGTCCCGAAGGATTCTCGGGCAGATAGCAGACCATATTGGCCTTACCATCGGGCGTGATGTTCACGGTAAACTTACGAGCTGTCTGTGCCTGCAATGACATGACTGTCATGGTGAGCATCAGCAAAAAATGAAATCTTTTCATCCTCTTATCTGATTATTAGAAAACACATGGCAATGTTAGTAACTGGTAGTAGAGCGTACGCGCCAAGCGTTCGTGTCCCCGATCATTGGGATGCAGCCGATCGGTATCAGCATTGT
This sequence comes from uncultured Prevotellaceae bacterium, assembly GCA_902780025.1. Classification (GTDB taxonomy): domain Bacteria; phylum Bacteroidota; class Bacteroidia; order Bacteroidales; family Bacteroidaceae; genus Prevotella. Next base: position 24,023 of record CACZDV010000005.1, read on the forward strand.
TAAAGTAAAGAGCTTGTTCGTCCAAAAGCGGATAAAGTCCACCCAGAGCATTCCAATCGATTACGGGCACAGCCCAGATATTGGCAGCCTGCTTGACGGCGTCAATATAAACATCAAGATACTCACCGCATTGGTTGGTGTACGACTCATCACACTGCCAGTTTTTCTCATTGGCATGGAAGTCTGCGCGGTGAATAGGCGTCAGCAGCACTATCTGCTTCGTGGGAAATGTACGCTTCAGTGAGTCCATCGCAATATTAATGCGACCACAGAAGGTCGTCGGATCCATCGACGGTGTACGCTGACGGCGCGTCACCATCTGTTTAGGTTGCCCGTGACCGTACTCCACCTGCGTCACACGCTCATCCCACCATTGACCGACAGGTACACCATTGTTATAATCATTGGTTCCACAGAATATGAGGATAGCATCGACATCCTGACCATGCTCTTTCAGCAACTGGTCTGTCTGTCGGGGTATATCGTCCCACTGACGACCACTGACACCATAGACGTAAGGTTCAATCTGTAGCCAATCCGCCAATAGTCCCCAGTATTTCTTCTTGGCAGCTTTGTTACGCGGATCGGTAATGGAATCGCCGAAATAAGCTACACGCTTGCCTTGCCAGGGATGAACCACCGTGCTTGGCTGAGCCAAGCCAACTGACAGAGAGCAAAGGACAAAGGACAAACTTAACAATAGTCGTTTCATCATCTTTCTGTTTTATTTGACAATCACCTTACGGCCTCCACGGATATAGACACCAGCAGGCAGTCCATCAGTACTGGTAGCCGACGGAAGACGACGCACCAGACGCCCCTTCAGGTCATAGACGTTGCAGGGGTCAATATCTGCCATGACCGGATTAACGCCCGTATCAATACCTGCCACTACAAGCACACCTTCACTAATACGACTGGTATCCCAAGTGACACCACCCTGCATATCGAACTTCGGAGTACCTGCCAGCTTAGTGTCCTCCGACCACAGGCGGATCTCATCACCCACCTGGAGGGTATTATCATCGACAGCTACTATACAAATGGTACCATTGACAGTCAGCGTACCAATGCCGTTGAGACTGGTCAGGACACTGCTGCTTTTAGCATTGAAAACGATGCGACCCTTTGTACCAATAGTGACATTCTTGTTGTTGAAATAGATGGTGCCTGAGGTAGATGTAAGTTGTACGCCCGGACGCAACTCACCATTGATGGTGACAGCCGAGTTTGCCAGTGCCTTCGACTGAACGTTGGTTCCTGAGAGGATGGCTCCTTCTTCAACCGTCAGCCGGCCACTACCCAAATTCGAAGCTGGACTCAAACAGAGTTCACCCTCCTTGACAGTAGTTGTTCCAGTATTGTCATTAGCACCATTCCATGTTATCTTGCCGGCACCGAGCTTGACTAAGTTGGCGTTAGACGTTACCTTAACGTTGCACGTCCAGTCTTCATCGTTACCCACTTGCCATGTGTTAGCTCCTACCGATGCACCATTACTGAACGTACAGCTACCTCCCAACTTACCAGAGCCCATAAGACGGCCTATACGGAAGGTCTTGCCACTGTTCTGCACCTCCACCTTGGGATCGATGTTCATGGTGCCCTTCGGCATACCACTGGTAGTATTAAGTGTGAATCGCAGGTTGTTTGGGTCATCAACACTCGACGTAGGCTTCAGAATACCTTCAAAGTTGGAGAAATTACACTGAACGGGAGTACGAGTAGCATAGTAGTTCGTACCTTTCTCCGTCGTGCAGTATGCCACAAGTGTTCCCTCACCCGTCACTGTGTTGGAATAGGTGGAGCGGTTAGCCATATACCATGTTCCCGTCTTGCCCTTGGGCACGTTGATGGTATAGCTGGAACTGGTATTCTCCCGGATTTCGCCAGCCTGTAGTTCAACGGTCTTGGCAGGTGTATTGGCATTGACACACTGAACAGTACCGGCCATTACCACTAAGTTGTTCAGGCCACTGTTCGACACGTTCAGCTTCATCCAGCCACTGCCTTTCTTGGTCAGCTTAGTTCCTGAAATGGCTTTGCTGACAACAAAGTCCTGAGCATTATTGATGATACCGCCCTCTTCGCCTATCATCTGCATAGGAGAATCCTGTTCCACTTTATCCGTAGTCTGCAGCGTGGCACCGTCCTCAATAGTAAAGAGGCTGGCAGTGCTGGTCATGGCACCCAAGTTGCCCGTAGTCGAATATTGGTTTGCCAACTTCTTAACCTTGGTAATACCGCCGCGCAGGTGGTTTCCACCCGTATAGCTGTTCTCGCCATTCATAGTCACCGTACCACTGTTCTCTTTGACGAATTCCGCATTTCCGCCGATGGCACCAGCACCAGTTAACGTATAGTTGCCAGTACTGTTGACAATCACCTTTGAGGGATAAACGTCAGCAGTTATGCTAACAGACTTCGTGGTTGCCTGGTCACCAAACGTCACCTCGTCCTCAGAGACGAAGGTCGTAGCTTCCTGTTCCGTACCGATGGCGAAGTTATAGGTGTCGCCGACATCCCATTTATTACTGGTGGCGCCTGTCCACTCAATGGCTGCGGCATCGCGCATGCCAATAATTTCAATCACCAGTTTGCCATCCTCTACATACAGGCTCTTTTTCTGAGTGTTCAGTCCCTCCATAGTGAGGTCGTCCACCGATCCGACGACTTCACCTACCTCAGCGATGACATATTTACCAGCGGCCATCTTCATCTCGCCGTCAGCCAGATGTCCCTTCAGCTCGATGACAGGCATCAAGTACTCAGGGCCACCTTTTGTCCAGGCACTGCCTGTCTTACGCTCAATTTTCAGGACATTGGTATTAACAACGTCAGCCTTCATTCCTTCACTGTAGAGGTCGATGGCAAGGCGCGAACCGAAGCCTAAGGCCAGCGTGTCGGTCGTAATGGAACCCTGCTGGTCGCCACCAGGACGGATGACGGCACCATAGTCGGCCTTGATGCTCTTGAACTCACCACCGTTGGAGTTCAGTTCCGTATGACGGTTGAGCCACAACGGCGACTGCTTCATCGTGCCGTCGAAGTTCAGCGTACCGCCCCATATATCAGTAGCCCCGGTATGGGTGAAGTCAGCCTTCGGCAGTGTCAGGACACCGTCGCCCTGCTTCACCAGTCGGGCTGCACCGCCGATGCCGCCGCCACTGACAGTGCAAGTATAAGTAGTATAATTAATCTTCGTGTTCTGCGTCGTACACTCACTGGGAGCCGTACCCTGTACCCACGTCGGCACGTTGAAGGTCAACACCTCAGGCTGTGCGCCAGCCTCGATACTGACGCTACTGTTGCCCGTCTCGCAGACGATGGCGTGCTGTCCGTTCAGGCTACTGCCGATGGTGCCACCGTTAGCCACCTCCGTACGTCCCGTCATCGTGAGGGGCGGCGGGGCGATGGTGATACCCTCTAACTCGCCGAGGAAGTAGCTGGCGTGGGGAGGCTGGTTATAACCACACATCTGCCACACCATCGCATTACGGTACTGGTGGTCATGCCACAGCGTATAGTTGCGCCACTTCGTTGCCGTCGGTGTCGAGTAGATGCGTATATTATTATTAGAGGTACGCATGATGATTTCCTCGCGCCAGTCGCCTAAGATGTCGCCCTGATAACATGGCGTACCCTTCGTGTCGTTATTGGTCATCGAACCTTCACAGGTATAAATCGGTGACCAAGAGCCATACTTGGCTATACAGCCAGCCGTGTTCTTTCCGTCGAGATAGTTAAAGGTCTCTTCGCAAAGGTCACCGTCCCAGTAGATACGGAAGTTGGTGTTGACACCCGTTGCTTCAAGTCCACTAATGGCCTCACCAGTAATTGTGCTGATAGCACCTTCACGGGCCGAGCAGCCCAAACCTCCGGGGAAACTGTTGGTGAAATTGCCAGCCATGGCACGACCGTCGTCCCTGTCTGCTACAAAGCGGTGATATACTTTCGAGGTGGTTGCATCACGGAAGTTATTGCCGGGATGATCCTCCATACAGGCATAAATCTCCAATCCATGAACATAGGGATTCAGGTCACCTACGTGTTCAGCATCGCCGTGACCGAAGCCTGTCGTCGAGAGACCCTTGCCGTTGTCATCAATGACCATCGAACCGAAAACAATCTCGTCGCGGCCGTCCATATCAACATCAGCTACCGCATAATTATGGTAACCCTGTCCCTTCCACGGGCCGTTACTGTTGTTGAACCAGCGCCAACGCTCCTTCAACTGGTGAGTCTGCGAGTCAACATCGTAGGCAATCATCTTGTGTCGGGTATAAATACCACGGGCCAGGAAAATGCTTGGTTTGCGACCATCTAAGTAAGGGGCACCGAAGAAGTGCTTCGAAGCTCGATGGCCGTAGCCGTCGCCCCATGCAGCTTCAAAATTGGTCTCGCCACTCTCCAACCGCTTCAGCGGATAGGGCAAACACTGATAGGGCTTGCCCGTCTTGCCATCCATATATAACAGGTACTCACCGTCGGTAGTCACAAACCAGTTGGTGCCGCCACCCGTGGCAGCTCGCACGTTAGCCGAGGCGTTGCCCACGGTGTAAGTCGTGCCGTCGGCCATGTGGATGACCGTACCATCACAGGCTCGCATTACCACCTCAGCACAGCCGTCGCCGTCCCAGTCATATCCCACAATGTTCTGCTCGTTGTTCTGGAAGTCACCCATGTTCGGACCGCAGTTCACCCACCACAGGCGGGTACCGTCCAGTTTCAGGCACTCAAAGATACTGTATTCGCCCTGATAACCGCCACGCGGATAGCTGGCGTTGATCTCGCTCAGGTTGTCAAACTTCATCAGGATTTCCAGTTCGCCGTCGCCATCAACATCAGCACAGCAGGCGTCATTGGGCACCAACGTGCTCTTGATACCCTCATGCTTCAGTTTGATCTCCTTATAGCTGGTCGACCACGGCGTCACCTGCTTACACTGCGTCTGCTCCTGGCCATGAACAACAGCCGCCACTGTGTATGTACTGGCCGTTGTTCCCGACTTATCAGTAAAGTTCGACACACTCAGCGGTGCTTCGTTCACCTTCACGCCGTCACGATAGACATTATAGGTGACATCATAATACTCTTCACCAAAGATACGCCAGTTCAGGTAAACACCACCGCTGACCTTCATCGCCACAAGACCACGGTCCAGTTTGTCGGTCACGCGCTGAGCCTGCGTACCAAAAGTCATTAAGCCCATTAAGGCCACAAGAAAAAATCTCTTCATTTGTATTGGTTATTAGTAGATACCTATTTACGCCTGCAAAGGTACGAACTTTTTCGTTTATACCAACATCAATCCGCGATTTTCTTCCTGCAATTTTTGATATATCACCCATCTACTCACTATACAGCAGGCGACCGTCGGGGGTGACTCCTGCGGCACTCATTTTGATACGCGTCTCCTTGCCGTTGTTGTAGAAAGTAGCGGTAAAGCGGCCATTTTCGTCACTGCGGGCGTTGGGGTTCCAGTAAAGGGTACGGCGATAGTCGGCGGGCTTGTCACCCATGGAACGGTGACTGTAGTCGGGCTGGTAGAAGTTCACCGCATAGTTAAAGCCAGGCAAGTAAATGTGACGGTCGCGGAAGGTGGGCTGGATGGCATCATTGGCGAAAGGCACCAACTCGACGGTGACATCGACAGTGGTTGACTCTGCCACCATGGTAGAGTCTTCGTTGCGGTGTTCATAGTCGGTAAAGATGCGGATATCGCTCATGCGCTTCAGCTTCAGGTCATCCAGGATTGACTGGGGTGACCGCTTCAACGCGTACTGCTGCATCTGGGCATATAAGGATTCAAGTTCTACTTCGCTCACATTCTCGCTGGCAGGAGGTGGTGGGAACGGGAAATAGTTCCGGTAGAAGGTAAAGTTGTCAAGCCGTCCGTCCACATTATAGGATACGTGACGGTTCATGTTGCCAAAGAGGTAACGGCTCACCTGAACAGGGAACAACCGCATGTTGAGCATACCATACGACAAACCGTAGTCCGTCACATCGTTATACAAGTCGTAGGCATCGGTCATGAAGGCAGGTTTGTTCCAGTCGATGGCACGACGACCGCGGCGATGGCCTCTCACATTGACATTTCCCAACTGATGGACATCGTTCTCCATCGACAGATAGGAAAGCGTATCTATCAGCTCCTCCAACTCAATATCCGGCTGATGTTTCTGGTAGTAAGAATACTCCTTGGCATATAGGGGATAGAAGAGGTCGCGCTTGACGTAGAAGTCCGGATAGGCCGACTCATTCAGGATCTTGGCATCTTTTCGCGACAACATATTCTTCTTGATGGAATCGTTCTCCTTGTAAGCCTTCATCTTCAGATAGGCACCGCCATAGAAGGGAGGTACTTGGAAGATAAAGCGGCCATCCTTGGTCTTCTGCGTAGAGGCCACAAACTCATTGCCAATGGCTACTTCGGCCTCTACCAACACCTCGTTCTTCAGACGTCCATGATTCAGTCCGAGGTTTTCGTCGGTATTCTTTAACCAATCAAAGACATAAGCCGGAGGTACGCTGAGTTCTGGACAACCAACAATGTACTGGCAAACCAGTTCACTTCCAAAAAGTTTTTCCTGATTGATGGTATCCTGATATCGTTTAAAACCGATGTTAAAGGGAAGGGTTCCCATCTCAAACTGTTCCAGTTCGTTAGGGGAAAGCATCTTGTAGACAGAGCCTTCTATCGTCATGCTCTTCTCAGGCTGATAACGTAGCTGATGGTTGGCATCGGCCAGTTCCTCCCATTTATACTTGCGCCACCCCTGCACCATCATCAACAGGTCGAGATGACGGCGGTGCTCCTCATCGTCACGCTCAAAATAGTGGGCAGGATAGGCTATAAAGCCTTTCAACTCGCTGGAAAGCAGCAGATCGGTCATCATATTGCCATCGTCGTAGGTAGGCCCTTCGGTACCCGTGTCGCGGATAGCCAACGAGAAAGTGGTCTTCGGTGGCAACTGCAGACCGATACTGATTGACTCATAGGGCGAGTAGGTCTTGGTGGGACTCATGGGCTCAACAGGCAATATGAGGCCAACAGGACTGCCGGGACCATTGGAAGTACTGCGGACAAAGAACAGGCGGTCAGCCAAGATATGGCCGTCACTGTCGAAAAGTGTCACGTCGGCCACGCCGGCGGGCAGGCTTTCCAATGGCAGGGTGACCGTCGTCTGGTTGGAAAGGTTCACCTTCATAAAGTGTTTCAACGACCCGCGACAGAGAATACTGACAGCATACTCCTTGTCTTGAGGCAGACCGACAGCACTAATGCTCAGTTGCCCGTTGTCCAAGCGCAGTGTCGCACCTTGCTGTTCCTGCTTAGGCAACGACTCGCTCCACTTCTTGTCACGCCATTGAAAGGTAGCCTTCAGACGCTGGTCTTTAGGGGTGACGAGGAACGAACCACGTCCCATGTATTCAGTACTGATGGCGATGTTCTGCTGGCCGTCGCTCACCGTACCCTTTATGTCTACCGCTTCTCCAAACTGGTCGCAGACTTCAAAGGCAACGCGGTTCTCGACACCGTTGATCAGGTGACCGCCCTCGGGATAGAATCTCACCACCAAGTCGTCTTTCTTCTGATTGGGCAATCGTGTCTTGGGGCGCTGATACATCGTGCGAACCTCATAGTCGCCAGCCTTCTCCGGCTTATTATAGACAGGCAGCACCCGCGAATAGAGACCATCCCATACACGGAAGTAGTCGGCAGCCATCTCCTTGTTGTAGAACCACCACGCATCCTGCGAACTGTAACGGTGATGGTGCATATTGAAATTCAGCATCCAGCGGGTGTAAGCTCGCATCTCATAATAGCCAGAGTACAACGAGTCGGTCAGTACGAACTGTCCACAGGTATAACCTTCAGGATTGACGACAATCTGCTGACGTTCCACCAACAATCCGTCAGGCGACAACAGTTCGACGTAGAGAATACGGCTCATGTCGGTGGGCTTCAGGTTATCAGCCCGCACGACATAAGCTTTATACCATAAGGTGTCACCTACAAAGTAACAACTATTGTCAGTATGGATATATACTTTTTCCTGGACTTGTGAGACTGACGACTGTTCCAATGCCTTGCGGATATCGTCAAGAGAACCGGCCTGCACACCGCCCACAGACAGCAGCAGGAATATGATCAGAAGGGAAACATTCTTCATCTTTTGCAAAAGTTTTATTTTTTGACGCAGAAAGCGACTGGAAGTTTAATTATTTTTCGTACCTTTGCACCCGATTATGTACAAACCACTATTCAATAAGCGCCGTATACTCGTGTTCCGTCAGTTCGGGAACAAGGGCTGGTCGCTCTTCAGTTGCTTAGGCCGTGAGGTGGTATGCTCCGTACTTTCGGTATCGACACTCACTTATGCGTCGGCCGACAGTGTCAGCACAGAACCCGTCACCGCCGACAGCGTCAGCACGAAGACAGCCCGCGAACTGATGCTCGACGAGGTGAGCGTCACTGGCTCCCGAGCGCCCCTGACCAAGAGTCAGGCTGCGAGAATGGTTACTGTACTGGAACGTTCTGATATTCAGCAGGCTCCAGTACAAAGTCTCAATGATTTATTAAAGTTAGCCATCGGCATCGATGTCCGCCAGCGCAGTCCCATTGGCGCACAGACTGACATCAGCATCCGGGGCGGCACTCAGGAGCAGATCATCATCCTGCTTAACGGCATCAATATCTGCGACCCGCAGACTGCCCACAACACCATGGACCTGCCTTGCGACCTTGCCGACATCCAGCGCATTGAAGTGTTGGAAGGTCCCGCTGCCCGCATCTACGGCACCTCGTCGTTGGTGGGGGCGGTGAATATCGTTACCGGCTATCGTGATACGAGGTACGAGGTACGAGATACGAGAAATGAACAAAGATTCGATGTGCATACAGAAGGAGGCTCTTACGGCTACTTTCATTCTGGCTTCAAGTATTCTCGTACCTCGTACCTCGCACCTCGCACCTCGATAAAATCCACCAACACCCTCTCCGCCTCCTACACCCGCTCCGATGGTTATAGCCGCTGCAAGGCAGGCACGTTGAACAGCGACTACAGTGGTGCGAAGGCCTTTTATCAGGGACACTACAATAGCGACGGGCTAAGCCTGAACTGGCACTTCGGCCTCACCGACAAAGGTTGGGGCTCCAGCACGGCCTATGCCTCACCCAAATGGCGGGCCGATGACCAGTACGAACATACCACCAAGCTTACCGCTGCCCTCCAAGGCTCTTTCCAGCAAGGTGCAGTTTCGCTGCACCCATCCGTCTATTGGAACCAGCACCAAGACCGTTATGAAGGCTACCGGGGACGCGCCGATCTCATGCCCTATAACTACAACCGCACCGACGTCTGCGGCCTACAGTTGAACAGCTACTTCGACTGGTCTTTAGGCCGCACGGCTTTCGGTGCCGAGATGCGTAATGAGAACCTTGTCAGTACCAACCTCGGCGAACCGCTTACACGCCCCCACTCCATCCACGGAACGGACCGCGACTACATCCTCGGTCTGAACCGCACCAATCTCAGTGCTTACGCCGAACACAATGTGCTGCTGAGCCACCTGACCGTCTCGGCGGGCTTCGTTGTGGTAAAGAATACGTGGGCCGACATGAACCCCACTGTCTATCCAGGCATCGATATCAGCCTGCACCCCAACAATCACTGGAAATTCCACGCCAGCTACAACACGTCGCTGCGTATGCCTTCATTCACAGAGATGTATTATAAGGTACAAGGTTACGCTGCCGACCCTCACCTAAAGCCCGAAGAGATGCGCGCCGTCGAGATGGGGGCCACTTTCCATTCCTCACTCTTCACTCTTCACTCCACTATCTGGCACCACCAAGGACACAATATGATAGACTGGATCATGGACACCCGACAGGGTGACAACGCCGTATGGCAGAGCATGAACCACACCCGACTGAACAGCATCGGACTGGAAACGACAGCCACACTCAACATTCAACGCTCAACGCTGAACATCAGCTACAGCTATATTGATCAGAAGAAGGACTTGGAGCCTGGACTGGTGTCGCAATACGCATTGGAGTACTTACGTCATAAGTTAGTGGCGACGGCACGGATTCCCCTCGCCAGTCATCTCACACTCGACTTGAACCTGCGTTGGCAGGACCGTGCAGGACAATATACTGACTTCGACGGCAGCATCTGCGACTACGAACCGTTCTGGCTGGCGGATGCCCGGTTATCGTGGCAACAACCGACCTATGAGTTTTACCTGAAAGCCAACAACCTGCTGAACACGAGCTACCGTGACTACGGACTGGTACCACAGCCGGGGCGCTGGCTCATCGGCGGTATCAGCGTCACGCTATAATAATTGATAAGCCCCGTCGCTATGACGGGGCTTATCTTGTGTTTATTGCTTCAGTTTGAAGGAATTCTCAATACTGCTTAACTCTGCCTGGAAGGACTTGTCCACCTTCAGGCGTTGCTCTACGGTGGTGCAACTGTGGATGACCGTCGAATGGTCGCGTCCGCCAATCAACTGACCGATACGTGAAGCAGGCATCTTGGTGTACTTCTGGGCCAGGTACATACTGACCTGACGCACCAGAACATAGTCGCGCTTGCGGCTCTTGCTGAACACATGCTGCTGCTGGACGTTGTAATGGCCACACACCTTCTCCAGGATATCATCGACCGTCAGCGGATGGTTGTCGACCTTCACGGCACGTTTGATGACGCGCTCAGCCAGTCGCATGTCGATACCGCTGTTGTAGACGATACTGTAAGCCATCAGCGAGTTGACGACGCCCTCCAAGTCACGGACGCTGCCATTGGCTGTCTCAGCTATGAACTGGATGACATCGGCAGGAATCTTCAAGCCGTCGCGACGACACTTGGCATTCAGGATATCGATGCAGAGCTGCACGTTGGGCTTCTCCATCTCGGCAATGAGTCCGCAGGAGAAGCGTGTCAGCATACGGTCCTTCAGCCAGTCAAGGTCTACGGGCGGACGGTCGGAAGCCAGGATAATCTGCTTACCGAGGCGGAACAGATGGTCAAAGATATGGAAGAATGTCGAAACGGTCTTCTCTGCCGTTGCCCACTCCTGCACATCATCGATAATCAGTACATCGATGGTCTGATAGAAATGGATGAAGTCATTGACAGTATTACGGCGGCTGGCATCGGTAAACTGCACCTGGAACAGACGGGCCGAAACATAGAGTACGCGCTTGTGCGGGTACATCTCTTTACAACGAACACCGATGGCATTGATAAGGTGCGTCTTACCACAACCCGACGGTCCGAAGATAAAGAAGGGATTGAACGTCGACTTTCCCGGATGCTCGGCAATGCTGACACCGATGGTACGGGGCAGGCGGTTGGCATCACCTTCTATAAAAGTCTGGAACGTCTTATGCAAATCCAGCTGAGGATTCAGCTCACGGGCTGCAGCCTCAAGCACCGAAGGCGACTGATTGACGTGGGTACCGGCAGCAGGCACGTCGATATCGGCGGGCTTTTCTGCTTCCTCCACACGGTTCAGTTTGTGTTCCTTGTCAGTAACGATACGATAATTAAGCTTAACATTAGCCTTGAAACTGTTGGTCAAGGCCCAGTACATCAGTCGGATGAAGTGCTGCTCCAAATACTCACAGAAATAAGCGCTGGGCACTTGCAGCAACAAGGTGGCTTCCGACTCCGAGTAAGACTCGAAGACGATCGGCTCGAACCATGTTTTGTACTGCTGCTCGTTGACGTTCTGCCTAATGAGTTGAAGGCAGTTGTCCCAAAGCGCCTTATGACTGTTATGCATTTTTTGTTTTTAGTTAATTAATCGTGGATTTTTCATTTCCGTGTGCAAAGTTCGCCTTTTTTTTTGAATTACGCAAATCCAAAGTTTTTAGACGGCTAAAAGTTTCCCGCGTAACTGACTATTATTTGGGAACTTAGAGTGTTTCACGGTTTTTATAGAAAAGAGTGTCTTGCAAAATTCAAACTTACTATCTTTCAGCAACTTGCAACTTCGTCAATCGGGATTTCAGAAAATTAATTATTTAGACAAAATTAAAATTACTTGTCTTTCTTTCCGAAAATTGAGAAATGCACGTAGCGTTTCGGATGGCTCTTCAAGTCAATCATCAGCGAGTCGGTATGCATCATCGTCGCATTCAAATTATTATAGAGCCCAGGGTCGCGCATCAGCAGTCCCAAGGTGCCTTCGTTCGAGTTCAGTTTGGCAGTCATCTGCTCCACATTACGCATGGTCTGGTCAACCTTGGCCATAGTGGCAGCTACGTCTAAATGGCTCAGATTGCGGGTCAGCGTATCGGTATTGGCCATCACGCCGTCGGCTTTGTTCATCAGTCCCGGCAACTGACGGCTCAGACTGGCCGTAAGACGGCTCAGTTCCTCGCTGGTAGAAGTCAGACTGGAAGTGATATGTTCCACGTTGTGCAGGGAGTTGCTGATGGTGGGGTCAGCCAACAGGGCATTGACGCTGGCCAGGATGGAGTCTATCTTCGGCAGCATTTTCTCAATCTGCGGCACCATACCGGCAGCCTTACCCATCAGTCCCGACTGCATCTGTCCGTTGATAGTGTCGCCGACAGCCACCAAGGGACCGCCGACAGCGCCTAACTTCAGCTCCAGACGGACATTGCCCAACAAGTCGCTGGCAATTTCGGCCGTCGTCCCCTGCGGCACGTTCAGTTCCTCATCCAGTCCGATAACGGCCAGGATATTGTCCGGACGGGCATAGTCGTAGTCCAGAGACTCCACCGTTCCTACCTTCACACCGTTCACATAGACGGGACTGGAGGCCGACAGACCGGTGACATCGTTGAACTTCACCACATAGGTGTTACCACCTGAGAAGATGCTCAGGCCCTTCAAAAACTGCATGCCGAAAAACAGGAGAACCACTCCCACTATAGCCACTAAGGCTATCTGTACTTCCTTCGTAAAGAACTTCATATCGCGTTTTACTTTTTTACCTTTTTACTTTTATACTCTCGTATAGCCTCGTTGACGTCCATCTTCTTGTCGCCACGGAAAGCGATGATGAAGGCCTCGGGGAAAAGGCTGAGCACTTCCTTGCGCAAGCGATAGATCTCCTGATAGTTGGTCGAGGCTCCCACGGTGTACTTATAGAGGCCGCCTTCACGGTAATAGGACGCATCGGTACGTCCCTTCAACAGACGGTTACCAGACTTCAGCACGCTGCCGCTGGTCAGAATCTGCACCTTGAAGACCGGAGCCGACGTGTCGGCAGGCTTCGATGGGATCTCAGGCTTTGTCTGTATTACAGGAACTTCCGATTTTTCCGGGGTCTCCTGAGTTTCCTGACTGACTAGTGTTTCCTGAGTCTCCGGCTGTTCCACCTTCTCCGGTTTCTCCGTCACAGGCTGTTCGGGAATCTCGGGAGCAGGCTTATAGGGCACCTTGATGCCCGGAGCCACCTTATTCTTATAAGCTACAAAAGCATTATAGAAACCACGTGTGTACTGCTGCAGGGCACGGTCGCTATTCATATACTGTTCTTCGTCAGGCGTTGAGATGAAACCCAACTCCATTAGGCAGGCTGGCATCGATGTCAGACGCAGCACGGCAAGGTTGTCTTGATGCACCCCTTTGTCCAGGCGCCCCGTAGCCGAGCAGATATTCTTCTGCATGAATTTGGCTAACTGGATGCTGTTCTCCAGGTTCTTGTCCTGCACCAGTTCGAAGAGGATATTGCTCTCGGGCGAGTTCGGGTCGAAACCCTCATAGTGCTGCTGGTAGTCCTTCTCGTAGAGGATGACGGCGTTCTCACGCTTAGCCACCTCCAGGTTCTCAATATACCCCTGCTTGTTACCGTCGCGACGACTACGACCTAAGGTGTAAGTCTGATAGCCGCGGGCGATATGTCCCTTAGGCAGGGCGTTGATATGGACGGAGACAAAGAGGTCGGCCTTGGCCTTATTGGCAATTTCGGCCCGCTGCCACAGTTCAATGAAGCGGTCTGTCTTGCGGGTATAGACGACCTTCACGTCGGGACAGTTCTGCTCAATGATACGTCCGAAGGCCAGGGCGTAGCGCAGGGTCAGCGTTTTCTCTTTCGTGACCTTGCCCGGAGCACCATGATCCCCCCCGCCATGACCGGCGTCGATGCACACCGTAAACCGCTGCGTTGCACCGTCTACGGACAGCACGACACAAAGAAGTATAGCGAATAAAAAAAGAAATCTCTTGTATATCATTCGTGCAAAGGTACTGCTTTTCCGTTAAAAAACGTATAAACGCCTGTGAGTTTTATTACTTTTTCACTTTTTCACCCCTTCGCCTTTTCACCTTTCCCAATGTAGTTCCACACCGGCACCCTCGCAGTCGGCTCCCATCGGCGGCGTCAGCTTGGTCAGCCACAGGTCGATAGAGGTAATGCGGGGGAAATCGCGAAGGAGGGCTTTTACGATGCGTCCGGCGACATGTTCCAGGAGTTGAGACGGCACCGCCATCTCACAGCGAACAAGCCGATAGACGGCGGCATAGTCGAGGGTGTCTGCCACATCGTCGCTTTCCATCGCCTGCTGCCACGGATAGCCGATGCGCAGGGTGACTTCGAAGTCGCCACCCACCGTCCGTTCCTGAGGCAGCACACCGTGGAAGGCCCTAAACCTCAGTTTCTCCAGTCGGATATACGCCTGCGTCTCCATCCGTCAGATCGCCTACTTCGGTATTGTTGGTATATTTCTTCAAGGCACGTTCTACGCCTATCTTCCACGTGTTAATACTCTCGTCACGCAATTCCAGCGAACTGACCAGTTTGATGACGTGGTCAATAGGCATACCATAGCGCAGCACCCCGCTGATGAGCTTGGCGTAGTTCCAGTATTCGGGATTGAATTTCTCTGACAATCCTTCGACGGTGGTCTTGTAACCGCGCTTGTTCTCAAACTGGAAGTCGTAACGCTTCGTACCGTCGGCATTCACCTGCTTGATAATCTTTCCGCTGGTGACGGTCTTGGGCAGTACGATACCCTCGTCATCATCCTGCAGACCAGTAAAAATTTCGTACGGGCGTCCATCGAGCAATCCTACGAAAGCCACCCACTTTTCCTTGTTGTTTTGGAAACGCACGACGTCGCATTCCAGCACCTGCGGTCGTACTTCAACCACCTTCGGGCGTACCTCACTCTGCTCAGCACTCCCGCTGTTATTATTCTGTTCTTGTGACATATCCGTTTGTTTTTTGCTGCAAATTTCGGCAAAAAAAACGAAACAGCCAAATGTTTTGGGGGGAAATCTTACAAATAGTCGTCTTAGATATGGCTTATATCAATTTTTATGCAAAAAGGTTGTCACGTTGACACAATGACGATGTACAGGGCGTATGCACCCTTTTTAGAGGGTGACATGGGTGACACAAGGGTGACACCCCTCCTTTTGGTGCCACCTAACCTCGACAGTAAGACCATATATCGTGAGTAACAAGGGTAGATGGCTTTCAAATTCTCTCGAGAATTCAGCAGTTACCCGGCACCTTCCGACGCGAAAGGTGCCACCTTTCTCCCAAATTCTCTCGAGAATTCAACCGCTTCTCATTCCTCTACGTCTGCTGGGGTTCCACCCTCACTTGGGTTTAGTCGGCACTAAGGGTGCGCACCATGATATTAGCGGGGGCACGGCCAGCATCAATCTCGGCTTTCATGAAGTCCATATCGGCGGCGACATGGGCGAAGAACTGGCGGTAGCCGGAGCAGAGGTAGTTGAGGCCGGGCTCGCCGTAGCAGTCGGTCAGAAGGCGATTCTTGGGACACTCACCGTGACAGGCGAAGAGCCAGCGGCACTCGCGGCACTGGCGGGGCAGCGACGACTGCTTCTGCTGCCCAAACTGGCGCTGGCGGTCGCTGTAGAGCAAGGTGGCGAGGGGCTGCTGGCGGATGTTGCCCAAGCGGTACTCAGGCCGGACAAAATGGTCGCACGAGTAGATGGTGCCGTCGGCCTCCATCACGGCGGCCTGACCGCAGGTGGGCGACATCGAGCAGACGCCGGGAGGCACACCGCACCAGTTGGCCAAGGTGGCATCGAAGAGCTGAACGAATACGCGTCCGACGTCGCGGCGTACCCACTCGTCATAGACGGCGCAGAGGAATCGTCCCCATTGGTCGGAGGTGATGCTGCAGTCGGGCTTGTCGGGTTCCACAACGGGCGTGAACTGCAGGAATTCGCAACCGATTTGTCGGAAAAATTCATAAAACTCAACAGGGCTTTCGACATTGACGGCATTGACCGTCGCCATCGCGTTCCACTCCACTTCGTGACGCTGAAGGAGGGCGATGCCTCGCATCACGTCGTGCCACGAGCGACCACGGAAGCCTCCCCCCACCCCCCTCCAACTGGAGGGGGAGATATCGTGTAGTGGCTGGGGACCGTCGATGCTGATGCCGACGAGGAAGTGGTGGTCGTGGAGGAACTGGCACCACTCATCGGTGAGCAACGTGCCGTTGGTTTGCAGGCAGTTGTCAATGTGGCGATCACCGGCGTACTTCTGCTGTAGCTGCAGAGCTTTTTCGTAGAAGGAGAGCGGACGCAGCAGCGGTTCGCCGCCGTGCCAGGTGAAGAGCACATTAGGGGTGGTCTGCGCCTCGATATACTGGCGGGTAAACTCCTCCAGCAGGGCGTCGTCCATCACGCTACCGTTGCCTTTGTGCAGATAGTAGCAGTAGTCACACCGCAAGTTGCACCGCGAACCCACGGGCTTCAGCATGACGTACATCGGACTGCCGAACGGCATAGCGAAAGTCAACTTCTCACTCTTCACTTCCCACTCTTCACTTCTCACTTCTCACTTCATCCTCTATCGGATAATTGACGCTCGGTGTGCGCAACTGGCGCATCAACTTGTCAAGTTCTTTCACAACGTCAGGATGGTCGTCGGCAAGATTGTGCTGCTCGTAGGGATCGTCCTTGATGCGGTAGAGTTCCAAGGGAGCGCCCTTCTTCACGGTCACGGCTTTCCAGCCCTTGTGGCGGATAGCCCGCTGCTTGCCAGGAAACTCCCAGTAGAGCGGGCGGCTGTCGGTATCGATGTCCTTGCCGTAGAACAGCGGCGAGATGTCCATACCATTCGTATCTCGAGGTACGAGGTGCGAGATACGAGGTACGTCATCGCCCGCAGCTATCCGCGCCAACGTCGGCATGAAGTCGGGGAAATAGACGAGGTTGTCAATCTGACGGGCAGGAACGCGACCGGGCTGGTTGACGATGAGCGGCACGCGGATGCCGCCCTCGTAGAGCTGGCCCTTGCGGCCTTTCAGTCCGGCGCCGCAGTTCAGCTCTTTCATGGGAGCCATCACCGCCGCCCCGTTGTCGGAGGCAAAGATGACGAGCGTATTCTCACGAAGTCCGAGGGCATCGAGGGCGCCGAGCAGTCGGCCGATATGATAGTCCATGTGGGTGACGAGGGCGGCATAGCGCTTGGTGTTCTCTGACCAGTCGCCACGCTCGTCATACCATGACGTGTCGTCGATGTTATAGGGTTCGTGGGGCGCATCGTAGCCGAGGAACAGGAAGAAAGGCCGGTCCTGGTTGCGATGGATGAACTGGATGGCATCGTCGGTGGAGATCTCGGTATTGTGGCGCACGTGGGCATCGTGCTCGTTCTCCTTGATATGGATGAGCGAGTCGCCGTGCAGGCGGTAGTAGGGATAGTAATAAGGCGAATTCGAGTGGACGGTGGCGATGGTCCAGCCGTAAAACTCGTCGAAGCCCCGATGGTTGGGAGCCGCCTGTGGGTCGTAGCCGTCGAGGTGCCACTTATTGACCAGACAGGTGCGGTAGCCTGCCTTCGACATGACCGTGCCCAACGTGACATCCTCGGGCAGCAGGTTAGCCCGTCGCACGATGGTGGTGTCGCCGTTGGGGTTAATCTTCAGCCCCGTCAGTCCTCCGGCGTAGCATTGGTTGTCGCGGATGCGGGTGTTGCCGGAGTTCTTGCCCGTCATCAGCGAACAACGCGACGGCGAACTGATGCCGCTGCCGGCGTAGGCTTGTGTAAACGATGTGCCGGTACGAGCCAGACGGTCGATATTGGGCGTCTGGATGTACTGGTTGCCGTAGCAAGCCAAGTCGCCATAGCCCATATCGTCGGCCAGGATAAAGATGATGTTCGGGCGCTCGTCGGCAGCCATCGCCTGCTGGGCCAAGAGGGCACCAAGGGTCATCAGAACGTTCTTCATATCGTTTTTGTTTGCAAATTTACGAAAAAGTTTGTAATTTTGCACTCAAAACATAAAAATAAATGCAATGAAGAACTTAATGACCCGCCGCACCATCCGCAAGTATGCGGACAAAGAAGTTGACGAACAGCTGTTGAACCGCCTCATGGAGGAGGCTGCCCGCACCCAGACGATGGGCAACCTGCAGCTCTACTCCATCGTCGTCACCCGCTCGAAGGAGATGAAGCAACAGTTGGCCCCTGCCCACTTCAACCAGCCGATGGTAATGGAAGCCCCCGTGGTGCTGACCATCTGCGCCGACTTTAACCGCACGACCCGCTGGTGTGAGGAGCGCAAGGCCGATCCAGGGTACGACAACCTGCTGTCGTTCCTCAATGCCGCCACCGACGCCCTACTCTACACACAGACGCTCTGCAACCTGATGGATGAGGAAAGATTAGGCTACTGCTATCTCGGCACCACCATCTACCAGCCACAAGCGATTATCGACGTACTCCAGCTGCCCCGCCTGACTTTCCCCGTAGCCACGCTGACCGTAGGCTGGCCCGCCGAAGAGCCTCCCCTCACGGACCGTCTGCCTTTGGAAAGTTTCGTACACAACGAGACATACCGCGACTACACCCCTGAGGCCATCGACCGCTATTACACCCCCAAGGAGCAACTGCCCGAGAATCAGCACTTCGTCAGCCTGAACCACAAGGAGACGTTAGCACAAATCTTTACAGACATCCGCTATACGAAAAAAGACAACGAGGCGATGTCAGAAGGACTCCTCCAAACACTCAAGAAACAAGGTTTCCTTTAGCGAACACTCTTGATATAAATCAAGAATTTAATCTCTCTTAGCACAAAGTTGTCTAATTTTATTCCAACTTTGTGCTATTTTTTTTAAATTTGCATCTTACAACATATTAATTCACGCACACACACGATGAAAAAGGGTGAAAACATAATCAAAAAATTCGTATTTGGAGCAATATTTCTGTTGCTTCCGTCTATTCTTTATGCTCACACCACCCTATTCGTCGACACCACCTTCTACAGCAATTATCCGTACATCCGTTTCGTCTGCGACGGCGACACCACCGCGATGAGCGATGACGAGTTCTATGCCACCGCAGCCCGAATAGGTTTTGCCGTCAACCAGGCAGAGCCCCCCACGGGCGACCAGTTCCTGACGGAGCTCAAGAACAGCGTACTGCCACGTATCAACAAAGACAGTCTGGAACTGACATACATGGTCGTCAGGGGTGCTGCCTCGCCCGACGGTCCCTACGAGTATAACAAGCAACTGGGTGAGCGCCGCAGTCAGTGGTTGCTCAACTTCATCCGCCAGCAACTGCGCTTTTCTGTGAACGAAAAGAAGTTCCGACTCGACAGCGAGGCTGAAGACTACAACGCCCTCTGCTTCCTTATGCGCAGAGCCGACGACAAAGACTATGACTATGTCAAGTCGCTGTGTGACAGTTATCTGCCAACCGGCGAGACCACTCAACTGAAAACGGAACTGCAGCGCGCCCAAGACGGACAGTTATGGAAACGGCTGAACAAAGAATACTTCTACCAGCTGCGTACCGCCCGCATCATACTCTACTTCAAGAAGCATGAAGGTGAGGAAGTAGAACTGGCAGAGATCGATACGCCCACCCCCGTGGTGGAGCAGCCTGAGGAAGAAACGTTGGTGACGCCGGTGATAGAGCCCGTAACACCCGAGCCTCAGCCTGTCGAAACGGAACTGGTGAGTCAGCCCCGCCGTGAACTGCTGGCTATCAAGACCAACCTGCTGTTTTACGGTGCCTATATACCTGGCTACGACCGCTGGTGTCCCATCCCGAACGTAGCGGTGGAGTACTATCCCAAGAGGGGACACTTTACCCTTGGTGCCTCGTTCGATATGCCTTGGTGGCAGGACTATGATGCCCATAAGTACTTCCAGCTGAGGAACTATCAGGTGGAGGGAAGGTATTATCTGAGGGCAGCTGAGAGTGGAGCACAGAGTCCGGCCTATGCGGGCTGGTATGTGTCGGCCTACGGCCACGGCGGTGTTTTCGGCATCTGCTTCGATGCCGACCGCGGATGGGTTGGCGAAGGTTTGGGCTGCGGTCTGGGAGTGGGCTATGTCATGCCCATCAGCCGCAACGGCCACTGGCGGTTGGAGTTCGGACTACAGGCCGGTTTCTTCCGCTGCAAGTACGATCCCTACCAGTACGAGAATCCCATCGACCCGAACTACCACGACAACTTGTACTACTATAAGTGGACGTTTGACGCCGACCTGTTTAAGGAGCGCCAATACCGATGGAACTGGATTGGTCCGACCCGGGTGGGAATCACCCTGAGCTATGACCTGCTGTATAAGAGGCAGCAGAAGCGGGGCGTGAGCTTTAAGAGCCATGAGACCTATAAGGCCAATCGGGCCTATGAGACCAATGGGGCCTATGAGCAAGAAAGGAGGACCGCCCATGAATAGGCGCTGGTGGTTGGTTTTGTGGCCCATGTTGCTCTCGGCTTGCAAGCCGGAACCAGAGCTGCATCTCTTCGATGGCGGCGACATCAATGTCACACTTCCTGTCGTCAACGTTGAGCTGGATGCCTATTGGGACTACGAGACCATCTACGGCCATTACGACTGGCGCCACGAATGGTATTACGGATGGGATGATGCCGACCAGCAGATTTTTGGCAACATTGGCTATACAGAGCCTGAGGTGTTCATGCTACGCCGCTATTATACCGGTTCAGAACCCTTGGCACCTCATACCAACGTGTTCGCCACCACCTTCAAGGGCAACTCTTTCAAGGGACGTTACAATTGGGGATTCTGGGATGTTCTGGTATGGAACGATGTGACTTCACCAGACGGTGTACAAAGCCTTAACTTCGATGAACAGACTTCGCTGGACTATGTGATGGCCTACACCAACCCCTCGATGAATTCGTCACGCTATCAGGCTCCCCGCTACACCCGTTCGTTCTACCAGCCCGAGGATCTCTTCTCAGCCTACGCGCAAGGTATTGAGATTGACCGCGACCTGCGCGGTTTCGACTACGATCCCGTCAACAACATTTACATCAAGCGACTGAACATGATGCTGGAGCCCGTCACCTACATCTACCTGACACAGGTCATCCTGCATAACAATAACGGACGCATCACCGCCATCGACGGCAACGCCAATCTCTCAGGCATGGCACACTCTGCCATCGTCAACACTGGCACAGCCGCCAACGATGATGCCATCACCGTTTATTACAATGCCAACCTCAAACGGGACTGCGCCCTCGTGCCCTACGGCACTCCCAAGGACGATCCCCTACGGGCAACAGCCGAGCATGCCGACATCATCGGAGGCCGCCTGACAACCTTCGGCATGTGCGGTCAGACCCCCCGTTTGATACACCATGTGGACGAGGTGACCGACAAGAACCGTCACTATATGGACGTGACGATGCAGTTCAACAATGGTATGGACTCCACCTTTGTCTTCGACGTCACCCGTCAGGTACGTGAACACTGGAAGGGCGGTGTCATCACCGTCGAGCTCGATCTCGACACCGTCGCCATCCCCAGCCGCAAAGGCGGCAGCGGCTTCGACGCCGTGGTGAAGGATGTAGAAGACGGTGGCACCTGGGAGTTTGACATGTAAACAACGGAAGAAACAAACGTAAAACCCAAACGACATAAAAGAAAATAGTACTAACAATTAAAACATGATGAAGATGAAAAAGAGTTTTTTATTCCTTGCAGCTATCGGCGCTATTACGCTGACCAGTTGCTCCAACGATGACTTCGTTGGCCAGGGTCCGGGAACAACACCGGCAGAGAAGAGTGAAGCAATAGTATTCAGCGGAGGGGCTACTAAGCAAACCCGCGCCGACCTCTACGGAGGTGCTGCAGCAACAAAGCTGGGCAACAAATTTGTGGTGTATGGAACAAAGCACACTACTGCAGAAGACAAGACTGCAGACAACGATGCCGTCGTGTTCAACAACTTCCAGGTGGGATACACAGCTAATACTGCAGGAACCACAGAGTCCAACTCTAGTGACTGGGAGTATGTGGGCAAGCAGGCATACGATGCCACCCCCACCTCTCAGGCCATCAAGTACTGGGACTATAGTGCGGCCCAAGGCTACACCTTCTATGCGTTCTCAAGTTCCGACATTAGCTACCCTGCCAATGCATCAGACAAGGTTTCCGTAACAAAGGTAACTACAGACGAGACGAGCCTCTACAACAAAGGTTATGCTGTAACTGTCAAGCCTGAGGCCACGCTCAACAACCTGTATTTCTCAGACCGCGTTCCTGTGGCGAAAGCTGATTATGACAAGACCGTCAGCTTCACTTTCCGCAACATCGGTGCCAAGGTGCGTGTTGGCTTCTACGAGACCATCCCCGGCTATACCGTCAAGATTGACAAGTTCTACGTCAAGAACCCGGCAGAAGCCGCTATCACGAATTTCGCAGAAATGAATACCGGCAAGACGGATTATTTCTATGCCTCGCTTCAGAATGTCAAGAGAAATGTCGCCCAGACTCTGAACGTCACCTATTACGACGACACTGATGAAACCATCGAGAACCGTCCGAAGCTGACCCAGCCGACCGGAGGCTATTATTACACACTAGCCCTTGGTAATCAAATAATCGGAAAAACTCTGGGCACCAGCGCTAACGCTCCGACATGGACTGACGGCAGCATTAGCGGTGACTATACCCCCGTATACCCCTTCGAGGAAAACACTAACCCCATGCTTGTGAAGCTCGACTTCACGATGACGGCTGACGACGGTTCTGGTGATGTGATTAAGGTACGTGGTGCTCGTGCCATCGTTCCCGCGGAGTATGTGAAGTGGAAGAGCAACTTTGCCTATACTTACATCTTCAAGATTAGCGACAAGAGCAACGGTACCACTGGTGAGGTTGACACAAATGGCGATCCCACAGATCCTGAGGGACTGAAGCCCATCACCTTCGATGCTATCGTAGTTGACGTGACCGAGGAACTCCAGCAGACAATTACCTCTGTATCGACCAACAGCATTACAACCTACGCTGAAGGTGCAATCGTTAACGAATACAACACAGGCAAGCCCATCTATGTGGCTATCTCTGACAATAGCACACACAGTGTCATAACGCCAAGTGCTATCGGTGACGCTAATGGCAATGCACAGGTGTACTCACTTGACAAAGCAGCGACAGAGGCAGAGGTATTGGGACAGCTGACAGGCTCACCAATGGGTATTACTATGACAGCTGTATCGGGTACATCCATTGAAGGCAATGTTCCCCTTGCTGACGGCACCACTCCCGCCATCGCTAACGTGAAATTTACACCTTCTGCTGAAGGTTACTACGCATACGTCTACACGACAACAAAGTATGTTGCTCCAACCTACGCAGTCCAGACATCTGGAACTTACAACTCCAGCAATACCTATTATATGCTGAGCGGAAGCGGAGCATATTACGCAGTATCCGTACCTAACGAGGCAGCCTTCACTGCAAACAAGGCAAGCTTATATCTTAAGACAGAAGCCGGCACCGCCGGTGTCTATGACATAAAGGTCATTAAGGTGCAGTAACTCTATATCTGCCTACCGAGGTTCGACTCCTCGGTAGGTACCAAAAGAAAGAAACAACGTGAGACAAAGGGCCGGGCCCTCTCACTAACGAGAAAAAGAAAACAAAATAATAACAACTAAAAAATGACGATTATGAAAAAGTACTATCTATTAGCCACAGCGCTCGCAGCCTTGGTCAGTTGCTCGAGCGATGAATTTACGGGCGATCCCTCCAGCACCCCTCAGGGTAATAGTGCAATTCAGTTCTCTTCGAACGCGCCTAAAGTCACTCGAACAAATTCAACAGATGCTGCCAAACTGAATTACCAATTCAAGGTATTTGGTGTTAAAACGCCATCATCTGGTGGAGACCAACGCGTTTTTGCAACTGCTTCGTCTGGTGTAACCCCATATGATGTATGGTTTGTTGACAATACAGCAAGCAGTACAACTTCCAACTCAAGTAATTGGGAATATGTAGGGACTCACGGACAGTCATACGGAACGACAGGACATCAAGTAACTCTTGGTAGTACAGACCAGACCATTAAGTATTGGGACTATTCAGCCACTGCATATAACTTCCAAGCATGGTCTGACTTAAATACTTCTGAGAACAAGGTTTCCGTATCAGCAATTGACAAGAATACTATGACCATAAGCGGTACTCCTGCAAAACTGGCTAACTTGTATATTGCAGACCTCGTAACGATTACATCTCCGACATCCGGCACTACACCTTCTGTTGTGCAGTTTACTTTCCGTAAAGCCGCCACAAAGGTTCGTCTCGGCATCTATGAGACAGTGCCTGGTTATTCTGTACGCAACATGAAATTTTACTATACTCCTAAGGGTAGTAATGAGACATCTAGTGAAGCTACTAGTTCCGCGGCATCCCATGCATTTTTGACTGGTAAATTTGTTGGTGAAAGTAACCCTTCTTCTGCAACCTCATTTGATGTCACATATAGTGGAACTCCCCAAAAAGCTGTAATAAAACCATCGGAAACAACGGCCAAAACTGAGCACTTTGACTTTGGAACTATTGGCACTGATAATACTTCCGTCCTTGGTGAGACTTCAACTTCTCCGACATGGGCAGGTGGAAGTGCTGAGTACACATCGGTGTTCCCCAATACAGAATCAAGTAACATTGCTGACATGACCTTAAAGGTTGATTATGAACTTTACAACACAGCTTCCCATGAAGTTATTAAAGTCGAAAACAAAACTGCTATTGTTCCTGCTGCCTACATGACGTGGAAGCCCAACTACGCCTACACTTATCTGTTCAAGATCACAGATGACCTATTAACCCCCATCACCCTTGACGCCATAGTTGTTGAGGCAGATGATGGTACTCAGGAAACAATCACGACAGTTACAGAGCCCAGCATCACGACTTATGCTAAAGCTTCTGCCGTTACGACCAATGGTGATTATAAGGATGGTGAAAAGATTTATGCAACAGTTATGGATGGTAGCAGCCTAGCTACACTTGATGCAACAAACATGAAACTATACACAGTTACTACCTCCGATGCAACAAACTTCCCGATTACTGGGGCTTCTGTAGCTGAGGCACTCATCGAAGGTCCCACATGGACTGCAGCCCAGGCTGCTCTCAAGAAGATTACATGTACGGCAAGTGCATTCACCACTTATGGCAAGGCAGTTGAAGCTCCTGATGGTTCTACCTTAACAATGGATGAAAATAATAATGTTGTAGCAGCTTTTACTGGTGATAAGACACAAATCGACGATACACCAACATACGGTCCAACATATTATGCTATTGTCTATCAGAAGACTGCCGCAACGTATAGTACGGATGGTGGTAAAAATGATTACACTAGTGAATCATTCACTGCTGCAGGTATTCTCTACACTAATTCAGAATGCACAACAGTTGCTGAATCGTGGACATCAGGCACAACATACTATAAGCGTACAGGTGTCTCCGACAAGGGAACATATGCTGTAAAGATTGTAAAGGTTGTTCCCTAACCCCTGTAGTACAATAAAAGTACAAGATAGCCCTGTCGAGGTGCGACTCCTCGACAGGGTACTAAAGAAAGAAGAATGACTGAGCAAGAGAATCATAAGAAGATGGCGACTGGGGGCTCTGGGAAAACTAGGGTCTCTAGGACTTCTGGGACTCTAAGAGGTTACAGAGGCCTCAGCATTCTCAGCATTCTTCTGGGACTTATGAGCTGTTCGCAAGAGAGTGCGGACAGCCCAGTGGAACCGGTGATGGAGACAGCCATTGCTTTCTCGGCTAATCAGAACGAGGAAACGGTGACCCGCACTACTACCCCTTTGCATGAAAAAGGCGTCAATACCTTTATCGTGTGGGGCTTTAAGAACACGGCTGTCACGGGCAATGACTACACCGCCTACCAGAATGTCATTCCTGGATATACCGTGAGATGGTACAACAATAGCGGTTACACCACGACCTCGAACACTAACGGCTGGGAATACGTGAACCAGCAGTCGGTCAACGATCCAGAGCAGACCATCAAATACTGGGACTGGGACGCAAAGGCCTACCGATTCTTCGGGATAACCGGAGGAGCCTACAGCACCCACGAGGCCAATGGGGCTTACGAGGTGACGATCACGGTGGACGGCTCTTCAGAAGAAAACACGCCCTACTACAGTCATCTGTGGATAAGCAATGGAGGCGAGGGACAAAAGCCGTTCGGACAGCCCGTACAGTTGGAGTTTATAAAGCCTCTGTCGAAGGTACGCTTTATGTTCATCTTCGAAGACCCAAGTCTTGCGAGCACTACGGAACTGTCGGGAAAGAGCTTCGCTCCTACCAACGGTAACACCATCAAGACAAAAGCGCAGCTGACCATCAGCTATCCGCTGACAGGAACGTCAGTCGCAGAAACGGCGACGTTCACCTCTGAGCCCGAAGGTCTGACGGCCTTCACCCAGGACTACTACGAATCGGTGACGAAGAATGGCGATGGAATAGTCATCTCTCCCTATTGGGGCGCACCTGAGAACCCTCTTGAGAATGTGTATACGGTGCTCCCCGCCACCAATCAGGGCACCTACACCCTCACGGTTGACGTGAACGGTGAACCAAAGACCACCGTAGTGCCAGCGGAATACATGAACTGGCAATTGGGATACCAATATACCTATATATTTAAGGTACACGTAGACGGTGGCGTAAGCATCAATGCCGTGCAAGCGGCATTCACGACGTGGACAGACCATCCAGGAGACCATACGATATATAATTGGTGAAAAGGAAGTGAAAGAAGAAAAAGAACATAGAAGGATGATAGGGCTACTGAGGCTTATGAAGCCAATGGGGCTTATAGGACTTATAGGACCTATAGGACTTATTGGGCTTATAGGACTTATGGGGTGCTCCGAAGAACTGGAGGGCTCCGAAGAGCAGGTGGGCGACAAGGCTCGCGTGACGATGGAGGTGGTGCCCTGTGCCACGATGTTCACCGAGGAGCAGGAGCCCGAAGTCACCCGTGCCTGGATTCCCCCCTCACCTTACGTCACCTACGACAACATCAACAGCCAGTTCGCCCAACAGGAAGACCTGATTAACAAGTCCATCAACGTGTTCTTCACGCAAGACGGCCAGACGCCTATGGAGGGAACCTTCTTCTACAGGAACACCGATCGCACATGGAATCTGAATGCAGAGTTAGAGAACAAAACCTACTATCTATACGGCTATATCCCCAAGGAAGACGCCACAGGGTTCAGCATCGTCAGCTACGACGGCAGTAATCCTGCTGGAAATGACAATGCCAAGTACAGTGAGGGGGCCAAACTGACCATCAACGGCCTTAACACCATAACTCCCAGCGATGTGTGCGTCATCATCGGGGCAAAGAACGGAGCCACCGACTATAAAGAGAATACAGACTTCAGCGTCACAGGCTTACAACCAGGGAAATTCGATGTTGCCGCCAAAGCCACCAACAGTTCGGGAGCAACAGGCAACTACATCTTCCTGCTCTTCGACCACCTGTACTCCGCCTTGCGCTTCGGGTTCAAGGTCCATGAGGACTACGCCGCGTTGCGCACCATCAAACTGAGGAAATTAGAGCTGACGAACTATGGTGACGAATACGACGCCCCCGTAAGAGCCAAATACAACGCAACTATCACGTTGCGAAAAAACGACACCGGCACATCGCCCATCGTGGGGAGCGTCGTGTTCACCCCTGACGAGACAAGCGCATTTGTATCGCAAGTGCCTATCTTTGACGGTGAGGTGGAACTAAGCACCAGCAACCCGGTAAACTTCATGGGCTGTTTCGTGCCCAGCGGCAACACCTACTTCAAGCTGCGCAGCACCTACGATGTGTACGACAAACAGGGCAACCTCATTCGTGAAGGGTGTCAGGCTGAGAACACCATCGACCTGAGCGAATGGTTCAGCCCAATACGTGAGACAGAGCGCGGACACAGCTACTCGCTCACCATCATGGTACAGCCAACGTACCTGTATGTAATGTCGGATCCGGATTTGTTGGACGAACTAATGGTAAAAATTGTGAATTAGAGATTGAGGATTAGAGATATCATAGTATGCTTGATGATGATCCTGGCTGCAACAGCGGTCAGGGCACAGGACTCGATTGTCATCGGCGGCAACGTATATGGAGGCGGTAATATCGGTAATGTGGAGGGGAGCGCCAAAGTCACCGTCTATGACGGCGACCTGAACAATGTCTTTGGTGGTGCCCGTATAGCCAATGTTGGTGGCAGGACCTTTGTTCACATCGACGGAAAGCATGCCTCTGATGACATCTTCATCAAGAGCGTATATGGTGGCAATGATATCGCAGGTAAGATTGGACAGGGAACGGCCGTCACGTCCGTACCCACGGAACTGGAGAACACCGTCAGTGCCGCGACAACCGACAAGACCAAGAACGTCATCGACAACAGCTGGAAGACCTTCGTGCGCACCAGTGCCAGTGCCAAGAAGACCGTCAACATCAATGGTCATGACTTGACCGTTGACGACAAGATGGTAATCATCGGCAGCCTCTTCGGCGGCGGCAATGGCGACTATTACTACGGAACGCCAACGTCGACGACGAATGACAAGGGCGTCACTACCTACACCTACACCATCCAGGAACTGAACAGGGACGGCACAGGGGGAGATACCATCGCCACGAAGTCCATTACCGACCAGCAGATCCTACCCGTGCTCTCGAAGACCTATTTAGAGATCAAGGGCGGCTGCATCGCCCATGTCTATGGTGGCGGCAACAATGCTACGGTGACCGAGAATACTACCATTAACATCGACAACGAAAGCAGTGACTTGCAGTCAGGAGCAGTGGCATGGGCTAAGAAGAACAACGAGCCGATTGATTCGGTATTGCTCTACCTGCAGAGGAAGACGAAACTGAGCACGTTCCAAAGTAACCTCACCAGCTATGCTTTCAACCACGCCCGTATCTATGGAGGCAACAACAAGGCTACGATGGACATCATGCCGAAATGGAATCTGCAGAAAGGCATTATCCGCGACCTGTACTCCGGTGGTAACGAGGGCGACATGACCTATCTCAATGGACTTCTATTGGAGATTGACCCAGTGGTGAACAATGCACTGGTTATCAATAACGTATACGGCGGCTGCCGAAGAGCCGACGTTCGTCCTAAGGAGAATGGCGTAGACGTTAAGACCGTATCGCCTGAGGGCTATCGGTTCCCATCTGGTTTGTCGGCTCGCACACTGATACGCGGCGGCATCATTACCAATGTCTATGGTGGTAACGACATTTCCGGCCGAGTCTTCGGAGGCAATGCCGTGGGTATCTATAGCAACATACTCGGCGACGTCTATGGCGGCGGCAACGGGTCGTATGCCTATACCGACAATGCCACTTTGGGCGCGATGGACGAATATAAGGACTTCTATTATAATCCTGAAACGGTAAGAGATAAAGAAAGAGCCTATGGCAATTCCACTTTTGACTATACTGAGGGGCATGAGTCCGTCGAAGCCCTAAATATCTTCCGCCCCAATGCTGAGCAGGTATCACTCCGACTGGCAGGTGAGGCCAACGCCGATGGCACGATGAAGAAGGAGGTCATCATCGGTGGCAGCGTCTACGTGGGCGGCAACAGCGCCACGCTGAAGCCCAGCGCCAAATTAGGGCCAAACGAGAGTCCGTTGGTGGAACTGAAGGTCGGTTCCTACGTAAAAGCCGACAAAGTATTCCTCGGCAACAACGGCGAGAATATGGTTGACACATTGACAAATGGCGTATTAAGCTTGTATGCCGGCAATGTCACAATTGGCGAGAACAGCTATGACTTCAGTCAGATGAACCTGAAGGATTCGACGGAGTTCGATACCTATATGGACGGCTGTGCCATGACGATCAAGCCCCAATTGGTGTTCGACCAGAAGATCAACGAAACCACAGGCGACCCTGCCACCTATTTAGACTACACCAGCTACTTCGGCTCCTTCTACTGCGGCGGCAACGTGGGCAGCATGAAGTTTGACAAGAGCAACACCATCAACTTCAACCACAAGATTATCATTTTCGACAAGTTGGTGGGTGGCAGTAACAATGCATACGTTCCCAAGTCCACCTATAATGCAGCCTACGAAGGCGGAATCCTGCTTGCTCCTGAAGATAATGGTGACAAACTGGTACTTAACCTCTCAGACCTGAGACTGATGCCCCAACGGTGGAAAGACCCGACGGACAAGACGTTAGGACTGGAATGGAACACCATTGAGGGTGACGGTACCACTACCCGCCCGACAACGCTCTCTGCTCGTACAACGAGCACTGCCGACGACGATCCGGACAAGACGCGCCGTCTGGTGGGCGGCAACGTCTATGGCGGCTGCTGTGAGTCGGGCCATGTAAACGGCAATGTGGTGATCAACATCAACGGCACCATCGTCGACCGCTATGGCAAGTATGGTGTATTCGATACAGCCACCCCAATAGCCACGGCTGCCGACCCGAAGCCCAACAAGGACATCCTCTACGGCCACGATGCCTATAACATTACAGAGCGTCGCAGTGGTGTTATCCTCAACGAGCAAGGTATGGATGTACTCGGTTCCGCTCTCAACGTGTTCGGCGGTGGAAAAGGTAAGAATACAGAGATTTGGGGCAGCACAACCATCAACGTGAACGCCGGTTATGCGTTCCAGTTATTTGGTGGCAGCGAGGAAGGTGCCATCGGCAAGGGTACCCGGAATGCGGCGACCGGCGTACTCAGCTATGACACCAGTTCCAATGGCTATGATTCCAAATACAGTACAACCATCAACGTACATGGCTCGAAAATGGGCTGTTCGACAGAAGACTTTGAAAAGAAAGATTCGACCGAGAAGGCAGCGATGGCCGAGTGTGAGTTTGTCTACGGCGGTTCCTTCGAGGGTTTGATTTGCGGCGACACCCGCATCAATCTTGGCAACTGCCGAGTGTTCAACATC
The DNA here is from genome assembly GCA_902780025.1 of uncultured Prevotellaceae bacterium. GTDB lineage: Bacteria > Bacteroidota > Bacteroidia > Bacteroidales > Bacteroidaceae > Prevotella. The sequence continues at coordinate 55,273 of CACZDV010000005.1, forward strand.
TTCACCGGCTCGTGCAACGCAGATATCTTAGGCCATACAGAGACCTACATCGGACAATGGAAGGTAGGAACCGGCGAGACAGCAACCACCGTGACCGGTTTCCCCTGGGTTCGTGACAACACCTACGGTGGCAACGACTTGGGCGGCAGAATCATCGGCGTGAAGGACTTCAAGGACTACGTCAGGGAAGACTTGCTCAGTCAGGATCAGATACACAACCCCACTGGCAGGGATGACCCCAATGTGCTGAAAGCTTCGTCGTATGTAGAATACGTGCAAGGACATGTGGGCAGCATCTTCGGCGGTAGCTTCGGCGACTACGACTACAACGACATGAAATACACCAGTCGCATCACGACAACTTCCAAAAGAGCAGAAATTGACAATACCTTCGTACATATACGTCCTACCAATGAGACCGTAAGCAGCTCCAGCAGCGAAATCAGCATGGTGTTCGGCGGCAGTGAGGGCACCCCTGGTGACCGTGTGGGCGACAAGTCCCAAAAGCGCAGCTATGTGCTCATCGACATTCCTCAGAGCATGGAAAACTTCACTAAAACCGAGATCTTCGGCTCCGGCATGAACAATGGTCTGGGAATGTCCTTTGAACCCATAGAAACATTTGCCAGCGACTTTGACCTCGACCGAGCCTCAACTGTCATCGACCTGATGCGCGGACAGGTGAAGGCCGCCTATGGTGGCAGCTACAACGAGGGTGTGACACGCCGCACAGTAGTCAACGTACCTACGAAATCTACCATTAAGATTGAGAATATCTTTGGCGGTGCCTACGGTACGCAGATCCTCCCGCCATGCGACGTCTACCAGTCTCAGGTGAACTACAAGAACACCAGCGAGTTAGCTCGTGTGAGTGGTGCCATTTATGGCGGTAATAACAGTAAACGCCGCACACTCTACGCCCAGGTAAATGTCTCCTCACCGGTATGGTCGAATAAAGAGTCCGGCTATTTAGCCAAGGTCTATGGTGCAGGCGATGGTGTCGACACCTGGGCAGAGCACACGGAGGTGAACCTGCTCTCGGGTGCCAAGGTCTACGAGGTCTATGGCGGCGGCAAGATGGGCCATGTGCTGAACGCAGAGAGTGTACAGAAGTATATGCAGCTCTTCAAAGAATACCCGTCGTCGCAGATTTCTACTGACGACCCCACCTGGAGCAAGGCTGACAAATGGGTAAATGGCATCGTTGGCGGCACCCTGAAACCTACTGAGGTGGCTAACTGGAAGGAGGACTGGAAAGACGCCTGGACGCTGGGCAGCTATTATGTACCTGCAAACGACTACTATGACGATTACATTATCAGCGATAATACCAACTTCACCAGGGTGAACAATCGTCCGGAGCTGAGTGGAAAGTTGACCAGCCAGTTCCCTGCCACGAAATTCAATGCCAACGTCATCATCAACGAGGGTGCCGAGGTGGTGAACTACGCTTACGGCGGCGGCTGGGGCCAGAGTGCTGTCGAGCGTAGTGGCGACTGCTATGGCACCACCTACATCGCCCTGCTTGGCGGCAAGGTGAAGAAAGACATCTATGCTGCCGGTACCGCCGGTGGTGTGTACGACCTCTTTGGCTCGAAGAACTTCACCGCCAGTGCCAATGCCTTTATCATGGGTGGTACCGCCCGTAACGTCTACGGCGGCGGCTGGGAAGGTGGTGTGGGAAAGCACACCAAGGTCGTCACTAAGGATGACAAGCAGGTTGAAGTGAATGCCGGCATCAGCGACTCCCCCATTGGCGACATCCCCGGAGAGACCCACGTGGTAATCGGACTGGCAGAGGAATACATCGTCACCGACAGTCTGAAATTACTTGAGAACAGCATCAGCAAGCACAGCTTCTACTACGGCCGTCCTGCCATTCAGCGTAACGCCTACGGCGGCGGCGAGGGTGGTGCCATCTACGGCACGGCCAACATCACCCTCAACAACGGCTATGTCGGTTATCAGTTCAATCCCGACCTCACCGACAATCCTAAGACGACGGATATTGACGAGCGCTACGAGGAGAAGATTGAAGACGAGACCTATAAGAACAAGGACGGCCATTTCGAAGCCAACAGCAATCTGTACGACAGTGGCTGCATCTTCGGCGGTGGCTATATTGACGACAGCAACGTTGACACCACCATGGTCAAGATGTATGGCGGCCACGTGCGCAACTCTCTCTTCGGCGGCGGTGAGATTGCAGCCATCGGCCGCGGTATCATCACAGCCTCCGGCACGAACAATTCCGAGCGATCGCTTCAGGGCATCTACAAGGCCGGAAAGACCAACATCGAGATGTATGAGGGTCACGTCCACCGTAATGTCTTCGGCGGCGGTCGCGGTTACAACAATCTGGGCGAGCGCGGAACACTCTTCTCCGACGGTTTTGTCTTCGGCCAGACTGAGGTAAACATCTATGGCGGTGAGATAGGAACCCTGGCAGGTTTGGCTCAAGAATACGGCAACGTGTTCGGCGGCGGCGATGTAGGTTATGTCTATAGTGCCTACGAGTACATGGACAATGGCGTCGTGAAACAAGGGCGCGGCATTAAGAAAGGTGTGCGCTATGATAATGGCAAGGAAGGCTACTATTACCGCCATAAGATTAGTAGTAGTGGTACGTATACAAATGATGCCGACTTTGAGATTGATAATGGCGAGTATATTCCCACTGAGGACTGCAAGGTGCTGATAGAACCGCACTGCAAGGTGTTGTCTCCCGTTACTATCAATGATGTTGAGTACTCTGTTGGTCAGTATGTCCCCACTTCTGAACTCCATTACCTGGAAAACAAGAAACTGGACAGAGAAAGATGGGCATGTCTTGATTCCACCGGCATCAAGATCCACAATGCTGTGTTTGCCGGCGGTAACACGTCAGCAGGTTCTACGACGGCCTACGCTAACGCCACCTCCGTCTACGGCAATGCCACGGCCTCCATCCACGATGTCTACCACCGCGACCTCATTACCTTAGGTACGGGACATATCGGTGGTCTCTACGGCGACGGCAACCTGACGTTTGTCGACGGCTACCGCGGCCTGAACATCTCCAACTACGGCACCGATTACTACTATATCGATAAGGAAATAGGCATCAAAGCCTATCATGCCCTCCCCGAACGTGAAGCAGCCTATTATGAACTGAAATACAAGTGCAAGAAAACCTGTACTGACAAAGACGGCACACGCTACAACCCGGCTTCCAGCGACGGCAAGACCAAGGCTTCGACCATCACGATGGACGATATGGTAGTGGTGTTCATGGAGAACAAGACCACCCCCGTGAAGGTAGATGCGGATGGCAATCGTATCACCTCGGGAGATGGAACGTACATCCTCGTTGAAGGAGAAGAAGAAGGCAGCTTAAAGCCCAATCCCGAATACTGGGAGGAGAGCGGTGTACTGCCCGTCTATGCCGGCCGACTGATGAACAGCATCCAGCGTGCCGACTTCTGCGGCGTCTTCGGCAGCCGTATGGTGATGCAGGGTGCCCAAGACCGTGTGCCTGAGATTGTGGACTTCACCAACTACACCATCAACCGCGTACGTGAGGTGTCGCTCAACCAGCAGCATTCGAAGATTGCCAGCGACCTGGAACTAAAAGAAGGCAGAACAGACTCAACTCATATCGAAGACCAGCATCCCGATGATTTTGTTGACCTTAACAAGGCCATCCACGGCAACTACTTCGGTATCTACAACATCGTGAACTACCTCGGTGCGCTGACCAGCGACGTACACTTCATGGACAGCAAAGACATCCGTAGGACAGAAAACGCCTCAAACGACAGTCTGTATAAATCAGCTATTAAGATAGACAACACAACCTATAATTACGGGACATCCGGCGCCACCTATTATAATTGGAAGGCCGCGCACGTCAATGACCGCTCACGTAACAACGGCAGTAGCCTCAACAAGGTGGCACTGGCATCGGGTGTGTATCTTGAGCTGACCACCGAGAAGAGTACTGGCGACGGTCTCTACGAGAAGGACTGGGGCCCCATCACCGGTGTCGTCGAGCTCGACCTCATCAACGTGCAGCCCGGTATCGGTGGTGGCTTCGTCTATGCCAAGAACGAGCATGGTATTCCGACGTACAACAAACAGAAGCATGCCACGCTAACCGCCCTCAACAAGGATGCCATCACCCGTAAGGACTTCACCTATGACAACAGTAATGATGATACCAAGAAGAAATGGCAGACTTCGGGTAACTTCATACACAGCACACAGACCATCATCGACGACTGCTATAACATCAGCAGTAAGTATAAGACTGATTACAAAGCCCCTGGCGGCGTACCCGCCCACTACTGGTTCATCAAGGGTTCTGTCTATGTCTACGACCAGTATATTTCTGCCTACACCGGCACTCCGAACGCCTACAGCGAGACGGTGGAGATACCGCTGACCATTTCAGCAGCCTCTCACGGTACCATGAAGCTACTCAACGTCCAGCCTAACCTCTACGCCTACTATGCTACAACGGACGTGCCGCTGGATGGTGACAAGAAGGTCAACATCAACGATGTCACCTACTCCAAGAACGACCCCATCAGCTACTGGGACTACTATCTGCTGAGCAACTCTGAAAAGGACCTGTTCGTGAAAAAGACCTACGTGGTTGTCGACAGTTGCAAGCTTGGTGGCAAGTTCTATCCTGAAGGCTATGTGATGCTGCCAGCAGAATACAACAGTTTGAAGACTACGGCGGGTGGCAATAGTGAATACATTGCTTCCGGCGTTCCTGCTGTCCAGAAGGCTACTGTCGATGCAAACGGCAACTCCATCGTGGTCACCGGCGAAGACAACAAGCCCGTCTACGAGGCCTTCGACTTCGCCTTCCGTGAGTCGAACAACGTAAGCCACAACAACGGTTATTTGCTGACTTACAAGGTGAACAATCCTACGGAGTGGGACACTTGGTACACCCCCAAGAAAGACAGCATCGGAACCAAGATTGATCTTGCAGCCTATAAAGATTTGGCAGCTGTATCGACAAATACCAAACCGGGTAAAGACGCCTACTGGGACGGTCCCACCTACCGACTGATCAGTACGACGGGCGAGGTACTCGGACAACAAGCATACAAGGTGGGCAACCTTATTTCGAAGAATGTCTATGACGCCTACCAATCTATTGCTGAAAATAAACGTCCGGCCAATCAGGCTACGTTCGGTCCCGCCTATCTGGTGACTAAACAGTTCTCCGTCTCGGATGCTACCGGCACACACCACATGAATCCGGGCAGCACGGTATCTAAGACTGTTGCTGACGCCCATTCTGGCAGTACATCGCCTGCCTATATCTGTACGAGCACCATCCAGCTCAGCACCACTGAGTTCATCTACGTCGACAGCAAGATGACGGAAGCGGAAAAGCAGGCTTATATCTACCGCTTTACTACCAGCAATCCCAAGCTGGCAGCTGAGATTGAAAAGAACATCGTGCCCGCCTACTACTGTCTGACCGAAGGAAACTATGGCGGCAACTACTACGAAAGCGGCAAGAACTACCGTGGTCTGGAGGCTTGGAGCAGTATGTCGCCTACCGACCGTCAAAAGTTCACCTTCAACTACGATGCCCTCGATTTGCTCATCGACTCGCTGTATGGTAAGAATGCTCAGAATGCGACAATACATCCTGAAGGCCAGAAATACGAATACGACAGCGCTGCTGGCAATCTGGCTGGTGCTGAAGCCAATGCTGCCCATTACTCGCTTGAGCGCCCCGTTGACTATACCGCTACATATAACGGAACCAACAACGACAGTACAGAGGTGGCTACGGGAAAGAAGTTTAAGAAGACCTCAACGAATGATTTCATCTATGTTGGCACTGAGCTGAGCCGCACAGCGTACGAGTCACTTGTCAACGAGCAGCGCCACTATACTCCTGTCACGCCAAGGGAGGCTGACGCTTACAAGGTATACGTAGTCAATACGTCGTTCCAGATAGGCAATTCGCCCTACGCTGCCGGCCAGACTATTTCCGCTTCTGAATACAGCAGTCTGACAGATCAGTCCTGTGTGACCGTACTGCAATTTAATGAAGCCGACAAGGGCACGACGTTCTACTACTGCCGCGACAGTTACGAGGCCACCACCGGTGTGACGAACGCGGCAAATGTGACTGCCATCAAGGGCGGCACGACGGACGATTACTGCACGGTGACGGGTTTCTACAATCAAACGGATAGTGTTCCACAGGGAATAGTGATTACAAAGAACACCTACAAGGACTTGATCAACGACCAAACGGGCTTCACCATCCACGGCATCTCGCCCACCGAGGTGAGTACACTCTATGTAAGCCGTAATTCCGATATCTACGACCTCTCTACCGAGAAGATTATCACCGTCATCTACCAGTACGACTACGAGGAGGTTGACAACTCGGGCGGTGTGACACCTATCAGCGAGCGCCACGTGGTAAACATCCACCTGCAGTTCAAGAGTGGTATCCCCGAGATTGAGGACATCAAGCGGCCTGACATCGTGATTCCCGGCCACTATCTGGGTATGCGCGAGCCCAACGTCAAACCGGGTGCCTACGAGGTCATGGGTGGCGGCTGGGAGCTGTTCGAACGCATCGGCGACGCCGAGAGCCACACCAACGGCATCGACTACGTGCCCGATGCCAATCCGCTCTACTGGTATCAGCATGACTGGTATGTAGCCTACTATGCCAAGACCTATCTCGGCAAGACCTATTCTAACGCCGTACCCGTCAGCGTAGCCAACTATCACGACCTGAAGAGGGTGATGGAGGCCAAGCAACACCACTACTATATTGACAACCCGAACGTCAAGCGCGAGCCGAAGATCTACATCAACGACTATAGCAAGGACAAGACGGGTAGCAAGAACGGCCTCGACCTCTTCAAGAGTCTCTATGACCTGAGTGTGCTGGATAGTCCTACCCTTGCGCATGACACCATCACCTCAGGCACCTTCAAGGGCCATAAGCCGCTCGACACCCAAGTCCGTGCCGGACGCAACCTGGAGTTCATCCTGCGTACAGACATCGACCACAGCGGTTCCGCGTGGACGCCTATCGGTGACAATGACGTTGTTGACGACCCAAGTACCACCAACGAGGATGAGGGCGTTGCTGGCAAGTGCTTCGACGGTACGCTGCACGGCGACGGTCACCACCTGAGCGGCCTTGATCATTCGCTCTTCGCCCATCTCTGCGGCGACGTCTATAACCTCGGCGTCAGCGGCACGTTCACCGGCGCCGGCATCGCCGAGAGGGGCGACGGCTATGTGGAGAACTGCTGGATAAGCACCACATCGAAAGCAGCAAAGACTTCGAAGCCGGTATTCAATGAACCTATCCTGAACAATGGTCGCCCGATACGTATTGTCAACTGCTACTACGAGGAGGAAGATACAGCCGCTACGACGCCTGCTACCGATAATTCGAATAAGATGCAGGCATACACCAACCACAGCGGCAACTACGGCATCCCGACGAAGAAGCCGAAGCAGGCATTCTACAACGGTGAGGTGGCCTACAACCTGAACGGCTTCTACCTCTATAAGCGCTACAGCGACCAGCAAACGAAGTCGGGCAACGCATACAGCTACTGGAAACCGGGCTTCACGACCCCGCAGACGGGCTACTACGGCAGTGGCGACGGCAGCCTATGCTCATCGGGCAGTGGCACAAATGTCAAGTACGTGGAAGACCGCTATAAGTACGAGGACTTCCTCTATGCTGACAGTATCATCCCTGAGGAAACCAACGTACGCTTCTATTACGATGAAGAGAAGGACGTTTCAGGCTTCAGCCCGCTCTGGCCCGACGACTATATCTTCTTCGGTCAGTCTCTGAACTACGACCAGGTGGAAGGCCGCTCACATCAGGACTACCCGACGAGCGTGAACCGAAGCGGCGACTACCTACAGACCACCGTTGAGGGCAACCGCGTCTACCGTGCACCGGCTTACTACCGCAGCAACGAGATGGGTGTGGCCTACTTCAACCCCTACGCCGTCTTTGCCAAGAACAAGTACAACAACGATAGCGTGGTGGCCTACAAGAACATGACAGCCATTGACTTCACAGGCCATAACGATGCCTATGCGTCTAATGGGGACAAGAAGGCTTATGAGTTGGGCTGGCAGCAGTGGTCGAAGACCTCACAGCAGAAGGATGGAAAGACAACAGACAAATATGCATTCTACCCGCCGCTGCTCGACGACGACGGCCTGTCAGGCATCCGCCTTGCAGACTTCCGTGGCGGTCTGGATGCCGAACTGACGAAGAACCTCTTGGTATATACCTTCGCCAAGGGCGGCACTGACGAGGGCCAGACACCCACTGCGGGCCAGCAGACGGCCAACGTCGTGAGTGCCTACCTCATTGAGCCTGAGTTTAAGGAACTTGATAAAACCTACCGCAATGTGGAATCTCAGGATGGCCAGTATATTCATGGTCACTGGGTTGAGCAGACGGCCGCAAACACTTATGGCGCAGAAACAGACCACTTCCTGGTTGACCGTCAGGACTTTAACGCACCTATAGCCTACACCTTCAATAAGGATATGCGTATGTGGTATCAACGCATGCCCAACAACTATGTAGACCGCACGAAGGGCTGGGAGACCATCAGCCTGCCATTCTCGGCCGAACTGGTGACAACCGACCAGAAGGGTGAGATTACCCACTTCTACAGCGGTAGCCAGAACGCCTACAACGACAATACCAAGACCAAGAAGATTGGTCACGAGTACTGGCTGCGCAGACTTGAGGCCAACAGCGCACTGACGCTGAAGACTGATACGACAGGTGTCCTCAACGCCACCTTTAACTACCCATCGACGACCGACGGTTCCGTATTATTCAACAAGACGGAGGACAATTCGGTTACCAACACCTTCCTCTGGGACTACTATTATGAGGGCAACCACAGCCAGATGGACAAGAATCTCGATACCTATCAGGAGTACTACCGTACCGCACGATCCTACGGCAACTATCCGCTCCTGACCAACGGCACTCCCTACCTGCTTGGCTTGCCTGGCGTAACTTACTACGAGTTTGACCTGAGCGGCCAGTGGACTGCCAAGACTACCGCCAATACCAAGCCAGTACAGCTTAACCCGCAGACCATCACGTTTGCCTCTGTGCCGGGAACCACCATCCAGGTGAGCGACGACGAGATGACAGATGTGAACGTTACGTACAACGACACGGGCAACAGCAAGACCTATACCTACACCTTCAAGCCCAACTACTTGAACATGGCCTTTGATGCAGGAAGCGACATCTATACATTGAACACCAACGGAAGCGGCTACGACAGGATATCTGCTTCTGGCGATGCCACACAGTTGTCGGCCTTCCGTCCCTTCTTCACGTCAACTGTTGTCAGCGGAGCCCGTGAGACCACCCGCAGCATCGTCTTCTCGAACGGACAAGGTGAGATGGAGATGCCTCATGACACCCAGAAGGCCGAAGATCCGGGTACGCTCATCATCCGTGCCGGCAAGAAGAGCGTCGTGGTAGAGTCAGCCCTGCGCTATGCGACCGATGTACGCATCCTCACCACCGCCGGCATCACCGTGAACACCTTCACCCTCAAGCCGGGCGAAACCATCGAGACACGCGTCAACATCAGCGGCGTCTACATCGTCCAGACAGCCGACAGGGAGTACACCAAGAAATTAGAAGTGAAATAACAAATACAATATGACATACGACATGAAACGAAATATGAAAAAAGATAAGAAACCTCAGATGACACAGATCTCACGGATTCTCCTGCTGTTGGTAATGATGACGGCAGGAGCCACGGGAGCGTGGGGAGAAGATATTACTTCTTTGAGCGAGATAACCGATGCTGACGGAAATTATGTTATCACGTCGGACATTACGGGTGGAACCACCGGCGTTAGCACCTTCAACGGAACGTTAGAGGCTGCCATCGACCCCGCTACCCATATGCCCTACCGCATCAGCGGTCTTAGCGCCCCCCTGTTCACCACCCTCACCGGCACGGTGAGAAATCTTGTGTTGGAAGGAGTGAACATCAGTGGTCATAGCGGTAATACTGGTGCTATTGCTTGTGAGGCTAGCGGAGATAATGCCCGTATTTACAACGTCGGTATCCTCAGTGGCTCAGTGGGTGGTACGGGAAACACAGGTGGTTTGGTGGGACAAATAAGTGATAAGGCCCGCGTCATCAACTGCTATTCTTTTGCTAATATCACTGAAGGCTCCAACGTCGGCGGCATCGTGGGTAACAACAACGCTACCACCACTGCTGCAAGCATCAACACCATGGTAATGAACTGCATGTTCTACGGTGACATCACTGATGGAAATAACCGCTCTCCCGTTTATGGTGGAAATAACATTAACAACTTAAATAGCGGTGGTCTGACCACCTTCAATTATTACGCATACGAGAAATTGCCTACCAGCCATATCACCTCAGGTAAGTACAACTGTACGCTGGCAGTCGAGGAGAAATACCTCAACCGCTTCGAATTCTACCGTCTGCTACTCAACAGTAACAAGAAGTTGGCGGCTTTTTACGTAACGGGAAATGTGGCTGACGCCGGCCAGATGCTCAAATGGGTACTCGAGACGGCTGACAGGACAATTGACAACCCCAAGCCCTATCCTATTCTAAAGGCTCAGGGAACCTATCCATCCATCATCAATCCAGACTTTGAGCATGCACCTACACTTACCTTGGTCAATGGTAAACCTTCTGAGGAAGACCGCAATAAGGGAGGTAAGTTGGGGACTTTGTCTGTAACTATCCGCACAAAGAGCCAAAAGACGGATGGAGGGCAAAGCTGGCCAACCGCAGCTACCAGTGATGTGCAGACAACGAGCCTCACGCTCCAACGCACTGACAAGGACTTTGACCGCTTCAACTACAACTACGATAAGGTGCAACTGCCTTACTACAACGATGTGGGTACGGGCAACTACACAGAAAACCGCGTGGTCACAGGTTGGAAGATTATCTCAATCACAGGAGGTACAACTGGTAACTATGTACCAGAAGACCGGCCGGGAGGTTACAACTTTGCGGACCGTAAATGTAAAAACAAAGATCTTTATGAGGTAAGCAATCGCGTGTTCTCACAGGGAGCCTATTTCGATGTACCCTACGGCGTGACTGCCATCGAAATTGAGCCCTACTGGGCCAAGGCATCATATATTTCTGATCCGTATTACGATGCAGTGTTCAGTACGAGTTATGCTAAACAAGATGTCTCTCAGACAGGCGTACAGGCAAAAAACAATAGTAATGAAACGCTGTTTAATGGTCAAAAAATATACACCTCAATTGGTAACGCACTTGGTGGTCTAGGTGGCTACGGCCCAACAGTCTATGACAATGCAGTTGTGTTAGTGGGCAACTTCCATCAGGTTGGTATACCTTCAAACAGTACCAATCCATTTACCCTCATGTCAGTGGATATAGACAATGACCATGAGCCTGACTACAGTATGATTTATCATCATTCAGGTAAGAAGAGAGTATGCCCTATTCGTTTCGATTTCCTGAATATCCCAGGCACCGCCCAGGCTCAGAAGCCCAATGGGGCAAATGATATCTTTAATATGGCTATCATACACCCCAGTGCCTGGTTTGAGATTACCAATACATCTTCTATTTACTTCTGTCAGTTAGAATACGAGGATTTAGTTGATAATGCCAACAGGACAGACGGACCGCTTATCCTCCAAGGAGGTGTTCTTGACCAATTCGTGTCAACAAACAATTCTAAAGTAAATGGAAAAACCACGTACATGCATCTTGGTGGAAATGTCTGGTTTAAGGAATTCAATATGGGTACTCATGGTGACGGCTCTCAATCCACACCTCATCCGCCAGTATCAGTTACCGGCGGCGAGTATGAAGGTTTCTACCTTACTGGTATCTTTAATCAGGATGCTGCAGTAAGGAAAGACAACGCCGAATGCTACATCAGCGGCGGCTATTTCCACGAGGCAGCAGGAGCGGCACAAGAAGCCATCAACGGCCATGTGCAATGGCAAATTTACAACGCCGATATCGACAATTTCTTCGGAGGAGGTACTAATGGAGCAACGGGTAAAAACATTAAAGGCAACGTAACCGTCGACATTTTCAATAGTCATGTGACCACTTTCTGTGGTGGTCCTAAGTTCGGTAATATGGAATCAGGAAGGAAGGTTACCACTAATGCCGATGGTTGTGTTTTTGGAACATTCTTCGGTGCTGGCTATGGTGGAACCGCTTATTCCAGAAAGAAGTATTACGACTTAACATCGACAGACTGGAGTGGTTGGGCAGGTAAATATGTCAATGACCGAGGTAAATATTTCGATGGGGCAACCACAAATTGTCCTGGTGATGCAAAATATGGAAAGAAAGGTATTGGAGTAGCCACTGATTTTGACTATGAGTTTTTTGTCTGGAGTAGTGGTAAAACGGGGGGCCGACTCTATGTCAAGTTTGCATCTTTCTCGTTGGCTCAATGCAATGACGTGGAATCGAAATTGAAGAACTGTACCATAGAGAACAACTTCTATGGTGGTGGCAGTCTTGGCAAAGTTGTGGGTACTGTAACCTCGGAACTTGACGGCTGCACGGTGAAAGGAAATGTGTTCGGTGCAGGCTACTCAGCCTCGTTACCAACCCTCGAAGTAAGAGACGCAGGCTTCACGAATAATCCGAACTACAACAAATCTTCGGGAATGTTTGAACCTGGTGTTTTTTCCGGAACCACCACATTCACATGGAAAAACGCCGCCGAGGAAAGTGTTACCCTGTCTGACGGTAATTCCGGCAGCGACCTGACGACCAACCACTACATCTATACCGATCAAGTCCTTACCAGTGAAAACCTTGGCTCGGTGGACGGTAACGTTACCCTAACAATCAAAGGAAATAGTGTGATTGGAACGTCGGGGGACACATCCAAAGGCAACGTCTATGGCGGTGGTGAGTCGAGCTACGTCACTGGCACCGCCCACACCGTCACTGTCAACATTGAGGGCGACACGGAGGTGTATGGCAACGTGTACGGCGGCGGCGATAACGGCGTAGTGGAAGGCAGCACAAAGGTGTACATCAAGTGATAAACACTCACTTTACTCCGACCAAAGGGGGATGTTTACTCCGACCAACGCCGGGGTTTACCCGGACTAAAGGTCGAGTTAGCCCCCAATCCTTAGGCATTTGGGGTATGTGACGTTGTGACATGTGACATGTGACATTAAGGTGTCTCACAATGCTTATATTTATATATTATATATATATAATATATAAATATAAATAAAAAGTCATCAGAATTATTAACGAATCCCCATACATTTGAAGCTTAATGTCACATGTCACATTTGGTTGAAGGACAGTAATACGCTTCCTGATTATTTTTTTTGTTAAAATATTTGGTGGTTTTACAAAAAAGTAGTACTTTTGCAGTGGCATACGCGTATACGCGCGAACTATAGTGAATAAGCACGATGAACAATAGATATACCCCACACTACGGATTATACGGACTTCACGGAGTCAGACTAATCGTTACCCTGCTGTTGACAGTTCTGCTGTCAGCAGGTAATGTCACGGCTCAAGTCAGAGTCCGAGGCAACGTCTATGGCGGCGGTAACCTGGCCAAAGTGGATGGCAGCGTAGAGGTGAACATGACGGGCGGCACCGTGAATGGCGATGTGTATGGCGGCGGCGCCAAGGCCCATACGAATATAGGCAACTGGAACAAAACCGACAGCACATGGGCTTCCGGGAAAGTCAATGGAGACGGGACCACTTTCTATAGGACGATTGTCAAACTGAATGGCGGTACCATCGAGGGCGATGCCTACGGTGGCGGTCTGGGTGTGAAAGCCGTAACGGCTGACCCCGAGCATAGCATTGCGGCCGTTACTGGTATAGAAGCCAACGTCTATGGCGATGTCACGGTGTTTTTAGGATGTGATTCTGTGAATGGCGAAGTTGCCCCTGCCGATACTGTTACGGTTTTCAAGATAGCAAACTATGGTAGTCCCCATGCTGACGTGGTGAAGAGCGGCCGCGTGTTTGGCTGCAACAACCAGAACGGAAGTCCGTATGGCAACGTGACGGTGAATGTCTATAAGACCGGTAAAGGCAATGTTGAAAAGACTGCTTCGGCCAATCTGCACAATGAGTCGGCAACGCATACTTACCATGTGGCAGCCGTCTATGGCGGTGGCAACCTGGCCAACTACACGGCTGCTGCGGGCAAGAAGACCAACGTGAACATCCTGACTTGCGGTGTCAGCGTGGAGAGCGTCTATGGCGGTGGTAATGCTGCTGCCGTGCCCGAGACCAATGTGCTGGTATCGGGAGCTTACGAAATAGGCTACGTGTTCGGCGGTGGTAACGGTAAGGACCCGTGGACTCTCGACAATGGTGCCCACTGGACGGACAATGCCGGTGCCGATGTGAATGGCAACGCCAATACCTTACTGACAGGTGGATTTATCCATGAGGCATACGGTGCCAGTAACCAGAAAGGTAACATCAGAGGAAGTGCCACGCTGAGGGCCGATGATGCCGGTGCAGAAGGCTGTGCCCTGGACGTGGTGAAGATGGTGGGTGCCGGTAAGAATGCCGACATCGACGGCGATGCCATCCTTGTCATGGGTTGTATGCCTGCGACGAAGATTGACCAGGTGTTCGGCGGTGCCGACAATGCCAACGTGAACGGCAACGTGGAGCTGACCATCACCAGCGGCAGCTTCCGTCAGGTGTTTGGCGGCAACAACCTCAGCGGTATGATCAAAGGTCATATCAAGCTGAACATCGAGGAGACCGGCTGTCGTCCTATTGAGATTGACGAGCTGTATCTCGGTGGTAATGAGGCGGCCTACTCCATCTACGGGTATTACAACAACGGAACAGAATCGGCTCCCGATTATCAGCCAAGGACATCAGAAGAAGATCATACAGGACAAGCTGTAGGCAACCCCTCTAATGAGGACGGCAAACATCCATACCCCTACGCTCAGCCGGAGCTGAACATCATTTCCTGCACCAAGATTGGACAGGTATTTGGCGGCGGCTTGGGTTCAAGTGCTGTCATGCATGCCAGCCCGACGGTGAACATCAACATGATGATGGGTAAGAAGGAAGACCCGGAAAATGAGGGAACTTACATAACAGCTACGGAATTAGGCCAAGTAGGTGTCGACTTTAAAGACAAGAACAATCAAGACGTCGTGGGCGGTGTCTATGGCGGTGGTAAGCAGGCCGACGTTTATGGCAAGACAACGGTCAATATCGGTACGGCATCCAGCGTTACGTTGACATCAGGCGACAAAGGAAGTCACAATGTTGAGGGTGCCCGCATCGTCAGCAATGTCTATGGCGGCGGTTTGAAAGCCGATGTTTATGGTAACACAGAGGTGAATATCGACACTGTGGCTTATACGACGAAAGGTTATGCCGGTGTGACAATCGCTGGCGACGTCTATGGCGGCGGTGAAGGTCATGAGACTAATGTCACAGACACGGCTATGGTGAACCTCGGAGCCAACGGTGTTGGCGACGGCACGGTGAGCGGCAACATCTACGGCGGCTCGGCCTTCGGAGAGGTAGCCACGACGGAAGTGAATCTGTACCACGGTACGGCCAGCAAGAGCGTGTTTGGCGGCGGTAAGGGACAGTTGGCCGATGCTACTGCCACGCCCGCGAAGGAGGCATATTCTGCCACTATTACAACCTCTTCAACCGTATCGTTGCTCGGCGCGACGGTCACCGAAGACATCTATGGCGGCTGTAACGTGAACGGTACGGCGGCGACTACCACCGTCAAGTTGCTGGGCGGTAGTGTCCGCGACGCCTTTGGTGGCGGTCTGGGTGAGAACACCGGCGTGACAAACGACGTACTGGTGGAGGTCGGTCAATATGACGCTGAGGCAGAAACCAATCAGATTTCCGGCAACGCCACCATACTACGCGACGTCTATGGCGGCTCGGCCAAGGGTAAGGTGAACAATGCCGATGCAGAAAATACGTCGGCTACCAAGACCAAGCATACCTACGTGAATCTGTATGCCGGCACCGTCACGGGCGACGTCTATGGCGGCGGCTTAGGCTATATTGATAACGCGGACCATGATAATGACATAGAAGCACTCGTTTATGGCGATGTGGCGGTGAAGCTGAATCAGTACAAGGATACGGCTATCGTCCTCGGCCGTGTGTTCGGCTGTAACAACCTGAAGGGTACGCCAAAGGGCAGCGTGACGGTGGATGTGTATGGGACCAACAACAGCACGAACAGCAAATATGCCAAACTGGTAAGTGAGGAAACATCGTCTGACCCTGATTATATCAAAGCGACAGATGCTGAAGTATCCGCTCACAACTATGACCTGGCTGGTGTCTTCGGCGGCGGCAACTTGGCTAATTACGCCCCTACAGAGGGCGATAGCACGACGGTGACCATCCACGGCTGCGGCACAAGCAGTATCCGTGAGGTGTATGGCGGCGGTAATGCAGCCGACGTGCCCGGCTGTGCCGTGAATGTCTATGGAGCCTACGAGATTGGCTATGTCTATGCTGGCGGTAAGGGACAGAAGAAGGGTATCAACGAAGCTACGAGCGATGCGGTAGCCAATGTAAACGGAAATGCCACGACAACCATCAACGGCGGTACCATCTACCGCACGTTTGCAGGTGCCAATACCAATGGTGATATCACGGGTATATCGACGCTGGTTATTGCTGAAGACACCAGCACAGAGACGAGCTGTGAACCCAAGCTGGGCGACGTGTTCAGCTACGGCAACTTGGCTGAGATGAACGGCACATCTGACGTGCAGATTGGCTGTCTGACTAACAAAGTGGGAGCGCTGTATGGCGGTGCCATGAATGCCAACGTGAACAATAGCATTACCCTCAATGTCAATGGCGGTAAGTTTGCCAAGGTCTTCGGCGGCAACAAGTCAGGTGGCGTTATCGGCGGTTTCATCAAGGTGAACGTTGAACAGACCGATTGTGACGTGGAGATTGATGAACTTTATGGTTGCGGCAACGCAGCTCCCTATACTACGGCCTATACTAATAACAATACGCCTGCGAACTATGCCGACCCAGAGGTGAACATCATCTCCTGTGATAGTATAGGAGCTGTCTATGGCGGCGGCTATGGTGCAGCCGCTACGGTTACAGGCAATCCGAAGGTCAACATCAACATGCTGAAGGCTACCGGACAGACTGCACTGGGTAAAGTCAGGAACGTCTATGGCGGTGGTAATGCCGCTGCCGTGACCGGTAATCCTATTGTCAATATCGGTACGCTGACGGAGTTGTCTGGTTCAAGGGCTGTACTCGGTGCCAACATCACCGGCAAGGTCTTTGGCGGCGGCTGCTCAGCCAACGTTACAGGAAACACCACCGTCAATATCGGAACGGTCAGCTATACTGTCAGCGGCGATGTCGTCGGCGTCACCATCGGCAATGATATCTATGGTGCCGGCGAGGGTCATAGCACCAACGTCACAGGTACAGCTACCGTCAACTTGGGTGCTTCAGGAGTAGGCAATACAACTTTGTCGCATGACATCTATGGCGGCTCGGCATTTGGTTCTGCAGCCAATACAGATGTTCATCTCTATAGTGGTTCCGTTGCAAATGTGTTTGGCGGCGGTAAAGGTCAGATAGCTTCTGGTGATACTGTGGCGTATGTAGCAGCCATCGGCAAGAAGGCCACTGTAACGCTTCACGCAGCCACCATCACCGGCAAAGTATACGGCGGTTGTAACATCAACGGCACGACGGCCGAGGCCGAACTGAACCTGCTGGGCGGTAGCGTTGGCACGAGCGGTGTGGGTGAGAGAGTGTTCGGTGGTGGTAAAGGTCACGCTACGACGACCAAGAAAGCCACAGTCAACCTGGGCTCCGACACCTCTACGGGTACCTCTTCTATCTACAGTAATGTCTATGGCGGTTCGGCATTGGGTGCTGTAGACACGACTGTTGTGAACATGAACCATGTTACCACGCTCACTGGCCATGTGTTCGGCGGCGGTATGGGTGAAGGCAGCGACGCAACTACAGCGGCCACCGTCACCCACTCAGCCACAGTGAATCAGAACGGCATCACGCTGGCTGAAGACAAGGATATCTATGGCGGCTGTAATGTGAACGGAACGGCGGCAGCTACGTACGTCTATCTATTGGGCGGCACGGTACACGATGTGTTCGGCGGCGGACTCGGACAGCATACCGGTGTGACGGACAATGTTTTAGTAGAAATCGGTCATTACGATAGTAGTACAGATGCCCTTTCAGGCACTGCCACGGTGACGCACGATGTCTATGGCGGTTCGGCCAAGGGTGAAGTGAACAGTAGTACCAACGACACCACGACTGTCAACCTGTGGAAAGGAACCATCAACCATGACGTCTATGGCGGCGGCTTGGGCGACAATGAGCATTCGGCAGCTGTCAACGGCAACGTCCGTGTGAACCTGAACGGTTACGACAATGAAAGTACACCTACTGCAAAGGGCGAATGTGTGGTGAAGGGCAGCATCTTTGGCGGCAACAATGCCAACGGTTCACCGGCTGGCACGGCAGAGGTGCATATCTATAAGACCGTAGGGTATGAAGGTCATACCAGAACAGCTACGCCCACGACTAAAGATGCAGCAACTTATGAGCTGACTGCCGTCTATGGCGGTGGTAACTTGGCTGCATTTACCGGCTCCACGACGAATGTGATCATTGAGACCTGCAACCCGAGTATTGAGACGGTGTATGGCGGCGGTAATGCGGCCAATGCATCGAACACGAGCGTATTGGTGAAGGGTGCCTACGAAATCGGCACCGTCTTCGGCGGTGGTAACGGCGAGGTTACTCCGGCTAATGTACCCGGTACAGCCACCACTGTGCTCAATGGTGGTCTCATTCACGACTTCTATGGCGGTAGCAACAATTCTGGTACTATCGGTACATATAATGTAAGTAACAGCACCTCTACTGGCGGCACAAACATCACCATTGATGACCTTCAGATTGGTACCGACTGTTCGCTGAAGTTCGACAACATCTACGGTGCTGGTAAAAAAGCCAACGTTGATGGTAACATCAGCATGACGATGGGCTGCTTGTCCGATGAGTTTACCGTGCAGAACCTGTATGGCGGCGCTCAGGAGGCCGACGTCAAGGGCGCCGTCACGCTGACCGTCACCAGCGGACGCTTCGACAGAGTGTTCGGCGGTAATAACGTAAGCGGTACGATCGGTGGCAACATCGAGGTCAACCTTGAGGAAACCGGTTGTAAGCCATTGATTATCGGACAGGTGTTTGGTGGCGGTAATCGGGCTAACTTCGGCCATAGCACTACCGTCAATGCCAAGTCGTTCACCAGCATCGGCGAGATCTATGGCGGTGGTAATCTGGCCAATGTTGCCGGCAGTACATCCGTCAACATCCTCACCAAGCAGAGCGTCATGAACGACTCGACAGCCTCCGTCTTTGCTAGTGAAACGATAACTATTGATGACAAAAGCGTAGTGCTTCCTGCCCATGCCAAAGGTGATGTTGGTGCTATCGGTTATGTCTATGGCGGCGGCTTCGGTGCCAGCACCAATGTAGGACAGAATGTTGACGTGACCATTGGCAGCACAAGCGACAACACAATTAATCCAGTCATTATAGGCGACGTCTATGGCGGTTCGGCACTCGGTACGGTGAACGGTGAATCGGCAGATGCCTCGAAGCACACTAACGTCACTCTGAACAAGGGTACGGTGACGGGTTCTGTCTATGGCGGTGGCCTGGGCGACAAGGCCTCTCTTGGAGAAGGTCACGACGATTATGCTGCTGCTGTGAACGGTGCGGTAACCGTCACCGTTAACGGCGGTAAAGCCACGAACGTGTTTGGTTGTAACAATGTGAACGGCTCGCCCCAGAGCACGGTATCCGTAATCATCAATGGCACAGAGGCCCTGTCAGTCGTAGAGCCCGACATCAAGAATGTATATGGTGGCGGTAACCAGGCTGAATACACCCATGCCGTTCCTGCCGACACACTTAAGGTGGAGATTAAAGGCGGCACCATCGGCAATGTCTATGGCGGTGGACTGAGCGCCAATGTAGCGGGCAGCATCACGGTGAACATTAAGGGTGGAAAAGTGTTCAACGACGTCTATGGCGGCGGTGCACTGGGACATACCAATACGGCGAACTGGAATCCCGGTAGCGGGCATACATTGGGAGAATGGGCCTATAATGAAGTGACGGAAATCCCGACAACCACTCGTTATGAAAGTAAAGGCTTCTTAGCTTCTGGTACAGATGTTTCGAATTATTATGTCTTAAACAACAATGAATATGTAAAAGCCTCTGGAACGGCGACTGGGACGACAGAATATTTTGAGAAACATACCGGCCAAATAGTTGCCGGCTATTATACAAAAAACGCACAAAACAATTATGTCCCCGTAACTTCCGATTGGGCTGATAACGAGAAGCATTATTACAAGAGACAGATTGTCGGCGATTGGTCAGGTACAACCTACAAGACCGCCGTCAACCTGACAGGCGGTGTCATCGGCAATGCCTATGGCGGTGGTCTGGGCGACCTGGCCGAATTAGGTTCTGGACACACGGATGTGGCAGCCATCGTCTATGGTGACGTGACGGTGACACTGGGTAACGGCATTAATGCCACGGGACTTTCACAAGAAGTAGAATATCCGGACAGTAGCAGTACGGCCGTTCCCATCAGCGGTCGTGTCTTCGGCTGTAACAACATCAATGGTACGCCCTTGGGCAACGTGACGGTGACAGTGAACAACACCCAGCAACTCGACGGTAACGGAAATCCCATCCCTGGCCATCCAGACAACAAATACGATGTCCATAGCGTCTATGGCGGTGGCAATCTGTCACGCTACGAACCCGCTGACAGCAAGGAAACGAAGGTAATGATTGACGGTTGCGACAAGACCAGTATCGAAAAGGTCTTCGGCGGCGGTAACTCTGCTGCTGTGCCCAAGACCACTGTCGTCATTCTTGGCTCCCATCATATCGGATATGTCTTCGGTGGCGGAAACGGTGCTGATAAAATCAAGAAGGGAACAACTTGGTATGCGAACGACGGTGCACCGGTATACGGTGATGCAACGGTTATTGCCGTAGGTGGTAAGATCGGTATGACATTTGCCGGTAGCGACACCAAGGGTACCGTATGGGGTAATGCCACAACGAAACTGCAAGGTACAGATGATGTCGGCAGTTACACCAGTACCTGTCCCTTGAAGATTACCCACTCCTACGGTGCCGGCCGCGGTGCCGATATCAATTCTGACGTGAACTTCATTGTGAATGGTTGTACGAACTCTCAAATTGAAACCATTTTCGGTGGTTCCTACGATGCCAATATCCGCGGCAACATCAACCTGACTATCACCGGCGGCGTCTACACAAACGTCTTTGGCGGTAATGACCATGGCGGTAACATCGGCGGTAACATCACCGTTAATGTGGAGGAGAGTGAGACTTGTAATCCCACCATCATCCAGTATCTCTACGGCGGCAGCCGAGAGGCAACCTATCCCGGATCCAAAGCGATAAACAGTTCTGGCGCAAGTGTGACCCGTGGTAAAATCACAGTCAATGTCAAGTCAGCCACGCGTATCGACAACGTCTATGGTGGCGGTTGGCGAGCTGTGATAAACGGCGACACAGAGGTCAATATCGACATGATAAAAGGCAGTAAGGCTGGTGAAGAAATCACGCTTCCAAAAGGTTATCGAGGAAATCTTATTCCGAACAGCGACATGACCATTACATACACCGATACTACGGTGACGGTGGGTCAGACCATTGTAACAGGTCTATATATAAAGGAACACAACGACGATACCAATACAGACGAATACATACAAATTACGGAGCAACAAGACACGGCGAAAGCGGGTATCCACTATTATTATGGAACCCCAAAGAGCACCATTCAGATTGACAACAAAATAGGTACCATCGGCAATGTCTATGGCGGAAGCTATCAAAGCGAAATTCACGGCAATGCTACCGTAAACATAGGAACAAAAGCCCAGATTGACATCTTGAAGCGAAAGGATGGGGTTGCAGGTGGTATATTCGTCACTGAGAGTGGAGACTCTGTATATAACTCAAAAGGCGATATCATTAAAGATGGTGATGTTCCACGTACTGTTGCATACGTAAAGAAAGATGTCGAGGGCGTCCAAATCACGGGTAATGTCTATGGCGGTGGTGATCTGGCCACTATGGATAAATATGAGAGTGGTAAAGACGCGCAAAACAAACCCACTTATGCCGGTGGTAACACCTTTGTAAACATCTGTGCCGTTCGGAACGGAGACAAGTTTGACGCTGTGTCATACGGAACAGACTCCATCGAGGGTAATGTGTATGGCGGCGGTCGCGGTCTTGCCGACAACTTCTTCTGCAGGAAAGGCATGGTGGGTCATGAAGGAGATAATGTGGGATTGGCTCCGGACACCATAGTCGGAACGACGGTTCGCATCGGCAACGGCATAGTGAGAGGCTCCGTCTATGGTGGCGGTGAAATTGCCCGCGTGGAATGGGGCTCGCATGTGACGGTAGGACTCACTTCAGGCGTAACAAGTGCGCCTGTCATCGAGGGCGACGTATTTGGTGGCGGTAAGGGCGTGAGCACCCATGGATATTCTGCCCTGTTGCGTGGCGATACGCATGTTACCGTCCAGGCCAATGCCAAGGTGAGGAAGAGCGTCTATGGCGGTGGCGAGATTGCATCAGTTGGAAGATATAACGTTGCAACAGAAGCGAATGCAGCAGTGCATGGCGTGGAGCCAGGTATGCCCTATTCACTGTTTGACGCTATGACCGGTCAGTGTTTCGTCACCGTCCAAGGCCAAGCCGTAATCGGTCCCGTCGCAGCGATGACGATGCCCACCTTCCTGGGCAACGTGTTCGGCGGCGGCAAGGGTGTGCTGCCCTACGAGGGGTATAAAGCGAATGAGAATCCCTGGCGTATGCCACCAGATAACTCAAAGCAGTATTATGATAGGAATAAACAAAAAGAGAAAAATGCCTATCTGAAGTATGTCGAGACGCTGGCCTTGGCCACTCGTACCTACGTCACCATTGACAGTAGCGCCTTCATCAAAGGCTCCGTCTATGGCGGTAGCGAGAATGGTATCGTGCAGCAGAACACGCTGGTGAAAATTAAGGGCGGACAGATAGGTGCAGGTGAAGGTGAGACGACAGCATACACATCAGGCTGGATTGACCCGCTCACGACCACTGTCACTACAAGCAATGCCCTCAAGGAGTGTGCCCACTGGCCATACGAAGCACCTTACTACACATACGACATGTATGCCGACAAATATAATTCGAAGGGCGGTGCCACTACCGGCAAAGACGGCCACACGTACTACGGCAACGTGTTCGGCGGCGGTTGTGGTAAAGACCCGTATCGTCCGGGCGAATGGCACACCAGGGCCGGTACTGTGGGTGGTAATACGAAGATAGAAATAACCGGCGGACACATTCTGACGAACGTCTATGGCGGTAACGAGCTGACAAACGTGGGTACCGACGGTATTGACACGACCGGTGTATGTATCATCACCATGTCAGGCGGTACGCTCGGCGTACCCCGCACCTTGGATCAGATTAAGAACCACCCCGTTACCTGCTACCTCTTCGGTGGCGGTAAAGGCGACCAGCGTGTGCTCTTCAACAAAGAGACCAACGTGCGCGATGTGGTGGTAAACATCACTGGCGGCACGATTTACGGTTCGGTATTCGGTGGCGGTGAGGACGGTCACGTGATGCGCGACGTCACGATGACCATCGGCAACAATGACGGTACAGGGCCGAAGATTGGTACCTGGGGCACCAGCTACGTAGACGGTAATATCTTCGGCGGCGGTCGCGGATTCTCGGGTGAAGCTTACACGGCAGGTAATGTGGCAGGTAGTATCGACCTTAAGATCAAGGGCGGCACCATGCTCGGCTCTATCTACGGCGGCGGACGACTGGCTTCCGTGGGCTACGGCCTCTATAATGTAGGTGTAGACGGTTACGGAGAAATGCGCGATGACAATAAGTTGGACAACGGTGCTGACACAGTCTTCTATACAAAGGCCATAACCAATTGGCATAATCTTGGCCGAGGCCGTGGTCATGTCAACATCAGCATCAGCGGCGGTACGATTGGTAACAACTATGAGTTTAAGTATATCGTCCCGGGAACGACTATCGATGAGACTTACAGGTCAACGAATCATGTGCCCTACACCCTATTTGACACGGACAACCGGCTGCTACGCACTAAGGGCGGCAACGTCTTTGCTGGCGGTATGGGACGACGCACGAAGCTGAATGGCCAGCCCATCTCTCTTACGGACGATGGTATCGACTGGCATAAGCTGGGTAACGTGAAGAGCACGAAACTGACCATCAGCGGAACGCCTTGGATCAAGGGCAGTGTCTATGGTGGTGGTGAGTTCGGTGCCGTAACGGGAGGCCATGTCCTGGGTGAAGACTCTGTCGGTACGGAGATTGTCATCACCGGCGGTACCATCGGCACAGTGATGCAAGAGGGTGTAGCGGCGAATACGATCACCAGTGCGACGACGGGTGATGGCGACAACCGCTACTCCTTCGGTAGTGTCTATGGCGGCGGTTACGGTACTGAGGACGATGTCATTGACAATCCCGCAACCACTGCCGACGAGGCCAACCCATTAGTGACCAACGTGGAGACGTTCGGTGCCTACGTGAATAAGAACACCTATATTAATATGACAGCTGGTGCGGTACGTGCCAGCGTCTATGGCGGTGGTGAGATGGCCTGCGTGAAGGGCAATACCAGCGTGAACGTCAGCGGTGGCACCATCGGTGTCGGCGAAGTCAGGGCGGCTACCACAGATGGCGGTCCCAAGGATTATGTGCTCTTCGGCGGCTACCGCATGGGTAACGTCTATGGCGGTGGTAAGGGCAGTACCAATGCTGTCTATTCGGGTCTCGTCATGGGTAACACCAATGTCACCATCAGTCCAGGTGCTG
This sequence comes from uncultured Prevotellaceae bacterium, assembly GCA_902780025.1. Classification (GTDB taxonomy): domain Bacteria; phylum Bacteroidota; class Bacteroidia; order Bacteroidales; family Bacteroidaceae; genus Prevotella. The sequence goes on from CACZDV010000005.1 coordinate 80,346, forward strand.
TCAGCGGCGAACCATATATCTACCATAATGTCTATGGTGGCGGTGCCTACGGCTCGGTCGGCACGTTCACCCCGACGACGGGCGTACCCAGCACATGGATTTCCGGCGGTAAGGCCACGGTGACGGTCACTGGCGGCACCATCGGTATCAATGGTTGGGACAACGGTATGGTCTACGGTTCTGGACGTGGTGACGTGTCAGCGGCTGCCGGTAAGGATCCCTACGACAAACTGGCATGGGTTCACGACACGGAGGTTACCATCGGCACATCCAGCGCAGGCCCCGCCATCAAGGGTTCCGTCTATGGAGGCGGTGAGAGCGGCCACAATTACGAAAATGCCATTGTCAATGTCCTTGGCGGTAACATCGGCGTTCCCAAAAGCGGCGACACCTGGAGTAGCCTGAATATAACCACCCGCGGCAATGTGTTTGGCGCCGGCTGCGGTACTGATACGTATCCCGAAGGCGCTAAGAAGCGTCACAACGCTATGGCTGGTATCGTTCGCGGTAACACCACAGTCCACGTCAGCGGCGGCAATGTGTACAACAGCGTCTATGGCGGCGGTTCCATGGGTTCAGTGGGTACCATTACGAACTTCTTCGACCTCGACTCTCTGGAGAATGGCAATTACCTATATAAACACTGCAAGGAATCTGATGATGGTAAGGGTACACTTTACGACTTCGGTCTGAGCTGGCCTTATGAATTCACGTATGTTGATAGTACCGGCCTGGCCAAGGTTACCGTCGACGGCACTGCCGAAGTTACTGGCTGGGTGTTTGGCTCATCCAAGGGTACGGTTGACGACGGTATAAACGACATCACCCAACAGCGCTATGCGGAGGCTAAGCTGGCCAACGTGAGAGAGACGCAGGTCACCATCGGTACCTCTGGCGGCTCGGCGACAACGCCTACCATCAACCAGTCCGTCTATGGCGGCGGTGAGGACGGCCATGTCTACGAAAATGCCTCTGTCACCATCCATCATGGCACCATCGCCCACAGCGTCTTCGGTGGCGGTAAGGGTGAAGGCAAATTCTCTACCACGCTTTGGAATCCTAATGATTCCATTGAAGGTAAGCCTAAAGCATCACCCGATTCCGTATACAGCTGGACTGCTGGCCGAGTCTACGGCAACGCCAAGGTCACCATGAATGGTGGCGAGGTGGGTTGGTTTATCTATGGCGGTGGTAACATGGGCTCCGTGGGTAAGGGCAACTATTCCGGCGGCTCCGACGACTACTCCACTGGCGGCTATGGCGAAATGCCGCCACAAGCCAATCAGAAACTTTGGTCGAACACCGACTTTACCGGTAGCGGCACCGCTACGGTGAATCTCTTTGGCGGCAAGGTCGGTAATGGATCGGGAACTGATGATGACGGCATCCCGCATGGTTCCGTCTTTGGCGGTAGCCGTGGTAAGGCTGCAGCCTCTTGTAAACGGTCGCCACGCTACAAGTATGTGCCCGACTTCTTCTTAGGCTATGTCAACAACGCCATCATCAACATCGGTGGCACCATGACGAACGATGTCATCACGGAGGCAACGGGTGATACCGTGAAAATCTACGGTTCCGTCTATGGCGGCGGTCAGGATGGCCATGTGCGCAACCGTACCGAGGTAAGAATTTTCAAGGGAAAGATTAAGGGTCATACGTCTGATGCTTCGGGCCGAAGCGGTAATGTCTTCGGTGCTGGTTCAGGTATCGGTACCTACATAGATGGTGGTATTAAAAAGGTGAACAACTCTTCCGGCTCCGTGACCTGCACGACGCTGGTAGAGGTTTATGGTGATGATGACAAAGGCGAGAGCACCAATAAAACCGTTATTAAGGGTAATGTCTATGGCGGCGGTGCCTTGGCCTCGGTCGGTCCTCCAAAGACACCTGCACAGGCAAGCGATGAACAGAAGGACACAACGAGCACCGTCAAATCCCATTCCCACACCCGGGTCAACTTCAAGGGTGGATACATTGGAGGTAGCATCTTTGGAGCCAGCCGTGGTCCCGGCGATTCTTACCTGTCAACCGCCCCAAAACCAGTATTTGATACTACCGACGGCTACTACGATGCCACGAAGTATGCTACCGACATCTGGTCGTACGCGTATGTCACTGGTGGTATCGTCGCCGGTAGCGTCTACGGTGGCGGCGAGGGTGGTATTGTCAAGCATGACACCGAAGTTCACCTCACTGGCGGCACCATTATGAACGATGCCTACGGTGGCGGTAAGGGTACCGATAGCATTGCAGCCAACGTGGGCGGCAACACGCTGGTGGAACTGAACAACAATGCTGGTCCTACTGCGGTTGATGCCAGTAAGAAAGGCTGTGTCGTGGAACGCGTCTTCGGCTGTAACGACTTCAAAGGAACGCCGAAGGGACATGCAACGGTACATGTATATGCAACACAGCATAAGGATATGAGTAACATGGCAAAAGCCAACAAGTATGTTACTCCCTCCTATGACCCAGACAGGATTAACACTGACAAACAGACTGAAACCTATTCTGAATATCTGCAACGAGTAATCAATGCAGCATACATCGACGGAGATCCGACGAAAGAACTCTTGCCCGGTGTCACAACCAGTGTTATTACAGCGGCTACCACCGTGTTGAATAAAGAGGGAGCAACAGAAGAAGAATACATCAGTGCTGCCAAGAGCGTTAATAACGACATAGCCAAACTCTATGATGTTCAGGCGGTATATGGCGGTGGTAATCTGGCCATGTACGAGCCGACCGATCCTAAGCCGAATACAACACTTAATGAAACTGAGGACTACGCCGAAGTCATCATCGACGGTTGCGACTATACCAGCATCAGACAGGTATACGGTGGTGGTAACGCAGCTTCCACACCAGGCACATACGTCACCGTGAATGCGGCATACGTGATTGACGAGGTGTTTGGCGGCGGTAATGGTGCCGACAACTATCAGGTGAAAAATGTGTGGTATGAGAACCCGGGTGCCAACGTGGGTTACTATAGCACTTCAAAACATGAAGTGGATGGAACCGCATCTGATTCTGGAACTGAAGACAAACCCCGTTATAAAGCCGTTGAATATGATAATGCCGATACCAAGGAAGAGAGACAAAGGACGAACTCGCCTTATGTTTATGGTTCGGGCATAACAACCACCCAAATACATGGCGGTACCGTCCACCGTGTCTATGGCGGTAGCAACAAGAAAGGTAATATCCGCGAGGAGGCCAGATCGATGGAAGAGGCCAGTGGCGATTGCGAGTTACACGTAGGCGAGACATACGGTGCCGGTAAGAGTGCGCCAATTGACGGAAAGGTTAATCAGGATGTCAAGTGTGCTTCTGGTATTGAAGAAATATATGGTGGTTCCAAGAACTCTGACGTGAACGCAGACATTCATCTGAAGATTACCAACGGCTCGTCGCTGAAACGCGTGTTCGGCGGTAACAACACCAGCGGAAAGGTCAATGGTTCCATCACCGTAGAAATTGAGGAAGGTGGTTGCGAACCTATCCACATTCAGGAACTGTATGCCGGTGGCTACCTGGCTCCATACTCTGTTTACGGATATGAAGAAAACGGAAGTCCAAAGACCAGCGGCGACAGGTTGTATAACGATCCTGTCATCAACGTCATCTCAGCTTCCCGCATTGACACTATCTACGGCGGTGGCTATAAGGCAACTGTGGTGGGTAATCCTCATATCAATGTGAACATGGAGGATGGTAAAGTGATAGTCGAGAAGAAGGAAAAGGTCACACAAGATGCGGATTCTTTAGCCTTTACTGATTCTACGGATCATAAAAAATACGTATACAAGGATGCATTTGGCACTATCTACCATAAAGATAGTGTCAAAACGGGAAATGTTGTAACGCTCAACCTCGGCACCATCGGCAATATCTATGGTGGCGGTAACCTGGCCGACATCATTGGTGATACGTATGTGGATGTTGGTACGGGTGAATGGCTGAACGTGAGCCGTCAGCGTGAGATGATGGGCATCAGCACCGCTGATAACATCACCACATCAAAGAAGTTCACATACAATGAGACCTCAAAGAAATGGAGGTATGAAAAAACCGTGCCTACAGATGAAACCATAACGCCTATGGAAGGTACGATTCCGTCTTCTCCTACTAATGGAAGTACGGTTAAAGGCACCACTACTACCATCACTACTCCTACGTTATTCACGTATGATTCAGGATTAGGGAAGTGGACGTATGTTAAAACTGACAGCATAGACGGGACTCCTACCCCAACCCGCTACGAGGCCATGATTACAGGAGATGTGTTCGGCGGTGGCAAGGGTTCTGACGAGACATTCTGGTGTAGAGAAGCCATGGTGGGAGTTGAAGGTTCAGGCGATGCTGATCCTAATCATCCCGTTGGGGGAACACATGTCACCATTGGTAACGGCAAGGTGGAGGGCAACGTCTATGGCGGCGGTATGATTGGCCGTGTGGAAATGAATACGGCTGTAACGATAGGACTTGAAGAAGGAATAAGTACGCCCGTCGTCGAGGGCTACGTCTTTGGTGCCGGTCAGGGTGTTACTACGCATGGCTACTCGGCTCTGGTGCGTGGTAACAGTACTGTTACCATTCAAGGCGATGCCAAGGTGAAAGGCAGCGTCTATGGCGGCGGCGAGAAGGCATCTGTAGGCAGATACGGCCTTGATAACGAAGATATGCCATCCATCTTGAAAGGCGGAGGTATTTGCACTGTCATCATCAAAGGCAATGCTGAAATCGGTCCTGACAGCATGGTGATGAATAACACTAAGACGGGTAAACCCGATGATTGGGGCCATGTGTTCGGTGCCGGCAAGGGTATCCTGCCTGAGGTCTATTCATACCAAGGTGAGGACGTGCCTAAACGAAGATTGCCTGCAGGTTGGGATCCTCTTGAAAGTAAAACCGCTTACTTCAAGTATCTGCAGACACTGGCCTTGGCTACCGAGACCCACGTCACCATCGAGGGAAATGCCTTCGTGAAGGGGTCTGTCTATGGTGGCAGCGAGAATGGCTTTGTACAAAGTGATACATACGTAACGATTGCCGGTGGCCAGATAGGTTGTGGCGAGGGGCTGAAACGTCGCTATACAAGTGAAGAATGGACAGTAGGTCACTTGATTCAACAAGATGAATCTGAATCAGCTATTGCTGCACTTCATCCGAATTCGCTTCCTGAGTGTTCACACTGGGAATATGACAAAACGAGCGGTGCGCCATACGACCCATTCGCAACATATCTAAACTCAACAGACGGTAAGTACTATTATGATTCGGAACACACTAAATCTGCTGAGGGTGGCGCCAATATAGGCAAGGACGGCCACACCTTCTATGGCAACGTGTACGGCGGTGGTTCGGGCTACTATCCTTATGCTGCTGGCGAATGGTTCCCATACGGCGGACAAGTAAAGGGCGACACTCATCTGACCATCACCGGCGGTCATATCCTAACCTCGGGCTATGGTGGCAATGAGATGACAAATGTTCTGGGTGACTGTTATGTCACGATGACAGGTGGTACGCTCGGCGTGCCACGCACTCTGGCTCAAATAGCTGCTCACCCCGTGACCTGCTACCTCTTTGGTTCGGGCAAGGGTGACCAGCGTATATTCTTCAACACCTCAACAAATGTAAAGAATGCCTACATCAATATCTCCGACACAGCCCGAATCTACGGTTCCGTCTTTGGCGGCGGTGAGGACGCCCACGTATTGGAGAATGTAACACTGAACATCGGAAACACCACCAAGTCGATAGGAAACATTACCTATCCTTATATCGGAACCTGGGGCACCAGCTACGTCGACGGTAACGTCTTCGGTGCAGGCCGTGGCTTCAGCGGCGATGCTCTGACGGCCGGTAGTGTCGGTGGCAATGTGGAGGTGAACATCAGTGGCGGCACCATGCTCGGCTCCGTCTACGGCGGCGGCCGACTGGCCTCGGTGGGTATCGGCTTCAATGCTGCCAACAGTACTCAGTATGGCATGTTCCAGGAGGATGATCCGCAGACGACAAATGTCGACGAGGGAAAGGCTCACGGTTATGTTACCGTCAACATCAGCGGCGGCACCATCGGTAACGCCAATGCCAGCGGCGACGGTGCCCAGTACAGCGGTAACGTCTTTGGCGGCAGCATGGGACGACTCACCCTCCTTGACGGCAGCACCATCAACCCGCTGTGGCCGCAGTTGGGACAGGTGAAGAACGCCATCGTCAACGTCAGCGGCACAGCCAACATCTTACGTAGTGTGTTTGGCGGCGGTGAGTTCGGTATCGTGCGCGACAGTGCTTATGTTACCGTCGGTGGCATCTTAGGAAACGACAGGAAGACCGTTACCAAGAGTGGCGCCCCCACCATCTGGCGCGATGTCTACGGCGCTGGCTACGGCAGCCGTGACAACAGCGAAGCGTCCAAGGCCAATGTCTCAATAACAATTGACGATAAAGGCACAGAAACCACTACCGATGATGTCGTCACTACCTTCCGCTATTCACCTATGCAATGGGCCGGCTGCGTGGGTCAGAGCACCAACGTGAACATCTGCGGCGGCATAGTGAAGAAGAGCGTCTATGGCGGTGGTGAAATGGCCTCGGTGGGTATTATTGACTATAGAATCACGACAGACGCAAATGGTGACTTTGAGGATACAAGCCATAACAAGTATTCTTATGCCGGTGTCCGCATACATGATGATGAGAACAATGGCTTTGCCCTGAGCTGGCCATATGAGTTTACCTACGTTGACGGCTATAATGGTACGACGTATGTGAACGTTACCGGTGGTCGCATTGGTGACAACAAAAATAGTGACAACACTGGTACTATCTGGACTGATGCCGACGACTACGGCGACGTCTTCGGAGGTAGTAAAGGCTTTGCTGGCGACCGCTACGAGTATGCCTTCTGCGCCAACGTAAAGGATGCTAACATTACGGTCGACTATACTGGCGACAATGTTGCTACGGTTGACGACTATGCTTCTGGAGCTTATCTCACGAAAGAGTGTATCACCGGTGCCGTGTATGGCGGTGGTGAGAACGGTCATGTCATTGGCGACACCCACGTGACGCTCAACAACGGCCTTATAGCCCACGCCCTCTACGGCGGTGGCTCTGGTAAAGGTAGATACGCTCAGAGTCTGGTTAAGATTGGTGTAACCAACCCGACAAATGCAAATGACTCCATTACGAAACAAATCTACAGCATCACTGCAGGTAAGGTATTTGGCAATACCCATGTGAAGATGACTGGTGGCTGTGTGGTGCGCAATGTCTTTGGCGGCGGCACCCTGGGCTCCGTGGGCAAGGGTAACTATGCTGGTGCAAAGGATGATTATTCGTATTATGTGAATCCGGCTAATTTAGTCTTCAACGGCTACGGCGAGAAACTCGCCGCAGAGGATTCGCTTTGGGTTCCGAGCATAAATTTCAAGCCCGAGCAGCCTATCAGTTCTACGAACCAGCCGGTGACGATGGCCGATCACTTCTTGAGCAGCGGTAAGGCCACAGTCGAGATTCTCGGTGGTCAGGTGGGCTATCTCTCCGACAGCACGAAGGACGGACTGCCCTACGGTAACGTCTTCGGTGGCTGCCGCGGTGAGGCGGCTCCGAACATCAGCGAGTCACCACGCTACTGGTACAGTCCTGAGTTCTTCTCCGGCTACGTCAACGAGACGACGGTGATTATCGGTGATTCCACAAACACTAACGCCAATTATACGGGTCCTGCCATCCTTGGCTCCGTCTACGGCGGCGGTCAGGATGGTCACGTGCGCCGTGATACGCATGTCATTATTTATAAAGGTGTAATCGGTATTCCTTACACTACAGACAATCAGACGAATGTTGTCAAGTCCTCAGATCTTGATAGTCCACAGTGGCTGTATCGTGGCAATGTCTTCGGTGCCGGTTCTGGTATAGGTCAGTACAAGTTCGACTTTAACAATGATGAAGATTACGAGGATACTGATATTGACTATAACAACGGAAGGGAGATTGTGAAAGTCAATGAGGTGGACTACAGCACCTCTGCCGGTTCCGTGACCCGCTTCACGAAGGTTGAGGTCAAAGGTGGCACCATCCATCGCAACGTCTACGGTGGTGGTTCACTGTCCAGTGTCGGTCCTCCGAAGATTCCTGCCACCAGAACTGATGGCGACGGCTACATCAAAGGTGATACCGTTTCTGCTCATGGAGTAGGTAAGCAGACACTCAACGAAGTCATCATCGGCGGTGGTCCTGCTGGCGTAAAAGCCCATATAGGTACGCCAGACGGCTTTGTCACAGGCTTCAAATATAACCCCGTCTATGGTGGTGAAGTGTATGGCGCCAGCCGTGGTGACCTCAGCATTGGTGAATCGTTTGGTACTTCCGTCTGGACGAAGGTACACATAAAGAAGGGTGCCAACATCAAGGGCAACGTCTTTGGTGGCGGCGACAACGGTATGGTGAAACAGGACACCGAAGTAATCATCGGCGAAAAGAAGAAATAACAATAAAAAGCGGGAACCCTTCTGGGCTCCCGCTTTTCACTTATCACTTATCACTTCATTACTCAACCACGATGGGCTTGTACTTCGGTACGAGGGTCTTCATGATGACCCAGCCGATGAGGTAGGCGACAGCGCAGATGCTGAACACCACCATATAGGCGGCAGGTTTTCCTTCGAATCCATAGACTGTATAGGCCGAACCCTGAGCAGCTGCCCAGTCGAAGAACTCACCAGAACCCTTGTTGATGGCAAACGAACCAAGACCGCCAGCCATAGAGCCGATACCCGTGATGGTACCGATGGTGGACTTGGGGAACATATCGCCAATGGTGGAGTAAAGGTTGGCACTCCAAGCCTGGTGTCCGGCACCTAAGAGACCGATGAGGATGGCAGGCCACCAGGCGCTATAGGCTCCAAGGGGCTGTGCCAGAAGGCCTAACAGGGGGAAGCAGGCGAAGATGAGCATGGCACGCATACGACCCAAGTAGGGGTTCATGCCACGCTTTTCAACAAAGTAGGTGGGCAGGTAGCCTCCACCAATACTGACAACGGTGACGATGAGATAGAGCGTCAAGATAAGCAAGATGCCCATCGTAGAGTCACTAGTATAGCCATACTGGTCGCTGAAGTAGGCGGGTGCCCAGAACAGGAAGAACCACCACACGCCGTCAGTCATCAACTTGCCCACGATGAACGACCACGTCTGCTTGAAGGTGAAACATTTCCAGAAGGAGATGGTCTTCTCTTCCTTAGCCTCCTGTTTGTTCTGTACCACGGCTATGTCACCGTCCTGCTCAATGTAGTTAAGCTCAGCCTGGTTTACATACTTGCTCTTGTGCGGCTTCTCGTAGAGCCACATCCACAAGCCCATCCAGACGAAGCCCAGCACACCGATGATGACAAACGCCATCTCCCAGCCCCAGGCACGAGCCAGCAGAGGAATGGTGGCAGGCGCAGCGAGGGCACCAACGGAGGCACCGCTGTTGAAGATAGAGGTAGAGAAGGCGCGGTCCTTCTTGGGGAAATATTCAGCCGTCACCTTAATGGCGGCGGGGAAGTTACCAGCCTCACCAAGTGCGAGGATCATACGGCAAGCCAGGAACATATACATCGAGATGGTGGCCAGCATAACGGCAGCGTCGCCCGTGAGTTTTCCTAATTCGGCTACAGAGCCATAGCCGCCCCACTTCATGGCTGCCCATCCACAGCCTGCATGCATACAGGCGCCGAGCGACCAGACAAAGATGGCAATGAGATAGCCCTTCTTGGTGCCCATCCAGTCAATGAACTTGCCAGCAAAGAGGTTGGCAATGGCGTAGAACACGGAGAAGGCTGCCGTAATGTTACCATAGTGAGAGTCAGTCCAGTGGAACTCAGGAGAAATAAAGTCTTTCCAGGTGAGCGACAGGACCTGACGGTCCATGTAGTTGACGGTGGTTGCCAGGAAGAGCAACGCACAGATGACCCAACGGAAGTTGGACATTTTTGCAGTTTGAATCGGAGTCATATTATCTGATGTCTATTACGGGAATGTTGTCCTTGTCATTATAATAAAGGTTCTCGCCGGCCATGCCCCAGATGAAGGTGTAGTAGTAGGTGCCGGCGGCGGCGTGCATCGACCACTCGGGCGACATGATGGCCTGCTCGTTGTGGAGCCATACGACGCGGCTCTCCTCGGGCTGGCCCATGATGTGGGCGATGGTCTGGTCCTGAGGCAGGTTAAAGTAGTAGTAGGCCTCGATGCGGCGGCCGTGGGTGTGGGGCGGCATGGTGTTCCAGGCGGCGCCGGGGTTCAGCTGTGTCAGTCCGAGCTGCAGCTGGCAGGGGCCTTCCTCGAGCACGTCGTTGACGATGAGCTTGTAGACGGTGCGGTTGTTGCACTCCTCGAGCGAGCCGACGGGTCCCCAGACAGCGGCCTTCAGCGAGCCTTTGCGGCCGTCGAGCGTTATCCACTGCGTCTTGTAGTGCTGGTGGGCGGTGGCGCTGTTGAGGTAGAACTTGGCGGGCTTCGCGGCGTCCTTCGAGCGGAAGAGCACCTCCTTGTTCACGTCCTTATCCTTGCCGATGTGGCCGCGGCCGATGTAGAGGGCCTCCTTGGGCGAGAGTGCGTACTCCTTGCCGTCGACGATGACGACGCCGTCGCCCTGGCCGCAGTTCACGACACCGAGCTCACGGTTGTAGAGGAAGTACTTCTCCTTGATGTTGGGGTCGACGTCGAGACCGAGTTCGAGGAAGTTCTCCAGCTTCAGGGTTTTGTTCACTGGCATGGCGCCGCCGAAGATGAAGCGGTCGTAGTGCGAGTAGGTGAGGTTGATCTTGTCGGCCTCCATCACCTTTTCCATGACGAAGCGCTCGCGCAGGGTCTTGGTGTCGTAGTGTTTCACGTCCTCCGGGTGGCAGGCGGTCTGGAAGTTGACGGTCTGCTGGCCGAAGGCCGCCGTCAAACTACTCATTAGCAGTAATGTCAAAAATGTTTTCTTCATTGTTATATGTTATTAATTAGTTGTTCTTTTCTTCACGGACGATGCGCATGCGGTTCCAGACCACCATTCCGATGGTGATGAGCGTGAGGACACCCATACCTATCCAGCGGAGGTATTTTACACAGGCATAGATGACGTAGCCCAGGAATGAGGAGGCGAAGTCGAGGGCGCCGCCCTCGAAGCCGTCGGGAATCTTAGCTGCAGAGGCCGTGGGGTCGGTCTTGTAGACCTCATTGGCCGCGAGCGTGAACGACGAGGCCATGTCGGTGACGAAGTAGAGACCCACGATGAGGGCCACCAGACCGATGATAAGACTCTTCACCACATTACCCTTCGTGTAGGGCAGAATCAGGGGGAAGAGATAAAACATACCGGCCAGCGAAGCCAGCGGCAGGAACTGGTTGCCAGGCACCAACACGGCAATGGCCAGAATAACGGGAATCAGGATGACCGAGCAGACGAGCGTCGTGGGATGGCCGATGACGAGTGCCGGCGACATGCCGATATGCACCTTCATACCGCCGAAGCGCTTCTTGGCCACCTCCTGCGTCTTCTCAGCAATGGGTTTCAAGCCGTCGATGAACAGGCTCGTGATACGCGGAATCAGCTCCATCACGGCCCCCATTGTCACACCCAGGAACAACACCTTCTTGATGTCGAGTTGCGCAGCCCAGCCAATGAGCACACCAACTATGACGCCTAGCACTAATGGCTCACCCAGCACACCGAACTTCTTCTTCAGGCCTTCGGCATCGATATCGAGCTTCGAGAAGCCGGGAATCTTGTCGAGCAACCAGTTGATGGCGACGGCAAACACCGTGAAACTCTGGCAGAAAGGCTGCGGAATAGAGATACCCTGCAGGTCATAGTGCTCCTGGAACTTCTCGGCCGTCAGGTCGGCCATCACCAGCGTCACGATGTAACAGACAATGGCAGCAAAGTAGCCCCACAGCAGGCTCTGATCCATGACGAAGTAGGCCACAGCACCGATGAAGGCGAAGTGCCAGTAGTTCCATAAGTCAATATTAATAGTACGCGTACACTTCGTGAGCAGCATCAGCAGGTTCACGCCCAGACAAATGGGGATGATGAGTGCGCCCACAGCCGTACCATAGGCCACAGCGGCCGCAGCAGGCCAACCCATGTCGAAAACGCCCAGCTGCAGGTTGTAGAGTTTCGAAATCTCACTGAGCGGGTCACTGAAGTTGTTGGTCAGTAGCGCCGTGACGATGCCGAGGCCCACGAAACCGACGCCGACATAGAGGCCACTTTTGAGCGACTTGCCGAACTTCATGCCGATGCACAGGCCAATGATGGTAAAAAGGATAGGCATCATGACCGATGCGCCCAGACTGATAATGTAACTGAATACTTGTTCCATTTTATCGATTAGTTGTTTGTTTTAGTGCGTAATACGGTGCAAAAGTACGAATTATTTTTCAATTAGCAGCAGAATTTGAAAGAAAATGTCTAACTTTGTGCCCTCAATTCTGCTTACGCAACTGTAAAATATGACAAGAACAATACTTATTGCAGTCTTTGCACTGCAATTTTCCATAACGACAGCCACCGCCGACACCGTTCGCCGAGGGCCAGGTTGCTGGCGTACCATCCCCACTCGCCACAAGGCGGCTGCCCGCCGGATGATGCCGCAGATTGACGATTCGGCGCTGAACATCTTCACAGGCACCAAGCGCGGACTGGTCATCTTGGCCGAATTTCAGGATACCAAGTTCAAGAGGGGGCACGACCGCGAGAAATACGACTGCATCCTGAACGAGCCGGGCTACACCACCAACGAGGGATTCCGCGGCTCGGTAGCCGACTACTTCCGTGACCAGTCAGGCGGACTGTTCGACCTGCAGTTCGACGTGGTAGGTCCCTACACGGCTGCCAACAAGTACAGCTACTACGGCAAAAATGACGAAGACGGCAACGACGAACGGGCCCACGAGCTGATAGCCGAGATGTGCCGGGCGGCCGATGCCGACGTCAACTATGCCAACTACGACTGGGACGGCGACGGCGAGGTCGAGGAGGTGTTCGTGGTCTATGCTGGCAAGGGCGAGGCCGACGCCACCAACACTTCGCTTATATATCCCCACATGTGGACGCTCTACGATGCCGGCATCGGTCCCATCACGCTCGACAACACCACGATTAACATCTATGCCTGCGCCAACGAGATTGACGGCAGCGGCAAAATCAACGGCATCGGCACCTTCTGCCACGAATTCTCCCACTGCATGGGCTTCCCCGACTTCTACGACATCACCTATAGCGGTGAGTTCGGCATGGGCGACTTCGACCTCATGGCGGGTGGCTGCTACGGCGGCGACGGCTTCAGTCCCGTGGGCTACACGGCCTACGAGAAGATGGTCTGCGGCTGGACGAAGCCCATCGTGCTCGACGACGACGACGTGACCGTCGACTCCCTGCTGCCCATCAGCCAGGGCGGCGACACCTATATCATCTACAACAATGCCAACCACAACGAATACTACCTTATTGAGAACCGCCAGAAGACGGGCTGGGACTACGACTACCCAGCCAAGGGGCTGATGATAACCCATGTGGACTACGATGAGGAGGTGTGGTATAACAATATCCCCAACAGCATCCTCACATACAAAGAAGCCTTGGAATGGGATCTGACCGCAGGTAACGACCACCAACGCATGACATTGTTCCACGCCGACAACAATGACGACAAGAAATACTGGAGCGAATACGGCGGCTATCACACCAAGACCACCGTCACTACTGACCTCTATCCCTACCGTCAGAACGACTCGCTGACCACCACATCGAAGCCTGCCGCCGCGCTGTTCAACAAGAATGCCGACGGAACCAAGCTGATGCGGGGTGCCATCCTCGACATCCGTCAGAACAGCGACAAGACCATGTCGTTCCGCTATCGTGCCAAGAAGCCCGTCGCCAATGCCATCAAGGAAACGCCAGCCACTCCCCTGCCCCGCCGTGTCTACACCTTAGACGGACGTGTGGCAGGCACTACACTCGAGTCCCTGCCACACGGCATCTACGTCATCGACGGTCGGAAGGTGGTACGCTAATCCTGGAAGAAGACGCGTTTCACGCGGTTCGACACGCCCGTCAGCACCTCATAGGGGATAGTGTCAATGGTATCGCTGAGCACCGTCACGGGCAGGTGTTCACCAAAGATTTCCACCATGTCGCCCTCCTGACAGTCGATTCCCGTGACATCAATCATAGCCACATCCATACATATATTCCCCACATACTCAGCACGTTGCCCGTTTACAATGCAGTAACCATTTCGGTTACCCAAGTGGCGGTTCAGGCCGTCGGCATAGCCGATGGGAATAGCACCGATGACGGAGTCGCGCTCCAGGATGGTGCGTCGGCTGTAGCCCACCGAGTCGCCCGCCTTGACGCAGCGCAGTTGCAGGATAGTGGTCTTCAGCGTACTGACCGTGTTAATCATTTCGTTATTTCGAGGATTCACGCCGTAGAGGCCAAGCCCCAGGCGGCACATATCCATCTGCCGCTGTGGGAAGTGCTCGATGCCTGCCGAGTTATCCATGTGGCGCAGTATCTTGTGGCTGAAAGCGGCCTGCAGTTGCCGGCTGCCCTCGTCGAAGAGTTGGAACTGTCGGGCTGAGAACTCGTCGAACTGATTGCTGTCGCTGCCCACGAAATGACTGAATACCGAGCGCGGAATCACTGCCTGCTGGTGCTTGAGCCGATCGATGAGCTCATCCATATCCTCCTCTGGATTAAAACCTAACCGGTGCATACCCGTGTCGAGCTTGATGTGTACGGGCCAGCCGGTGACACCCTCCTTGCGTGCCGCCTTAATCAGTGCATCGAGCAGTCGGAAGCTGTAGACTTCAGGCTCCAGATCGTAGTCAAACATTGTCTTGAAAGCGGTCATCTCAGGGTTCATCACCATAATGTTCGCCGTGATGCCTGCCCGCCGCAGGGTCACGCCCTCGTCGGCTACGGCCACCGCCAGGTAGTCCACGCGATGTTCCTGCAACGTCTTAGCTACCTCGACAGCACCGGCACCGTAGGCATCGGCCTTTACCATGCACACCAACTTTGTCTCGGGTTTCATCAGCGAACGGTAGTAGTTCAGGTTGCTGACCACCGCCCCAAGATTCACCTCGAGGATAGTCTCATGTACTTTCTGCTCCAGCACCTCGGTGATGTGCTCGAAGCCGAAGCGGCGCGCACCCTTCAGCAGGATGACCTCGTCATGCAACTGGCTGAACGTAGGGCTGGCCAGGAACTCCTGCGTGGTGGCGAAGAAATATTTTTCTCCCACAAGGAAGGCGTTAGCGTGGGCTGAAACCTCGTCGCCAATGCCGATAAATTTGTCTATGCCGCGCTTCATGCACAGGTCGTTCACCTGCCGGTAAAGTTCAATAGGCTGTTCACCGCTTTGATATATATCACTCAGTATTAATGTTTTACTCTCAGCTCTCCTATTCATAAAGTCGAGAGCAATGTCGAGTGAGTTGATGTCATTGTTGTAGGAGTCGTTGATAAGGATGCAGCCATGCTGTCCCTGCTTCACCTCCAGTCGCATGGCCACAGGCTCCAGCGCGGGCATGCGGTCGGCTATCTCCTCCGGCGTCAGTCCCAGATGCAGGGCCGTAGCCGCACAGACGATGCTGTCCTCAATACTGGCTTCGTCGATAAAGGGGATGGTGTACGCGCCCTCTTCACCTTTATAAATATAGGTAATATGAGAGGACTGGGGCATCTGTAACGACTGGGTGACTTCCTTCACAAAGAAGGGTGCCTGACTATCCGTCCGCGACCACCCAATCTTCTCGCCCGGATAGTTCATTCGCCTGATACAACGGCTCACGGTGTTGTCGTCCATCGGGTAGACCATCGCCTCCGTGTCGTGCATCAGTTCCAGCTTCTCCAGACACTTCTCCTCCATCGAGCGGAAGTTCTCCTGATGGGCAGCCGACAGGCAAGTCAGCACACCGATAGTGGGCTGTATGATGTCGTGCAGGGCCATCATCTCGCCCGGCTGACTGATACCCGCCTCGAAAATACCCACCTCCGTTTGCTCACTAAGTAGCCACACGGACAACGGCACGCCAATCTGTGAGTTATACGAGCGCGGCGAGCGCGTAATCTTCTGCGACGGCAGCAGTAGCTGATACAGCCATTCCTTGACCATCGTCTTGCCGTTCGAGCCAGTGATGCCCACGATGGGGATATCGAACTCGTCACGATGACGCTCAGCTAACCGCTGCAGGGCAGCCAATGTCGAGGACACCTTCAGGTAGTTGGCGTCCTTCTGCTGATGATCGGGCACCTGCTCCACCACGAACGAACGTACGCCGCGACGGTACAGGTCGTCAATGTATCGATGACCGTCGCCCCGTCTGGTGCGCAGGGCAAAGAACAGCGTTTCCTCGGGGAAGCACAGCGAGCGGCTATCGGTCAGCAGCCACCTCACATTAGCGTCTTGGTCGCCATAGCGGCGCGCGCCTATCAACGTAGTAATCTTTTCAATTGTATATGTCATTTGCTCTTTTTTTGTTTTTCAGCATGCAAAGTTACAACTTTTCTTTCAAATCTGCCAAACAAAAGTATGAAAAGATTTTGCCATGTAGCCGTTTCTTCGTAACTTTGCAGCAATGATTTCAAGACCGATACAAATATGAGAAGACTTCTTTTTCTTTTTCTGACCCTCTGCGGAGCCGTCGCGGCGACGGCCGGGGGACTGGATGTCAAGGTACTGAAGTTGAGCAACGGACTGACTGTCTGGCTGAACGAGGACCACTCGCAGCCAAAGGTCTATGGGGCCGTGGTGGTGAAAGCGGGGGCCAAGGACTGCCCTGACACGGGCATTGCGCACTACCTGGAGCACGTGCTGTTCAAGGGTACGCAGAAGATTGGCACGGTGGACTATGAGGCGGAGCGCGTGTGGCTTGACTCCATCTCGGCTAAATACAATGAGTTGTCGGAGACCAAGGACGCAGCACGGCGACTGGCACTGCAGCAGGACATCAGCCGGCTGAGCCAGCGGGCAGCCGACTACGCCATCCCAAACGAATTCGACCGACTCATCTCCCGATATGGCGGTTCGGGACTGAACGCTTCGACATCGTACGACGTGACGGAGTATCACAACACATTCGCACCGCAGTTCCTGGAACAGTGGTGCTGGCTCAACTCGGAGCGGATGCTGAACCCCGTGTTCCGGCTGTTCCAGGGCGAATTGGAGACGGTGTACGAAGAGAAGAACCGCGCCGCCGACAACCTCATCACGGGAGCCGTGGAGCGGGTGATGGCGAAGGCCTTCAAGGGCCATCCCTACCAATACCCCATCATCGGCAGCACGGAAAATCTGAAGAACCCGCGGTTACAGGACATGGAGGATTTCTTCCGCCGCTACTATGTGGCCGACAACATGGGGCTGATGCTCTGTGGCGACTTCTCGACAGAGGGCATCGAACCGCTGCTGGAGCGGACATTCGGGCGACTGCCTCACCCTCCACACTCCACGCTCCACACTCCACAAGAGCCCCTCTCCCCTTTCGCCGGCGAGACGCTGGACATCAAGGTAAACATTCCGCTGGTGAAGGCCGTGGGACTGCTGTTCCGCGGACCTGTGAGCCAGGAGAAGGACTACCGCGCCCTGCAGCTGGCGATGAGCCTGCTGACAAACGACAATGAGACGGGTATGCTGGACTCGCTGCGCACCGCCCACAAGGTGATGTTCGCAATGGGTCAGAACTTCGCCTTCAACGAGGCGGGGGCCGTGGGACTGCTCATCATCCCGAAACTGCCGTTCGGCTCGAAGAAGAAGGCCGAGCGACTCTGCTGGCAGCAGATAGAACGGCTGAAGCAGGGCGACTTCAGCGAGGCGAAGATGGAACAGTTGAAACTGGAACTGCGACGCAACGTGGAGACGGAACTGGAGACCATCAGCAGCCGGGCCGGCCTGATGGCAGAGGTATTCTCACAGGGCAGGACGTGGAACGACTACCTGCGACAGTTGGACGACGTGAAGCGCATCACCAAGGCTGACGTCGTCGAGGTGGCCAACCGATACCTGCTCACTGACCAGTATCTGCGCGGCGTCAAGCGCTTCGGCTCGTACCCGAAGGACAAAGTGACACAGCCCGGCTACAAGCCCGTGGTGCCAAAACACGCCAAGGAGCAGTCGGCCTATGCCCGCGAGCTGGAGCAGCTGCCGGTAGCCGAACGCGCCCCGCGGCTCATCGACCTGACGAACGACACGGAGATAACGACACTGGCCGACGGCGTCACCTTATATAAAAAGGAGAACCCCGCCAACGACCTCTTCACGCTGTCGCTGAAGTGGTACAAGGGCGAGCGCGACGAACCGCGACAGGGACTCCTCGGCTCGTACCTGAGCGAACTGGGCACCGACTCGCTGAGCAAGCACCAGCTGGGCGAGGCGTGGCAACGGCTGGGCACGACGCTGGAGGTGAAATCGTCAGAGAACTTCTTCATGCTGACGCTGACGGGACTGGAGCAGAACCTGGAGCCATCGGTACGACTGCTGAGCCACGTGCTGACATCGCTGAAACCCGACGAGAAGGCCATGAAGGAACTGGCCAGCGAATACAAGGTGGACCGCCGACAACTGGACCGTACCAATACGTCGGTCATGCAGATGGTGGTCTCGAAGATAGCCAAGGGCGACAAGTCGGACTACCTGCGTCAGCCGTCGGTGGCCGAGGCGAAGAGTACGACGGGCGAGCAACTGCTCAGCCTGTTCGACGACATACGCCGCTACCAATGCGACGTCCTCTACTGCGGACGGCAGCCGTTAACCGAGGTAGCCTCTCTCCTTACGAACCTCAACCATTCTCGCACCTCGTACCTCGCACCTCGTACCTCGAACACCCTCCTTCCCCCACTCGACCACGACGTGCGCTTGCAGGAGCCGACGGAGCCGGTGGTCTACGTCTACGACATGCCTGACAGCCGACAGATGCTCGTCGGCACCTACGGTACCGTCAAGCCCTCGCTGACCGACCGCGAGGCGGCCCTGCTGCAGTTGTGGACTCAGTACATGGGCGGGGGCATGTCGTCGCTGATGTTTCAGGAGATACGCGAGTTCCGCGCTATGGCCTACGCTACCGGCGGACAAGCCATCAAGCCCAACCGCGCACGGCACCGCGACCACCCCTCGGGCTACCTGGCCTATTTGGGCACTCAGGCTGACAAGGCGATGCAGGGCCTCCACGTGCTCGACTCACTGCTCAGCAACATGCCCGTCAACGAGCAGAACGTAGCGGCTGCCAAGCAGGATATCCTGAACGACATCAACAACACGTACCCTACGTTCAGACAATTGCCGAACTTCGTCTCTAACTACCGCGCCCTGGGCTATAGCGAAGATCCGCGCACTCAGACAGCACGGATTGTGCCGACGCTGACCGCCGCCGACATGTCAGCCTTCTATCATGAGAACATCCGGCAGCAGCCACGCGCCTACTTCGTCATCGGCAACAAGAAGCAACTCGACATGATGACGCTGGCGAAGTACGGACGGATAGTGGAACTCAAGAAAAACGACATCATGAATTACTAACCATAAAACCCAACAACAATGAAAAAAGCACTTAACATCCTTATCCTCTGGGCGTTGGCCACAGCCGCATGGGCACAGCAGACGCCTGCACTGGAACAAGTGAAGGCCGATCCGCGCAAAGCCTACGGAACGGACTACCCCTACCCTGAGACCACCTGCCAGCTGACCAAGGCGCCGAAAGGCTACAAACCCTTCTACATCAGCCACTACGGGCGCCACGGCTCACGATACTATTGGAACGCCATGCTCTACCGCGACCTTGACTCGCTGCTGACCAAGGCCCACGCCAACCGACAGCTGACGGCCGAGGGCGAGGCCTTCCGCACGAAGTTCATGGCCGCCAAGGATCTGATGTCGGCCAGCGTCAGCGAACTGAGCGACCTGGGCTGGGAACAGCACCAACGCATCGCCCGCACAATGTACAACAACTTCCCCGAGGTCTTCAAGCGGGGCGGCGACGTCTTCGCCATCTCATCGCTCACCGGCCGCTGCGTACTCAGCATGGCGTCGTTCTGTGGGGAACTGACACAGTGTAACCCCAAGATTGAAATCCGCCAGCAATCGTCGCGTACCACACTCGACGGTGTGAAGCCCGACGACCGCCAGAACCCCCACTACAAGAAGTACCCCAAGTCGCGCCCGCGCTTCGAGGACAACCGCCAGCAGTTCAAGTATAGCGACGGACTGCGCCAGAAGGTCATCCAGCGCGTGTTCACCAGCACCGAAGGACTGCCTGGCAATGTGGGCGCCATCGGCAGTAACCTCATCAACCTCTACACCTCGCTGCCCAGCATCGGGCAGGAGGGCATGATGGGTAACATCATCAGCGACGGGGAGATAGCCGCCCGATGGGAGAACGAGAACCTCGGGTCGTACACCTGGGTCTTCGAGCCGCGCTACGACATGATTCCCGTTGTGCGCGACATCATCGCAAAGGCCGACGCCGTCATCAGCGGCAACAGTCGGCGACTAGCTGACCTCCGCTTCGGCCACGACACCGTGCTCGGACCGCTCACCGTACTGATGGGACTCAACGGAGCCGACCGCGACCCAGCTGACCCCTACGAAGTAAAAAACTGCTATCAGAACTGGCAGACGGGCAAGGCCTCGAACATGCAGCTCATCTTCTATCGCGGCAAACAGCCGCAGGACATCCTTGTGAAATGCCTCCTCAACGGATGCGAAGCCACGCTGCCCCTACCTGCCGACAACTATCCCTATTATAAGTGGACAGACTTCAAGCAGTTCTATACAGAACGGTGCAACAGCGTGGCTCCGGAAAAATAACTACTATTCTTTATGATTGTTATGCCTCAATACCGTGGGCACTGACCTCACGGTTGATCTTGGCAATCATACCCTGCAGGGCCTTGCCAGGACCGCATTCGGTGAAGTCGTCGGCACCGTCCTGAATCATCGACTGCACACACTGGGTCCAGCGGACGCTGGAGGTGAGCTGGGCGATGAGGTTCTGCTTAATCTCGGCAGGATCGGTATGGGGCTTGCCATCCACGTTCTGATAGACGGGGCACTTCGGTGTCTGGAACTCGGTCTTCTCGATGGCAGCCTGCAGTTCGTCCTTGGCGGGCTGCATCAAGGGTGAGTGGAACGCACCGCCGACCTTCAGGGGCAGGGCGCGCTTGGCACCGGCAGCCTTCAGCTGCTCGCAGGCCTCGTTGATAGCCTCGACATTGCCGCTGATGACCAGCTGGCCGGGGTTGTTATAGTTGGCGCAGACAACGACGTTGCCCTCGCGGTTGATGCCGGCACATACTTCTTCGACTTTCTCATCGGGCAAACCGATGATGGCTGCCATCGTTGAAGGAGCTGCCTCGCAAGCCTTCTGCATAGCCATAGCACGAGCGTAGACCAGCTTCAGGCCGTCCTCGAACGAGAGGGCGCCAGCGGCTACCAATGCCGAGAACTCACCGAGCGAGTGGCCAGCAGTCATAGCAGGCTGGAAGGCGTCACCCATGCAGATGGCAGAAATGACGGAGTGGAGGAAGACGGCGGGCTGTGTCACCTTCGTCTGCTTCAGGTCGTCGTCGGTACCCTCGAACATGATGTCGGTAATTCTGTAACCTAAGATTTCGTTAGCCTTTTCAAACAATTCTTTTGCTGTGGGGTTGTTGTCGTACAGGTCCTTGCCCATACCTACAAACTGTGCTCCCTGACCGGGAAAAACAAATGCTTTCATTTCTTCTTTTTATTTATAAATAATGAATTTGCGGGTGCAAAGGTACTACTTTTTTCTGAAAATTGCAACATCAGCGTTGCAATATCATCAAATCAGATGATAAATAAGGTTAAAGTAAACGCCAAAGCTACCTATTTTCGTGTACTTTTTCGTACCTTTGCAGCCACTTAGATAAACATCTTATATTAATTAATATTTGAATATGCAGTATTCTAACGAAGTCAACAACATGTGCGTTGTTGCAAAAGGACCCAACCACGGTCCCGCCCCCATTCCTGAAGAGGGCAAATGGATCCAGGCAAAAGAGATCAAGGACATCTCAGGTTACACTCACGGTATCGGCTGGTGCGCCCCTCAGCAGGGTGCCTGCAAGTTGTCGCTGAACGTGAAGGACGGCATCATCCAGGAGGCTCTGGTTGAGACCATCGGCTGCACGGGTATGACCCACTCAGCCGCTATGGCCAGCGAGATTCTGCCGGGTAAGACCATCCTCGAGGCCCTGAACACCGACCTCGTTTGCGACGCTATCAACACCGCCATGCGCGAGTTGTTCCTCCAGATTGTCTACGGACGCACACAGAGTGCCTTCTCAGAGGGTGGTCTGGTTATCGGTGCCGGTCTGGAAGATCTGGGTAAGGGCCTGCGCTCACAGACTGGTACACTCTACGGCACGGTTGCCAAGGGTACCCGCTATCTGGAGCTGACTGAGGGTTACATCACCAAGCAGTTCCTGGACAAGGACAATCAGGTCTGCGGTTACGAGTATGTACACCTGGGCAAGATGATGGAAGCTATCAAGGACGGTATGGATGCCAACGAGGCCGTGAAGAAGTTCACCGGCAGCTATGGCCGCACCACCGCCGAGCAGGGAATTGTTAAAGCTATTGATCCACGTAAAGAATAAGAGGAGGACCAAAAGATGATTAGAAAAGTATCATTCGAGAGCTACGAGCGTCGTATCAACCAGGTACTGGCCGCTCTGAAAGAGAACGGAATCAACAGCATTGAGGAGGCAAACGAGATTTGCGACAAGGCTGGTGTTGACCCCTACCAGATGTGTGAGGACACCCAGCGCATCTGCTTTGAGAACGCTAAGTGGGCATACGTCTGCGGTGCTGCCATCGCTATCAAGAAGGGCGTGAAGAATGCTGCCGACGCTGCCGAGGCTATCGGTATCGGCCTGCAGTCGTTCTGCATCCCCGGTTCAGTGGCCGATGACCGCAAGGTGGGTCTGGGTCACGGTAACCTGGCTGCCCGTCTGCTGCGCGAGGAGACTGAGTGCTTCGCCTTCCTGGCTGGTCACGAGTCGTTCGCCGCTGCTGAGGGTGCCATCAAGATTGCTGAGAAGGCCAACAAGGTTCGCCAGAAGCCCCTCCGCGTCATCCTGAACGGTCTGGGCAAGGACGCTGCCATGATTATCAGCCGCATCAACGGTT
This sequence comes from uncultured Prevotellaceae bacterium, assembly GCA_902780025.1. Lineage (GTDB taxonomy): Bacteria > Bacteroidota > Bacteroidia > Bacteroidales > Bacteroidaceae > Prevotella. The sequence goes on from CACZDV010000005.1 coordinate 103,544, forward strand.
TCACATACGTACAGACTCAGTTCGACTACTACACCGGTGAGGTGAAGGTCGTCAAGGAGACTCCGTACAGCGATGGTCCCCGCGCCAAGGTGAAGTGCTACGGTGCCGACGACGTCCGCGAGGGTGTTGCCATCCTGTGGAAGGAGAACGTCGACGTGTCGATTACGGGTAACTCTACCAACCCCACCCGTTTCCAGCACCCCGTGGCTGGTACATACAAGAAGGAGCGCGTGCTTGCTGGCAAGCCCTACTTCTCAGTAGCCTCTGGTGGTGGTACAGGTCGTACGCTGCACCCCGATAACATGGCTGCAGGTCCCGCCTCTTACGGTATGACCGACACACTGGGACGTATGCACAGCGACGCTCAGTTTGCTGGTTCCAGCTCAGTGCCCGCCCACGTTGAGATGATGGGCTTCCTGGGTATTGGTAACAACCCGATGGTAGGTGCTACGGTATCTATCGCCGTGGAGGTCAGCCTTGCCCTGAACGGTAAGTAATACCATACTATACATATACAGAACTAATATGGACTAACGGTGCGGTGAACTTCTTTTGCGAGTTGTTCACCGCATTTTTTACTATCGAAACATCCATGAACAAAACAAGACTTGTCTTAGTGCTAACATTAGGACTCATCGTTACAGCCACGTGGGGCACCCGGAAGAAGGCTGCCACAACGGGCAACTCCCTGGTCATCAACGAGATGATGGCCTCCAATGTCGATGAGTTCATCAGCCCCGCCTATAATTTCGATGGTTGGATAGAGCTGTACAACCCGACAGAGCAGTCGGTGGCGCTGGCAGGTCTTTACCTCAGCGATGACGCCAAGAATCTGAAGAAATGGCAGATTCCCGTCAGCGTGGGCAGCCTTAAGTCCAAGGCTTTCCGCGTACTGTGGTTCGACAGCAACAACATCGAGCCGAAGAACGCACCCTTCAAACTGGACGTTGACGGCGGCACGATCTACGTGAGCAACAGCGAGGGTAAACTGTTGTTCAGTCAGGACTATCCCGCCAGTATGGAGCGCGTCAGCTATGCCCGCACCACCGACGGCGGCGACACTTGGGGTAACACGTCGATGGCCACTCCCGGAGCATCGAACAACAACAGCAAGTTTGCAAGCCGCCAACTGTCGGCTCCCGTCGTCGACGAGCCTTCGCAGGTGTTTTCCGGAACAAAGAATGTCAACGTCACCATCCCGCCGGGCTGCACCCTGCGTTACACCACTGACGGTTCACTACCCACCCTGACCAACGGCGAGACCAGCACAACGGGACAGTTCACCGTACTCAGCCGGAATACGAACTACCGCTTCAGACTATTCTCCGACACACTGTTAGCATCACCCGTCACCACGCGTTCCTATATATATATGAACAAGAACTATCCGCTTCCCATCCTGTCGGTGGTCTGCGATAAACGGTTTGTAAGCGACGACTCGATCGGTGTGATGGTCAGAGGCAAGAATGGCCGACCTGGAAACGGGCAGTCGTCTGCCTGCAACTGGAACATGGATTGGGAGCGGCCCGTCAACTTCTCCTACATAGACACGGAGAACGAGATGGTGCTCAATCAGGACGTCAACCTCGAGATGTGCGGCGGTTGGAGCCGAGCGTGGACGCCCCACTCGTTCAAGCTGAAAGGCAGCAAGGAACTGGGAGGCAACAAAAACCTGCCCTACCCCTTCTTTGAACAGAAGCCATACATCAGGAACCGCACGATACAGGTACGTAACGGCGGCAACGACACCAAATGCCGCTTCAAGGATCCCTCGCTGCAATACATCGTGGAATCGTCTGGACTTAACCTCGACTGTCAGAGCTACCAGCCCGTCCACGAGTTCATCAACGGCAGCTACATTGGCGTGATGAACGTACGTGAACCCAACAACAAACACTACGTCTATGCCAACTACGGATGGGACGAAGACGAGATAGAACAGTTCGAGATGTCGCCCGACTCAGGCTACGTCCAGAAATGCGGAACCCCCGACGCCTTCAACGAACTGGTGGACGTGCTCTCCGAAGATGCTGCTAACAGCGAGACCTACGACGAGATATGCCGGGTGCTGGACATCGACAATTACATCAACTACATGGCGGTACAGTTGTATCTGGGCAACTGGGACTGGCCACAGAACAATACTAAGGGCTTCAGATATATTGACGGGGGGAAGTTCCGCTTCATCCTCTACGACCTCGACGGAGCTTTCAACGCCAATAGTCCGTTCAGCACCTTCATGGACAAGGAGTATTACCAATTCGATCAGCTCTACCCAAGATCCTTGGGAAGAATCTTTGGGCAGATACGCTTTGTGACGCTTTTCCGTAACCTGCTCCAGAACGAGGACTTCCGTCACCGTTTCATTGACACGTATTGCCTGATAGGCGGCAGCGTGTACGAAGCCAGCCGTTCAACGGAAATCATCGACGAACTGCTGCATCGCGTCAATCCTGCCATGAGCATTAACAGCGGCTCAGCCACGAGCACGGCCAATGAGGTGAAGAGCAACCTAAACAGCCGATTGAATACAGCAACTTCGGCCCTGCGTAATTACTGGCTTTTCGACCTCTACGACACCCCTGCGCAGAAGGCAAGCATCAAGAGTGATGTAGATGGGGCCCAACTGCTGATTAACAATCTGCAGGTGCCGACAGGGAAGTTCAACGGAAACTTGTTTGCGCCTGTCACGCTGAAAGCCGTCGCACCGGCAGGTTATGCTTTCCAGGGATGGCTCTCGTCGAACAACATCAAGACCATCATCAGTAGCGGTAGTCAATGGAGCTACTATGACCAAGGCTCACTCAACGATGAGGACTGGACCTCTGCCACCTACGATACCACCAAATGGAAGCAGGGAACGGCTCCGCTCGGTTATGGCAAGGATGGCATTAGAACAACCCTCAGCTACGGAAGCAGTAGTAACAAACGGCCTACATCCTATTTCCGAACCACCGTCACGCTGGAGAACAAGCCTAAGACCACCGATGAGTTCATGCTGAACTTCACCGTCGACGACGGTATCATCGTCTATGTCAACGGAAAAGAAGCCGGACGTTACAACATGCCATCGGATGGTGTCAGCTACTCTACATTTGCCACTTCATACGCTCCCGGCAATCCGGACACAGGAAGCATGAAGCTGAAAACCAGTCTCTTCCAACAAGGCGTCAACACGATTGCCGTTGAGCTGCACAACAACAGCGCCACGTCAAGCGATTTGTACTGGGATGCAGAAGTGACGATGACGTTCACGTCAGACAATCTGGTCTACTACTCGAAAGAGCAGGAGATAGAAATGCCTGACGGAAAAGTCAACCTGACGGCCAGTTACCGTCCCCTCACCGACCAGGAACGCAAAGAACAGGGAATCAGTCCTGTACGCATCAACGAAGTGAGTGCATCAAACAACGCCCTGATTAATGAATACGGAAAGAAGAACGACTGGGTGGAACTCTATAACACGACCAACGAAGCGATTGACGTAGAGGGCATGTACCTGACCGACAACACAGAGAAGCCCACAAAGTACCAGATTTCCAAAGACGGTACGAGCGTCAATACCATCATTCCCGCCCACGGCTATCTGCTGATATGGTGCGACAAGCTGGCCACAACAAGCCAGGCGCTGCACGCTCCGTTTAAGATTAGTGACGACGGCGGTATCATGGCACTCACCGCTGCCGACAAAACCTGGTCGGACACTTTCTGCTATGACGCCCACGACGGGAACTCCACGGCAGGACGCTTCCCTGACGGAGCCGGGCAGGTGTTCACCATGAACGTGCCCACCATCGGCAAGGCCAATATCATGACAAGCTACATGGTGGAAGTGCCCCAGAAGGATGTAGTGATTGACAAGGTTTCAACCCTCATTGCTACTGCCGGCAACTTCCGCATCCGATACGGCGCACAGCAGCTGATTGTAAAAGGTGAGAACAGCGGCGGGGTTCAGGTAGACATCTATACGACAGACGGCCGCCTGATATCGCATGCCGACCTGATGATGACCAACGAAAAGTGTACGTTCGACATTACCCACCTGCCAGCAGGCTTCTACGTCGCCAGGGCGACCAACGAACAGGGAGAACGCGTCAGTTGTAAGTTTATGAAATAAAAGAAGTCCGATTTGAAATCGGACTTCGTTGTTGCGGAGGCAGGACTCGCGCTCGGCCCATAGGGACGCTTCGCTCTGCGAAGAACTGCGACCGGGAGCATGTCGAGTCCTGGC
>CACZDV010000005.1:107789-110092 GCA_902780025.1 uncultured Prevotellaceae bacterium
GGCAGGACTCGCGCTCGGCCCATAGGGACGCTTCGCTCTGCGAAGAACTGCGACCGGGAGCATGTCGAGTCCTGGCACAACAAAAGAAGCCCGACAAAAGTCGGACTTCGTTGTTGCGGAGGCAGGACTCGAACATGCGACCTCCAGGTTATGAGCCTGGCGAGCTACCAACTGCTCCACTCCGCGATGTTAAAAACAGGGGCTTTCCCCATTTGCGGGTGCAAAGGTACTACTTTTTTTGCAATCCTGCAAATTTTCGCTTGATTTTTTTGGCTATATCAAATAAAAAGGCTAATTTTGCACACGGTATCACCAATGTGCAATATCATGTCAATAAGCAAGACCAGACAGTTGTTAGTAGACGTGGCCCGTCAACTCTTTGCCAAGAACGGACTTGAGAATACGACGATGAACGACATTGCCGTAGCTTCAGGCAAAGGGCGTCGTACGCTCTACACCTATTTCAAGTCGAAAGATGAAATCTACTATGCCGTCATCGAGAGCGAACTAGAACGTCTGAGTGACAAGCTCGACGAGGTAGCTGCCAAGAGAATACGTCCTCAGGAGAAAGTCATTGAGCTGATTTACACCCATCTGAGCATGATTCGCGAAACGGTGGTTCGAAACGGCAACCTTCGTGCTGAGTTCTTTCGAAACATCTGGATGGTGGAGAAAATACGCAAGAACTTTGACGATGCCGAAATTGAATTGTTCCGCAAAGTATATGCTGAAGGTAAGGAAGACGGCGAATTTGACATTGACAATGTAGACTTAGTGGCAGATATCACCCACTATTGTATCAAGGGCCTGGAAGTACCTTATATTTATGGCCGTATTGCCCACGGCATGACCGAAGAAGCTACCAGACCGCAAGTTGCCAAGGTTGTATATGGTGCATTGGGAAAATTGAACAAGAGATAATTACTAATATTAACAATAAAAAGAAATGGGATTATTAGAAGGTAAGACAGCACTGATAACTGGTGCTGCACGCGGTATCGGAAAAGCTATCGCGCTGAAATTTGCCGAGGAAGGTGCCAATATTGCATTCACCGACCTCGAAGTTAACGAAGAAACAGAGAAGGAAATTGCCGCCAAGGGCGTGAAGGCCAAGAGCTATGCCTCGAACGCTGCCGACTTTGCACAGACCGAGGAAGTGGTCAAGGCCGTAAAGGAAGAATTCGGAGGTATTGACATCCTGGTCAACAATGCCGGTATTACCAAGGACGGTCTGATGCTCCGCATGACCGAGCAGCAATGGGACGCCGTCATCGCCGTCAACCTGAAGTCGGCCTTCAACTTCATCCACGCCTGCGTTCCCGTCATGATGCGCCAGCGTGGTGGCTCCATCATCAATATGGCCTCTGTAGTAGGTGTTCACGGCAATGCCGGACAGGCAAACTATGCTGCTTCAAAGGCTGGCCTTATCGCTTTGGCCAAGTCCATCGGCCAGGAGATGGGTCCCAAGGGTATCCGTGCCAACGCCATTGCCCCCGGCTTCATCGAGACCGCTATGACTGCCCAGCTCTCTGACGAGATTCGCGAACAGTGGAAGCAGAAGATTCCCCTCCGTCGTGGCGGTCAGGTAGAGGACATTGCCAATGTGGCTACCTTCCTCGCTTCCGACATGTCGAGCTATGTCAGCGGCCAGGTTATCCAGGTCGATGGCGGCATGAACATGTAAGGAATTACGATTTTTTGCATCTAAGGGTGTCAGGGTGACAGGCTTTGGTACGGGCAAACTCGGTTGATGATAGGTGCTTGAAAGATGAATGGCTTAAAGAAGCAGCTAAATTCTCTCGAGAATTCATGAGTTTACTGGCACCTTCGCAGCGCTTAGGTGGCACCTTACGGCTAAATTCTCTCGAGAATTTAGCCGTATGTTTTGACTCCATCTTTGCTTGAAGCTGCTCTCCGTTCGAGTTTGGACGGGGTAAAAGACTCTCTCTAACGTTATGTCCCTAAATTAGAAACTTGGTTCTGCCTCGCCGCGCTGGTAGTCAATCCAGCCGTCGGGGCCTTTGACGTAATAGCCTTGGATGCAGAGGGTGGTGGCATCGGCGTAGGCGAAGGTGAGGGCGCAGGAGTAGGCCGTGTAGTCTCGCTCGGCATCGTCGTAGGTTGCGGTCAGTTGCAGGCAGTTGCGCTTCTCGCCGTTGTTTCCCTCTGGACTCCAGTATCTCAGCTGCCATGTTCCTGTGAAAGTGCCGCTCAGTTCCACGTCCTCCCAATCGGTGTGTTGCTCCTTGCCGTCGATGGTGACGGGCTTGCGGGTTTGCCATTTGCGCATACCCGTCAGTGTG
>CACZDV010000006.1 GCA_902780025.1 uncultured Prevotellaceae bacterium
CCTTTCTGCCGCCCCCTTTTTCCTATTCAGCACCACGTCCTCGATGATCTCCAGCTGTTCGGCGGGAATATCGCTGTACATCACCTTCGTGGCGGGGTTCACGATGCCGAAGTCCATACCGGCCTGAATGGCGTGGTAGAGGAAGACGGCATGCATGGCTTCGCGGATGTAGTTGTTGCCGCGGAACGAGAACGACAGGTTGCTGACGCCGCCGCTGACGTGGGCGCCGGGCAGGTTCTCGCGTATCCATCGGGTGGCACGGATAAAGTCGACGGCATAGGCGTCGTGTTCCTCCATGCCAGTAGCGATGGCCAGTATATTGGGGTCAAAGATAATATCGAACGGATTCATGCCAACACGCTCAGTCAGAAGCTGATATGCACGACTGGCAATCTCTATGCGACGTTCGTAGGACGTTGCCTGTCCCTGCTCGTCGAAGCACATCACCACTACGGCAGCTCCGTAGCGCATGCAGTCTCGGGCGTGACTCAGGAAGACCTCTTCGCCCTCCTTCAGCGAGATGCTGTTGACGATCGATTTGCCCTGTACGCATTGCAGTCCGGCGGTAATGACGTCCCACTTCGACGAGTCAATCATCACCGGCACCCGGGCAATGTCGGGCTCGGCGGCTATCAGGTTTAGGAAGGTCACCATCTCCTGACGGGCGTCCAGCAGTCCGTCGTCCATGTTGATGTCGATGACCAGCGCGCCGTCCTCCACCTGCTTGCGGGCGATGCTGATGGCCTCGTCGTAGTTCTTCTCCTTGATGAGTCGCAGGAACTTCCGTGAACCGGCCACGTTGCAGCGCTCGCCGACGTTGATGAATTGCGAGGATACTTCGAGGTGCGAGGTGCGAGGTGCGAGGTGCGAGATTTCCAGTAGGTCAAGTCCCGACAGCCAAAGCGCCTGTGGCTTCTCTGCCGGTACGTGCGGTTTCTTCCATTCCCCCGTTATTCTCGTACCTCGTACCTCGTACCTCGTATCTCGAGAATCCCTCTCTCCTCTAACTAAATCAGCGTACTTCGCAATAAACTCATCCGTCGTGCCACAGCAGCCGCCGACGATGTTCACTAGTCCCTCGTCTATCAGCTCACCAATCTGCGGCGCCATCGTCTCGGCGGTCTCGTCGTAGAGTCCCATCGAGTTGGGCAGTCCGGCGTTGGGGTAGCATGATATATAATAAGGTGCACGACGCGCCAGTTCCTTGAGGAACGGCTTCATCTGACGGGCACCGAACGAGCAGTTTAGTCCGATTGAGAAGATGGGGTAGGTGGAGATGCTGGCCAGGTAGGCGTCCAACGTCTGTCCTGAAAGGGTGCGTCCGGCCAGGTCGCTGATGGTGACGCTCAGCATGATGGGCAGTTCGACGCCCCGCTGCTGCATGGCCGTCATGGCGGCATCGATGGCGCACTTCGAGTTCAGCGAGTCGAAGATGGTCTCTATCAGCAGGGCGTCAACGCCTCCTTCAATCAGCGCATCCATCTGCTCTAAGTAAGCTTCGAATAGCTGACTGTAGGTCAGGTCGCGACGGGCGGGATTGCTCACGTCGGGCGACATGGAGCAGGTCTTGTTCGTAGGTCCGATGCTGCCTGCCACGAAGCGGGGCTTATCCGGCGTCGAGAACTCGTCGGCAGCCTGACGGGCCAGACGGGCTCCTGCCAGCGCCATCTCACGGGCATGACTGGCCATGCCGTAGTCGGCCTCGCTGATGCGCTGGGCGCTGAACGTATTGGTCTCGATGATGTCAGCCCCGGCCCGCAGGTAGCGGCGGTGGATGTCGAGTATCACGTCAGGGCGTGTCAGGCAGAGCACGTCGTTATTGCCGCGCATCTGACCGCGAAACAGGTGGAACCGCCCCCGGAAGTCATCTTCCGTCAGGTTGTACGTCTGAATCATCGTACCCATGGCACCGTCCAGCACCATGACCCGCTCCTTAACTATATCTTGGATTCTTTTCATTTAATAGTGCTTGATGGCGCGATCCATTTCGCGGCGGTCTTCCTTCTCCTTCAGCGTCTGACGCTTGTCGAACGCCTTCTTACCCTTACACAGCGCAATGTCCATCTTGGCCCGGCCGTGCTCGTCGAGGAACACCAGCAGGGGAACTATCGTGTAGCCCGTCTGCTTCGTGGCACTCTGCAGCTTGCGTATCTCGCGCTTCGTCAGCAGCAGCTTGCGGTCGCGCTTCATCTCGTGGTTATTGTACGAACCGTAGAAATAAGGCGACACCGACATGCCGCGCACCCACATCTCGCCGTTGATAATCAGACAATAGCTGTCCACCAGACTGGCCTTACCCGCACGGATGCTCTTGATCTCCGTGCCCGTCAGCACAATGCCGGCCGTCAGCGTCTCAATGAAGAAGTACTCAAACGCCGCCTTCTTGTTCTTTATATTGACAGGACTCTTCTTCCTGATCTCTTCTTCTTGCTTATTCATTCTCCTAACTTCTCTAACTTCTCCTAACTTCTCTAACTTCTCTAACTTCTCCTAACTTCTTCCACCTCCGCGAAGCGCTCAATGTGTTCATCCACATAGTGCGCCACCATCGACGTCCACTCCTCCTCGTTCTCGATGAACGCATCGTCCAGGTCGTCGAACTCCGGCATCTGCTCAAATAGCGCCATGAATTCATTCTCCGTCAGTTCGCGCTCTATCTCGTCGCGGTATTTCAGCCACAGCGTGTGGGCATCATAGATGAGCTTCGACAGGTCGCGCAGCCCCCACAGCTTGACAGCCTTGGCAAAGGGATTCTTGAAGATGAACGTACCGTAGCCGTTGTGTATCAACTGGACAAAGCCCCCGTCCATCACCTCCTCATGCAGGGTGTCCCACGCCAGGAGCGTCACCTGGTCAGCGTTCAACTCGGCCATCGTCTCAGCCGTCAGCTCACCGCCGATGGCTGTCCGGATAGCGTCGACAAACACCTGCACGAAGGCGTCCATTCCTTCAGCGGCAGCCCGCTGCAAGTCTGCGTCTTTTACCTTTACTTCTATCATAATGGGTGCAAAGATACAAAATAATTGATAATTGACAATTGATAATTGAAAAATATTTCGTATCTTTGCCCAAAAATCAGACAAAACAGCGTATGACAACAGAGTTTATCCTTCGTATCTTCATCGCCGGACTGCTTGGCGGAGCCATCGGACTCGAACGCGAGTACCGTGCCAAGGAAGCCGGATTCCGCACTCACTTCCTCGTAGGACTGGGTAGCGGCCTGTTCATGATACTGTCAGCCCACGGCTTCAGCGACGTCATCATCAACGAAGCCACTCGCCACGACGTGTCACGCATCGCCGCCCAGGTCGTCTCGGGCATCGGTTTCATCGGCGCCGGCTGTATCATTTTCCAGAAACATGCCGTCCGCGGACTCACCACCGCCGCCGGACTGTGGGTAGCCGCTGCCATCGGTATGGCCGCCGGTGCCGGCATGTACGCCGTAGCCGTAGCCGCCACCATCATGGTCGTCGTCTGCCTGGAGTTGATGAACTTCCTCCACCACCACGTCTTCCCCCACAATCATCAGGACGAGTACGACGCCGACGATGTCACAACTTGACGCTGCTGATGTCTACCAGGCCATTGATGATGGCATAGATAGTCAGTCCTGCCGGCGAATGAATCTGTAATTTGCGGGCAATGTTACGCCGATGGGTGATGACCGTGTTGACAGAGATGCAGAGATGGTCGGCGATTTCCTTGTTTGACATACCTTGAACCAGGGAAATGATGACGTCGCGTTCGCGGTCCGAGAGCGCATCGACATTCTGGGCGGCACCCATAACCATACCGCTGATGTTTCGCGTCACGTCGTTCTGTTTCGACAGCAGCTCCAGGCGGCGGATGGCAGGAACGAAGATGTGGTCCTCCACCATAGCATGCTGGCGCAGCCACTCCTCGTTGTCGTAGATGTCGTGCAGCGTGGCCGTCAGCTTGTTGTTATGCAGTCCGTCCGATGGCAAATACTTGATAATCAGTAGTTTCAGCTCGCGCAACTTCTTGTCGGCCTCCTTGTGGTGCTTCGAGAACGTCTCGATGCTGTATTCCGTCTGAGCCTTCCCGTCGATAAGTGCCTGCACATAGGGGAAGAGCGTCCGCTGTTCGTACATCATGTGGCGGCGTATCTCGTGGGCATACTCGTCGTAGAATCTCATGATCAGCCTCGCCAGCGAGTCGTCCGGATTCAGGCTGTCAGCCAGTTCCTGACGGATGAAAGGCAGCTGGAAGTCAAGGTAGTACTTATGGCTGGCGTCCAAATAGTGCATCAGCGTTGGGATGCTGAGCTGGTCGTCGTTCTCGTAGTCGCCATACCCATTTATGGTGAAGTTCACGACTGCCAGGAAAGTGTAAGTGTCCACACCGTTGTCGTCGCACGTCTCCTTCACCGTCTTGTCGCCGAAGCCAAGACTGATGCCGAAACTGCCGAGTGCCTGTAGCAGGTCGTAGTTGTCACGGATGAGGGAGATCATCTTGTCGTCAGCCTCATACTGTTTCTGATTCTTCATACCTAATTATTATTATCGCCTGCAAAATTAATCATTTCCGCTGACATACGCAATAGCAATAAGTAGGTATTTTCTTCCTTAGGTGCCCCCTTTCCACCTTCTACCCCCCTTGAAACTCAGAGTCCCACCCCATGGGACTAATTGTTCCAGGGGGTGGAACAAGCAGTCCCATGGGGTGGGACTTTCCGAAAGGTGGCACTAGACCCCCTCTATCTCCCCCTGTTTAGGGGGAGTACTTGTCCGCTATCATCCCTCTCCCCCTAAGCAGGGGGAGTTGGAGGGGGTCCCAACTGTTGCCGCTATCATCCCTCTCCCCCTAAACAGGGGGAGGCGGAGGGGGTCTTTACTTACACTACATACATTCTACTTACATCTTGCAAAGTGCTAAGTATCAAGTTGTTGCAAGGAAATGTAAGAAATGTATGTAGAAACTAAACTTTTTCATGTATTACACTTCCGTTCCTTGAAAGTTTAGTGCAAATAAAAAAAACGTATTTTAATTTGCTCACTATTTCGTATCTTTGCTTCCCGTTTGAATGATTAAATGGGGTGGGGGGATACGAACCTCGCCCCATTCTTTTTGTATCCTGAAACGCTTGAAGTGAAGATTTGCAGCCAAATATTTGGCGGTTCGTGAAATAGTTGCTACCTTTGCACACCCAAATGTGCGTTTGGGGAAGTGAGTATGGATAAGGATATATATATATTAGGTATAGAGTCGAGCTGTGACGATACGTCGGCAGCGGTGCTCAGGAACGGTGTGCTGCTGTCGAACGTGACGGCGTCGCAGGCTGTGCATGAGGCTTATGGCGGCGTGGTGCCCGAACTGGCAAGCAGGGCACATCAGCAGAATGTGGTGCCGGTGGTGGACCAGGCGCTGAAGCGCGCTGGTATCGAGAAGGAGCAGCTGTCGGCTGTGGCCTTCACCCGTGGACCGGGCCTGATGGGGTCGCTATTGGTGGGTGTCAGCTTTGCCAAGGGTTTTGCCAGGGCTCTGGGCATCCCCATGATTGACGTGAACCACCTGCAGGGTCATGTGATGGCGCACTTCATAGACGGTGGTGAGGGTGATTTCAATCCTCCGCCATACCCTTTCCTATGCCTATTAGTCTCTGGCGGTAACTCTCAGATAGTCAAGGTGAATGCCTATAACGACATGGAAGTGCTGGGTCAGACAATCGATGATGCTGCTGGCGAGGCCATCGACAAGTGCTCGAAGGTGATGGGGCTGGGCTATCCTGGCGGCCCGATTATCGACCGGCTGGCGCGTCAGGGTAATCCCAAGGCTTTCCAGTTTGCCGAGCCAAGCATTCCGGGACTGGACTACAGCTTCTCGGGACTGAAGACGTCGTTCCTCTACTCGCTGCAGAAGTGGGTGGCTGAGGAGCCTGATTTCGTGGAGAAGCATAAGGAGGACATCGCGGCATCGCTGGAGTGGACCATCGTGGACATCCTGATGAAGAAGTTGAAGAAGGCGGTCAAGCAGACGGGCATCAAGCATGTGGCGGTGGCCGGTGGCGTGAGTGCCAACAACGGACTGCGCAATGCTTTCCATGATGCCGAGAAGCGCTATGGCTGGACTATCTACATACCGAAGTTCAGCTATACGACTGACAATGCAGCGATGATAGGCATCGTGGGCTACTATAAGTATCTGGATAAGGTGTTTTGTCCGATAGATGCTCCTGCGTTCTCGAAAGTCACTTTTAAATAGTCAAATAGTAAATAGTCAAATAGTCAAATAACGAGATGGATTTTGGAAGTAAGATTGCAAGCAGGGAAGTGAGTGAACTGCTTTGGGATATGGAGAAGACGGTATCGACGGCCGAGAGTTGTACGGGAGGACGCATAGCCGAGGCTATTATTGCCGTGCCGGGTGCTTCAAAGTATTTCAAGGGCGGTATTATCTCGTACGTTAATGAAATCAAGGAGTCGCTGCTCGGTGTTGACCACCAGTTGCTGGAAGAGAAGACGGCTTTCTGTGAGGAGGTGGCCGTGGAAATGGTGAAAGGTGCCTGTCGCGCAATGAACACCGACTATGCCATCTCGGCAACGGGCGTTGCCGGCCCCTCGGGCGGCACCAAGGACATTCCCGTCGGCACCATCTGGCTGGCCTGCGGCAATGCCAATCGTGTGGCGACCATGAAGGTGGAGGAAGACTTCGGTCGGGACATCAATCTGGCGATTGCCACTAACAAGGCAATTCAGCTGTTTTTGGACTATCTGAAGGACGAAAACCTACCGGTAGTGGAACGAGAAGGTTAAAAAATATTAAGATACGCCTAATTCTTAATTCTTAATTCTTAATTCTTAATTAAAATGTGTACCTTTGCACCCTGTTTGGAATAAGTTACTAAAAAGTACACAAAAAAGGAGTAGATAGAAATGTCTAAGATTTGTCAAATTACCGGTAAGAAGGCACAGATAGGTTGCAATGTGTCTCACTCAAAGCACCACACGAAGAGGAGCTTTGACGTTAACCTCTTTAGCAAGAAGTTCTACTATGTAGAGGAGGATTGCTGGATTCAGTTGAAGATCAGCGCCGCTGGCCTTCGCATGATTAATAAAGTAGGTCTTGACGCTGCATTGAAGCAGGCTGTTGCCAAGGGATATGTAGACTGGAAGGACATTAAAGTGATAGGAGATTAATAGACCATGGCAAGCAAGAAAGCAAAAGGCAATCGCGTCCAGGTGATCCTGGAGTGCACTGAGCACAAGGCAAGTGGTATGCCCGGTACGAGCCGCTATATTACCACTAAGAATCGCAAAAATACGCCCGAGCGTATGGAGTTGATGAAGTATAACCCCATCCTGAAGAAGATGACTCTTCACAAGGAAATTAAATAATCAGAGGACTGAAGTATGGCAAAAAAAACCGTTGCTACCCTCCATGAAGGTTCAAAGGATGGTCGCGCTTACACAAAAGTCATTAAGATGGTGAAGAGCCCGAAGACGGGTGCTTACATCTTTGACGAGCAGATGGTTCCTAACGAGGCTGTTAAGGACTTCTTCAAGTAAATCGCATAGCGCTTACTGAAGAAATGTAAGAACTAAGGATTTTTATCTAAATCATAGGCTGGGTCACGTTCTTCCATGTAAATGGGGAATGTGACCCAGTTACTATATCTTTTTTATGGAAAAAATTTGGTAGTCCTATTCTTTTTCTGTATCTTTGTAGCCGATAATTATGTTCCGCATGAAATCAACTGTAAGACTACTATTGGTTTTTCTGCTGTCGGCTATATGCATTGGTGCCTGGGCTGGTGTCGAGCGGGGACGAGTGTTCCGTACGATAACAGCATCTGATGGTCTTGCAGATAACTCCGCACAGTCGATTAAGTGTACTTATACGGGACGTATGACTATCGCCACACTTGGAAACATCAATTATTACGACGGAGCGAACTTCTCGCATATCAGCAGGAATAATGAGGTAAGGTACAAGCTGGAGAATTATCAGGGACATTATCATCTGTATTACGACCATTATCATCATCTCTGGCTGAAGAACACTTACGCTGTCTCTTGTGTTAACCTGACTACGGAGCGTCACATTTCCAACATTGACAGCGTCTTCGTGATGTTTGGTGCCAAAGGTCGTGTCGACGACATGTTTGTCGATCGTGATGGCGAGGTATGGCTCTGTTCCAATGACAGTATCCTCAATATCTATTACAAGAAGCGTGTCGCCCTGCGTAAAGGGGTGAACCTTCAGGACATGGAAGTCTACGACAAACGCCAGCTGATGCTGTTCTATGAGGATGGAATCATGGACTGCTATGACCTGAAAGCCGGACGCAAGCTTTATCGAAGCAATGTCTACGGCAAGGAGGACTCCAAGACTTATGCCAATAGTTGTGTTCAGCTTATCCACGACGATCAGCTTTTTATGATTCGAAACGGAAACCATTGTGGTATTCTGTTAAGGTATGACATAAAGAGCCGCAAGTGGACTGAGATCATGCGTAAAGACTTTTATCTGAATAACATGGTCGTCTACAAAGGCATGCTATTCGTTGCTTCCTCTTACGGCTATTTTACGTACGACATCACCAGTGGAGATATCGAA
This sequence comes from uncultured Prevotellaceae bacterium, assembly GCA_902780025.1. GTDB lineage: Bacteria > Bacteroidota > Bacteroidia > Bacteroidales > Bacteroidaceae > Prevotella. Next base: position 8,578 of record CACZDV010000006.1, read on the forward strand.
CACTACGAAACCCTGACATTGAACAGTGGCCGCGAGTTGCTGACAGATGTTAATGCTGTGGAGTTTGATCTTCAGGGGGGTATGTGGTTAGGTACTGAGATGCGTGGACTGCTTTATGCACCTCCATTGAATGCTCCGTTCCAGGTGCTTGACTGGGAAAACGACCTTGCACGCCAGTATGGTGCGATGATGGAGCCTCTCACTGGTATCAGCGAATTCCGTGGTCAGTCGGCAAACGTCATATTGCTCGACAGTCGTAAATGGACATGGGTGGGTACCTCCAGCGGCCTTTATCTCTATACTGACCCCAAGGCAGAGCCAGTCATTTTCTCCAGCCGTAATGGTCTGCTTAATAGTGTCATCCATGCGGTGATTGAGGACGATATGAACAATATCTGGGCAAGTACCAGCTATGGTATCTGCTGTATTCATATTGTCAATGGCAAAGTGAAGCAGGTGTTCTGCTTCAATGAGAGCGACCATGTGCCTAATGAAACTTTCATTACTGCCAAAGCGCTTAAGCTGCCTGACGGGCAGATTGTGATGCAGGCCCTTGACCATGTGGTGACGTTCAACCCGAAGGAGTTCCTGTCGCTTCTTGATCAGGAACCATACGAGATGCGTCCCAAGATGACAAAGCTGCTGGTCAACGGTATTGACGTCTCAGCCGGTGCGATGGTCAATGGTACAATCGTACTTGAAAAAGCTATCACCCGTACCAAGGAAATCAACCTGAACTACGACCAGAATTCCGTTTCGATTACCTTCTCAGCCTTGAACTATGCACGTCCCTTGCAGACCTGTTACAAGGTTAGGATCCGTGAGATTAGCGATAAGTGGACAGAGTATTCTTATTTCGGCAGTAATGGTCTTGTCGACAGGCGTGGCCTGCTTCACCTTCCGCTGCTGGCTATCAAGCCCGGCACATACCATATAGAGCTGTTGGCATCGGTGGTTCCTGGTAAGTATGTCGGTGAGCCACTTGAATGGATTATTCATGTCAACCAGCCCTGGTGGCGTACCACAGGACTCTTGGCATTGGTGTTAATAGCCATCCTTGCCATGTTGGTCCTCAACTTCGTGTTCTACAACCGCAATATGCGTCTGAAGATTAAGCGTAGCGACGAGGAGGGTGATCTTGTACGCCGTATCAAGGCCTTTGTAGAACGCTGCGACGGCTACAATTCCGAGAAACTGGCTCCATCGCAAGAGGAAATCTATGGTACTGACGTTGAGAGTCAGATAGAATTGAACAACGACTTCGTTGAACTGATGCTCAAGATTATACCGTTTGTCCGCGAACGTGGCGGCCGTCCTTTCTCCATGCATATGCTGTCAAGCATCACTGACATGGACTTGCTGGAACTTTATGAGATTATCTCTGACAATATCCACAAGAGTCCGCGTGTACTGGTTCGTTCCATGCGACTTGACACAGTAGCCGAGATGCTCCGTTCAACAGAGAAGACCGTTGAACAGATAGCCGAAGAGTGTGGTTTTGTGTCGCCTAATTATCTGGTGTCATCCTTCTTCCACAGGTTCAAGGTGACGCCTCGCGAATATCGTGAGGAACTGGATTAGCGTAATATAATCTGCTGATAACCAGCCAGCCGCCAAGTTCTTTCGCTAATTCCCTTAAAGTAGACTAACGCCTGATATCTGTTCTCTGTCTCAAAGAAGGACCCTTCCTCTGGCATGACATAAGTCTTTCCTGAAGCATCTTTTAGCAGATACTGGTAGGAATAATAACCTTGCTTTTGCAGCACCTTTGCTTCGTAGGCTTTCTCTTCTTGGTTGTAGGTCATGATGTAGTTCTCCTCAGCCTCCGTTGTCCATTGGCCGTCGATAATGACCTGACTATCGTATGCTTCCGCAGGCATCAGTTTGTAGTTTACGAAGACATAGTCGCAGGTGCGGTCGTTCTCGATGTTGTCGCTATTGCGGATATAAAATGCCCCGTTAGCATCTTGATCGTATATGTAATTACGCCGAGGCTCGTTGACGAAAGGATGAGCTTGGTAGTTCTTCCCGTCCCACACTATTTGGTCAATGCCCATAGTGGGGTGACTCACGTCAAGAACCTCAAACTTATGATACTCATTGCCTGCATCGAAGACTAAATCCCTGTGATGCTCCCACTTTAGCTGCCCTGCCTGTCGATAGTTGGCCTTGGGGTTGATCTTGGCATTGTCTTCACGTCCGTTCTGCATCACAACGGTCCACAATTGTTCTTGCTCATTGGTCAGGCTGAGGCGATGATCATAGTTCACCATCATGCTCACCTGCTGGTGGCTTTGGTTGAAGTCTATATCCGTGTTGGTCGTCACACTCAACCCAACGTTCACCAGCGTTTCTGTCACCATGAACTCTGCACACAGTATCTCCTGATTGTCCTCATCCTCATCGATGATATGCAGACGGTAGTTGCCGCTCATCTTCAGCCGACAACGGTCGTTGGGAATCTGCAGCCGATAGTGGGTATAAAGTACTGTGGTGTTCAGTGAGTTCTCATAATCCTCTATGGTGTTGTTGTTGAAACCTTCCAACCAGTCGCTTTCGAATAGTCCCTCCGATGGTGACCAGTCTGCCTCGCAATGCTCCAACCGATAAACGTATCGATGGTAGTTGTGTGACAGTTCATCAAAACCTATGTTAAGGATGTCGTCCGAGTTCAGCCGCATGACGGGTAACGACAACCAGTCCTGGTTGACCACCACCTGCAAGGTCTTCACGTTGGTGTTGTACACGACGTTTTTTCCCTCGCTTGCCACGACGGTCATTACCGTTAAAAGAGTAAATAGAAGCCTTCTCATCATTTGCAGTCTATATCTTATTGATGTCAACATAGCCATGCATGACGGCGTAGATGGTGAGTGCCGAGACAGACTTGAGCCCAAGTTTATCCATGATGTTCTTCCGATGGGTAATAACAGTAGACAATCCGATGTTGAGCTGATCGGCAATCTCCTTATTGATGTAGCCCTGAACGATGAACGACATTACTTCAATCTCACGGTCGCTCAGTACTTTTTGCTGTAATACCTGCGGCATGGGCGGAAGGTTACGACCGCCGTGGTGGGCGTGTTGCTGCAGCATGAGCAGGGAGCGTACCAATTGTTTTTCAGGCTCATTGATACACAGACAGTGGAAATCGCTGAGCTGAAATGATGCGTCAAGGCTTAACGTCAGGACAATGGTCTTCTGGCGATGCTCGGAGAAGAACTGACGGTTTTGAAGTACGACGTTCATGGCCACAAAGAAGTGGAAGAACTCTTCTGGTTTGTTGGCTTCAAACTCCGTAAACGAGCCAAAGACGTCAACCGTCATGATGGGCATGACGTTCTGCAGCATCTGTTTCAGTCCGATGGCCGCAAGCGTATTCGGGTCAACGATGGCTACCTTAGGTCTCATTGGTCAAAGTTCCAGCCTTGGGCCTTGAGTTCAAACTCCTGACCGTCACGACTTACGAGTATATGGCCGTACTTCTGGTCAGTGATGTAACCGATGAGGCGAACGTCCTCCATATCCTCCACTTTCTCGCGGTCACCTATGGGAACGGTGAATACCAATTCATAGTCTTCGCCACCATTGAGGGCACAGGTCGTGACATTCATGTTCATTTCTTCTGCCATAACGGCAGTCTGATAGTCAATAGGGAGGTTCTTCTCGAAGACACGGCAGCCGACACCCGACTGCTTGCAGATGTGACGTAGTTCGGAAGACAGTCCATCGCTGACATCCATCATGGCTGTGGGACGTATGCCTGCCTCGCGTAGCCGTTGAATGATGTCTCCACGAGCCTCGGCCTGCAGCTGGCGTTGCAGAAGGTATTCCTTACCGCTGAAATCTGGCTGGAAGTCAGGAAGCGTCTTGCCACTCTTCTTAGCTTCTTCAACCATCTGGTAGTAGACTGACTTCTCACGCTCAAGCAGCTGCAGTCCCATATAAGCAGCCCCAAGGTCGCCGCTGACACAGATAAGATCCGTATCGTGGGCTCCGTTGCGGTAGACGATGTCGTCCTTGTCTGCTTCGCCGATACAGGTGATGCTAATGGCTAATCCTGTATAGGAAGAAGTGGTGTCGCCGCCAACGATGTCAATGTTCCATTTCTCACAGGCCAGTTGTATGCCGTTGTAAAGCTGTTCAATGTCTTCGACGCTGAAACGCTTGCTGATAGCCAGTGAGACGGTCATCTGCCGAGGGGTGCCGTTCATGGCGAAGATATCGCTAATGTTGACCATTGCTGCTTTATAGCCAAGGTGCTGCAAGTCAATGTAGGTAAGGTCGAAGTGTACGCCCTCCATCAGCAGGTCGGTAGTGATGAGAACCTCCTTGTCGGGGTAGGACAGTACGGCACAGTCGTCGCCGACGCCGTACTTTGTGGACTCGTTCTGTGGCTTGAAGTCTTTCGTGAGGCGGTCTATAAGTCCAAACTCGCCAATCTTTGCTATTTCCATCCTTCTGTCGGGTGATCAGTGTTGAATTTGTCATTAGTGGAAGACTCCACACGTTCTGACCGGATAATCATTTCGCGCATGATTTCCGTCATCAGAGGCTGAGCCTTGTTAGCGGCTTGCTGCACTTCCTCGTGGCTGACTTCCACTGGCGTGTCGAAACCTCCGAGGTCGGTCACTATGCTGATGCCGAAGGTACGTATGCCACAATGGTGGGCTACAATCACTTCAGGAACAGTAGACATGCCAACGGTGTCGCCGCCTAGAAGCCTATACATCTTATATTCTGCCGGCGTCTCGAATGTAGGGCCTTGAACGCCAACATAGACACCATGCTGTAATCGGATGTTCTTCTCTTTGGCAATTTCAAAGGCCAGATTGATTAATTTGCGGTCGTATGTCTCATGCATATCAGGGAACCGAGGGCCTGTGGGGAAGTTCTTACCACGCAGCGGGTGCTCTGGGAACATATTAATATGATCAGTAATGACCATAATGTCGCCAATCTGGAACTGCGGATTCATTCCTCCAGCAGCATTGGAGACGAAGAGCGTCTTGATGCCTAATTCATACATGACGCGGACAGGGAATGTCACTTCCTTCATGGAGTAACCCTCGTAGAAGTGGAATCGTCCCTGCATGGCCACGATGTCCACACCGCCAAGTTTACCGAAGATGAGCTTGCCGGAATGTCCCTCGACTGTTGAGACGGGGAAGTTAGGTATCTCAGCGTATGGGAATTCGTAAGTGTCAGTTATTTCTGAAGCTAATTGTCCGAGGCCTGTTCCCAGTACTATTGCTGTCTTTGGGCTTGTGGTCATCCTTTGGCTTAACCAGGATGCTGTTTCTTGAATTTTTTCGTACATAGCCTAAAATGTTTTGATTAAACGATTCTTCTTGGTCTTGCATGAAGTGAATACGGATGGGCATCACATAGAGATGCTTCCTGACTTCCTCGCTGAGACCTTCCTTCGTAGTCAGTCGTGTGGCGTCCTTCTCTGTCGTGATAATCAGCTTGGGTTCATTCATGGCCTCAAAAGTCTCATTCAGTTTCCTGATATCTTTCGGCTTGAAATCATGGTGATCGGAGAATGTCATGGGTGTGATGCTTCTCACCTGGGACTTCAGATCTTCTGACATCTGACGAGGGGAGGCAATTCCTGTCAGCAACAGGACGTTCTGCTTGTCAAGTTGTGAAACAGTCTCTGCCGGACATTCCTTGGGAAATACAGGACGCAGGGCTTCATACTTTAATGTGGTGAAATAGAGCTTCTGGTAGGGGAAAAGGCTCATGGCCTTGGTTATCACGCGGAACTCCATTGGCTTGAGTTCCTTTGGACACTTAGTGACGATAACGATGTCGGCACGGTTCTTCCCCTTCATGGGCTCGCGCAGTCGTCCTGCCGGTAGGAGCTTGTCGTAGATGATGAGCCGATGGTAGTCGACGAGCAGGATGTTGATACCAGGCTTGACGTGCCGATGCTGGAAGGCATCATCGAGCAAGATGGCATCGATGGGATTCTTGTTGTCATTGGTCAGCAGCTCTATGGCTCGGCAACGTTTGCTGTCTACCGCCATAGTGATATTGGGGAACTTCTGTTTCATCTGGTACGGCTCGTCACCAATCATACTCATTGGGGTATTGGCATCGGCCTGTACGAAGCCCTTGCTCTTGCGCTTGTATCCTCGGCTGACAACTGCAACCCGCATATTGTCCTGCATGATTCTTATGAGATACTCGACGTGGGGTGTTTTCCCAGTACCTCCAACGGTGATGTTGCCGACAGAGATGACGGGTACTTTGTAGGCATGGCTCTTCAGGATGCCTACCTCAAAGAGGAAGTTCCTGAACTTAACCCCTAAGCCATAGAACCAGCTCAGCGGTAGCAGCCATTCGTTGATTTTGATAAAGTCGCCCTCCATAAGTCACCTCTTACTTATTCCTTTTCATCTTTTAAAAGTTCAGCAGGTATGGCATACGAGCCTGCAAACGGTTGCGCTGCATATCACGGCGATTATTCAGGAATGGTTGGTAGAGGTCGCCGAGCATCTCGCGCAACTCGCTGTCGAGATAGGTTCCGCGTTTCTCGCTCATATCCATCAGCTGCTGGTACCAGGGTTCTGGCTCAGGATAGCTCTTCTTGTGGAACTCTGATAACTTGGCTAATTCTGCAGCCTTCTTCACAGCATCATCAAGAGAGCCTATCTTGTCGACGAGTTTGATGGGCTGGGCGTCAGTAGCCAGCCACACACGGCCTTGGGCAATCTCGTGGACCTGATCACGGGTCATCTTCCGACCACCAGCCACGATGTTGAGGAATGTTTCGTATCCACGGTCCACATACGTCTGCATGAATTTCAGTTCCTGGGCATTGTCCTTGCCGAAAATCAAGTTCTCCTCGAAGTCCGTGTACTTGTTGGTCTTCGTTCCGTCGAAGGTGACGCCGAGCTTGTCAGTCACCAGTTCCGATACGTTCGGAATCAGCCCGAAGATGCCTATGCTGCCCGTAATGGTAGTAGGTTCGGCAAAGATATAGTCACCGTAAGCACTAATCATATAACCACCTGATGCTGCCAGGCCACCCATTGAGATAACGACGGGTTTCTTGGCTTTCAACTTGGTGATGGCATGGGCAATTTGCTCAGAGGCTACTGCACTTCCACCAGGAGAATTGACGCGCAGGACAACTGCCTTTACGTCATCATCCTTGGCCAGCTTGTTCAGGTCCTCCACCGTTTCCTTGCCGATGATGTTGTGCTCCGTAGAGAAGAGGCTGGTAGCCTGGTCGATAATCTCGCCGTAGGCGTAATAGACGGCCACCTCGTCACCCTTTTCTTCATCATTGGCAGGCAGTGTCATCATGTCGCTGAGTAGCAACTGATTGATGTCGTCATCGTTGTCAACTCCCAACAGTCCTTTGACAACCACCTTGATACTTTCAGGATATGTCAATACGTCAATCAGTCCACCTTTAAGATAGTCACCAGGTGCTGCGAAGGTGAGGATGCTGTCGCTCACCATCTGGTTGAGCTGTTCTGCGGTGATACGTGAGCGGCTTTCAGCAATGTCCTTAATCATGTGATTCCAAATGCCTTGCTGGTAGGCTTCGGTCTGTTCGCGGTTCTCGGGACTCATGTCCTTACGGGTAACACTCTCAACGGCTCCCTTGTACTTGCCGACGCGAACTGCCTGATATTTCACACCAATCTTCTCATAGAGTCCAGTGATGAACTCACGCTTGCCGCCGATACCTTTCAGTTCAATCATACCCGTTGGAGCCAGATAGACAGAGTCGGCAACGGAAGCCACGTAGTAGGCTGACTGCGTATAATTGTCGGCAAAGGCAATAATCCACTTTCCGCTCTTCTTGAAGTCCTTCAGGGCGTCGCGTATCTGCTGAGCCGTTGCCGGTGAGTCGAATGAGGTGAGTCCTCCTTCTATGTAAATACCTTTGATATCGCTGTTCTCTTTCGCTTTCTTGATGCTTGCCAGGATGTCCTCCAATCCCATGACGCTCATGTCATTGCTGTTCATCAGCACGTCGAGTGGTGATCCTTCCTCGCCACGCTCCTGCACGGTGCCGTCCATCTTCAGCACAAATACGGAATTCTCCTTTACTTGGGCCGATGGGCTGCCGGAGGCTGCCATTCCAGCCAATGAGATGATGAACACAATACCTGCCAAGAAGGTAAAGATGACTAAGCCACAAATGGTGGCAAGAATGTACTTCAAGAAACTTTTCATAATGCCAATGATTAAAATATGCGCACAAAGATAATACTTTTTTCCAAATTATCAACAAAATATCAGAATTATTTGCTAATTTTGCAGCAGAAAACTATAACTAAAACATTGAAGGCAATGAAATTCAGACTATTTACGGCGTTGATGCTTGCTTTAGCTTGTGTCTCTGCAACAGGAAAAAAGAAGGTGACGAACCAACAATTGTGGCCTGACGGCACTCCCATTTCCGAATGGTTTTCCGATACGTCGCGTGTTGACCTATCGAGGTTAAAACACTATGTGGTGACTGACTATGGGGTTGACGGTTATTCCAATGAAGTGCAGACTCGTGCCTTGCAGGCAGTTATCGACCGTGCTGCCCAGGAGGGTGGGGGGGTGGTGGTCATTCCACGCGGCACCTTTATTTCAGGTTCCCTCTTCTTCAAGCCAGGTACTCATCTGAAGATAGAGGAAGGTGGCGAACTGCAGGGTTCGACGCGCATCAAGCATTTCCCTATCATTAAGACCCGTATGGAAGGACAGACTCTCGACTATTTTGCTGCGTTGGTCAATGCTGACGGTGTGGACGGCTTTACGATTTCAGGGCCAGGCACCATCAACGGAAACGGACAGCCGTACTGGGAGGAATTCTGGATTCGCCGTAAGTTCAATAAGGACTGCACCAACCTCGAAGCCTTACGTCCACGTAATGTGTACATCTCTAATTCGAAGAATGTGACGGTACAGGATGTCAAGATTATCAACTCTCCTTTTTGGACAAACCATCTCTACCGTTGTGAAAACGTGCGCTATCTCGGCTGTTTTATCTATGCGCCCACAGAGAATGTGACTCCCGTAGATCCTAAGCGTGGTGCTCCCAGTAGTGATGCCATTGATCTTGACGTATGCAAGAATGTGCTTATACATGGCTGCTTTATGCATGTCAACGATGATGCCGTCGTACTGAAAGGCGGTAAGGGCACATGGGCCGACAAAGACCCTAATAACGGTCCGTGTCGTAACATCATTATAGAGAATTGTACGTACGGCAAGGTACACGGCTGCCTGACTTTGGGTTCAGAGTCGCTTGACGACCGCAACGTCATCCTACGACGTTGTCATGTGAAAGCGGCCAGTCGTGTGCTGTGGTTGAAGATGCGTCCGGATACGCCTCAACATTATGAGTATGTTACTGTTGAGGATCTTACTGGCCAGTGCAACTCGTTCCTCGTCATTCGTCCCTGGACACAGTTCTTCAAGCCCGAGGAACGTGAGGATATGCCTCTGTCTCTTTGTAACAACATCACCATTCGCAATATCCAAATGACATCGAAGAACTTCTTCGACGTTGGCAAGAGCGACAAGTACCGTCTCACGGACTTCACTTTTGAGAACATCAACGTGAAGGACGAAAAGAAGGCTTATGACTCGTCGCTCATCGAAAACTGTACATCCAGGAATGTCAATATCCAGTAAGGTCTGACTATATCAATAGTTCTCGGCCTTCACCTGGAAGTACGACTGCGGATGGTTGCAGACAGGACACTCCTCGGGGGCTTTCTTGCCGACGACGATGTGTCCGCAGTTGGAGCATTGCCAGATGACGTCGCCGTCCTTTGAGAACACGCGCTCCTTCTGGATGTTGTCCAGCAACTTGCGATAGCGCTCTTCGTGAGCCTTCTCGATGGCGGCTACGCCTTCAAACTTCTCGGCAATCTCATCGAAGCCTTCTTCGCGGGCTTCCTTGGCCATACGGGCATACATGTCAGTCCATTCGAAGTTCTCGCCACCAGCGGCAGCTGCCAGATTCTCTGGGGTCGACTTGATAGCACCACCCTCCAAGAGCTTGAACCACATCTTGGCATGCTCCTTTTCATTGGCGGCAGTCTCCTCAAAGATGGCGGCTATCTGTACGTAGCCGTCCTTCTTGGCCTTCGATGCCCAATAGGTGTACTTGTTACGTGCCTGACTCTCACCTGCAAATGCTTCCTGCAGGTTCTTCTCTGTCTTTGTTCCTTTCAGTTCTTTCATAATACTTTAGTTTTATAGGGTTAGTGTAAGTTCTCCTCGTATGCTCTGTTCCATGTAATGTCTCACTTGCTCAGGGTCGTCATAAAGACTCTGCAGGAACATCAGCTTGGTAACGGCAGCTTCGACCGTCGAGTCACGTCCGCTGATAACACCTGCCTCTTGTAGGTGGTAGCCACATCCATAGCGAGACATCTCCACCTGCCCCTGCATGCATTGACTGATGTTGACGATGACCTTACCTGCACGTGTTCCTTCTTTCAATGCTTGTAGCAGCCAAGGACTTTGTGGGGCGTTGCCGCTGCCGAAGGTTCGCATGACAATGGACTTCAGGTTCGGCGTATGGATAATGTGGCGTATCAGGTCTTCGCGGATGCCAGGGAACAGGGAGAAGATGATGACGTTGTTATCTAACCTGAAGTGAGCCTTCATGGGTTCTCCCCAGTTGGGTGTCAGTATGCGGTGACTGTGGTAGGTGATGTTCACGCCGGCATCTACCAAGTGCGGATAGTTGAACGATTCAAAAGCATTGAACTCCTCGGCACTCTGTTTCGTCGTGCGATTGCCGCGTAGCAGGTGGCCGCCGAAATAGATTCCCACCTCGGGCACCATCGCCTTTTCTTCGTCATTCTTGGCTGCCGCTATCTCTATCGACGTGATGAGGTTCTCCTTGCCATCTGTCCGCAGTTGGCCGATGGGCAGCTGGCTTCCTGTGAAGACGACGGGCTTCGTCAGGTTCTCCAGCATATAGCTCAGCGCCGATGCCGTGTAAGCCATCGTGTCTGTGCCATGCAGCACCACGAAACCGTCGTACTGGTCATAGTGGTCGGCAATGGTGTGGCTCAGGTCCGTCCACCGTGCAGGCGACATATCGCTCGAGTCGATGGGCGGCTGGAACTGATAGGTGTCTATCTGCGTGTCAAACTGCTTCAACTCAGGCACGTTGTTTAGCAGGTGCTCAAAGTCGAAAGGTTCCAGCGCGCCCGTCGCCTGGTTGCGATTCATACCGATGGTGCCACCGGTGTAGATGAGTAGTACTTTGCTTTGCATAGTGCAAAAATACAAAAATACTACCAAACTACCAAACTTTTTGGCATCATTTAATCAAATCGACTGAGCGCTTCAGGAACTTATCGAGTGCTTCACCCTTCAGCATACCGTTCTGGAGCAATGCCAGGTCGATGAGCTGGTGGACGATGTCGTTCTTGGCGGCGTAGTCGGCAATGACGGCCTGCTTCTTGTCCTTCTGCTCCTGCACGGCCTTCTCGGCCTCGGCCTTCTGGTCCTTGTCCTCCTGTGTCAGTTCGTCGTACTTCTTTTTGTCCTGCTGTTGACGGATGACGGCCAGTCGGGCTTCCTGTCCCTTCAGTTCAGCGTCGATGGGCTTCAGGGCCTCCTCGGTAGCCGTCTTGGCGTCGTCGAGCACCTGCTTAATGAGCGGGTGGTCGCAGTTCAGGACAATATTCAGTGAATCAGGCATTTGCCCATAGAAGTTCATGCCCTGCTGGAACTTGCTCATCTCCTTCATACGACGCATCCACTCGTTCTGAGTGATGACCACGGGACGAGCTTCCTTGCCAAGTGCGTCCACCTGTACCATGAACTCTGTACCCGTCATCGTTGGCAGTTGTGACTTAAATACGGCTGACAGATTGTCACAATCGTCCGTGCTCAGGTCGTTCTTCGGAGCGTCGCTCTTCTGGATGAGGCGGTCGATGATGTCGCTGTCAACACGGGTGAAGCGGCTCTTCTCAAACTTCTGCTCCAGCGTCTGGATGGTAGGCACGTCGAGCTGTCCGTCAAGCAACAACACGCTGTAGCCCTTGTCCTGGGCAGCCTTGATGTACGAGTACTGCTCCTCCTTGTCCGTAGCGTAGAGGTAGACGAGTGTATCGTCCTTGTCCTTCTGCGAAGCCTCAATCAGCGTCTTGTACTCATCGAAGGTGAAGTACTTGTCCTCCACGTCTTTCATCAGGGCAAAGTCCTTGGCACGATCGTAGAATCCCTCCTCGCTCAATATACCATAATTAATAAAGAGCTTCAGGTCGTCCCACTTCTCCTCGTACTCCTTGCGGTTCTCGTTGAAGATAGCCTTCAGGCGGTCAGCCACCTTCTTGGTGATATAGGTCGAGATCTTCTTCACCTCACGGTCGCTCTGCAGATAGCTGCGGCTCACGTTCAGCGGGATGTCCGGCGAGTCGATGACACCATGAAGCAGCGTCAGGAACTCCGGCACGATACCCTCCACCTGGTCAGTCACAAACACCTGGTTGCAGTACAGTTGAATCTTGTTGCGCTGCAGTTCAATGTTCGACTTGATCTTCGGGAAGTACAGGATACCCGTCAGGTTGAACGGATAGTCCACGTTCAGGTGAATCCAGAACAGCGGTTCGTCGCTCATGGGGTAGAGTGTGCGGTAGAACGACTTGTAGTCCTCGTCTTTCAGCGTCGACGGCGTCTTCGTCCACAGCGGCTCCACATTATTGATAATGTTGTCCTCCTGCGTGTCCACCATCTTCTTCTCATCGCTCGACCACTCCTGCTTCTTGCCGAAAGCCACTGGCACGGCCATGAACTTGCAGTATTTGTTCAGCAGTCCCTCCAGCTTGTTCTTGTCAAGAAACTCCTTGCAGTCATCGTCAATATAGAGGATGATGTCCGTACCACGCTCCTGGCGGTCGGCCTCGTCAATCTCGTAGGCCGGACTGCCGTCGCAGCTCCATTTCACGGCCTTCGCGTCGTCCTTGTACGACTTGGTGATAATCTCCACCTTCTTCGACACCATGAACGAGGAGTAGAAGCCCAGTCCGAAGTGGCCGATGATGTTATTGGCATTGTCCTTGTACTTCTCCAAGAAGTCCGAGACGCCTGAGAAGGCAATCTGGTTGATATACTTGTCAATCTCCTCCTCGGTCATGCCGATGCCGTGATCAGAGATAGTGATTGTACCCTTGTCTGCATCCATGCTGATATGCACCGTCAGGTCGCCTGCCTCACCCTTGAAGTCGCCCTTCTGCTGCAGCGTCTTCAGTTTCTGGGTGGCATCGACGGCGTTCGACACCATCTCACGCAGGAAAATCTCATGGTCTGAATAGAGAAACTTTTTGATGACGGGGAAGATGTTCTCAGTCGTAACCCCGATGTTACCTTTTTGCATAATCTTATCGTTGTTTTATTTGTTTCTGCCGATGATTTAGCAAAAAGTGTGCCAAAAGCATTTCGAGTGCATTTCATGTCTCGCGTAACACGGTGCGCAAGTATCAGGAGAGCGGTCTGACGCCGCTCGTGGCCTACGCCTATCTGCTGTGCTGCTCTATTTCCCCTGCATTGCCTCCATCATTGCCATCAAGCACGAGACGGGAACGTACGTTATTTTGGCATCTCCAAGATGAAGCGACAACCGTCGCAATAGTTCTTGTCGTAGATAAGGTCACCACCCAGGCTTAGTGCATGGCGCTTGCTGAGCGGCAGACCGAGACCGAGACCCTCGGAGAGGTCGTCGATCTTGATGAACGGCTTGTAGAGCAGGTCGTCGGCATCGTCGGGCAGTCCGGAACCGGTATCCTCGACGGTGAAGTTGACGGTGGTCTCTGTCTCTGAGACGTGCAGGTGGATATGCTCTCCGTCGGAGAACTTGGCAGCATTGTAGAGCAACTCACGGATGGTACGCATCAGGTAGAGGTGGTTGGTGAGAATATGTACGGCATCGGACAGGTCGCTGGTGAACTGAATCTCTATACCCTTGAAGTGCTCCTTGGTGTAGTCGATGCTCTCGCGGGCTATGTCGTTGCATGACACCTCGTCCTGACGGTTGCTCATCAGGTATTGGGCACTGCCTGCCGACGAACTGTCGAAGAGCATGAGCACCATACGTTTCAGGTGGATGGCATTATACTTCATCATGCCTGTGACGACGCTCAGGTCTTCCTTCAGGTATTTGTCATCCTTGTCGTTCTCCTTGGTACGCATGGCGATGTTGCCCAGCAGGACGTCGGAAAAGCCCGTGATGACGTTGATTGGCGTACGTATCTGGTGCGACAGATTCTGGATGAACTGCGTCTTCTTCCTGACGCTCTCCTCGGCCAGTTCCATTTTGTGGGCGCGCTGCTCGTTCTGCTTCTGTATCTCTTGAGCCGTCTGGCTGATGCTGCCCATGTGGTTGTGCAACGCCTGCTGCATGGCGGCAAAGCTGTTCTGCAGGTGTCCGATGTCGTCGGGTTGGTCAGAGTGCGGAATGGGTTCCTCGTAGTTGCCGTCAGCGATGTGCTGCGTGTAGCCCAACAGTTGCTTGATGGGCAAGATGGTCTGGCGTACCACGTTGCTGCTGAGCCATAGGATGGCCAGCAGTCCGATGAATATAAGCACGATGATGACGTAGGCCAAACGATGGTAGCCTGCCAGTACCTCGCTCTCTGGGCAGACCATGGCCAGGCTCCAACTGGTGCCAGGCACGGGCTGATAGTTGACGTGACACTTCTGTCCGTTTATCAGCACATGCATGATGCCCTGCTTGCCGTCCGTCATCTGGTGTCCCAAGGCAATGATGTCGGCATTCCGTTTGGGGTCAGCATCGGTAAAGATGGTCTTGCGGAACAGGCGGGTGGTATCAGGGTGGATGATGTAGCGGCCGTCGGCACCCAGCAGCACGAAGTAGGCATCGGGGTAGGAATGCTCAGTTGAGGCTATGCTCTTAGCCAACTGACTGAACGCGAAGTCGGTATTGATGAGTCCCATGGTGCGCCCTTCCTCTGAACGTATCGGACGGCAGTAGGCGGCGACGGCGTCGTTGTAGTTGACGGCACCTTCCATCTGCTCGCTGAAAGGCTCTATCCAGAAGGCTTTGTCTGCCTGCATACCCTTCTTGTACCACTCCCTGTTGAGATAGTCGTAGTAGGTCTCACGGACGGTGACGATGGAGTCGTCATCGTTGTAGGTATAGACAGAGAATCGCTGTCCGTACTGTGGGAACATATCAGGAGCGGCGCTGACGTAGCAGTCGATGACGTTGGGGTTGAGGTTGACGATACGACGTGTGATGGCCTCTAACGACTCAGGGGTGAACGACTCCTCCAGCAGCCAGGCGTTGGCATCGGTGGAGTTCTCGATGGTGTTCATGAAGTTGCCGACGCGCTGGATGGCCGTGCGCAGCACACTGTTGGAGCGCTCTATGGCCTCATTGTGTATGAGGTAGCGCGACTGCAGGTAGAAGATGCCCAGTGACAGGATGAAGACGGGTATGGCCAGCAGGATGATTCTGGTGCTAAGCTTGCGTGATAGGCTCTGGCTGATCTTACTCATGGGCTACCTCCTTTCTTTCTTCTTCTTCTTTCTCAATCTCCAAGGCTTCTACCATGTGGTCGAGCAGGTCGAGGATAATTTCGCTCTGCTTCCTGATGACGCCCACCTCGTATTCTGCCTCTGCAGGAGTAATCGTGTCATAGTTGTTGCTGAGCTTGGTGACGCTGTGCTCGATGAGGTCGGAAGGCACCGTCATCTGGTTGGTCATATAGTGCAGGAAGGTGGTCTTCATACGGTCGGAGCCCTTAGTCTGGCCGTAGGCTTTCTGCAACTCCTCGCTACGCTTGGTCAGCGTGGCCGTCAGCTGTTCCAGCTCGTCGGACTTACCTGCCAGCGACTGCTGCATCTGCAGGAAGTGGTTCTGTAGCTGGCCTATCTCGTCCTCACGCTGCGTGTAGGGCACCTCCTCGTGGTAATGCCCTTCGATGATGCGCTGTGCCGACTTGGTGAGCATACGCAAGGGACGCATCTGCCGGCGGACAACCATGCGGCAGAGTAGGTAGAAAACGAGTAGGCCGGCAATGGTGATGGCGAGCACCAGAAAGACGAGAAAATTATATTCGCCGACGATGTCGTCCTCTAAATAGACCAGTCCGGCACTCCAGCCCAGCTTCTCCATCGATATGCCGAACTCCTTGGCACCGAGTTCAGCGACTTGGGTAGACCAAGAACGCTGGAAGGGCTTGTAGAACACATACCAGTCTTTATCATAAAGATGGAAGGGCTTGTAGCCCATCTCGCCAGCGAGCATGGCCTTTGCTGCCTCATGTGCACTGACATCGGCACCGTTGGTCTCCAGATCGTAGACGGTCTTCTGTCCAGCCAACTTTTCTGTATCTGGGTGAACGATGTAGGAGCCGTTATGCGCCAACAGCACACTATAGCAGTTGGGCAGTGGTTTCATGGCCAGGATAATCTGCGAGAGCAGCGAGATGGGTACGTCGACAGCCATCACTCCCAGAATGTCCTGCTTGCTTCCGGCCTCGGCCTTTGCATGCTCGGCATAGATAGGGAGACACAACGAGAGCGTCACACCCTCGTCCTCCTCTTCTGCCAGCGGGTCAGTCCAGCAGGCATGACCAGTTTTCAGGGGAGCGGTGAACCACTCCTGCTGGGTGTAGGGACAGTTGCCGAACGTGTTCGAGCTGACCAGTTTGCTGGTACCGTCTTCTGATCTCTTCTGGTGGACATAGCTCATAAACAGCTCCTGATCCTTATAGTAATAAGGTTTAAAGGCGATGGCACAGCCCGATATGTAGGGATTGTTCTCGATAACCTCCCGACAGTAGGTCTGCATGCGGTCGGGCTCGTTCAGGTGTTCCTGCAACTCCTGATAGACGTTGTAGGCCGTCTGCTCTATGCTCATCAGGATATTGTCAATGTGCTGGACGGTTCCTTCCAGCGTCTCTTCGGCATTCTTGAAAGCCTCTTCTTTCAGTCCCTGGCGCGAGAAATAAAGTAGCACCGTCAAGGAAAGGAAGAGCAGCAGCACAATTTCGCAGACCACCATCAGATTCAGTCTGATGGACGTGCGGGGCAGGGTTATCTTCGACAGTTTCAGCATGGGCTTACCTTTTTACTGTTTCTATTTGGCAACGACGATGGCTATTGACCAGTCGACGTGTTCTATCGGACCGTAATACACCGTTGAGGGTACACCATTGACGGTCATGTCGATGATGCCGGCCTTGCCGCGTTCGAGGTCACGGATGACAAAATCCTGTCGCACCTCAAAGGCATTGCTGTCCACATGATGCACGTAGGGCTCAAACCACTTGCCCTTCTGTGGAAAGTAGTCGGGCTCGAAGGCAGCAAAGTAGCCACGTACCTCAGGATTCAGGGCTGTCTTACTCACGTTGTTGTAAGATTTTTAGTTATTATGACCACAAAAATACCAAAAAAAACGACAAAGTGTTTACTCCTCTCACTGTTTTTAAGCATATTTAACGGTTTGGGGCTATTAGAAATTTTGTATGTCAGGTGTCAAAAATATCTCCATCTCTCCCGTCATCGCTCGAAATGCCTTTGTAGATAGGGGTTTCGACACGGGAGAGATTATCTTTATCCCTCCCATATCTCTCCCTTATCTCTCCCGTCACCACACCCTTGACACTCCGGAATCATGCTATTTTTGTATGAGAGAATGTGGGGATCACGGGAGAGATAAGGGAGGGATAAGGGAGGGATGACGGGGGGGGGTGAAAACGTCAAAACCCCTTTGTTTAAAGGGGTTTGCGACATCCGACGGGAGAGATGAGAGAATTTACGCTTCGCTAGTGAAAAGTGAAGAGTGAAAAGTGAGAGTGACACTCAAAAATGGGTCTTTGCGCTGAACATTCCCACGGCGGGAACATTTTATTCCCTGCCTGGGAACCAAACATTCCCGCCGTGGGAACTGTGCGTAAAGACGTGCGTAAACACGAAAAAAGCCCGTATTTACGGGCCTTTTAGTAGTCGATAGGGGAATCGAACCCCTATGCCAAGATTGAGAATCTTGTATCCTAACCATTAGATGAATCGACCATCCAAGCAACCATGAGGAACCCCTGCGGAAGGAGGGGGATTCGAACCCCCGGTACGGGAACCCGTACGGCAGTTTAGCAAACTGCTGGTTTCAGCCACTCACCCATCCTTCCGGATTTCCTTAGCTGCAAACCGTTGGGGTTATCTCCTTGATTGCGGGTGCAAAGGTACGGAGAAAAAATGAATTCTCCAAATCTTTTTGCAACTTTTTTCTGTAAAAGTGCTTTTTTCCTTTGGAATAGGCCGCTCCACCTTATTTATATATAGGGGAGCGGCCGTGATGGTTATTGCTGGGGAATCTGTTTGAGGATGGCCAGCAGGTGATCCCACACCATCTGGACGGTGGGAATGTGCAGACGTTCGTCGGGGGTGTGGACGAAGCGCAGGGTGGGGCCGAAGCTCACCATGTCGAGGTTGGGATAGCGCTCTGAGAACAGACCGCACTCCAGGCCGGCGTGGATGCCGCGGACGATGGGGGCCTTTCCGAACAGCTGTTTGTAGGTCTCGACGACGATTTCGGTCAGTTTCGAGTCGGCGCGCATCTTCCATGCGGGGTAGCCGTCAGACGAAACGGCTTCTGCGCCTGCCAGTTCGAAGGCGGCCTGAATGGTGGCGCACATATTGTCGAGGTTCGACATGACGTTGGAGCGCTGGCTCGACAGGATGTTGATTTCCGTCTCGTTGGTGTGGATGCTGGCAATGTTGCTCGATGTCTCGACCATTCCGCCGAGGGCCTCGTCCTGACAGATGGCGTAGATGCCGTTGTCGACGGCCTGGATGGCCCAGACAAAATTCTTGGCTACCTGTGGCTCGATGACCGTCTGAGCCTCAGTGCTTTCCATGAGCCATTGCATCTGGGTGTCGGTGACGTGGAACTCGTCCTCAACCTCGGCGGCAAACACGTTCCAGTCGGCACGGACGTTCTCCTTCAGATTGTTGGGTACGGCAATGATGAACTCGCCGTCGCGGGGGATGGCGTTGTGGAGCTTGCCGGAGTGGAACTGTGCCAGGCGTACGCCGTCGTAGCGCTTCATGGTCTGGAACAGGAAACGTCCCAGCACCTTGATGGCGTTGGCGCGCTTTTTGTTGATGTCGTCGCCAGAGTGTCCGCCAATGAGGCCCTTCAGCTGACCGCGGAGGAAGAAGGCGTCGGCAGGGGCGTTCTCACGCTGGAAGGTGAACTTGGCCTGCGTGTTGCGACCGCCGGCACAGCTGACAAAAATCTCGCCCTCGTCCTCGGAGTCGAGGTTGATGAG
Organism: uncultured Prevotellaceae bacterium; assembly: GCA_902780025.1. Lineage (GTDB taxonomy): Bacteria > Bacteroidota > Bacteroidia > Bacteroidales > Bacteroidaceae > Prevotella. The sequence goes on from CACZDV010000006.1 coordinate 27,861, forward strand.
GTAGTCGCCCGTCATGAAGCCGGCCTTCATACCCTCGGCACCGCTGAGTCCCGTCTCCTCGTCGCGGGTGAAGACGCACTCTATCGGACCGTGCTCTATGTCGTTGCTGTCGAGGATTGCCAGTTCGATGGCGCAGCCGATGCCGTCGTCGGCACCAAGTGTCGTGCCCTCAGCCGTCAGCCACTCGCCGTCGATATAGGTGCGGATGGGGTCGTTGTCGAAGTCGAACTCCACGTCGACCAGTTTGTCGCACACCATGTCCATGTGGCTCTGCAGGATGACCGTCTTGCGGTTCTCATAGCCCTTGGTGGCTGGTTTGCGGATGATGACGTTGCCCGTCTCGTCCACTTTCGTGTCCAGTCCGCGGCTTTCACCCCAGTTCCTTAAATACTCGATCATTTTCTCCTCGCGCTTCGATGGGCGGGGAATTTCGTTAATCTTCGCGAATTGCTCGAAGACAACGGCAGGTTTCAGTTCGTTCTTGTTCATTACGATTGTTTTTAATAGATGTTATGTGAGTGCAAAGTTACGAAATTATTCTTGTTCGTGCAAGCATTTGACAGAAAGAACTCCTAAAAGTCTTTAAAGTGATGGAATTATGTCTTTCGTGTTGATAGTTTCTCAATTATTTTGTTTACCTTTGCAGGCGAAATGATTCAGACACTACTGATAAGTGGGGCATTGCTGGCCGTAGGGATGGTCTTGCTGCTGGTGAAGGTGCTGGGACGTAAGGACGGCACGTTCTCTTCGCAGCACATTCATGACAGTAAGGCCATGAAGGAGCGGGGCATCCACTGCGTGATGGATCAGGACCGCGAAATGCGGAATCAGAAGAGACTGGAAATTAAAGATTAAACAATAAGAATAGAGAAATGAAAAAGTACTTTTTCGGCGCACTGGCCTTCGCTGCTGTGATGGCTTCGTGTAACAATGCAAGTCCTAAGATGGACGAGAAGCCCCAGGCAGCTGAGGCAGAGAACGTAAGTGGTATGAAGATTGCTTTTGTCGAGGTTGACTCGCTCATGACCCAGTACAGCTTTGCTAAGGACTACAGCGTGACCCTTCAGAAGAAGAGCAACAATGCCCGTAACACCTTGACCCAGAAGACCAGCGAACTGCAGGCTGCCGTGAACAACTTCCAGCAGAAGCTGCAGAATAACGGCTTCACCAGTCGTGAGCAGGCTCAGAGCGTACAGGCTGGCATTGAGCGTCGTCAGCGCGACCTGCAGGAGCTGCAGGCTCGTCTGGAGACGGAACTCGCCAATGAGACTCAGAAATTTAACGAGGCCCTGCGCGACTCGCTGAACAACTTCCTCGCCTCTTATAATAAGGATAAGAAGTATGACCTGATCCTGTCGAAGGCTGGCGACAACATCCTTTTTGCCGACCGTAAGTATGACATCACGAAGGACATCATCAACGGCCTGAACAAGCGTTACAAGCCGGCTGCCAAGAAGGACGATAAAAAGGCCGAGAAGAAATAAGCAGGCATGAACGTGCTGGAGAAATTAGGCATTACAGAGCTGAACGAGATGCAGCAAGAGGCGGGCAACGCCATCCTGTGCGGTAAGCAGGATGTAGTGGTGCTGTCGCCAACGGGGTCGGGCAAGACGCTGGCCTATCTGCTGCCGCTCGTTCAGTTGCTTGACGCCCGTCAGGACGATGTCCAGGCATTGGTGATTGTCCCAGGCCGTGAATTAGCGTTGCAGTCAGACCGTGTGCTGAAGGACATGGGTAGCGGACTGCGTTCTGCCGCCTGCTATGGTGGACGCACGGCTATGGACGAGCACCGCAAACTGAAGGAAGTGCGTCCGCAGATCATCTTCGGCACCCCAGGTCGACTGAACGACCATCTTGACAAGGGGAACATCAGCCCTTATGGAGTCAGGTACCTGGTTATCGATGAGTTTGACAAGTGCCTTGAGATGGGGTTCCACGACGAGATGGCCCGTCTGCTGAAGAAGCTGCCAGGTGTCCGTCGGCGTTTCCTGCTGTCGGCTACTGATACTGAGCAGATACCAGACTTCGTGCAGATGGGACGCACCCAGCGACTTGACTACCTGATGGAAGAGGAGCAGGTGCCCGACCGTGTCGCCTTATATGAAGTGAAGAGCCCCGTCAAGGATAAGCTGGAAACGCTGAAGTCGCTGCTGTGCGAGTTGGGCGACCAGCAGAGCATTGTGTTCCTGAACTACCGTGACGCTGTAGAGCGTGTCGACGACTACCTGTGCCGTCAGGGGTTTGCCACCAGCGCCTTTCATGGCGGAATGGAGCAGAAGCAGCGTGAGGACGCACTCTATAAGTTCTCCAACGGTTCGGCTAACATCTTTGTTTCTACCGATCTGGCCAGTCGTGGGCTCGACATCCCTGACATTCAGAACATCATCCACTATCATCTGCCGCAGAACGAGCAGGAGCTGGTTCACCGCGTAGGCCGTACTGCCCGTTGGGACAAAGAGGGTAGGGCGTTCTTTATCGTCGGTCCCGAGGAAACGATGCCCGAGTTTATTGATGGCGAGGTGGAAGCGTATGACATTTCTCGTCCCTCCGTCCTCGTTCCTCCTTCCCCGAAGAATGCTACCCTCTACATCGGCAAAGGCAAGAAGGACAAGATATCGAAAGGCGACATCGCAGGCTTCCTCTGCAAGAAAGGCGGACTGGAGCCGGGCGAGATTGGACGCATCGACGTGATGGACCGTTATGCCTATGCCGCCATCAGCCGTCCGAAGCTGCAGCAGGTGCTCCGACAGACGAAAGGAGAAAAGATAAAAGGCATAAAGACCGTAATAGAGCCAGTGAAATGATAACCCCGCTTGACAAAATGAAAGGAAAGTGGGGTATTTTGATTAATTTTTGTTCAAATATTTGCCCAATTCAAGAAAAAAGTGTAATTTCGCGGCGCAATTCAGAAAATTGACGAAAATATATAAACCTTTTAATTGTAAACATTCAAAATGAAGAAGTACAACTTTAACGCCGGTCCCTCGATGCTTCCCCGCGAAGTCATCGAAGCTACCGCCAAACAGTGTCTTGATTTCAACGGCTCAGGTCTCTCGCTGATGGAGATCAGCCACCGTGCAAAGGACTTCCAGCCCGTCGTCGACGAGGCAGTCGCTCTGGTTAAGGAGCTGCTGCAGGTGCCCGAGGGCTACTCAGTCATTTTCCTTGGTGGTGGTGCCTCTCTGGAGTTCTGCATGATTCCCTATAACTTCCTCATCAAGAAGGCCGCCTATCTGAATACGGGCGTCTGGGCCAAGAAGGCCATGAAGGAAGCCAAGCTTTTCGGTGAGGTGGTTGAGGTGGCTTCTTCTGCCGATGCCAACTATACCTTCATCCCCAAGAACTGGACTGTTCCCGCTGATGCTGACTACCTGCACATCACGACCAACAATACCATCTATGGTACCGAGATTCGCAAGGACCTCGATGTCAACGTACCTCTGATTGCCGATATGTCGTCGGATATCATGAGCCGTCCTGTTGATGTCAGCAAGTACGATGCCATCTATGCCGGTGCCCAGAAGAACCTCGCTATGGCAGGTGTGACCATCATCATCCTGAAGGACGAGAAGCTGGGTCGTGCTCCCCGCGAGATCCCCACAATGCTCGACTACCGCACACACGTCGACAAGGGTTCTATGTTCAATACGCCTCCTGTGGTGCCCATCTACTGCGCCCTCGAGAACCTGCGCTGGATTAAGGCTCAGGGTGGTGTCGAGGCTATGGACAAGCTGGCCAAGCAGCGTGCTGAGATTGTATACGGCGAGATCGACCGCAACAAGATGTTCGTAGGTACTGCTAAGGAAGAGGATCGTTCGCTGATGAACATCTGCTTCGTGATGGCCGACGAGTACAAGGAACTGGAGAAGGACTTCCTCGACTTCGCCGTTTCGAAGGGCATGGTTGGTGTCAAGGGTCACCGTTCAGTCGGCGGCTTCCGCGCCAGCTGCTACAACGCCCAGACCATCGAAGGCTGCAACGCCCTCGTTGCCTGCATGAAGGAATTTGAGGCTAACCACTAAAAATTGAAATATTAAAGAATTGAATAATTGAAATTATGAAGGTTCTTGTAGCAACAGAAAAACCGTTTGCAGCAGCCGCTGTGAATGGTATCAAAGCAGAAGTTGAGGCAGCTGGCAATGAGCTGGTGCTGCTGGAGAAATATACGGAGAAGGCACAGTTGCTCGACGCCGTAAAGGATGCCGACGCCATGATTATCCGCTCTGACAAGGTCGATGCCGAAGTGCTCGACGCTGCCAAGCAGCTGAAGATTGTGGTTCGTGCTGGTGCTGGTTACGACAACATCGACCTCGCCGCCGCTACCGCTCACAACGTGGTGGCTGAGAATACGCCTGGTCAGAACGCCAACGCTGTGGCTGAGCTCGTCTTCGGTCTGCTGGTGATGGCCGTCCGCGGTTTCTATAATGGCAAGAGCGGCTCTGAACTGCTCGGCAAGAAGCTGGGTATCCTCGCCTTCGGTAACGTTGGTCGCAACGTGGCCCGCATCGCCAAGGGCTTTGGCATGGAGGTTTACGCCTACGATGCTTTCTGCCCCGCAGAGGTCATCGAGAAGGCTGGTGTCAAGGCCGTTGCCAATCAGGACGCGCTTTTCGAGACCTGCGACGTCGTGTCACTCCATATCCCTGCTACGCCTGAGACCAAGCAGAGCATCAACTACGCCCTGGTAGGTAAGCTGAAGAAGGGCGGCATCCTCGTCAACACCGCCCGTAAGGAGGTCATCAACGAGCCCGAGCTGATTAAGCTGATGCAGGAGCGCGAGGACCTGAAGTTCGTTACCGATATCATGCCCGATGCCAACGACGAGTTCCTGAAGTTCGAGGGTCGTTACTTCTCGACACCTAAGAAGATGGGTGCCCAGACGGCTGAGGCCAATATCAACGCCGGTATTGCTGCTGCCAAGCAGATCAACGCCTTCTTCAAGGACGGCGACACGAAGTTCCAGGTGAACAAGTAAACCTATAGTTACGAGTTTATACATTAAGAGGGGTGTGACAGCTGTCACACCCCTCTTTTCTTTGTTGTTGTTTCTGGAATTACTCTATGATGGCAGGATACTTGCGCGTCCATCCGTCCCAGCGCAGACGCATGACACCGAAGAATGCCTCGCCGAAGATACCACCCGACATCTTGCTGGTGCCCTCGCGACGGTTGACGAAGATGACGGGCACTTCCTTGATCTTAAAGCCAATCTTGTAGGCGGTGAATTTCATCTCAATCTGGAAGGCGTAGCCCTTGAAGCGTATCTTGTCGAGCTCGATGGTCTTCAGTACGCGACGCTTGTAGCACTTGAAGCCGGCAGTGGTGTCGTGAACCTTGAAACCTGTCACCATGCGGACGTACTTGGAGGCGAAGTAGGACATGAGTACACGACCGATGGGCCAGTTTACGACGTTGACACCGCTGACATAGCGGCTGCCGATGGCTACGTCGTAGCCATCGTCGTGGCAGGCGGCATAGAGTCGTGGCAGGTCGTTGGGGTCGTGGCTGAAGTCGGCATCCATCTCGAAGATATAGCCGTAGTCGCGTTCCAGCGCCCACTTGAAGCCAGCAATGTAGGCCGTTCCCAATCCCAGCTTACCGCTGCGCTCGACCAGGAACAGGCGATCGCCGAACTCGTCAGCCATCAGCCGCTTCACAATCTGTGCCGTGCCGTCAGGCGAGCCGTCGTCGATGACCAAGATGTGGAAACACTTATCCAGACCGAAGACGGCCCGGATGATTTTCTCCATGTTCTCCTTCTCATTATAAGTAGGAATAATTACAATACTGTCGCTTTCGTGCATATTCTGTTGAATTTGGTGCAAAGGTACGAAAAAAAAGTGAAAAGTGAAAAGTGAAAGGTGAAAAGTGAAAGAGAAAAGAGATTTTTTTTGTAATTTTGCATCGCGTTAAGCAATGAACATACAGGAATTAAGCAAGCAGTATGCCAGCAGACCGCAAGTAGCGGCGTTGGCAAAGGCCATAGGAAAAACGGGGGAACGCCGTATTTTCCTTAGTGGTTTGTTGGCCTCATCGGCCCCGTTGTTGTTCAGCAGTCTGGCTGAACGTTGTCAGTCCACCATTCTCTTTATCCTTCAGGATGCTGAGGAAGCCGGGTATTTCTATCATGACCTGACGCAGCTCATGGGCAGCGACCATGTACTGTTCTTCCCGTCGAGCTACAGGCGGTCAGTAAAGTATGCCCAGCGCGACCCTGCCAACGAGATATTAAGGACTGAGGTGCTGGCTTCTATATCCCCTAAGTCAGGGAGCCTCTACATCGTCAGCTATCCTGAGGCGGTGGCCGAGATGGTGGTGACGAAGAAGAGGCTGGACAGCCGGACGCTGACGCTGACGACGGGCCAGACCATCAGCACGGTGACGATAGAGCAGACGCTGCAGGAGTTTGGCTTCCGCGAGGTGGACTACGTCTATGAGCCTGGGCAGTATGCCCTGCGCGGCAGTATCCTCGACGTATTCAGCTATAGCAGCGAGTTCCCGTTCCGTATCGACTTCTTCGGCGACGAGATAGACAGCATCCGCACGTTCGAGGTGGAAGACCAGCTATCAAAGGAACGTCGTGAACGGGCGGACATCGTGCCGGAGCTGGCTGGACTGGTGGAGGACAAGGAGTCGTTCTTCAAGTTCCTGCCTGATGAGACCATTCTGGCTGTGAAGAACTATGACTACATCGCTGAGACCATCGAGCGCACTTATCAGGACGGTTTCTCGCAGCAGGCTGTGATGGAACGCATGGAGGAGGCTGAGACGGAGATGGAGCAGAAGGCCGTTGAGGAACAGTTGCGCCGCGAGTGCCAGCTCATCAATGGTGCGACGTTCCGTGCCGACAGCGAGCATTTCCGCCAGCTTGTCATCTCTCCCTCCACGCTCCACACGCCACCCTCCACCAAAATCGAGTTCAATATCTCGGCACAGCCGTTGTTCCACAAGAACTTCGAACTGCTGGAAAAGACGCTGGAGGACTACGTGCTGAAGGGCTATCAGCTCTTCATCCTGGCCGACAGCCAGAAGCAGCAGGAGCGACTGAAGGAGATATTAAGCCGGGAGGCCTTCATCCCCGTCGATAAGACGCTGCACGAGGGATTCATCGACCACGATGCCCGTGCCTGTCTGCTGACTGACCACCAGATATTCGACCGCTTCCATAAGTACAACCTGAAGAGCGACAAGGCCCGAACGGGCAAGGTGGCACTAACGCTGAAGGAGATACAGCAGTTCGAGATTGGCGACTATGTCGTTCACGTAGACCACGGTATCGGTAAGTTCGGGGGATTGGTGCGTATGCCAGTTACCTCCCCTATGGGGGGAGGCCGGGAGGGGGCCTATCAGGAGATGATCAAGATAACCTATCAGCGAGGCGACAGCATCTACGTCAGTATCCATTCGCTCTACAAGGTGTCGAAATACAAGTCGCAGGACGGTGGTGAGGCTCCCCGCCTGTCAACATTAGGTACCGGCCAGTGGGAACGGCTGAAGGAGCGCACGAAGAAGCACATCAAGGACATTGCCCGCGACCTCATCAAACTATACGCCAAGCGTCGTAAGGAGAAGGGCTTTGCCTTCAGCCACGACAGCTACCTGCAGCACGAGCTCGAGGCCTCGTTCCTCTATGAGGACACTCCCGACCAACTGAAGGCCACACAGGACGTGAAGGCCGACATGGAAATGGCGCGCCCCATGGACCGTCTGGTATGCGGCGACGTGGGCTTCGGCAAGACCGAGGTGGCCGTACGTGCGGCGTTCAAGGCGGCCTGCGACGGCAAACAGGTGGCGGTATTGGTGCCGACGACGGTGCTGGCCTATCAGCACTTTCACACCTTCAGCAGCCGACTGAAGGACATGCCCGTTCGTGTGGACTACCTGACGCGAGCCCGCAGCACCAAGCAGACGACCGCCCTGCTGAAAGACCTGGAGGCCGGCAAGATAGATATATTAATAGGTACGCACAAGCTGATAGGCAAGACGGTGAAGTTCCACGACCTGGGCCTGCTCATCATCGACGAGGAGCAGAAGTTCGGTGTGGCTACGAAGGAAAAGCTGCGCCAGATGAAGTCGAACGTCGATACGCTGACGATGTCGGCAACGCCCATCCCGCGAACCCTGCAGTTCTCGTTGGTAGGAGCCCGCGACCTCAGCGTCATCCAGACCCCGCCTCCCAACCGCTATCCCATCCAGACGGAGATTCACACCTTTGGTGCTGAGATTATAGCTGATGCCATCAACTTCGAGATGTCACGCAATGGTCAAGTCTATTTTGTCAACAACCGTATCTCAGACCTGACCCGCATTGCCGAGATGATACATACCTACGTTCCCGATGCGAGGGTGGCCATCGGTCACGGACAGATGAAGCCCGAGGAACTGGAACAGATTATCCTCGACTTCTCCAACTACGACTACGACGTGCTGCTGTCCACCACCATCGTGGAGAACGGTATCGACATTCCCAATGCCAACACCATCATCATCAATGCTGCCCAGAACTTCGGACTCTCAGACCTGCACCAGATGCGCGGTCGTGTGGGCCGTGGCAACCGCAAGGCATTCTGCTACCTGTTGGCACCGCCCTTGTCCGTGCTTCCCACCGAGAGCCGCCGCCGTTTGGAGGCACTCGAGAACTTCAGCGACCTGGGCAGCGGTATCAACATCGCTATGCAGGACCTCGACATCCGAGGCGCCGGCAACCTGCTCGGCTCCGAGCAGTCGGGCTTTATCAGCGACTTGGGCTACGAGACCTACCAGAAGATTCTGAACGAGGCGATGGCGGAGCTGAGGAATGAAACTGATTTTTCGAGGAACGAGGAAGGAGAAAGGAGGAAGGAGAATACATCGGGAAAAGGCAAATCTCGTTCATCGATCCTCGTTCCTCCTTCCTCGGATTGGGTTGCCGACTGCACCCTCGAAAGCGACCTGGAGATGTACTTCCCTGACCAGTACGTGCCCAGCGACTCGGAGCGTATGCTGCTCTACCGTGAACTGGACAACATACGCAACGCTCAGGAACTGGAAGCCTACCGTCAGCGGCTTACCGACCGTTTTGGCACCATTCCTGATGTGGGTGAGGAACTGATAAGCGTCGTTCCCCTTCGACATTATGGTAAGAAGCTCGGTTGCGAGAAAATCATGCTGAAGCAGGACCGCATGTTCCTTTATTTTGTCAGCAATCCTGACAGTCCCTATTACCAAAGTGAGGCTTTCGGCAGAGTACTTGATTATGTCGGAAATAACGTCCGACGCTGTAACCTACGCGAACAGAATGGTAAGCGTTCGATGGTCATAACTGATGTCTCTACGGTGAAAGAAGCCCTGCAAGTAGTGAGAAATATCATTGATACAGAGAAAAATACCTGATTTTATTTGGAATTGTCAAATATTAATCGTATCTTTGCGGCGATAAGTTCTTTTACTAACTCTTAAAAACGTCAAACTATGAAGAAATTATTGTTAGCAGCAGTAGCTCTGATGGCTACGATGAGTGTGAACGCACAGCAGATGTTCTTGAAGCCCATGGTTGGTGGAACGTTGACAACTATTACTGGTGATCATTCCGATGACAACAAGATGAAGGTTGGCCTTGTGGCCGGTGCTGAGTTCGGTTATAACGTCACGGAGCAGATTGCAGTGACAGCTGGTCTGTTGTATTCGATGCAGGGTAGTGCTATCAAGGATGTTGACGACAACCTGAACATGGACTATCTCAACATTCCTATTACGTTTAACTACTATGTAATTCCTGGTTTGGCTATCAAGGCAGGTGTTCAGCCTGGTATTCTGACCAGAGCAAAGTATGGTGACTATGACTATAAGGACTCTTTTAAGTCGCTTGATATCTCTATTCCATTGGGAGCTTCCTATGAGTTCGACGACTTCGTTATTGATGCCCGTTACAACCTCGGTGTTTCGAATATTAACGACAAGGGTAGCCATACGAACAAGAACAGCGTCATCATGCTGACCTTGGGCTACAAGATTCCGTTCTAAACCATACAGGACAGATTGAGCAATTGGCTCAATTCCTCCTTCAAAAGGCGTTGCTGATTACTCAGCGGCGCCTTTTTCCATTCTTCGATGCGAGCCTTGATGCTTTCCATCAGTTCGGCATCCGGGTTCAGTAGTGCGTAGTAAAGCTGTAGGCGCAGGCGCAGCAGGCTGGTGGTTTTCAGGGCATTGATGGCAGAAAGCAGGCGCTGTGTAGCTTCGTCGGCATTCAGTTTGAGCGCCTTTGTGGCCATATAGACGGGTAGTGCCAGTTCGGCTTGGCGTTGTGCGGTGTAGCCTTTGAAGGGTTGTACCTTGAGCAATGTCCGGCGCAATTCAGCAACCAGGATATTATACTCGTTCTCCTGGCTTATACGATTAGGAGTCGCAAACAGCTTTTCGTATGCCAATCGGAACAGCGTTTTAAGGTCACCGTCAATATCGGTGGACTTCTTAGTGGGCTGGTCTACCAACTCTACCAACTCAGGTTTCATGCTGACGGCAACGATAGAGATATCCGGAATGCTGACCACCAACTGCTTACTGCGCTTTCCAGGCAGGCGCACAAGAGTTCCCTCCACACCGTCGAACACACCGCCATGCACCCTGATCCTGTCACCCACGTTCAGTTTGATTTCTTCCGGCCTGTAGTAGCTCAGCTTTTCTTCTACCTGCTGAGTCACTCTGATGAAGTTCTCCATATCTTGGTCAGGAACAACCAGGGCTTCGCGGTGACCTTTTCTGCCTGAGGTCCTGAAATAAACGATTTCCTTGGTGTGTTCTATATAATCCTCTATGGCTGACTTCGTGCTGTGTACAAAGACCAGCTGGTTGATGGCAGGAACCAGTTTACGTTCCTTTCTGTAGCCAATGGTCATCAGTTCATACTTCATGGGAATATAGCCATCAAGTCCGAGACGGCGTATGTCGTCCCGGACTTTGATTTCCTTTCTGTAGACGGCCGTCAGCACGTACCATCTTACTTCTTCTTGTTCCTTCTCTGCTCCCATGTTTATGGCTTTGGGCAGCAAAGGTAATGCTTTTGTTTCATATCTCCAAACAAACGCAGATGTTTTTTAGTTCCTGAAGACCAGACCGTCGCCAAAGTCGTCGACGACGATAGGTTTCTCGTGCGACACTTCGCCTGCCAGCAGTTTCTTCGACAGGTCGTTGAGTACCAACTGCTGGATGGCCCGCTTGACGGGACGCGCACCGAACTCCGGGTCGTAGCCCTCCTGAGCCAGGTAGTCGATGGCCTGCGGCGTTACTTCGAGCTTGAAACCCTGCGGCTCCAGCATCTCCTGCACCTTACGGATTTGCAGGCGTACTACGTCGGCAATCTGCTCGCGCGTCAGCGGCTGGAAGGTGATGATCTCGTCGATACGGTTCAGGAACTCCGGACGCATCGTCAGGCGCAGCTGGTCGCGGGTAGCATTGCTGGTCATGATGATGATGGTGTTCTTGAAGTTCGCCGTGCGGCCCTTGTTATCCGTCAGTCGTCCATCGTCGAGCACCTGCAGCAGGATGTTGAATACATCAGGATGCGCTTTCTCGATTTCGTCGAAAAGTACGACGCTGTAAGGCTTGCGGCGCACGGCCTCCGTCAGTTGACCGCCCTCGTCATAACCCACGTAGCCCGGAGGGGCACCGATGAGTCGCGAGACGGTATGCTTCTCCTGATATTCCGACATGTCGATACGCGTCATCATCGTCTCGTCGTTGAAGAGGTATTCGGCCAGCGTCTTGGCGAGTTCCGTCTTACCGACGCCCGTGGTGCCGAGGAAGATGAACGAGGCGATAGGACGCTTCGGGTCTTGCAGTCCGGCACGAGAGCGGCGCACAGCATCGCTGACGGCGGTGATGGCCTCGTCTTGTCCGATGACTCGGCGGTGGAGTTCCTCTTCGAGGTGCAGCAGCTTTTCACGTTCGCTCTGCATCATACGAGTGACGGGGATGCCCGTCCAGCGGCTGACCACCTCGGCGATGTCGTCGGCGGTGACTTCCTCGCGGACGAGGCGGTTTGAACCCGACGGAGAGGCGTCGGGCACCGAATCCAGCTGGCGCTGGATGGCGGCGATGTCGTCCTCAAGGGCCTTCAGCTTCGAGTAGCGTATCTCGGCTACGCGACCATAGTCGCCCTCACGTTCGGCACGTTCGGCCTCCAGGCGCAGGTTCTCCATCTCCTGCTTGTCCTGCTGAATCTTGTTGATGAGCTGGCGCTCACCCTCCCACTTGGCGCGGAATTGTGTCTCCTGTTCGCGGAGTTCGGCGATTTCCTTGTCGAGGTCGGCAAGCTTGTCGGCAGCGGGAGAACCGCTGCCCACAGTAATCTCGCGCTTGATGCTCTCGCGCTCAATTTCGAGCTGTGCTAAGCGGCGGGTAATCTCATCGAGTTCCTCGGGCACCGAGTCGCGCTCCATACGCAGCTTGGCAGCGGCCTCGTCCATCAGGTCGATGGCCTTGTCGGGCAGGAAACGTTCGCTGATGTAACGCTCGGAGAGTTGGACGGCGGCAATGCAGGCATCGTCCTGGATACGCACCTTGTGGTGGTTCTCGTAACGCTCCTTCAGTCCGCGAAGGATGCTGATAGCCGATAGCTCGTCGGGCTCGTCCACCATAACTGTTTGGAAACGACGCTCTAACGCCTTATCCTTCTCGAAGTACTTCTGGTATTCGTTCAGCGTTGTAGCACCGATGGCACGTAGTTCGCCACGGGCCAAAGCAGGCTTCAGGATGTTGGCTGCATCCATTGCCCCCTCACCTCCACCGGCACCCACCAGCGTGTGAATCTCGTCGATGAAGAGGATGATGCGCCCCTCGGCCTTCGTCACTTCGTTGATGACGCTCTTCAGTCGTTCCTCGAACTCACCCTTGTATTTGGCACCCGCCACGAGGGCACCCATGTCGAGCGAGTAGAGTTGCTTGTCTTTCAGGTTCTCAGGCACGTCACCGCGGACGATACGTCCTGCCAGTCCCTCGACGATGGCGGTCTTACCCGTTCCCGGTTCACCTATTAATATCGGGTTGTTCTTCGTGCGTCGGCTCAGTATCTGCAACAGTCGGCGAATCTCGTCGTCGCGGCCGATGACGGGGTCGAGCTTACCCTTGCGGGCCAGGTCAACGAGGTTCTTGGCGTACTTCTCCAACGACTGGTAGTTGTCGTCAGCCGACTGCGACTTGACGTTCTGTCCCTTCCTGAGTTCCTGTATGGCCTTCTGCATCTCCTTTTCCGTGCATCCGGCATCCTTCATGATGCGGGCGGCAGTACTGTTAACGGCCAGCAGCGCCAGCAGCAGCGGTTCCACCGAGACGAACTCGTCGCCCATCTTCTGCGAAATCTCCGTTGCCTTCACCAACACCTGATTGGCCTCGTTCGAGAGGTAAGGCTGCCCGGCACCCTGCACCTTTGGCAGGTGCTGTATTTCCTGACCAACGAGCATGTCAATCTGCTGGGCATTGACGCCCAGCTTCTGGAACACGAAGTTGGTGACATCCTTGGCCTTCTCGAGCACACCTTTTAATATATGTACAGGCTCAATGGCCTGCTGTCCGTTCAGCTGGGCAGTATTGACGGCCTGCTGAACCGCCTCCTGGGCTTTGATGGTAAACTTGTCTAATGTCATAGCTTTGTCCTCCTGATTTTTATTGTTACTACAAGCCGTAGTTCAAACAGTGTGCCGAACGACGGTTGACTGACATTTTGGCAGGCTAACCCCCGACTTCAGAAAAAGTGCAAACATCGGCGCAGTTTTATCAATCATTGGCGTAGTTTTATAAACCATCGACGCAGTTTTATCAAACATCGGCGCTGTTTTAACTTTAGGTGCCTTCAGCAACAACGTTTGCAGGTACTATACGTCAGGTTTGCAGGTACTATACGTCAGCTCTCCCGGTACTATACGTTAGGTTTTCCGGCACTTTTTTTCAATTTTTCTCGGGTGTATGCATTGGTTTCTGAATTTTTTCTTACCTTTGCACTCAAATACTAAACACCAATAACGAAAATGAAAAAACTATTATCAACTCGACCTTTGCTCGCTTGCATTGCAAGCACATTATTTTGTTCGTCTGTCTGCCTGACGGCCAGCGCACAATTGTCAACCAATCCCGACAAGTTCCTAGGAAACATCACCACCCGCTATTCGATGAATGCCGGGGGCGGTGTCCCAGAGTACTACAAACTATGGAATCAGGTGACGCCTGAAAACGAGTCGAAGTGGAGCTCGGTGGAAGGCAGTCGAGGTAACTATAGCTGGGGCGGGGCTGACAATGCCTTCAACTATGCCAAGAAGTATGGCTTCACTTACAAATTCCATGCTTTTGTGTGGGGCGCGCAGTATCCTGGCTGGCTTTCAAGCCTGTCGATTCCCGAGCGCTATACCTCTTACGTGAAATGGTTTGATGCTATCAGAAAAAAGTATAGTCATCTGCCGCTTATTGACGTGGTGAATGAGGCTATTGGGATGCACCAAGATGGTAACCCGATGATTAAGGAGTCGTTGGGCGGTGGCGGTAAGACGGGCTACGACTGGCTCATCAAGGCTTTCGAGATGGCCTACGAGCGCTTCCCTAACTCTATTCTTATCTATAATGACTACAACTCTATTAGATGGGACCTCGACAACTACATCACGCTGGTACGGACGCTGCGCGACGCCGGCGCACCCATCGATGCCTACGGCAACCAGTCGCACGACGTCACCGACATCAGCCAGAGCGAACTGAAGAACGCGCTGAAAAAGCAGCAGGACGCCCTGAAGATGCCGATGTACATCACGGAGCTTGACATCGACATTGCCGACGACAATAAGCAGAAAGCACAGTACCAGAGCATTTTCCCCTCGATGTGGGAAGCCGAATATTGCGCCGGAGTCACCCTGTGGGGCTACATCCACGGGGCCACTTGGGTAGATAACTCAGGTCTTTACAAGAACGGCAAAGAACGTCCGGCCATGACCTGGCTGAAGGAGTATATTGCCTCTGACAAGGCCAAGACTGCCAAGAGTCCCTATAAGGACATGAAGAAGCGCGTGGGCGTCTATATCAGGCCGAAGGACTTCAAGGTAGCCAAGGGTGACGTGCTGCCCATCAAGGTGCGCACCTTCATTACAAATGACTATAAGACTGAGAAGGCAGATATTGCCATTGACAAAGTGGAACTGTTCGACGGGAATACCCTGATTGCCACGATGACCGAAGAACCGTACATTACCAACTATCAGTTGCCTTCGTCCGCTACAGGTACCCGCACGCTGAAGGCCATCGTCTATACGAACGACGGCAACAAGTATGAGCGTTATGGTCGTGTTGCCGTACAAAGCGGCACCACCAAGCGCGAACCTTATAATGGGACACCCATCGAACTGCCCGGCACCATCAATACCGGCGAATACGACAAGGGCTTGTCGGGCGTGACCTATAACAATGGCGTAGGACGGAATGCCACTACCGCCACCAAGGCCGACGGCTGGATGGAATATACCGTTGACGTGAAGGAAACGGGCATCTACACCTTCGATGCCGAGGTGGCTGCATCAAGGGATGGTGGCGTGTTCCATATCTCGGAATACGGATTCGACGATCTGACCTACTATTCCGACTTTATCTTGGTGCCATCTACGGGAAGCACCACCAACTTCAAACCCTTACACGGCGTCCTGACAAAGGAACTGACAGCAGGCCGCCACACGCTCTGCCTCAATACCGACAAGGGCGGGTTCTACATCAAGAGCATCAGCTTCAGCCCCTTAAACGAGGATAAGACGATGACCAGTACGGTAAAGAGAAGTGCCACAACCGTAACTGCAGGCGATAAGACAACCATATCCGTTACGGCGGCATCGAAGACGAGCATGGTGGCCAGCGTCAAGGTCTATGACAACAATCTGCTGATAGGCACGCTGACCGAGGCTCCCTACGAACTGGAGTTCGAACCCATAACCCCAGGCAAGCATAGCATTACAGCCATTGTTACTGATACTGACGGCAAGTCGAAGACTTCGACGGCGGTCACACTTACCGTCAACCCCAAGCGCGAGCCCTACACCAGCGTCATCGCTATTCCCGGAACCATCCAGGCTGAGAACTACGACAAGGGCGGCGAAGGCTACTCTTATCACGACACCAAGCCCGAGAACGAGGGTGATGCCAGCTTCCGTACCGACGATGGAGTGGACATCGTCAAGGGTAATGGCGGCAAGGCTGTCGGCTATACCGCTGTTGACGAATGGCTGGAGTATACCGTCAACGTCACTCAGGCCGGCAAGTACACCTGCGAGGCCGTCGTCTCGGCAGGCGGTACAGGATCCAAGTTCACCGTGCAGCGCGTTAAGGGTAATTCGAAGACTAATCTCTGTACCATCGACGTGCCGCAGACGGGCAACAATGACTGGGGTACCTATAAGACTGTGACGAAAGACATCTCAACAAGTCTTTCGGCTGGTGAGCAAGTATTCCGTATCACTATCACGGGAGCCAACTGTAACATCGATAAGCTTGTCTTCAAGCTGACTCAGGATACTGGTATCAACGATGTTGACAACGATGCTGAACAAACAGGCATAGACTACAACCTCTCAGGCCAGGAAGTGGATGCCGGCTACCGAGGCATCATTATCAGAAACGGCCGGAAGATATTGAAGAAATAATTAAAGATTAAGGAAAAGGAGGTTAACAGCCTCCTTTTCTTTTTATAAAATCGTTAAAGTTTCATATTTTAGTTTGGCACAGGCGACGGGTGTCAAGAAAAGTTGCTATCTTTGCAGGTAGTGTTTCTTAAAAACAATCAGTATGAAGAGAACGGTATTCACTATTCTGATGACATTAGTTGGTATGACTCTATTTGGACAGACGTATTCGTCACTTTGGAAACAGGCGGAAGAGGCAGAGAAGAAAGACCTGCCCCGGACCCAGTACGACGTGCTGATGAAGATTGTCAAAAAGGCCCAGAAGGAGGGCGAATACGGACAACTGATGGCTGCCGAACTGGCTGGTAGTCGCGTAATGGGTACCATTGCACCCGACTCGCTGCTGCCTGCCGTCGAACGGATGGAGCAGCGCTATCAGGCGGCTACCGACAAGGCGCTGGCCGCTGTCTATGCTACCGTACTGAAAAGGATATATGCTGACAACAGCCAATTGGAGAAGAATCCTAAAGACCTGACGGTGACGCTCGACGCGGAGACCTGCCAACGGTTGGCTGCCGTGAAGGCTGCCGACTATAAGCCGTTGGTCACCATAGGCCGTGACAGTAAGCTGTTCGACGACGACATGCTCAGCGTCGTGGGCTACGAACTGCGCGACTTCCGTCCCCTGCACGACTATTACCAAAAGGCTGGCAACCGCGTGGCAACGATGATGATGGCTTTAGAGACAGCCCGTAAGGATAGGGTAGAGGGTGACGTGAAGTACGACGAGGCTCCCTATATTGAAACACTCGACTCGCTGATTGACCAATATGGCGACCTGCCCGAAGCAGCCGAGATAGCCATCGAGCGCTATGAATATATGGACGAGCATACTGATGCCACCGCCGAACAGAAGTGGAACTTTACGGAGGAGGCCATCAAGCGGTGGAGCAACTACCGCCGTACCAACGCCCTGCGCAATGCCCAGCTGGATATGACTACCCGTCAGTTCCGGGCTACGATGGACCCCCGAATAGGACTGCCCGACAAGGCGCAGGAGCTGAAAGTCTGGGATGCGCGGAACATCGACCAGCTGACGATGCGCATCTATCGGGTGAAGGTCAACGGCACCAACCGGCTGGACCCCAGAACCGAGAAGGATTTCAAGAAGCTGAAGTCGCTGATGACGGAACTGCCCGAGTTGCAGGTAACGCGCCACTATAGCGGACATCAGGCCTACGATTTGTTCAATGACACGATTGAGGTGCCCGGTCTTCCCGTCGGCGTCTATATGATAGAACTGAGGAGCGGCAATCCTGAGACCGAAGTGTCGCGAAGCCTCTACTACGTTAGCAATGTCAGGGTGATGACGATTGCCCTGCCCGACGATAAGCTGCGATACGTGGTGGTCGACGGTACCGAGGGACAGCCCATCAGCGGAGCCACCATTGAACTGCGAGGCTACGTCAACGGACGCAGCGACCAGTTGATGACCAAGCTGACAACGGACACTCAGGGTGAGGCCGTTTGGCAGTATGTCGGTCGACGTCCGTCGAGTATCTTTGCCTATACGAAGACTGATGACTTCTGTCCTTATTTCAACAGTTATAACATCTTCAATTATAGAGACGACGACCGTCGTGTGGAACAAGTGCAGCTGCTCACCGATCGTGCCATCTACCGCCCAGGCCAGACGGTACACGTGGCAGCCATCAACTATGAGGTGACCGACGGCTATAAGCATAAGGCTTTGGAGAACAACAGGCTGACCCTGACGCTGCGCGATGCTAACTACAAGGAAGTGGCCAAGCAAACGCTGACTACAGATAAATATGGTACGTGCGCGACGGAGTTCACGTTGCCGACAAGCGGACTGACTGGACAGTTCCAGATAGAGTGTCAGAATGGTAATTACAATAGTTGCCACTTCCGTGTGGAGGAATACAAGCGGCCGACGTTCGAAGTAGAGTTCGACAAGGTGAAGGAGGACTACAAAGACGGCGACACGATAGAAGTAAAGGCAACGGCTCGTTCCTATGCCGGAGTGCCCGTTCAGGATGCTGAAGTGCATTATAGGGTGGTGCGCCGCCGTTCGTTCTGGTGGTGGAGCTATTCGTCCTACTGGAATCGCGGTGCCATAGGCAATTTCTCCAATGACGAGACGGTGGCCGAGGGCGATGCTATTACGGGCAGCGACGGTACCTTTACCGTCAAGATGCCGATGGTGCTGCCGAAGACCGACTTCCCGATGTTCTACGACTTCGTCTGCTTGGCTGACGTGACCGATCAGGCTGGTGAGACTCATCAGGGACAGCTCTCGCTGCCGCTTGGCAACCGCAAGACGGCACTCACTTGCGACCTGCCTGAGCAGATACGTACGGACCAGATGCCAGAAGTAAAATTCCACCTGCGCAATGCCGCCGGCAACGACATCGACGACGAAGTACGCTACCGTATCGATAGCGGCAAATGGCAGACGCAGAAGACGAACACCGCTTTCCAGCTGCCCAAGCTGAAGAGTGGGGAATACCAGTTGGAGGCTATCTGCAAGGAGGATACCATCAAGGAGAAGTTCATCGTCTTCTCGCTCGACGACAAGCGGCCTGTCACCGAGACCGATGACTGGTTCTATCAGTCGGACAACGCTAACTTCCCTAACGATGGCAGTCCTGTTACCATTCAGGTGGGCTCATCGGCTAAAGACGTCCACCTTGTCTATAGCATTATCAGCGGTGACCGCATTATCGAGAGCGGTTCCGTAGAACGTTCCAATGAACTGCTGAACCGTAAGTTTACCTACAAGGAGGAATACGGCGACGGCCTGCTGCTGAACTTTGCCTGGATGAAGCAGGGCCGCTGTTACACCCACTCAACGTATATAGAGCGCCCGCTGCCCGACAAGCAGCTGAAACTGCAGTGGCAGACTTTCCGTGACCGGCTGACACCCGGACAGCAGGAAGAGTGGACGCTAACCGTCAAGAAGCCTGACGGTACTCCTGCTGATGCCCAGCTGATGGCTACGCTCTACGACAAGAGTCTTGACCAGATAACCCGTCATACTTGGTGGTTTAGGCCTTGGCAGCATCTGCCGCGTCCCAATACCGAGTGGCGGTATGGCTCGAGGGGTACCCTGAGTTTCAACGGCTCGCTCTATCAGACACGATTGGCTGCTCCTTCGCTTGAGTTCAGCACGTTCGACTCGTCGCTCTTCCCGCAACCTTGGATGAGCAATCGGGGAATACGTCTCGGAAGAGCCAGGGGGTTGGCCAAAGCAATGGCGGCTCCCGGAGTTGTGTTGGAGGAGGTCGCAGTGGCATCTCAAACAGCAGACGTGAAAGAGTTTACGGGTCTGGCTATGACATCTGTTGATGAAGCATTGCAAGGTCGGATAGCCGGGCTCGACATTGTCGAGAAAGCCGGTGACCTGGGTAGTGGGTTATCGAAGCAACTGGGGGATACCGGCGAAGAGGAGGTGCCCGAGGTGACGTTGCGTGAGAACCTGCAGGAGACGGCTTTCTTCTATCCGCAGTTAGCAACTGATGCCAACGGACTGGTAACGCTAAAGTTCACGCTGCCTGAGAGTCTGACCACGTGGCGCTTCTTAGGACTGGCCCATACAACCGACCTCTGCTACGGCAACCTTGAGGGCGAGGCTGTGGCCAAGAAAGACCTGATGGTGCAGCCCAATATGCCGCGCTTCTTGCGTGAAGGTGACAAGGCCACTATCTCGGCCCGCGTCATCAATACCAGCGAGGGCGAACTTAGCGGTACGGCTTACCTGACGCTTACGGATCCTGAGACGGAAAAGACCGTCTATACGCAGAAAGCACCGTTCACGGTGAATGCTGGCGAGACGACCAGCGTACAATTCACAATTGACAATTCACAATTGACAATTCACAATTCCTTGCTTGTTGCGAAGGTGATGGCTACAACCGAGCGGTTCAGCGATGGTGAGCAGCACTACCTGCCCATCCTGCCTAACCGCGAACGGGTCACCGTCACCTATCCGTTCTCTCAGAACGAACCAGGCACGAAGACCATTGACCTGACACAGCTGGTACCCACAAACGTGAAGGACGCCAAACTGACCTTTGAATATACCAACAATCCCGCTTGGCTGATGATTCAGGCATTGCCCACCATCGGCCATCCCGACGACGACTGTGCCATCTGCCAAGGAGCATCGCTCTATGCCAACAGCATCGGTAAGTACATTGTCGACCAAGTACCGCAAGCCAAGACGGTGTTCGAGCAGTGGAAGAAGGAACAGGGAAGCGAAACTTCCCTGCACAGCCAGCTGGAGAAGAATCAGGAACTGAAGGACCTCTTGCTTAATGAGACGCCGTGGGTAGCTGATGCCGACCGTGAGACGGAACAGCGCCAGCGCCTGGCAGACTTCTTTGACTTGAACCTGATGCAGCAGCGTCTGCAGTCGGCCCTCGACAAACTCGGAAAACTGCAACGCGGCGACGGTTCGTGGAGCTGGTGGCCCGACATGCCAGGCTCTACCTACATGACTATTTCCGTGGCTGAGATGATGGTACGCCAGAATACGATGATGGGTGAGCAGGCTGAGACTAAGCAGATGCTCAAGGGTGCCATGAAGTTCCTCGGCAAGGAGATGGTGGAATTGGTGAAGGAGATGAAGAAGCGGGAGAAGAAGGGCTACAAGCAGACCTTCCCCAGCTTTACTGCCCTGCAGTGGCTCTATATCTGTAAGCTCGATGGCCGCGAACTGCCTGCTAACGTTAAGGAGGCCAACGACTACCTCATCAAGCTGCTGAAGAAGGAGACCAAGAACCAGACCATCTACGAGAAGGCGATGTCGGCCATCATCCTCGACTCCCCGACGTATATCAAGAGCCTGAAAGAGTACACCGTCTACAAGGAGGAGATGGGCCGCTACTACGATACGCCGCGTGCCGGTTATTCGTGGCGCGACTACCGTATTCCGACGCAGGTGGCAGCCATCGAGGCTATCCAGCGACTGACCCCCGACGACCAGCAGACCCTCGACGAGATGCGCCGCTGGCTGTTGCAGGAGAAACGCACTCAGGCTTGGGACACACCGATTAATAGCATTGATGCCGTTTACGCGTTCCTTATTGAGAAAGGTGTTGTGAATAGCGATAAGTTGATTACTGCGGTTCCGACATCCTTGAAGCTCGACGGACAGCCCATTGAAACGCCGAAGGCTACCGCCGGTATCGGCTATGTGAAGACCGCCCAGTCCTATGGAGGTGAGAAGACCTTCACCGCCGAGAAAACCAGCAAAGGCACTTCGTGGGGTGCCGTCTACGCCCAGTTCAAACAGCAGACGAGTGATATCAAGGATCATGCCAGCGGTGTCAGCGTGAAGCGCGAAGTACTTGGTGCGGATAACGCAAAGGTTGGCGACCGCGTAAAAGTCCGTCTGACCATTCAGAGCGAGCGCGACCTCGACTTCGTGCAGATTCAGGACAAGCGGGCTGCCTGTATGGAACCTGTCAAGCAACTCAGCGGCTACGACTGGCATTTAGGTTGCTACGTGTCGCCTCGTGATAACGTGACGAACTATTACTTCGACCGTCTGCCAAAGGGCAAGCATGTGGTCGAGACTGAATACTTTATTGACCGTGCCGGACAGTACGAGACGGGCACCTGCACCATCCAGTGTGCTTATGCCTCGGAGTATCGCGGCACCACTCACTCACAAACCATCAAAGTAAGCAATGAAAAGTAAACTGGCCATAACGGCACTTCTGGCACTTGCGGCTACGGCTGCACAGGCCCAGAAACTGTCTATCACAAAAAAGACCATCGACATTGGCCGTACGGGGTATGAAGTACCTGTGACGGCTACCTTCGAGATGCGAAACAAAGGATTGCGCAAACTTGTTATTCAGGACGTGCAGCCCGACTGTAATTGCACGAAGGTGGAATACCCGAAGAGCGAGATTGGCATTGGCGACAAGTTCACCATCCGCATGACCTACGATGCTCGTATGTTGGGACACTTCAATAAACAGGCAGCGATTATATCGAACGGTTCGAAGGAGCCTGTCTATATCACGATGACGGGTGTGGTGCTGGCTGACCTCATGGACTATAGCGGGTCTTATCCCTATGATTTCGGCGGTCTGCTGAGCGATGCCAACGAACTGGAGTTCGACAATGTGAAGAAAGGTGACCAACTCACCTGTGAGATGCGTATTATGAACAACAGTTCGTCCGTCATGCAGCCCAACGTGCTGCACCTGCCGCCTTATCTCTCGGCAACGGCATTCCCTGAATTGTTGAATCCCGGTCGCAGCGGTAAAATAGTCTTCACGCTGAACTCAGAGAAAATACGCGACTACGGTCTGACACAGACCTCCGTCTTCTTGGCTCAGCAGTTGGGGCAGAAGGTGAAGAGCGACATTGAGGTTGGCGTGTCGGCCGTCCTATTGCCACCTGTCAAGCAGATGGAGAACGCTCCGCAGCTGGTGTTGTCGGATACGGCATTGGTACTCGACTTCGGCGGCCGTTCCAAGAAATCGGGTGATATCGAACTGACCAACATCGGTCATTCGCGTCTCGACATCACGTCACTTCAGATGTTCACCCGTGGACTGAAGGTGACGCTTGGTAAGAGCCGACTGATGCCCGGTGAGTCGACGAAGTTGAAGATTACCGGTGTGGCTGCTGACCTGAAGAAGGCCCGCACTGCTCCGCGTGTACTCATGATAACCAACGACCCGAAATTATCGAAGGTGGTCATCACCATCAACAGTATCCTCTAACTCCCCATCATAATGGAACATCCAGAGAATAGTGCCGAGTTTGCCGGACTGCAAGTTAACAGCGGCGTCGAGCAGCAGTCGATTATCAATCCCTATTTGAAGCGTAACCGCATCCGTCGCCGCGAACTGTCTGTCGACGAGATGGTAGAGGGCATCCTGAAGGGTGATGTCACCATCCTCTCACAGGCCGTAACGCTCATCGAGAGTGTCAACCCCGACCACCAAGCCAAGGCACAGGAGGTCATTAATCGTTGCCTGCCTTACAGTGGCAACAGCATCCGCGTCGGCATCAGCGGCGTTCCCGGTGCTGGTAAGTCCACCTCTATCGATGAGTTTGGTATCCACGTGCTGAAGGAGCACGGCGGCAAACTCGCCGTACTGGCCATCGACCCCAGTTCGGAACGCACCAAGGGCAGCATCCTCGGTGACAAGACACGTATGGAGAAGTTGGCACAACACCCCGCCTCGTTCATCCGTCCCAGCCCGTCAGCAGGCTCATTGGGTGGTGTGGCCCGCAAGACCCGTGAGACCATCATCCTGTGCGAGGCCGCTGGTTTCGATAAGATTTTCGTCGAGACTGTTGGGGTAGGGCAGAGCGAAACGGCTTGTCACTCGATGGTCGACTTCTTCCTGCTTATTCAGGTAGCAGGAACGGGCGACGAGTTGCAGGGCATCAAGCGCGGCATCATGGAAATCTCCGATGGTATTGTCATCAACAAGTGCGACGGTGACAACGTCGACCGCTGTCAGATGGCAGCCACCAACTTCCGCAATGCCCTCCATTTCTTCCCCATGCCTGATAGCGGCTGGCTACCCAAGGTTTTGTGCTACAGCGGCTTCTACGGCACGGGCATCAAGGAAATTTGGGATATGATCTATGAGTATGTGGATTTCGTCAAGGCCAACGGTTACTTCGAACACCGTCGCAACGAGCAGGCCAAATACTGGATGTACGAGTCCATCAACGAGAACCTCAAGTCATCGTTCTATCATAATAAGATGATACAGTCGCAACTGGAGTTAGCAGAACAATCGGTGCTCGCCGGTCAGAAGACCAGTTTTATTGCTGCTCAAGATCTCCTCGACCTTTACTTCAAAAGCCTATGACCATCGAGATTGACAACGGCAGCGGCTTCTGCTTCGGTGTAACCACCGCCATCAAGAAAGCTGAGGAGGAACTGGCAAAGGGCACGACGCTCTATTGCCTCGGCGATATTGTTCATAATGGTATGGAGTGTGAGCGGCTAAAGCAGATGGGACTCATCACTATCGACCACGCTGAGATGGAGCGCCTGCACAACGTCAAGGTCCTGCTCCGTGCCCACGGCGAACCGCCTGAGACCTATGAACTGGCCCGTCGTAACAACATCGAGATTATCGATGCCACGTGTCCCGTCGTACTTCAGTTGCAGAAGCGTATCAAGGCACAGTTCGAGGCTGGTGGCACCATTGTCATTTTCGGCAAGAAAGGTCATGCAGAGGTGTTAGGACTTGTTGGCCAGACCGATGGTCGTGCTGTCGTCATTGAACAGTTCGACGATGTCCGTCGGCTCGATTTCCAGCATGACATCTTCCTGTTCAGCCAGACAACAAAGTCGCTCGATGAGTTCCACCGCATCATCGACTACATCCAGCAACACATTGCCCCTACGGCCACCTTCAAGAGTTTCGACACCATCTGTCGCTCTGTTGCCAATCGTATGCCCAATATCTCGCAGTTTGCCTCGCGCCACGACCTCATTCTTTTTGTCTGTGGTCGTAAGAGCTCGAACGGCAAAGTGCTGTATAACGAGTGTCGTCGGGTCAATCCCAACACCCATCTCGTGGAGGGCCCCAGTGAGATAGACTCTGCTTGGCTTCACAACGTTGAGACTGTTGGCATCTGCGGTGCTACCTCCACTCCTAAATGGCTGATGGAACAGTGTCGTGATGCTATTATCAGAGCTCTTGCAGACGGGCAATGTACTTGCCGATAATGTCGAATTCAATGTTGACGATCGTTCCGACGCGGATGTCTTGGAAGTTGGTGTGCTCCATAGTGTAGGGGATGATGGCCACCTGGAAAGAATCACGGGTGGGACGGCAGACGGTGAGGGAGACACCATTGACGGTGACGCTGCCCTTGTCGACCGTAAAGTATCCGTGACGGGCCATCTCTTGGTTGTAATCGTATTGGAAGGTGAAGTAAGTGGAGCCGTCGGCATCTTCCATAGCGGTGCAACGGGCCGTCTGGTCGACGTGCCCTTGAACGATGTGACCGTCGAGTCGTCCGTTCATCAGCATGGAGCGCTCAATGTTGACCTTGTCGCCCACACGGAGCAGTCCGAGGTTGGAGCGGTCGAGGGTTTCCTTCATGGCAGTGACAGTATACTGGTTGTTGTTAATGGATACGACAGTAAGGCATACGCCATTATGAGCAACGCTTTGGTCAATCTTTAGCTCATCGACAAACGAGCAGGTGAGCGTGAAGTCAATATTCTCGCGATCATGCTTGATAGCTACGACAGTAGCAAATTCTTCGATAATTCCAGAAAACATATTTCTCTATTTTCAATTGTCAATAAAAAAGGGGCTCGTACCGATGATTTGGTGAAAACTCCTGTTTCACACGATATGGGCGCTCTCCGTCTTTGTAATCCACCGGCTCTTTTGAAGCTCCCCTATACAGGGTAATAACATGGCCCGCCATTGACAAGAGAAGTCATCCCGAGGGTTGTTTTATTGTAGAGTATCCCGATCTATCAGGTACTCGCCCCTATACCTTATTCTATTATTTCATATTCGTCTGTCTCTTCAGTTTCCGTCTTATTTGTTTCCGTCTGTTCACCGTTCTTCTGTCCTGCCATCTGCTCACGGTACTTCGAAGGTGTCAGTCCAGTAGTTTGCTTGAAGGCTCGCGTGAAGTAGACGGGGTCGCTGAAGCCTGTCTTTTCAGCTATCTGGGCTATCGTGTCGGTGGTGTTTTCTACGAACATGATAGCTTTCTTCATACGGAAGTCACTAATGAATTCCTTAGGTGTCATTCCTGTGAGATTCATCAACTGTTGGAGGTACTCTTCCCGCTCCAGTCCGGACTTGGCTATCATGTCCTCCGATTTCAACTGCGGGTTGGTGAATTGTGTCTCAAGCCAGTTGAGTTGCTCTTTGACAAAGTCGTAGTCTTTGTTGTTGACGAAGGCTATTTCCTGCGGTCCGAGCTTAAGTACCTTCTGCTGCTTGGCTGCTATACGATGCTGACGCCAGAACATGAGTACCAGAGAGATTATCAATATGCCGAGCATATAGATCCAGACGGCATTGCTTGAGAGCAGGAAGTAGGGTGGAACCACGACTTCGATGGTGCGCATATCATACTTGTCGGGTGATTCCAGAAGGAAAGCCTTGACTTTGAAACGATAGGTACCTGTGGGCACATTGGCATAGTAGGCCAAGCGTTTTTTGTCGGCATTACGCCATTCCATGTCATAGCCTTCAAGCTTGTACTGATAGTTCATGCGGTGCTGCAGCTGGTAGTTCATAGCTGCAAAGCGGAAACTGAAGCTGAGGTCGTGGTTTGTCAGTACCACACGCTTAGCCTCAGGTACGTAGTAGTCGAAATAATCGTTGAGGTTGGGACTTACCAGCTTATCGTTAATGAAGAAGTCCGTGATACGCAGTTTGAGCATGGAGCCATTGTCAGTAATCAGCTTCTTGCGGTCAACGGTGTAATATCCGTTGAGCGTGCCGAAGAGGATGTTACCGTTAGGTAAAGATATGGCTGCTCCCTCGGAGCACATGGTCTCGTCGACGCCGTCAAGGTTGGAATAGGTGGTGAAAATCTTCTTCGATACGTCGTAGGAACAGAGTATATGGTCTGTGGCAAACCACACATTGCCATTATGGTCGAAGGTCATGCCTTTGATCTCCTCAGAGGGCAGTCCGTCCTCTGTGCCGAACGACTCGAACAGCCAAGTTCCCTTTGAGTCCTTGCCCGTGGCGTGTGCTAGTCCACCGCCGTTGGTTCCCACCCACATATATCCGTTCTTGTCGCTGACCAAGTATACGATGTCATTACTCATGAGAATCTTCTCGGGCTCCTCCTCTGAGTTCTGCATCTTCTCAATGGTGATTTTCCCGTTCTTGAGCGACATAAGCAGGATGCCGTCGGTGGAGCCGGCCCATACACGGCCATCCCTGTCGAGGGCAACGGTACGCATCTTCATGTGCGAGCTGCGTGGATATTTCCTCATCTCATTCTTGGCGTTCAGGAAGATGTACTTGCCGCTCTTGTTGCGGGTCAGCACGTTGACGCCTCCGCCGTAGGTCACCACCCAGATATTGCCTTGGCGGTCTTCTACGGCTTGGTAGGCAGCATTGCTGCTGAGGCTATACTTGTCATTGTCGTCGTGATGGAAGTTGGTGAGCGAGAAACCGCCGCCTGCCTTTGGGCTCATCTTGAACAGTCCGTGGTCTTTGGATGCCAGCCAGTAGTTGCCTTTGGAGTCTTCCGAGATACCGTAGATACGGCCTATGGGGTTGCCTGCGTCGTCGTGGTTGATGGCCGTACGGCTACCATTCTCTGCGATGACGAAGAGTGCATTGTTTTTGTTGGCCATCAGCAGCAGTTTGCGCTTGTGGTCGTAGTACATACCGCGAATCTCGTTATCCAATGGTGATTCTGAATTAGGCACCAGCATGGAGCGTGTTATGTTGTCCGTGAGTATTTCCAGTTTCTCAAGACCTCTGCGGGTGGTTGAGATGAAGATGACGCCCTCGGGCAGCTCTCTGCAGGCGTTGACGGTGTTCGACAGGTTCCAAGGGTTCGAGGGGTCGTTGTGGAAGTACTCCACTTCGTCCGTCTGGCGGTTGTAGTAGCCGTAGCCGCCGTGGTTCATGCGCGTCCAGAGCACGCCCGACACCTCATTGAAGTCGCTGCCCACGCCGTCGTGCTCAGGTGTCAGCACAATCTGTTCGAAGTGCTTCTCGTTGTGCGTGTCCGGGGTCAGACGGCTGACACCACTCCGGCTGTCGGCAAACCACACCAGCTTATGGCTGTCAACGTAGACGGTCATAATGCCGCTGCCAGTTGCACCCCTTAATTTCTCGGGCTCCTGACCATAGGAGTAGATATAGATGGCACCACTCTTACAACCCGCATAGACATTATAACCATTGGAATAGAGGGCTGTGACCTCCTCATCCTCAAAAAGTCCCTTGCGCTCGATGCTCAGGTTACCGATGTCTATACGGTGCAGTCCCTTTTCCGTTCCAACCCAGATGTCATCATGATAGCCCTCTGCAATGCAGTTGACGGTCATGTTGGCGGTGGTTATCTGATCCATGATGGGTTGTCCTTTCTCCAAACGCATACGATACATACCGACGTTGCTGCCAAAGGCACCTAAGACATCTCCGTTACTCATCAGGAACAGCGGGAAGTCTGTACGGTAGTCCTCGCTGCCGCTGACATTTTCGAAGGGGTTGATAATGCGGTCTGTTTGTCGGTTGAGTACGAAGACGCGGCCATCGTACATACGCAGCCAGATGTTTTGCTGGTGGTCGGCCACCAGACTGTAGATACGATTGTGGAGGTTAGGGATGTGACTGGCGTTACCTGTTTTGTAGTTGTAGAACTCGTAGCCGTCGAATCGGGAAAGTCCGTTCCAGGTGGCAATCCAGATATAGCCGTAGTCATCTTGTATAATCTGTGCGATGGCATTACTTGACAGCCCGTCATCCGTAGAATAGTGGGACAATGATGCCCGCAACTGCTGTGCTCTTACAGCTGATTGTAAGAGAATGATGATGATAACCGTCAGTAGCAGCCTATATCTATACATTCAGTGTCAGTTCTTGTTTTTCTATCTGAATCTGTCGCCAAAGGTACTACTATTTTTTCAAACTGCCAAAAAAATATGGGCAAAGATTATAATTAATCGTAAAACGGTGCCCTTTTTCTTACCTTTTTCATATTTATTTGTTAACTTTGCAACCAAATACTAATCTCACTGAAACAAGACAAGATAATGAAAAGACCGCAATTGATAGCCGTCCTCTTAATGATGGCAACAATGGTAACTGCCCAGGTGAGGGTAGTGGAAAACTTGAACTTCGGCTGGCAGTTTCACGCCGGCGATATGAAACAGCCAATTGCCGACGACACGGGATGGCGCACCGTCGACTTACCTCATGACTTCCAGATTGAGCAGCCGTGGGTAGCTCCTGCTGCTGACGAGAAGGCTGACGACAGCGATGTGGCAGCCAATATTAAAAGCCGTTTGTCGAGTCGTGGCTTCAAGGAAATGGGTATTGGATGGTACCGCTATAAGCTGACGCCTGCCGACTCGTTGCGAGGCCGGCGATTGTTGTTGCAGTTTGACGGTATTCTCTATGTGGCCGATGTCTATCTGAACGGTGAGTACATTGGTGGTACAGACTATGGTTATTTGGGATTCGAAACAGACGTCACTAACCGTCTAAAGTTCGGACAGCAGAACGTTATTGAAGTGAAGGCCGACACCCGCGAACCTAATAATTCGCGGTGGTACACTGGTGGCGGACTGATTCGTGGTGTACGCTTGGTGGCTACCAACCGTGAGCTTTATTTCGAGCGACATCCGCTCTACATCACGACTCGCGATAATCGATATGTGACCATCTCAGCAGCATTTACCAATCGTGGACGCAGCAAAATTACTACTATTGGTACGAAGATTTATAATCCTGATAATCAGTTGGTTTACGACGGAACATTCAAGTATAATCGTAAGTCGGCATCACGAACTGTTGAGGCCTCATTGTCTGAGGTGGAGATTCCAAACCCGCAGTTGTGGGACACAGAGACTCCCAACCTTTATCGTGCAGAAGTGACGCTGCTTGCTGACGACGGAAGAATCATCGACCAGAAGAGTTCTAAGTTCGGAATCCGTACCTTGGAGTTCGGTCCCGACTTTGGTTTTAAGCTGAACGGCCGCAAGGTGCTGTTGAAGGGTTATGCCAACCACCATAGCCTTGGTGCATTGGGAGCTGCTGCCTATCCGCGAGCCATCGAGAAACGCATACAGCTGATGAAGGAGTTTGGCGTGAACCATATACGTACTTCCCACAACCCCTATAGTCGGGAGTTTATAGAGTTGTGCGACCAATATGGTATCCTCGTCGTCGACGAACTCTACGATAAGTGGACGCGTCAGCATACTGGTGGACGTGTAGCCTTCGAACAACTTTGGCAGAAAGACGTGCCCGAATGGATAAAGCGCGACCGTAATTCCCCGTCCGTCGTGCTGTGGAGTCTGGGCAACGAATTGCAGCAGGACCCCAACCAGCCTTTCAACGATTTTGGTGTCACTATGTTCAAGTTACAGAAGACACTTATACAACGGTATGACTCGACACGCCTTGTGACGGTGGCCATGCATCCCCGCTACCGCAATTGGGAGACCGACTCCTTGCCTTGTGACCTGGCGATGGTGACCGATGTGCAGGCTTATAATTATAGGTATATGTACTTCCCTGGCGATGGCCGTCGTTTCCCTTGGATGACGTTCTATCAGAGTGAAGCCTCTGTGGCTGCTATGGGACCTAACTTCTTTGAGATGAACTTAGACCGTGTCATCGGACTGGCCTATTGGGGTGCCATCGATTACTTAGGCGAGTCACAGGGTTGGCCTGCTAAGGGTTGGAGTCAGGGCGTATTCTATATTGATCTGGAACCCAAGCCGAAGGCTTATTTGATGAAGTCGATGTTCTGTCCTGAGGAACCTGTGGTGCATATGGGTATTATTGACCGGCAAGGCAATCAGATGTGGAATGACGTTCAGACGGGTAATGACCACATGAGTGACCACTGGAACAGAGTAGAGGGGCAGAAGCTATCGCTCAATGTATATACAAATGCAGAAGAAGTGGAACTGCTGCTCAACGGCCGTAGTTTGGGACGTAAGCAGAACCCGAAGGATCCTAAGCGTCGTAACCAGCTGCGCTGGAACAACATTGAATACCAGCCAGGTACCCTCGAGGCTGTTGCCTATAATGCCGGAAAGGCTGTTGCCCGTCATAAGATTGAGACGACCGGTGAGGCAGAAAAGCTTATTGCCGAGGCCGACCGTACCCAGTGGATGGCTGACGGTGAGGATCTGATGCATGTCCGTATTACCGCTGTCGACAAGAAAGGACGCCGAGTGGCGACAGCCGTTAGCGAAGTCGACTTCGACGTAGAGGGTAATGCCCGTATTGTGGGGGTTATCAATGGCGACATTAACTCTGGTGAGCTGACCGTAGGCCATCGTCGTTCACTTTGGAATGGTTCGTGTACCGTCATTCTGCGTAGCGGTCGTCAGCCGGGCAAGGTCGTGCTTACAGCCAAGTCGCCCTCCCTCAAAATGGTGAAACTGAAGCTCGAGACTCGCTAAGAGGTCATCATTTTTAGGTATTTTACTGTGTTGTACCGCTGATGCAACCGAGTTGCAAATTATTTTTCATAACTTTGCACCCATGAAACTATCAGAACTGAAGACAGGTCAGCAGGGTGTCATCGTGAAGGTGACAGGCCACGGCGGCTTCCGTAAGCGCATCATCGAGATGGGCTTTGTCAAGGGGCAGCAGGTGGAGGTGTTGCAAAACGCGCCCCTACAGGACCCTGTGAAGTACAAAGTCATGGGTTACGAGGTGTCGCTTCGTCACCAGGAGGCCGAGATGATAGAAGTAGTCAGCCCGTCCGAGAAATCAAAGGAGAAGAGCGAGGCTCTGGCTCAGCGCCGTCATCTGAAAGTTGCGTTGGTTGGCAATCCTAATTGCGGCAAGACGTCGCTCTTCAACTATGCCTCCGGAGCCCATGCCCATGTGGGCAATTACAGCGGCGTGACCGTCGATGCTGCCGAGGCTCAGGCCCGTTACTATGGCTATGACTTCAGTCTGACCGATCTCCCGGGAACCTATTCGCTGACCTGTTACTCCCCTGAGGAGCTCTATGTCCGTCAGCACTTGGCAGAACAGATGCCAGATGTCATCATCAACGTTATCGACGCCTCTAACCTGGAGCGCAACCTCTACCTCACCACGCAGTTGGTCGACATGAACGTCCGGATGGTGTGTGCGCTGAATATGTACGACGAATTTGAGCGCCGTGGCGATTCTGTCGACTTGAAAGTATTGTCAACGCTCTTCGGTATGCCTATGGTTCCCACGTCGTTCAAGACGGGTATGGGTGTCAAGGATCTCTTTAAGGCTGTCATCAAGGTCTACGAGACGCAGTCGGCCACGCGCCATATTCATATCAACTATGGTCACGAGATTGAGGGCGGCATTAGTCAGATTCAGAAGTTTCTGAAGGCTGATGAGCACATACGCCAGCGTTACTCTACCCGTTACCTGAGCATCAAGCTGTTGGAAAACGATACGACGATAGCCCAATACGTTCGTGAGCACTTCGGCAGCGAACACCGTCCCGAGGACTATGTAGCCTTGCAGGAAGCCTGTCAGAGCGCCATGAATCGTGTTCAAGAGGAAACGGGCGACGATGCTGAGACTGCCATCATGGATGCCAAGTACGGCTTTATCAACGGTGCATTGAAGGAGGCAGGCTACAAGACGGGTACCAAGGAGAATATCTACCGCACGTCTCATCTCATAGACAACGTACTGTCGAATAAGTACGTGGGATTCCCCATCTTCTTCCTCATCCTCTTTGTCATGTTCCAGACCACTTTTTCCCTGGGCCAGTACCCTATGGACTGGATTGAGGCTGGTGTTGCATGGCTGGGTGAGTGGATAGGCGCTGCGATGAACGACGGTCCTCTGCGCTCGATGCTGGTCGACGGCGTCATCGGCGGCGTGGGTTCTGTGATTGTCTTCTTGCCACAGATTCTGATTCTCTACTTCTTCATCTCGTTAATGGAGGACTCAGGATATATGGCACGTGCAGCCTTCATCATGGACCGTCTGATGCACAAGATGGGACTGCACGGCAAGTCGTTCATACCGCTCGTCATGGGCTTCGGCTGTAATGTGCCTGCTGTGATGGCTACACGTACCATCGAGAGTCGGCGGTCGCGGCTCATCACCATGCTGGTTCTTCCCTTCATGTCATGCTCGGCGCGACTGCCCATATATATTATGGTGACGGGATTGTTCTTCGAGGCCCGCTACCAGTCGTTGGTCATGATTTCACTCTATGCCGTCGGCATCTTGATGGCGTTCATCGTCAGCAATATCCTGTCGCGTTTTGTTCTGACAGGCGAGGATACGCCTTTCGTCATGGAACTGCCGCCTTACCGCTGGCCTACAGCCAAGGCTATTGCCCGTCATACCTGGGAGAAGGGTAAGGAGTACCTGAAGAAGATGGGTGGTGTCATCCTTGTGGCCAGCATCCTGGTATGGGCATTAGGCTACTTCAGTCTCTCGGGCGTGGCTCCGTCGTTGGCTGAGAGCATCATAGGCCGTATGGGTCAGGCCGTAGAACCGCTATTTGCGCTGCAAGGCTTCAACTGGCAACTCGACGTGTCGCTGATAGCCGGCGTGGGCGCCAAGGAGATTGTGGCGTCTACGATGGGCGTCCTTGGAGGCTTTGAGGGCCTTTCGCCGCTCGTGGCCTATGCCTATCTGCTTTTTGTACTGCTCTATTTCCCCTGCATTGCCACCATCATAGCCATTAAGCATGAGACGGGAACGTGGCGCTGGGCGCTGACGGCTGCCGTCTACACCACCTGCGTTGCCTGGATAGTCTCCGCTCTCGTCTATCAGATAGGAGCTGTTTTCTGACCTGATCAGACCTCGTAGTAAGGCTTTCGCTTAATGTTCCCACGGCGGGAACCCAATATTCCCTGCCTGGGAACCAGACATTCCCGCCGTGGGAATAATCGGCAGGTGCCCCTTCAAGCTGTCTCTGAGTACCTCGGTAACATCGATAAAATACGCTACTTATTCCTTGATATGCAGCACCTTCTTCCCGTCTTTGATGTAGAGACCCCTGCGGGGATTGGCTATGCGGCGGCCCTGCAGGTCGTAGAAGGGGGTTGACTGATGCTCGATGATGATGGCTTTCACATTTGTATAGCCGCCCTCGCCGTAGTAGCCATTGATGATGGCATCCTTGAGGTCGGGCTGATGGAATTTGGGGACGGAGCGGTTGTTGCCGTCAGAGAGTCCCATCCAGTAGAAGGTGGCGATGTCGTTTTCCTTGCATCGTTTGACGAAGTACTCGGCAAACTGGAGCATGAGCGGACGGCGGGCATCATAGTCGGTCACGCTCTCGTCAACATTGCTGGTGCCCCATTCGCCGACGATGACGGGGGCTCCCTTGCTGACGAGGTGGGTTTTCCAGGCGCTGATCATGTCGTCTATTTCGTTCTTGATGCTGGTAAGCGAACGGTTCTTGTTGTTCTCAACCAGCGAGGGATAGGTGTGTACCTGAAAGATGATGTGTCCGGTACCTGCGGCATCCGCGGGGTATTTCATCTCCCTCAGCGGGTCTTTCAAATGGGTATTCCAGTTGCCGCCGCCGCTACAGGAACCGTAGGTGTTGACAATGAGGTTGCGTTGGGCGTTGTTGCCGCCTGTGGCTCGAACTGCATTGACAAAGCTCTGGGCATAGTTGTTGATGGCTTTATAAGCATCGGTGGCGTCTGTAGCATTGTAACCTGAGGAACGTCCGAAGGTGGCAAAGCACCAGGAGTCGTACTTGTCGAGCATCTCGTTGTAGCCTTCGAACAACAGGTGGTCGTCATAGTCCTTGAACTCCTCGGCAATCTGCGTCCAGACGGCCTCGAAGCGGTCCTTCTGCTTGGCATAGTCTTCTCCGCTGGCAATTAGCCACGCGGTGTTGGCTGCACCCGTATCATGGTGGACATTCACGATACAGTACATGCCTTGATTGATGACGTAATCTACAATCTCGTGCACACGCTTCATCCACGTTGCCTGTATCTTGGTGCCGATGGGGTTGGTCACGGGGTCCCATTTAGTCTGTCCGTTCTGGAACTTAGCCTCCATGTGCGGATACCATGTGACGGGAACGCGGATGGCATTGAACCCTGCGTCCTTGAACATCTTGATGAGCTCGGGCTTCGTTACGGGTTGTCCCCAGGCTTTCTCGTAGTCGGAAGGTGTGCGGCTGGTATATGCCTCAATCCACATATTATTGACATCGCCGGAGTTGCTGTCGAGCGTGTTACCCAAGTTCCAACCCACTTTCATGTTTCTGACGGCCTCTGTGGCAGTCTCGAAAGTCTGTGCGTTGGCTGTTACACACAGTATGCAGGTGCAGGCAATTGTTAGCAGTTGTTTCTTCATGTCGTTTTTTCTTGTTGGTTTCTGTGTGCAAAGTTACGGATTTATTTTGATAATTCATAACTTTTCAGTACTTTTGCACCCAATATTCATCATTTTATCCGATTAGACTATGTATAGTGACCCCAAGCAGTGCCTGTACTGCACCAACAACCAGACCCTTCACGATCTGATGATCGAGATTTGCGAGCTTACCGTGTCACGTGCCTTCCTGTTTAAGGAGCAGACCTACCGCGGCCGTTGCCTCGTGGCATACAAGGATCATGTGAACGACCTGAATGAGTTGTCGGACGACGACCGTAATGCCTTTATGGCCGATGTAGTCCGCGTTACCCGTGCCATGCAGAAGGCCTTTAATCCCGAGAAAATCAACTACGGTGCCTATAGCGATAAGCTGTCGCACCTGCACTTTCACCTGGCTCCGAAGTACGTCGACGGTCCTGACTACGGCGGTACGTTCCAGATGAATCCCGGCAAGGTCTATCTGACGGATGCCGAGTATCAGGCAATGATTGAGAAAATCAAGGAGTATCTTTAATCGTCATCAAGTAATAACGCAATAAACAGTAAACCAATGGCAATCGTAAAACCATTCAAAGGCATCCGCCCGCCGAAGGAGCTGGTGGAGCAGGTTGAGAGCCGTCCCTACGACGTGCTCGATAGTGAGGAGGCCCGTGCAGAGGCCGGCGACAACGAAAAGAGTCTGTATCACATCATCAAGCCCGAGATCGACTTCCCCGTGGGCACTTCGGAGTACGATCCTCGCGTCTATGAGAAGGCTGCCGAGAACTTCCAGAAGTTCCAGGACAAGGGCTGGCTGGTGCAGGATTCGCGCGAACATTATTATATTTATGCCCAGACGATGAACGGCAAGACGCAGTACGGACTGGTGGTCGGTGCTTACGTCGACGACTACATGAAGGGCAACATCAAGAAGCACGAACTGACGCGTCGCGACAAGGAGGAGGACCGCATGAAGCACGTCCGCGTGAACAATGCCAACATCGAACCGGTGTTCTTCGCCTATCCCGACAATGCTGCGCTCGACGCGCTGATTATGCGCTATGCCAAGACGGAGCCCGAGTACGACTTCATTGCTCCGATTGACGGTTTCCGCCATCAGTTCTGGGTGATTAGCGATGAGCAGGATATCAACGCCATCACCGCTGAGTTTGCCAAGATACCGACGATGTATATCGCCGACGGTCATCACCGTTCGGCTGCCGCCGCATTGGTGGGTGCTGAGAAACAGCAGCAGAATCCCAACCATCGTGGCGACGAGGAGTACAACTACTTCATGGCCGTCTGCTTCCAGGCTTCGCAGCTAACCATCCTCGACTACAACCGCGTTGTGAAAGACTTAAACGGCTTAACATCAGAGCAGTTCATAGAAAAGCTGAAGCAGAACTTTGAGGTGGAGGACAAGGGTATGGACATCTACAAGCCCGCCCGTCTGCATGAGTTCTCGCTCTATCTTGACCAGCATTGGTATAGCCTTGTGGCTAAGGAGGGAACCTACGACAACAGCGACCCCATCGGTGTACTCGACGTCGATATCTCCAGCCGCCTCATCCTCGACCAGATACTGAACATCGGTGACCTGCGCTCCTCGCAGCGCATCGACTTCGTCGGTGGTCTGCGCGGTCTGGGCGAGCTGAAGCGCCGTGTGGACAGTGGTGAGATGCGTGCCGCCCTGGCCCTCTATCCCGTGTCGATGCAGCAGATTATGGATATTGCCGACAGCGGCAAGATCATGCCGCCGAAGGCTACGTGGTTTGAGCCGAAGCTTCGCTCGGGACTGGTCATTCACAAGTTGTCGTGACCGACGAATTTAAGACCATAGCAAATACAGGTGAGGGCTACTACACCGAGAAGCGTAGTAAGTTCCTCGCCTTTGCCCACCACGTTGAGACTGTCGACGAGGTGAAGACGTTGTTGGAGGGCTATCGTAAGAAGTACTACGATGCCCGCCACGTCTGCTATGCCTATATGCTCGGCCCTGAGCGACAGGAGTTCCGCGCCAATGATGACGGGGAACCGTCGTCGACGGCAGGCAAGCCCATCCTCGGACAGATCAACTCCAACGAGTTGACGGACATCCTGATTGTCGTTGTGCGGTATTATGGCGGCGTGAACCTTGGCACCAGCGGCCTGATTGTAGCCTACCGCGAGGCCGCTGCCGATGCCATTGCCCATTGCGAGGTGGAGACGCGTCAGGTGGAGGAGATTGTCTGTTATCAATTTGCATACCCCATGATGAACGACGTGATGCGCATCGTCAAGGATATGTCGCCCCGTATCGTCAGTCAGACTTACGACAACACTTGTGAAATCAAGCTCAGCATCCGCAAGTCGGAGGCTGAACAGTTGCGGCAACGGCTTCAGAAGTTGTCATTTGAATAAGTTATCAGTTATGCGCAGAATATTACTCTT
Organism: uncultured Prevotellaceae bacterium; assembly: GCA_902780025.1. Taxonomy (GTDB): domain Bacteria; phylum Bacteroidota; class Bacteroidia; order Bacteroidales; family Bacteroidaceae; genus Prevotella. Next base: position 65,947 of record CACZDV010000006.1, read on the forward strand.
CGTTTTCCTGCTGACGGCAGTCGCTTCTTCCGCCCAGATGAAGTGGAACGAGCGTTACCAGCAGTATATCGACCAGTACAAGGACATTGCCATTGAGCAGATGAAGCGTTGGAGGATTCCCGCCTCCATCACGCTGGCTCAGGGTATTTTCGAGAGTGGTGCAGGGCAGAGTGAACTGACGCGCCGCTCCAACAACCACTTCGGCATCAAGTGTCACGGCTGGACGGGACGCAAGGTCTATAAGGATGATGACGCCCAGAACGAATGTTTCCGAGCCTACGACACAGCCTTCGACTCCTTCGAGGACCACTCCCGGTTCCTGGCCACAGGTCAGCGCTACCGCAGTCTCTTCTCTTTGAAGACCACAGACTACAAGGGCTGGGCACGTGGACTGAAGGCTGCCGGCTATGCCACCAATCCTCAGTATGCCAATAAGCTGATAGAACTGATACAACTCTACAAACTCTATGAGTTTGACAATGCGAAGGACTACGACAAGTTCATGGCCCAGCACTCCAAAGACCACGCTCCGAACGGCCAGCTGCTGCATCCCATCAAGATCTACAACAAGAACTACTATCTCTATGCTCGTCGTGGCGATACCTTTAAGCTAATAGGCGACGAGATAGGTATCTCCTATAAGAAAATCGCCCAGTACAACGAGCGCGACCGTGACGACCGGCTGCAGGAGGGGGAGATCATCTGGCTGAAGAAGAAGCAGAAGAAGGCACCGAAGGAGTATAAGAACCGTCTGCACTACGTCCGTCAGGGCGAGTCGATGTACTCCATTGCCCAAACTTACGGCATCCGCCTGAAGTCGCTCTACAAGATGAACAAACTGAAGCCTGACTACGAAATCCGCGTCGGCGATGCTTTGAAGCTAAGGTAGTCAGACACTCATCCGACCACAATAGGTGAACATGTCCTCCGGGAAGTGTTCACCTATTTTTATAGGCTCACGGAAGATGCCGAAGACAGAGGAGCCACTGCCCGACATAGCTGCGTAGACAGCACCGAGCTCGTAGAGGCGTTGCTTGATGGCTCCGATTTCGGGGTGTAGGGTGAAGACACTCTGCTCGAAATCGTTGGTCAGGTCGTTGCGCCACGTCTCTATGGGCTGCATGACGACATCTCGGCAACACTTCTGCGGACGGGCGGGTTTGATGAGTGAAAAAGCCTCACGGGTGGACACTGGAATATCCGGACGTACGATACCGATATAATACGTACTGAGGTCGAGGCTGATAGGTTGGAGTTGTTCGCCGATGCCCTCTGCATAAGCGGGACGGCTCAAGATGAAAAAGGCACAGTCGGCCCCGAGGCGGGCGGCATACTGAATCAGTTGTTCGTCAGACAAACCTAAGGTGAACATCTCGTTGAGCAGGCGGATGGTGTAGCCGCAGTCGCTGGAGCCACCGCCCATACCAGCCTGCGTGGGTATGCCTTTCCAAAGGTGGGCATGAACGCGGGGCATCTGTGGGAAGTCCTGCTTCAGCAGCTGGTAGGCCCGTACGACAAGATTGTGCTGCTCGTCACCCTCGATGCTGAGGTTCGACACCTTGATATCGCAGTCTACGGGGGATGGGAACTTGGTGTTCATCATCGTCAGTTCCAATGCATCCTTTATCTGGACGGGATAGAAGACGGTTTCCAGATTGTGGTAACCGTCAGGGCGGCGCTCGACGATGTTCAGTCCGAGGTTGATCTTGGCGATGGGGAATGTAATCATAGGTTGTTGTAGTGACGGTTGATGAATCGCCCTAAGGCGTTGTCGCGGTTGCGGAGGGCCGTCTCTCGGATAGCCTGGTTCACACCTTCGTAAAGACTGTCGACGTCGGCATATAGACGCCTGATGATGATGCTGTCCTTTGCCTCTTGCATGGTCTCTCGCAATTGCTGGTCGCAATGGGATACGCGGTCGTTGAGTGCCTGCCATTCATTATTGATGACCGTTCCCGACACCCTTGAGGCAGCGGTCTCCGGCGACAGTTCGATGTAGACATTGCCACGTTCTGTGAAGAAGGTGACGCCCTCCATCGGGTGCTTCGTTGCCGGATAGAGCAGGCAGAGGCATGTGGAGTCGGTCTCCAGTCGATAGTAGAACCGTCCGTCATCGACGCGGATGGAGTCGAAGGGATGACCGTCGCGGAGGTCGGTTGACAGGTAGAGTAGGGTACTGTCTTCGAACTCCTTAGCCTCGCCCTTTATCCTACAACTGTCTGGCTGACAGGCAGCCAATGCAAAGGCAACTGTCGACAGCATGAAGAATAACTTACTCTTCACCACGCACTTTTTTTACACAATGTACAGGTCGCTGATGCTCTTGTTGTCGATGACGCGGCGGATGGCCTCGGCAAACATATCAGCCACGGACAGCTGCTTAACCTTGGCGCAGCGCTGGGTGTAGGGAATAGAGTCTGTGAAGACAATCTCCTCGAGGGCTGACTCCTGCACACGGTCGCTGGCGGGACCGCTCATGACGCAGTGGCTGGCACAGGCGCGTACGGTCTTGGCTCCAGCCTGCTTCATCAGGTCGGCAGCCTTAGTGATGGTGCCGGCGGTGTCGACCATATCGTCGATGATGACCACGTTCTTGCCCTCCACCTCACCGATTATCTGCATCGTAGCCACCACATTGGCACGGGCGCGGGTCTTGTTACACAGTACTAACGGACAGCCGAAGAACTTGGCATAGGTGTTGGCGCGTTTGGAGCCGCCTACGTCGGGCGAGGCAATGACCATATCCTTGAGTTTCAGACTCTTCAGATAAGGCATGATAACGCCCGAGGCATAGAGATGGTCAACGGGTACATCGAAGAATCCCTGAATCTGGTCGGCATGCAGGTCCATCGTGATGACACGGTTGACGCCAGCCACCGAGAGCAGGTCGGCCACGAGTTTCGCACCGATGGAGACGCGGGGCTTGTCCTTGCGGTCCTGACGTGCCCATCCGAAGTAGGGGATGACGGCGTTGATGGTACGTGCCGAGGCGCGCTTGGCAGCATCAATCATCAGCAGCAGCTCCATGAGGTTGTCGCTGTTGGGGAAGGTGCTTTGTACGAGGAAGATATCGCGTCCGCGGATAGATTCTTCGTAGCTGACGGCAAACTCACCGTCAGAGAACTTAGTGATTTGGAGTTGTCCCAGGGGGCATCCCAGGCTCTGGCAGATTCGTTCTGCGAGGTATCTCGTGGCTGTTCCCGAGAAGACCATGTAACTGTTTTCCATACTGTATCTGTATTTAGTGTTTTCTTTATCCTACTGCTTTCCTCAGTTTCTCGAAGTGGCTGATAAGACTCTTGTAGTCCAGTCCGCCGGTAATGTCGAAGCGGTTCCACAGGTCGCCGCAGATGACCACTCCACCAAAGCCGAGCCCCTTCGCCAGGCTGATGTTGTCGAGGTTCATGCCACCCATTGCGTAGACCCGCTTGTCAATCAGTCCGCGTCGCGAGGCTTCCTTCAGCTCATCGTAGCTCAGGGATGCTTTGTCGTTGGGGTTGCTCTGGCTGTCGAAGAGTGTCTTCAGGAAGACGTAGTTCGACTGCTTCTTGGCCTCCTTCAACTCGCTGATGGCATGACACGTGCGGCTGATATTGCCTCGGTATCCCTGTGGGGGGTCCGTCTGGCAGTTATTGATGTGGATGCCCTTCAGACCGAATTCATCTTTCAGGTAGAAGTGGTCGTGAACGGTTATGCGCTTGTAGTAGTCCTCAGGCAGAAGTGTCAGCAGGCGTTCTGAGTAGACGGGTTCCGAGCCCGGTTTATAGAGGTGCAGGTTGTCGAGTCCCGCCTCAAAAAGCGTGGTCAGAATCTTGTCCTCTTCCACGAAGAACGTGGACTTTGTCATGATAATCAGTTTCATGCTTCTGTTGCATTTTCGTTTTTAGCCGTTACTACGGTGACGATGTAGGCGCTGAGCAGCACCAGGATGGCGGCTACCGGCTTGTCCCACGTCAGTCGGTCCTGACCTATCATAATAGCCACGAACGAGGCCACCATAGGTTGCAGGTTGGTATAGATGCTGACGGTCGTGGCGCTGAGGCTCTTCATGGCGAAGGGGATGAGGAAGTAGCCCAGTACCGTTGCCAGCAGTACGATGAACGCCATCTCGAGGGCACCGTCCCATCCGAAGGTCTCGGCCGAGAACAACGGCTGCTGCGACAGTTCAGGCCAGGCCAGGGGAACGGTGACGACGGCTGAGATGAGGAACACGTACTTCATCTGCGTCACGGGAGTGTACTTCTGTGCCACCTTGCGGGTGATAATCATATAGACGGCCCACGTCAGTACGCTCAGGATGGCCAGGATAATGCCCAGCAGGTCGTTCGACCCCGAGCCCGACGTCTGTCCCATGATGACCATGAGGATGGCACCGCCGATACCTAAAAGTACGCCGAGGAACTTCATGCCCGTGATGCGCTCGCCGATGAACAGGGCAGCCATCAGCATGACGGCCACCGGGGTCAGCGTCGCAATGAGCGAGAAGTAGACGGGGCTGGTATAGTCGAGTGCCCATGCCGTCAGCGTCTGCGACACAACGACGCCCATCAGTCCGCCCACCAGGATGACCATCAGGTCGTGGCGTTCCACCTTCTCCTGCTTCATGAAGCAGCTGATAATCCAGAAAACCACCGCCGCTCCGAGACAGCGGACAGCCATGTAGGTCATGGGCGACACCCAGTCGGTGAGCAGCATCTTCGTGATGGGCACACCCAGTCCGAAGATGACGTTGGCCAGCAGAATGGCGCCGTGGGCCTGTAGTCGTTTGTCGTTCATTATTATTGCTTGTTGTTACAGAGTTACACCGTTCTTGAAGATGGATATCTCGCTGTATCCGTTCTCTTCGTTGCGGGCACGTTCGCCGCTGGCCACGCTGAGCACTTTGTCAATGAACTCAGGCACCAGTTCCTCCATCGTGCGTCCTTCCACCAGCTGGCCTGCCGAGAAGTCCACCCACTGGGGCTTGTTCTTGGCCAGCGTCGGGTTGGTGGCTATCTTCATCGTCGGGACGAAGGTGCCGAAGGGCGTACCGCGTCCTGTGGTGAACAGCACCAGATGACAGCCGCAGGAGGCCAGCGCCGTAGCGGCTACCAGGTCGTTGCCGGGAGCCGACAGCAGGTTTAGGCCCGTTGCCGACAGACGGTCGCCGTATTCCATGACGCCGCTGACCGGAGCCTTTCCGCACTTCTGCGTACAGCCCAAAGCCTTGTCCTCGAGTGTCGATATGCCGCCTGCCTTGTTGCCCGGGCTGGGGTTCTCGCCGACGGGTTCGCCGTGCGAGAGGAAGTAGTTCTTGAAGTTGTTGATCATCGAGACCGTCTGCTGGAACAGCTCTTCCGTGCGGCAGCGGTTCATCAGGATGGTCTCAGCACCGAACATCTCAGGCACCTCGGTCAGTACGCTCGTACCGCCCTGTGCCACCAGCCAGTCGCTGAACTCACCCACCAGGGGGTTGGCGGTGATGCCGCTGAAACCGTCGCTGCCGCCGCATTTCAGTCCGACGCGCAGCTTCGACACGGGGACGCTCTCACGCTTGTCCTGACGGGCAGTCTCGTAGAGTTCGCGCAGCATCTTCATGCCGGCCTCCACCTCGTCGCCCTCCACGCGCTGGGTCACCAGCAGCTTGATGCGCTCCTTGTCGTAGTCGCCCAGCATCGCCATGAAGTCCTCGGGCTGGTTGTTCTCGCAGCCTAAGCTAAGCACCAGCACGGCTCCGGCATTGGGGTGCAGGCAGATGTCGCGCAGCACCTTGCGGGTGTTCTCGTGGTCTTCCGACAGCTGCGAACAGCCGTAGTTGTGGTGCCAGGCATGTATGGCGTCGATGTCCTTACAGCCTGTCTCCTGTATCAGCTTGTGTACCAATCGCTCGGCAATGCCGTTGACGCAGCCCACCGTGGGTACTACCCATATCTCGTTACGTACGCCTACGTCTCCGTTCTTGCGTACGTATCCCTTAAAGGTTCGGTTCTCTTTCGGTATGCTAAGTTCTTCACCAACAGGCTGGTATGTATATTCCAGTGTGCCGCTCAGATTGGTCTTCAGGTTGTTCTCGTTCACCCAGTCACCGGCCTTCAGGTCGCGACGGGCGTGACCGATGGGGTAGCCGTATTTGATGATGTTCTCGCCCTCTTTGACGTCGCGCAGCAGCACCTTGTGGCCTGCGGGCACGTCCTCGGTCAGTACGGCGCGTTCGCCACCGGCCTCAATGACGTCGCCCTTCTTTTTCTCCACTAAACAGACTACCACGGAGTCTGCGGGATTGATTTTCAGAAATGTAGTTTGCATAATTAGTATGTTGTTTTAGTCAGATGGCTTTACGACGGTAGAACTCCACGTTCTCCTTGGTCAGTATCTCAATGGGCATGTAGTTCACGGGGTTCACCTCACGTTTCAGGACGATGGCGTGGAACAGCGCGTCCACCGAGGCATAACCCTGTTGGTAGGCATGCTGGGCGATGAGGAACGAGATGCTGCCCTGCCGGACGCACTCCTGGTTCTTCGGCACCATGTCGTAGCCCATGATCTGTATGTTGCGACGGTTGCTCTTCTGCAGGAACTCGCCCACGATGTGTGCCTTCGAGTTGAACGTGATGCAATGGTGTACCAGCGGATGCTCCTTGAAGAACTTCTCCAGTATGTTGTCGTAGTCCGACCTTTCACCGTCCAGCGGCAGGTCGACCTCCGTAATCTTGATGTCGGGGAAGTGGTCCACCATATAGTGGCGGAAGCCCGTTTCGCGGTTAGCCTGCTGCTTCGAGCCCACCTTGCCGTCGCGCGTCTGCTTCACCAGGGCTATCTCCTTCTCCTTCGAGGCCAGCAGCATCAGCATGCGGGCGGCGAAATATCCGCTGGCAAACGAGTCCTGGCCAAAGAAAGCCAGCGGTTTCAGGTCAGGCATGTACGAGTCGAGCAACACGTAGGGGATCTGCCGCTCCGTCAGCTTCTCCGTGAACCGCGCCGTCTGTTCCAGTGTGGTGGGCACGATGATGACGCCGTCAATCTTGGCTGTGAAGAACTCGCGCACCATCCGCGTAAACGCCTGTGGGTTGAACCGTTCGTAGTAGATGAACTTCAGCGTGATGCCGAAGTCGCGACGGAAGTCGGTACAAGCCTGTGCACCTTCCTCAATCTCGTCCCAGTAAGCCTCCTGCTCGTGTTTCGGCAATACACAATAGAACGTGTACGTCTTATTATAAGCCAGTGCCGAGGCATACATATTGGGTTGGTAGTCCATCTCCTCCAGTGCCTTGTTCACCTTCTCCAGTGCCTTTTGCGACACGTTAGGGCGATTATGCAGTACGCGGTCGACCGTTCCCACCGATACGCCCGCCCTTTCGGCGATGTCCTTTATCCTTATATTTTCTTTTGCCATTTGACTATACTCGTTTATGCGAGTGCAAAGTTACACAAATAATTTCGAACCTACAAATTATTTCCGTGTTTTTCTATTCCCTTTAGTCGAGCGAATCCTTTCAAGCACGCGTATGTACGCGAGAACGCCGCCCCCAGCCATTATGCGGGAAGCGGCGATTTCTCTTTTAGTGAAGGGTGAAGGGTGAGTGGAGATTACTTAGTGCCAGAACCTTGCAACCTTGCATTCTTGCATCTTGCATTAAGGTCGTTTTAATGTGCAGAAAGGGGTACGCCTACGTGATATACGTTAATATATGTATAATAATATATAATTATATTAATTTAATACTTATATTACTATTATTACTACCACCTGTAAAAACATGAAACAGGCCTTATGCAAGGTTGCAAGAATGCAAGATTGCAAGATTGATGACTTTTGATGGTCAACTGAAGATTGGTATTTTCTTTACAAATCATGATGCTCCCAAAACATCCCCGACTTTAGTCCGATTAAACCGGGAGTTTAGTCCGACCAAACCTCGGGTTTACTCCGACCAAACTCCGACTTTGGTCCGACCAAACAAAAACGCCCGGAAAATGGGCGTTTTGAGGTGGTTTTTGGGGCCTTTGTACGATATGAAATTATTTTACATCGTCAGGCGAGTGTGTACTACTCTTCGTCCCAGTCGTCATCCCAATCAAAGCTGCGGGAGCGGACGATATCATCGCTTTTGCCACGACCGCCGTAGTTCACAACGTTGCTCTGTACGCCGGTCACACTATCCTGCAGGATGCACGACTGCTGCTGTAACTTCACCACGCGTATGGTGGGGTTTGAATATATCTTTTTCATATTACTTCACTACAATTTTCTTACCATTATTAATATACAGTCCCTTTGCAATGGGTTTACCGTTGAGACGGCGGCCGTCGAGGGTGTAGAAGACCCCATCCAAACCTTCCCGAGGGAAGGTTTCCGATTTCTCCCCCTCGGGGGAGATGGTGAGGGGGGGTACTCCTGTGGTTTCCTCGTCGCCGAAGTTGAGCACGAAGGCGCGGACGTTGTTACCGAGGTTCACATGGAAGTAGGCACGGAAGGAGTTGATGGTTACGTCGGCACTGGGGTAGTAGAGGTTGTCGCCCGCACCCAGATAGAGGTTGCTCGCATCGCCGCCCGTGAGCGTCACGGGGGCGTAGTTGCCGCTAAAGGTGCCGCCGGTGAAGTTGACTGGCGTAGGTGCTTTGCTGCTGATGGTCACGCTTGACTGGCTGTTGAACACGGGGCTGACGAGGGGATTGTGATTGTCGCTGGTCGTCCACTTGATGAGGTAGGGTTTTCCGGCCACGATGGTCTCAGTCGTCTTGAAATAGAGGTAGAGGATGCCGCTATTAGAGTCGAAGCCCGTCTGGTAAGTGCCGTTCTGGTTGTCAATTACCCATTGTTCATTGTCAATTTTCCATTTGTTATCAACGTCGAGCTCCATCACCGTAGCTCCTGCGAGAGAGGAACCCTCGGGCGTTACGTCGAATGGCAAGCAGAGGGTGTTCCACGAGTCGTCCTTGTAGAGGGTGCGGCCTTGGAGTGTCACGTAAAAGCTCTTGTTTTCGTTGTTGGCGATGATGGTGCTATTGTTCTGGTTGTCGTATAGGTCCAGACTACCTTCATTGAGCGTGGTGAAGTTGACGCTACTCCATTTGGAGGTCTTGTCGCCCTTCACCGACTGCACGTCGACGACATAGTCGGTCAAGGCGGTGAGGCCGCTCAGGTTATAGGATGTGGTTTCGATGTCTTTGACCTCTGTCATGTCACTCTGTTCGAGGGAAGAGTCATCTTCGACGGTCATGTTCACGTAGTCTTCGCCACCTGAGGTAACGGCAAACGTGTAGTGCTTGCCGCCCTTGAAGACGAAGTCGTTCTGTCGGCCACTATTTCCTGAGACTATCCATACGCGGTCATCAGGCGTGGGGTTGGTGATGCACCAGTCGTAGGTGCCGGCGGGGATGATGATGGTGTCGCTTTTGTTGACGTTAACCACGTATGTGGTCTCCAGGTTGCCGTCGGCATACTCAGGTATCTTGTACTCAAATTTAGCATACGTCTCGGTCGACGCATCTACATAGTTGGTCTGTCCACCCGTTTCGGGGATGACGGTGCCGTAGGTGTTATGATCGGCATCGAGGAGCATCTGATAGCCTGAACCGTCTCCCCCAACATTGTTGGAGACTGAGAGCGTCACCTTGGCTTGTCCCACCTTGCCGTAGCGCAGGTTGTAGCTGTCGCCATAGCCCGTCCAGCTGATGGTGGCGGTGTTGGCAGTGGTGCAGGTGGCGGTGAGGTTGGTGGGAGCTATGTTTTCGCTGACGCCGTCAGCCCATGCCCCCTGCACGACTGCGCACAGCAGGGCGATGACTATAAATAGATACTTTTTCATCATTTTGGGGGAAAGACTCATGTTGAATGCTTTATATTTGGGCGCAAAGGTAGCTAAATTTTCGTTAACACCAAAGGTTTCAATCATTTTATTTTTTTTAGTCTATGTTTTTTTGTATCTTTGCAGCCGAAAGCTATTAATTCAAACTGATAATGAATCAATGACATATAAAGGTATGAAAAGACATTTCCTGTTTGTGCTGGCAGCCATGCTGTGTGCAGCACTAAACGTGCAGCAATCGGAGGCCTGCACCAATTTTATCGTAGGTAAGAAGGCGTCGGCAGACGGCTCCGTGATTTGCAGTTATAATGCCGACAGCTATGGTGCCTTCATGTGGCTTTACCACTATCCTGCCGCCAAGCACCAGCCAGGCGAGATGCGTAAGATCTATGAGTGGGATACGAACAAGTACCTGGGGGAGATCCCCGAGGCGCAGGAGACGTATAACGTCATCGGTAACATCAACGAGTGGCAGGTGACCATCGGTGAGACGACCTTCGGCGGTCGTGAGGAGATGGTTGACACGACGGGTGTCATCGACTACGGTTCGCTCATCTACATCGCCCTGCAGCGTTCGAAGACGGCCCGCGAGGCTATTAACGTGATGACTTCACTCGTAGAGCAGTATGGCTATTGCTCTGAGGGTGAGACGTTTACTATCTGCGACCCCAACGAGGCCTGGATCATGGAGATGATGGGTGCCTGGGTGACAGACTCGCTGAAGGCTACGCTGAAGCCTGCTGCCAAGAAGCAGTTGGGACGTACGGTATGGGTGGCTATGCGGGTGCCCGACGACATGATTTGCGGTCATGCCAATCAGAGCCGCATCACCACGTTCATGCCTGCCAAGAAAGAGAAGAAGGGACAGGAGACCGTGCTGTGGTCGAAGAATGTCGTTTCGTATGCCCGCCTGATGGGCTGGTACACGGGCAAGGACCAGGACTTCTCCTACAATGCCGCCTACGCCAAGCCCGACTTCTCAGGCCGTCGTATCTGTGACGCCCGCGTGTGGCAGTTCTTCAACCGCTATGCCGACGGTATGGATAAGTACATTCCTTGGGCTGAGGGCCGTGATGCCGATGCTGAGGTGATGCCCCTGTGGGTGAAACCCAACTGCCTGCTCTCTGTTCAGGATGTTCAGGCCGCCATGCGCGACCACTTCGAGGGTACTCCCTTCGACGTCTCTGACCAGTCGAAAGACAAGAATGACATTGGCGGCGGTATCTGGCAGATGCCTTACCGCGTGACGCCGCTTTACTTCGAGATTGACGGCAAGAAGTGCTTCAACGAGCGTCCCACCTCGACGCAGCAGACGGCTTGGACCTTTGTGTCGCAGATGCGCTCGTGGCTGCCGCGCGAGATTGGCGGTTGCTTCTGGTTCGGCAACGACGACCCCAACATGGTGGCCTATACGCCGGTCTACTGCTGCACTACGCGTCAGCCCGACTGCTACAGCGGTAAGGATGCCGACGACATCACCTTCTCGATGGACAACGCCTTCTGGGTCGAGAACTGGGTTTCCAATATGGTCTATCCCCGCTATTCAGCCCTGTTCCCTGACCTGAAGCAGGTGCGCGACTCGCTGGAGAGTTCCTACTTTTTCGGGCAAAAAGGCATCGAGCAGATTGCTCTGAGCAAAGAAGGCGCAGATCGCGTGAACTTCCTGACGAAATATACCTGTATGCAGGCCGACAAGATGATTCAGCGCTGGCGTCAGCTGGCCACCTTCCTCATTGTGCGTCACAACGACATGGCCGTCCGTCCTGTCGACGAGAAGGGTAATTTCAAGCGTGGCAAGTATGGTCTTGGTGCTACTGTTCAGCGTCCGGGTATGCCTGAAGGCTTCCGTCGTGAGCTGATCAACCGTACAGGCACAAAGCTCATCAAGCCATAGGACGGCGTCTTATTCCTTTCCCTCGGCGAGTATCTTCTTGATATCCTCTTCGGTCTGGGTGAGCTTATTCTTGCAGAACTTAATGAGTTGCTGGGCGCGCTTCAGTTGCTCGGATATCTGGTCGATGTCGAGTTCGTCGTTTTCCATGCGACGGACGATGGTTTGTAGTTCCGCAAAGGCGGCTTCGTACTTCAATTCTTCGTTCATATAACGGATGATTTGATGGTTCCTTTTTCCAGGCGGGTCTCTATCTTGTCGCCAGGCAGTAACGTCTTGGGATCACGGACGGTATGTCCGTCCTTTAGTGTGATACTATAGCCTCGACGGAGCAATAGGGTAGGGTCGAGTGCCTTCAGCTTTTCCTTGAAGAGTTCCAGTCGATGGACTTCGTTCGTCAACTTACGTTCAACGAGTGTCGACAGCTGGGTGTTGAGTGTCGACAGTTGGGCTTCCTGTGTCTGGAAGCGCAGTTGGGCGTAGCGGGTGATTCGCTGCTGGGCGTCGTTGAGCGCATCAAAGACAGCCTGAGCGTGGTCAATGAGAAAAGCAGCTGCCGCTGTCGGCGTTTTTACCCGTTGGTGGCTCACCATGTCGAGGATGCTCTCGTCACGGTCGTGGCCGATGCCGGTAATGATGGGTAGCGGGAAGTTCGCCACGTTCTCGGCCAATGCCAAGGTGTCGAAGCCCGACATATCGCTCGTTGCACCGCCACCGCGAATGATGACGACGCAGTCGAAGGGGTTAGGCTTATAGGTCTCATGGGACTCATGGGCCATATTGGCCATATTGGCCATATTGGCCTCATAGACAGCCTCCAGCGCCGCAATGATGCTCTGCTCCACACCTTCCCCCTGCATCGTGGCCGGAAAAAGCTGGGTGCGGAACGTGAAGGGCGAGTCGGCCAGCTGGTTGCAGAAGTCACCATAGCCCGCAGCCGTCTGACTGCTGATGACGGCGATATTGAGACAAAAGAGGGGCAGACGGAGTTCGCGTTGCAAGTCGAACACACCTTCTTCCTTCAGCTGGCGGATAATCTCCTGACGGCGGCGGGCCTGGTCGCCAAGGGTGAAGTTAGGGTTGATGTCGGTCACTATCCATGAGAAGCCATAAGCCTCGTGGAACTGCGGGTAGACCTTCAACAGTACTTTCAAGCCTGCGCGCAACTGTTGTCCGGTGGTACGCTCAAAGTAGGGCTTGACAAGCGCCCACTTCGATGCCCAGCACTTGGCAGAGGCACGGGCTACGGGTGTAGCGGTGTGGTCGTCACGCTCAATCAGTTCCATATAGCAATGCCCCCGACTCTCTCGACACTCGGAGAGTTCGGCTTCCACCCAATATTCATTGGGCATCTCCACCTCAATGAGCTCACGGACGAGCCCGTTGAGTTCCAATAATGAAAGTCTCTTCTCACTCATCACTTCATCACTTCTCACTCATCACTTCATCACTCATCACTTCATCACTTCTCACTCTTCACTCTTCACTCTTCACTCTTCACTTCCTCACTCTCCAGTTTCCCCATCATATATGCTCGCCAGAAGTCAGGTTTTCCGTAGCCGTAGATGTTGTTGGGAGTCTGGTAATTATCTGATGTCTTACGTATTAGGCTGATAATGTCAGTCGCACTCATGTGGGGGAACGACTGCCACAGGCAGGCCACCAGACCGCAAACCACGGGTGTGGAGAACGAGGTGCCCATATCGCGTACAATGGTGCCGCGACCGGAGATAAGGGTGGCTGGCGAACCGATGGACATAAGGTCGGGTTTGACGCGTCCGTCCTGGGTGGGGCCTATAGACGAGAATGGTGCGTTTTGTCCTTCAGGATTGATGGCCCCAACGGTCAGTATCTCATGAGCGTCGGCAGGTACGCAGATCTTCTTCCACGGCCCCATGCCGGTATTTCCTGCCGAGTTGACCAGTACGATGCCTTTTCGTGCCAACATCGATGCCGTCCGGCTGATGAGTGTCGACTGTCCGTCAAGTTCCTTGTATTCCAGACTACGGTGGGGCTGGTCGAAGGCATGATAGCCTAAACTGCTGTTGATGACGTCGACTCCTGCCGAGTCAGCCAGTTCGGCGGCCATCGCCCAGTAGTCCTGTTCGACGGGTTGTTCTGTCAGTTGGTCTTCACAGCGTATCAACCAGTAATGTGCATCAGGGGCTGTGCCCGTCAGGACCTCGGGCGTGTTGGCTGCCATCGCCGACAGTACGCGGGTTCCGTGGTCTGTCTCATAGAACAGCCGTTCATCGCCTTGTCCCGGATGTGGCATCAGGGGGTTATGCCATACAAAGTCGCGTATGCCGTCAATCTTGATATGGGCGAAAGTCGGGATGCGGTTCACATTCATAAAGCCTCCGTCGAGTACGGCAATGGTCATGCCCTTTCCTGTCAGACGGAGTTCGTGCAGACGGTGGCCGTTGAGCATCTCGATCTGCTCTTTCCCCAGTCCGTATCGTTCCTGTTCGACGCTGTCCCATGAATTGAACTCATCGTGGAACTTCTCAAGGCGTGGCCTTTTGTCGATGGAGTCGGGCGAGAGCCACACCAACTCAGCCTTGCTGATGAAGGGTAGCTGCTTGATGACATCCACTTCCGTCGTGTCTCTGGTCAGGATGAGGACGGTGTTGTTCCATCGGCTCTTTCCTATGATATCGATACCTCTCTGCAGTCGTATAACTCTCAGATATTTAGGCGATACGGGTAAATCCGTAGAGTCAAGCTTCAATCCCTGCCGCTGGCGACGCTCTATGGATTTTGGCGAGAGCCATCGGGTAGGGTGCTCCAGCCGATAGGGGGAATCATGCTTGTCGGTGAGTGTCAACCGATACATATAATGCTTACCGCCAGGGTATTTTATCTTGGTGGCAGCATGGCCGTTGAGGGTCATTATCAAGGGTATCAGTAAGGTAAAGACGTGTCTCATGGGTGCAAAGGTACGAATAAGTGAGCGAAAAACCAAATTTCTTTTGGCAGTATCAAGAAAAAAATGTAATTTTGCACATTGATATGGATAATATGCAAGCAACACTCGAACTGGGACAGAAGCCTGTCGGCCGTCTGCTGTGGCAATATGCCCTGCCGGCTATTGTGGCTATGACCGCTTCGAGCCTTTATAACATTATCGACCGTGCCATGATTGGGCAGGTGGTGGGCCCTGAGGCTATTGCCGGTCTGGGCATCACGTTCCCCTTTATGAACTTGAGTGCGGCCTTTGGTGCTGCCGTCGGTGTGGGTTCCTCGACATGCATCAGCGTGAAGTTAGGACAGAAGGACTACAAGACGGCCGAGAACCTGTTGGGTAACACCGTGACGCTGAACCTGATTGTCGGTTTCCTGTTCATGGTCGTATGCTTTGTCTTCCTGAACCCCATCCTTCGTTTCTTTGGTGCCAGTGATGCCACGCTGCCTTATGCCCGCCAGTTTATGGAGATTATCTTAGCTGGTAATGTCATCACGCACATGTACTTCGGAATGAATGCGGTGCTGCGAGCAGCAGGCAAGCCGCGTCATGCCATGTATGCCACGCTGTTCACCGTGGGCATGAACATCCTGCTGGTCGTGGCCTTCGTCTGGTGGTTCCAGTGGGGCATCCGTGGTGCAGCATTGGCTACCATCACCTCGCAGTCGATGGCCCTATGCTGGCAGATGCGCATATTCTCGGATAAGCGTGAACTGCTGCACCTGAAGCGCGGCATCTACCGTTTAAAGGCTAATCTGGTGCGCAATATCATGGCGATAGGCGTGTCGCCCTTCCTGATGCAGACCACTTCGTGTGTCATCGTCATCTTCATGAACAACCAGTTTGTGCGCTACGGTGGTGACATGGCCGTGGGTGCCTACTCGATAGCCAACTCAATGGCGATGGTGTTCTTCATGTTCGTCATGGGCGTTACCCAGGGCATGCAGCCCATCGTAGGCTATAACTACGGAGCCGAGAAGTTCGACCGTATGTTGCGTTGTCTGTGGCTGGCCATTGTCGTGGGCACTACCATCCTGCTGATAGGTTGGTTGATATGTATGCTGTTCCCGCATCAGATAGCCCGTATCTTCACGACAGACCCGACTTTGATTGAGATGTCGGCCCGTGGTATACGGCTTGATATGCTGGTATTCCCGATTATTGCCTCTCAGGCAGTCATCACGAACTTCTTCCAGTGCATCGGCAAGGTGAAGATATCCATCTTCCTGTCGCTGAGCCGCCAGCTGTTCATGCTGTTGCCGTTGGCTTACCTGCTGCCGTTCTGGTGGCAGTTGGATGGTGTATGGTACTCCATGCCTTTCAGCGATTTTGGATCGTTTGCCATGACATGGCCTTTGTTATTGTGGTATCTCCGTAAATTCAAGACTTATGCTAAGTAACCATATTATTATTAACGTGGGTCGCCAGTTAGGCAGTGGCGGCCATGATATAGGCAGGATGTTGGCTCTTGATTTTGGTGCCAAGTATTACGACAAGGAACTGCTGAACTTGGCGGCTAAGGAAAGTGGGCTCTCCGAGCATTTCTTCGAGAAGAACGACGAGCACAAGAGTTTCTTCCGTTCGTTCCTCCATTTGCCCAACGGTATGACCGCCAACTACGACCGTCAGGGATTTACGCAGGACTCGTTCTTCCAGTTCCAGAGCGATGCCATCCGCAAGGCAGCTGACGAAAGCAGTTGCGTGTTTGTGGGTCGATGTGCCGACTATATCCTCCGTGACCGTAAGGATGTGGTCAACATCTTCATCACCGCCTCCATGAATTTCCGTATAGAGCAGATTATGGCGAAGCAGGGATTTACGAATCCTCAGCAGGCGCGGCGCTATATTGAACAGGGAGAGTCGAAACGAGCCGACTACTATAACTACTATACGGGTAAGAAGTGGGGACATGCTGAAAGCTACGACCTCTGTATCGACTCATCGGTCTTGGGACTGATGGAGACCGAGAAACTCATTGCCACGTTTATCCGCAAACGCTTTGAACTATGAAGAGAATAGGTATATTGAGCGACACCCACAGCTACTGGGACGAGAAGTACTTGCACTATTTCGAACCCTGCGACGAGATATGGCATGCTGGCGATATCGGTAGCGTTGAGGTGGCTGAGCGCCTGGCTGCCTTCCGTCCTTTCCGCGCTGTCTGCGGTAATTGCGACGGTGGCGACCTCCGGCTGATGTACCGTGAACTTAACCGGTTCAAGTGCGAGGATGTCGACGTGCTCATCAAGCATATCGGTGGCTATCCAGGCAACTACGACGCCAGTGTCCGCTCCACGCTCTTTGCCAATCCGCCGCAGCTGTTCGTGGCCGGACATTCTCATATCTTGAAGGTGAAGTACGACAAGACGCTCAATCTGCTGCACATCAATCCCGGGGCTGCGGGCATTCAGGGCTGGCACAAGGATCGTACGCTCATCCGGCTCGTCATTGATGGCAAGGAGTTCAAGGACCTCGAAGTCATTACACTGGGGGAGTCTCGAAACATTTAAATAGTGAAATAGTAAATTGTAAAATAGTCAAATATGAGAACAATTGTAATTACCGGTGGTGCAGGCTTTATTGGAAGCCACGTGGTGCGCTTGTTTGTCAACAAGTACCCTGATTACCACATCATCAACCTCGACAAACTGACGTATGCCGGCAACCTGGCAAACCTGAAGGACATCGAGGATAAGCCCAACTACGAGTTTGTGAAGATGGATATTTGCGACTTCGACGCCTTCTACCAGCTGATGCAGGACAAGAAGGTGGACGGCATCATCCACTTGGCTGCTGAGAGTCATGTGGACCGCTCCATCAAGGACCCGTTTACCTTCGCCAAGACCAACGTCATGGGAACGCTCTCGCTGTTGCAGGCTGCCAAGCTCTACTGGGAGTCGCTGCCCGAGAAATATGAGGGTAAGCGTTTCTACCATATCTCGACCGACGAGGTGTATGGCGCCTTGGAACTGACGCATCCTGAGGGCATCGAGCCGCCGTTCACCACGACCGCCTCTTCGTCAGAGCATCATCTGGCCTACGGCGATAAGTTCTTCCTGGAGACCACGAAGTATAATCCTCATTCGCCCTATTCAGCCGCCAAGGCGTCGAGCGATCACTTCGTCCGTGCTTTCCACGATACCTACGGCATGCCCGTCGTGGTGACTAACTGCTCGAACAACTACGGCCCCTATCAGTTCCCTGAGAAGCTGATACCGCTGTTTATTAACAACATCCGCCATCGAAAGCCGTTGCCCGTCTATGGCAAGGGTGAGAACGTGCGCGACTGGCTCTTTGTCGAGGATCATGCCCGTGCCATCGACCTCATCTTCCATGAGGGCAAGATTGCCGAGACCTACAACATCGGCGGTTTCAACGAGTGGAAGAACATCGATATCATCAAGGTGGTCATCAAGACCGTCGACCGCCTCTTAGGGCGCAAGGCCAAAATAATAGAAGATGAAAATGGTCGTCAGGTCGAAGTACCTGAGGATATGGACCTCATCACCTTTGTTACCGACCGTGCCGGCCACGACCTTCGCTATGCTATCGACAGCACGAAGCTTCAGAAGGAACTTGGATGGGAACCCTCGCTCCAGTTTGAGGAGGGTATCGAAAAAACCGTCCGCTGGTATCTCGACAATCAGGAGTGGCTCGACAATGTCACCTCCGGCGACTATCAGAAGTATTACGAAAAAATGTATAACAACCGCTAAAGATTTGTATGTTGCCGTGTCAAGGCAACCTCTGTGCTTATGAAGAAAATCCTTTTATTAGGCTCAGGTGAACTCGGCAAGGAGTTCGTGATTGCCGCCATGAGGGCAGGCCAGTATGTGATTGCCTGCGACCGTTATGACAACGCCCCGGCCATGCAGGTGGCTGATGAGCGTGAAGTGTTCAACATGCTCGACGGCGATGCCCTGGAGGCTGTCGTCAAGAAGCATCAGCCCGACATCATCGTACCCGAGATTGAGGCTATCCGTACGGAGCGTCTTTTCCAGTTCGAGGAGCAGGGCATTCAGGTGGTGCCCTCGGCACGTGCCGTCAACTACACCATGAACCGCCGTGCCATCCGCGACCTCGCCTCTAAGGAGCTGGGCCTGCGAACAGCCAAGTACTTCTATGCCAAGACCTTCGAGGAGTTCAAGACGGCTGCCGACGAGATAGGTTTCCCCTGCGTCGTCAAACCCCTGATGTCTTCTTCAGGCCACGGTCAGAGCTACGTCCACAACGACGGCGAACTTGAGCAGGCCTTCAAGGAAGCGATGGAAGAGGGTAGGGGCGACGTGAAGGAAGTCATCATCGAGGAGTTCATCGACTTCGACTCTGAGTTCACGCTGCTGACCATTACCCAGCAGCACGGCTGGCCTACGCTTTTCTGTCCGCCTATCGGCCATGTGCAGAAGGGTGGCGACTATCGTGAGTCGTGGCAGCCTTACAAGATTAGTGACGAGGCCCTGAAGCAGGCGCAGTCGATGGCCGACAAGGTGACGCGCGCATTGACAGGTGCCGGCATCTGGGGCGTGGAGTTCTTCCTGACGAAACAGGGCGAGGTCATCTTCTCTGAACTCTCGCCACGTCCCCATGATACGGGTATGGTGACGCTGGGCCACACCACCAACCTCTCAGAATTTGAGTTACACTTCCGTGCCGTGATGGGACTGCCCATTGCCGGCATCCATCTCGAGCATGCCGGAGCTTCGGCAGTTATCCTGTCGCCGACGGAGGCCTCTACGCCTGTTGACCGCTCCTTGCTGCCTTACAACTTAGAGACGGCTCTGCAGGAAGACCGTACACGCATCCGCATCTTCGGAAAGCCCGAGGCTCACAAGGGACGCCGCATGGGTGTCGTGCTCTGCTACGGCGAGATAGGTGACGATGTGAACGCCCTCCGCGACAAGGCTAAACGCCTGGCTAA
Organism: uncultured Prevotellaceae bacterium; assembly: GCA_902780025.1. Lineage (GTDB taxonomy): Bacteria > Bacteroidota > Bacteroidia > Bacteroidales > Bacteroidaceae > Prevotella. The sequence continues at coordinate 85,509 of CACZDV010000006.1, forward strand.
GACCATCCTTGGAACTGATCCCTATGCCGACCTTAGACATTAAGCTGATAGAGCTGCCCAAGATTACCGACCCTCGGGGCAACCTGACGGTGGCTGAGGGTGCTGGTGTGGTGCCGTTCGACATCAAGCGCGCCTACTGGGTCTACGATGTGCCGGGAGGCGAGAGTCGTGGCGGCCATGCCCATAAGCGGTTGCGTCAGTTGGTGGTGGCGTTGAGCGGTTCGTTCACCGTTACCCTCGACAATGGCTACGAGCGTCGGACGGTACTGCTGAACCATCCGTGGCAGGGACTGATTATCGAAACCAACACCTGGCGTACGCTCGACGACTTCTCCAGCGGTGCCGTCTGCCTGGTTCTGGCTTCCGACCATTTCGAGGAAGACGACTATATCTACGATTACCAGGAATTTCTGAACTATATAGGATGTTCGAAGTAAGACGATATACAGCGCCAATGGCCGATGAGTGGAATCTCTTTGTGGCTGCATCGAAGAATGGTACGTTCCTCTTCGACCGTCACTTCATGGACTATCATAATGACCGTTTCTGCGACCACTCATTGCTCGTTTATCGCGACCAGCGGCTCTATGCGTTGTTGCCAGCCAATCAGAAGGACGACACGCTCGTCTCTCACGGTGGTCTGACGTATGGCGGTCTGGTGACCGACAGCCGTTGCTCGGCCAAAGGGGTACTCGATGCGTTCACGGCTATCAATGAATACCTGCGTCAGCAGGGTTTCCGCCACGTCGTCTACAAGGCCGTTCCCTGGATTTACCACCAGCTGCCAGCCGAGGAAGACCTCTATGCCCTGACCAGCGTCTGTCATGCCCGACTGACTATTCGCGACATTTCCTCAGCGATTATCGGCGACAGGAAAATACGTTTTTCGGAATCCCGCAAATCAGGTATCCGAAAGGCTCACCGTCAGGGGCTGACCATTGCTGAGAGCACGGACTTTGCTGCTTTCTGGCAGATACTGAATGAGAATCTGACAGGCAAGTATGGTGTACGCCCCGTTCATTCGGTTGCCGAACTGGAACTCCTGCACAGCCGCTTCCCTGAAAAGATTCGGCTCTATATGGTTTTCGACGGTGAAACACCCGTAGGCGGCACTCTGCTGTTCCTGACCCCGCAGGTACTCCATACGCAGTACATTTCGGCTAATGCCTTTGGCAAGCAGCATGGCGCCATCGACCTGCTCTTCGACCACCTTATTAATAATACATATAAGGACTATCCCTATATCGACTTTGGCAAATCGACGGTCAGCGATAGTGCCGACCTTAACGAGCAGCTGATTTTCCAGAAAGAGGGCTTTGGTGCCCGTGCCGTCTGTTACGACACCTACGAATACGACCTATGACAGTACCCTATCTACCCCTGAACCGCATCACGGCGATGCATGCCGACGAAATCCACCAGGCTGTTGGCCATGTGGTCAACTCCGGCTGGTACCTGCACGGCGAAGCCACGGCCCGTTTCGAGCAGCATTATGCCGACTATATCGGCACGAAGCATTGCATCGGAGTGGCCAACGGACTGGATGCGCTGACCCTCATCCTCCGTGCCTATATGGAGAGGGGACTACTGCATGAAGGCGACGAAGTGATGGTTCCTGCCAACACCTTTATTGCGTCGGTTCTGGCCATCACCGATAATCGTCTGGTTCCCGTTCTCGTTGAGCCTCGCCTCGACACCTTTCAGATAGACGACAGCCTCTTGGAACAGGCTATCACGCCGAAGACCCGAGCCTTGATGCTTGTCCACCTCTACGGCCGTTGTGCCTATACCGAGCACATCGCCACCCTCTGCCAGCGCCATCACCTTCTCCTTATCGAAGACAATGCACAGGCCCACGGATGTCATTTTTCCCCTTCCAAGCGTACCGGAGCGCTTGGAAACGCCGCCGCCCACAGCTTCTACCCAGGCAAGAACCTCGGAGCCCTCGGCGACGGTGGTGCCGTTACCACCAACGACGACGAACTGGCTGCCATCATCCGCAGCCTCGCCAACTACGGTTCACGCCAGAAATATGTGTTCGACTATTGTGGCCGCAACTCCCGCCTTGACGAGCTGCAGGCCGCCGTACTTGATGTCAAGCTGTGCCATCTTGATACCGACAATGCCCGCCGCCAGAAAATTGCCACCTATTATCTGGATAAGGTGCAGCATCCGGAAATCACGCTCCCCACACCTTCAGAGAGTGTCTACCACATCTTCCCCATTCTCTCCACCCGTCGTGACGAACTTCAGCAGTATCTTGCAGACAACGGCGTACAGACCATGATTCACTATCCCATTCCTCCGCACCAGCAGCGTTGCTATGCCGCGTGGAACCATCTCTCGCTCCCCGTCACCGAGCTAATACATCGCCAGGAGCTCAGTCTGCCTTGTCATCCTGCTATGACACAGGATGAGGCCAACTATGTGGTCACCCTCCTCAACAGATTTTGATAGCCAGCAGCCTCCCGCTACCTACCGGGTAGCGCCCCTGTAGGTAGTACCTAGCGGGGCTGTAGGTGCCGGGTAGCGGTGGAGAAGCTGATGGCGTCAAGGTTTTTCCCTGACAACCCATTTCGATATGCCATTGCTCTTCTTCTGAGTAAAACCCTTGGCCGACAACACTCGGCCTATTACGTTGATATTGAGCCTGCCGACACTTGCCTTGGCTTGCAGCAACGTCCCTATCTCATGGGCCTGCATACGCTTGGCTCCTTGATCGCCGTCATTGCATGCTTCGAGATAGCGTACGATCATTTCTTCTTCTATCGACATGGCCCTGAAACGGGCATTCTGCTTCTCAACGGCAGCCTGCTCCTTGGCATCTAACCAGTACTGGAATCCCGTACGATACAGGTGATAGGCCTGGGCATAGACCTGATTGAGATTAATCCCAGTCAGATTGTAGTCCACGCTAATTACGTTCTGGCACAGGAAGCGGCGGTTGCCTGTAATGTCGTGCAGGATGATGGTTCCGTTGGCTGTACCACAGAACGAGCAGCGTCGGGGATAGTTCTGGCTGAGTGTACAATAAGCCCTGCGAAGATACATCGAGGGCTTGGTGATCAGCTCCTTGATGGCTTCTACGTTTTTAGGTTTCAGGTTTTCGACCTCGTCCATGTTGTAGAGACAAAGCTCACTGAGTTTTATCAAAGTTTCCTTATCCCTTGGATCCAACAAGCCTTGGTCGTAGTACGTTTGAAGCTCTGGAGGGAGAATGTTTTGAAACCATTTACTTTTGCCAACTCCCTGAGCTCCACAGTATACAAGAGTTATCTGGTTGATAGTTTTTTCATCAACCAGACTTCCGACGAAGCCGACAATCCATTTCCTGAAACACCACAAAAGATACTTGTCATCGTCAGTCTTGACCGTAGATGCCAAATCGGCTATGTGGTCATGACCGTCCCATTTGGGCAGACCCGCCAAGAATTTCTTATAAGGGTCGTACCACGGCCATTGTTTCGAGAAGATGATTATCCGCAAGGTCTCTTTCGAGCAGGTAAGGTCACGTAAGTTCAGTTCCACCTTGACGGTGTTGAGGTCGTTGTCAGTAAGATTCCTAAACAAGGTTTCACCTATTTCACGGAACTCCATCCGCTGATTTGCGATGTTGAGCCGAAATACATACTTCTCTTTCAGTGCATCAATGATTCTCCTTGTAGGATTAGCTGCGTTGTAACTCACCGTGTGAGTCGCTTTTTTTGCTTGCAAATTCTTTTTCTTCTTTGACATTATATTCTTATTAAAATTAAGGGGGGGTAGGGTAAGTAGTTTTCTGGTTTCAGCCCATCATAACCTATCATAATTAGCAGGTATTAGGCTTTGTGTTTCTGAAATTCACCTACCCTACTACCCCTGATAGTTAAATTAGCAGTTAAGAAATAAAGCCTGGGGTACGCGAAGTTGAGTACCCACGTACCCCATGCCTTGTTTAGAATAACTTTAGCTTCATCCAAGAAAGCTTGTTTATCAACCTAATTCTTTCTACATAGAAATCATCATAATGATAATCCATCATTGGATACTCTCTGTTAGGCTTTAGTGAAGCAATGACGACATCACCTTCATCGAAATTCCTATCAGCATCATCATTAATGAGCAGACAGAAATAAATGTCTTCGTCGTCATTTCCGACTCTTTTGAGAACAATCCCCTTCGAATTGTATGGGGGATCGAAATCAAACTCATTTTCTTTCTCACAATGTAAGACTATAAATCTTACACATTCTAAATTTTTCTTTTTCATCTATTATTTTGCTCACCATTAGAGGTTGCGGGTGCAAAATTAAGAAAAGATTATCCGACCACGAAAAAAGAAAATCCGACTGGTTACCAGTCGGATTCAAAAATGACCCAAATCGCCTTTTCGTAAAGGAAGAAATTTTTTTCAAAAAATAATCTGTGATTGTTCCACGATAGCCAGTCGGATGCTCTCAGTCGGTTTTTTCCATTTCGGGAGTGGCAGTTAGGTAATTATTTAACCATTCAGCATAGTATTTTATTCCCTTTGACCCCATATAATCACTAATCGTAGCTTCAGGTTTGTCATTTCTTGGTAACTTAGCAACAATCTCGCTTTTTTTGCCTTTGAAGACCCCATATTCATATAAAAGCCCTACTAGGCCATACTTGATTTTATCTCCTCTCTTCATTTTCCAATCCTCCCCAATACGTGGCCCCCATTCAGATTTCAGCAAATCGTCTATAAGTCTCTCACGCCATTGTTTGGTATATGTTTGTATGTCAGAAGAACAATCATCAAACCAGTTTTCTTCAAAAAATGACTTAAGACTGCGCGTAACGGCAATCTTGTTTGGGAAGTCATGTTTTTCGTTGTTAGTTTGCTTCTTAATCTTTGAATAGCCATCTCCTTCAATGATATCAGCGCAGAGGTTGTATGTTTCGCTGTAATCGGGAGTCAAATTACTCCACTCATCGGGTTCTGGCTCATCAGGCACATTAGGATATTCATCGCTTTCAATGTATGGCTCTGGATTATAGAATTCATCTTCAGTCTTATTTGCTGCTTCTTTTATGGCCTCAGCCATCATTTTTGCTTCATCCTCATTTTTTGCGACAACTCTTATTACCGACTCAACCAATTCCTTTTTATAAGTTTTCGTTACCTTTTGCCAATCAATCGTGGAAAGAACTGACGGGGACAATACACGGCACGAAAAAACAGTGCTGTCAATCCCTTTTGCCTTTTTTTTGTCAAAAATCTTATTTATGTCCTCCAGGCTCCACCCCATTCTTTTAGCTTCAGTATTGAGGGCTGTCAACAGTAGGGTAATCCTACTGTCTTTCTTTTTTAAGTTATCAAGATAGAAATGTACCATAGGTATGACAACAGAAGGCATAGTTGTCCTTGAAATAATATAAGGTATACAAGAAAGGATGTTCTCTGGAAAACGCAAAATCAAAGTACAGGAATAATACGCATCGTTGAAAGCCTGCAAGATACGTGACGTATACCCACTTTCACCCGGCCTTAAATCTGTTAAGGTAAGTATCCATTTTTCAAATAGGGCTTTGTTATTCGAACTATCATTGTCAATTCCAAATTGCTTCAAAGATTTCCTTTCTTCATAAAACAACTCTCTGGGTATATCCATTCTTGTATGTATTTAATAATTACTTATGTTGATATGATAGGTTTATGCCCGCAAAGATATCATTATTCATCGTAACGCCCAAACATTTTCGCGCTTTTTTTTGCCTTTCCATTCATTTTTCCCTCTTTCTCTTGCTTTTTCGCCATAAAGTTTGTATCTTTGCCCACAGATAAGAAAGACAATCGTTATGACACAGTTAGTAATTACGTTGAAAGACCAGTCGTATCTGCCTAACATCCGGCGCATCGTGAAGTCGCTGGTGGGGGTGGAGAAGGTCACTACGGCAAAGCCTGCTGCCAAGCCGACAGCTCATAAGAAATTCCTTGGCGAGTTTCGTCATGCTGTGGCACAGACCAAAGACTTCAAAGCAGGTAAGGTGGAATTCGGCACATGGGAGGAAATGATGAATGAACTATGATTTCCGTCCATCACCCGATTTCGTAAAAAAACGATGCTATGCGTAAGATAGTCGAAGAAATGGGACTTGTGTAATGCCCCTTAGAAATAATGTTGAACCCTAAAAACAATGATGCCTATGGGCAAAGAATGAAATAGAAAAGGACATATTATCATAAAGGCGTTAGCTTTTGATTCTTGTTCCTGAAAATCGGCAAAATTGAATGGAGCTTCAAGAGTAAAGGTTAATGTTCACGTCGCAAGGCGTGGGCACTTACTCGTATATGAAGCATAGGTGTTTGCCGATACCTCAGGAACGTAGACGAAGTAAATTGTCCACGTTTTCTTTTTGCGTCACTTTGAACGGAATAAATATTTTAAAACTATAGCAATAATGAAACAACTAAACATCAAATTCCTACTCGCCCTGCTCATCAGCATGCTCGGCGTTAAAGTCTCCGCTCACGATATTGAAGTGGTGAATACGGATGGTAAACTCATCTATTACGAATTTATTAATAACAATACCGAATTAGCGGTCAGTCTTCGGGGGACTTCTGGAATTAACTATTTAAACGGATACGCGGGCAATGTCGTTATTCCAGAATCTGTCACCTACAATGGGACTACCTATCCTGTGACAAACATTAATTGGTCTGCATTCCGTGATTGTAGCGGCCTGACGAGCATCGCCATCCCCAATTCCGTGATCAGCATCGGGGAGTATGCGTTCTCTGGCTGTAGCGGTCTGACGAGCATCACCATCCCCAACTCCGTGACCAGTATCGGGAGTTATGCGTTCAGGGGCTGTAGCGGCCTGACGAGCATCGCCATCCCCAATTCCGTGATCAGCATCGGGGAGTATGCGTTCTCTGGCTGTAGCGGCCTCACTTCTATTACCATCGGAAAAAATGTGAAATACATTGGCGTACTATCTTTTACTGATAGTAATCTTACAACGGTCATCTCGCTAATTGAAGACCCATTTGTCATAAATGGGGGTTGGGGGGTGTTTAGTCAAAATACTCTTTACAATGCTACCTTGTATGTTCCAAATGGAACTCTTGACAAATACAAGACTACGAATGGCTGGAACAGTTTCTTGTTTATTGAGGAAAGTGGCGAAAAACCTGAAACACCAACTTGCGAAAAGCCCACTATTAGCTACAAGAACAGTAAGTTAACATATACAAGTGCTACAGAAGGTGCTATTTGCGTTTCTACGATTACCAATCCGGATATTGGAACCTTTATAACTAACGAGATGCCGCTAAGTGTTACATATCATATTAGTGTCTATGCTACCAAGGATGGGTACAATAACTCTGAAACAGCTACTGCAACCCTATGTTGGATAGAAGCTGAGCCCAGAACCGAAGGCATTGATAATACGTCAGCTGCCAGTGTTCGTGCACAGGCTGTGCTCATTCAAAGTTGCGGCAGTTCGTTGACTATATCTGGTGCCGAGGAGGGAACGCCAGTCAGTATATACGATACCCAAGGCAGAATGGCTGGATCTGTTAAGGCATCAGCAGGTACAACCACTATTAATACCACACTTCGCAGCGGAGATATCGGCATAGTGAAGATTGGTGAAAAAGTCGTAAAGTATCTACTCAGATAATGACAAATGACAGTTTTTATTTAGGCATACAAAAAGAACGGGGACTCGATGGTGAGTTCCCGTTCTGGTGTTCAGTTACACCCCTACTCCATCATACACAAAAGGGACTCTAATTTTGCGCTCTGATAGAATATATCCGTGAAGAATTTGCTTTATTACGGCCAAATCCCTACCTTTGTTGTCAGAAGGAGG
>CACZDV010000007.1 GCA_902780025.1 uncultured Prevotellaceae bacterium
CGTTCACTGATCACTGTTTCTACAACAACTCATTTTTCAGCGGCTCTAAAAGCGCACGGTACAGCACGCGCTTTTCTTCTGGGATATCCTGCTCGTCGATAGCCGCCAGCAGCATGTACGAAACAGGTATGCCAAACGCACGACACAACTTCTCGATGGTCGCCTTTGGCGGTATCGTCTTGCCGAGTTCCCATGAACTGATAGCGTTGATGCTCATGCCGACGCTATCGGCAAGCTGCTCCTGGGTCATGCCGCGCTTGGTGCGAAGTTCCTTGATTGCCTGTCCTATATCCATTGCTTTCCTCCTCCTATCTTCTTTCGGTCAGTTTGTCGATGATGACACCGATTTCGTAGGGAACATTCTTGTTGGAACGGATGAAGTCCACCAGCTTATTGTATTCGTCCAATCGCTTCTGGTAGTCGCCTTTCATCCGCTCCATACGTTCACGGAAGTCGTTGCCCTGCTGTTTCAGTTCTTCGTCCTTCTCGTTGATACGTTCACGCAGGTTTTCAATCAACTTCTCGCAACTCTCAACCTGACTACTCAGATCTTCCGACGTCTTCACCACCTCGTTCCACTTGTCGAGCGCAGAGTACAACTGATCCTGCATGGCCGTCATATTCTCTGCAGACTTCTCCAACTTTTTCTTCGTCTCTTCCAACTCCTCACGGTAGGGATCGCGACCACAAAAAGCCTTCACCAGGTTCTTCAGATAACGTTTAATGCGTAGTGATAATTTCTCTTTATTTTCGTTCATATTTCACGAAATTGTTGTAACTTTGCGGCAAAGGTACAACTTTTCTGTGAAATAACAAACAGAATTGGTGAAAAATTATCCAAAAGTGAATGTTAAAATTTTAAAGCAAGCATGACAAATGGTATGGACAGATGGAAATTCAACACGACGCTATTCAGCAGTCTATCAGATGTTTTAGACATCACAGGCACGGAAATTGCCCGCCGTTGCGGACTAAGACAGCAGGTACTAAGCCGATATACGACAAACGAAATTGTTGTATCGGTGCAAATACTGATAAAATTGTGCAACTCTTTGCGTATGCCAGTATATTATTTTGTGGCTGAGAACAACAATTTCGTCATCCCTAATCGTGAAGACGCTACTATCCCACTCGACTACTGGCATCCTATCGAGTGGAACACACAAGCTGTTGAGCAGACTTTCGGCGACGGTGAAGGGCGCATCTACTGGAAAGACGTGGCCGTGGCTATGGAAGCCAGTTCACAGAAACCACACGAGCGTTTCACCCTTCGCCGACGTTTCAAGGTGACGGACTTTCTCCACACTTGCAGCTACTTCAACATCTCTCCGTTTAAGTTCCTCGTTGACGAGAACCGCGAGTGCAGCAAGGGCAAAGGCCGCAGACCTGCCGTGCCTGTAGCACCACAAGCGGGCAACAACGAAACCGTCCGCGCAGAGGTTGCTGCCCTGACAAAAAGGCTTAACGGACTGAACGCTACCGTCGCAGACATCACAGCCAAATACAAGGATCTGCTTCAACGGCACAATGCTTTGCTTGAAAGGCACAACCGCATGGAAGTACAGTTCAATCAGTATTTCGGCACCACTGTTGGCATGGCTACAGAGCCGGGGCCAGACAAGATTTAAAACGCGCAAGGACCATTGCAGCCCTCGCGCGTATATATTATATGTGTGCGTCGTATCATTTTCGTGAGGTCACGAAAATGGTCACACTTCCTCTACCACCAGTCCACGTTTGTGGGCTTTGTCATAGTATTGCTTTTTCACCTCTTCCGTCGGAAACCAGGCTAATGTGCGCTGCTCCCTGCCATCGGGTGCTCGTAGCACAAGTCGGTACACGTTGGCTACAGGATGCCACAGATTCTTTATCCAGTCGTAGATGCGCTGTTGCACCTCTTCCGGCACGTACTCCAGTGTCAGTTCGAAGCTATCATCAAACTCAGTGGCACTTGCATCGTTGCAGAGCACCAGCACTGGGTGTTCCTCCCATTCGGGTTCGTAACTGATGCAGTATGCCTTCTGTCTGATGGGGTTGACGTCAGCCGGACACATGCTGTCGAACTCCATGCCCTCCAACTCTGGCAGTCCGTCATCGAAGAGGTCGTAAAGGTCGATGCTCACACCCCGATTTTTATCTGTCTCATGCACCCACAGCATCCCTTGCCTGCCGAATCCGCAGTCGTTGTCCTCAAACTCAGGCGGTGCAAACTCGCCTTTCTGATACGCCGCATGTATCGCAGTCATCAGGGCCGTCAGTTGTTTTGATGTCTCGTTCATTGCCGTTCGGCTTTACAGTTTCTCACACAATGTATTCATCTTGGTCCAGAGGTTATGCAAGTCCTGCCAGAACTCAGGCACTTTCGTTTCTTCTCCGTTACGGTTATACTCTTTGAGCATAGCGTCACGCAGTTCATGGGTTGCAGAGAAAAATTCATGCCGAAGTTCCTTCCAAGTCATCTTCCTGGGACTCAGTATCGCTTTGAGCTTATCCGTCACCTCTTTCAGAGTGTCACCATACACAGAAGGGTTCACGTCGCCGTCGGCGTTGATTTCCTCGGCGGCAGCATACTTGAACTCATAGCCTTCACAATCCTTGTAATACGCCTTGGCGTCTGCCATAGAGTCGAACTCGCCGATGGGCTCGCCATTCTCGAACACGGCCACGTTTCTTACGATGGTGTAGCCTTTGTACTTAATCACATTCTTCATTTCCGTATCGTTTAGGGGTTAATATACAAACTCGTTCACATGTCTTCCGACAAGTCCACTCTCAAAGTGAACGTATCTGTTGCCGTTTTCACGTCCGCAGTTCCAGTGGAAGGCAGCGCGATCTATGCCAGAAAGAAATTGTTTACGACCAAGAATCTTGATGGCTTCATCGCGGGTAATCTTGCGGTCTGGCTTCGACTTGTAGCATTGTGTAAACTCGCATACATTTGCCTCAAGTTCTATCTGGTCCAAATCTTCCTCGCTATTACCCCAGTCCAACAGGATTTTCTTATCATCGGCGGTCAGATGGAACTCACGCGGAGCGTTCTTCTGTGCTTCCCACTGCTCAATTTCCTTCTGCTCTCGGATGATATTATCGAGGTTCTGATAATAACGGATTCTCTTGCCGTCATATTCGAGGTGTGGATCAGGGTCGTCAAACTGCAAGTGCATCTTAAACTTATTCTTGTCGAGCCGGGCTTCATAGCGGTCGATGACGGTCTGAAAGATATGACGCACTATCATCATCTGCACATCGTCCTTGTTACCCCAATGGGCAAAATGATTTATAGCTTTTTTAACCGCATCCTCACTGACTGTCACATCTAACTCAACCTGGAGTTTGTCGATGACCTTTTCATTCACACCAAGGCACTCTAATACAAGTGCAGAAAATTCTTGCTTTGCCATAGTCGTATGTTGTTTAGTGATTCCCTTCTACTTCGATTACTTCGTGGTTGATGCCGATAAAGGTCAGCCACTCGCTTGCTCGTTTTGCTTCCGCATCGTCCAACTTCAGGCATAGCGCCTTGTCTTCGATGAACCGCGTCGGGCGAAGCCTGTAAAGGTACTCCGTGCAATTCTTGCGGTTGTTCCAGATTTTAATTGTCTTTGCCATTGCCGTTTCGTTTTAAAGTAATCGAGTATTCAGTTTCGTATAGTCACGAAAGAGTTCTTCAAGTTGGTCGCAATAGATGCCCTTATATTCTTTAAGCGTCTGCACCATCTTGTCGGGGTCTGACTGTTGCTTGATTTTCCGTTGAGCAGTCACAGGATCCATGCCCCTGCCAATGTATTTTGCCAGCAGAGAGTATGGGTTGGGCGGGTTTCTCACATACAGAAACGTCATGGTGTATGTGTCATCGCCACGAAGGACGATACTCACCATGTTCGCCTTGCTACTGTTCCGTCCAATCCTGAAACGCAGGCCGTTGTTAATGGCCACAAGGCATCTTGCACCCGTCATAGTCACAAAACGCCTACCTCCAAGTTGTTGTAGAATGATACTTGCTATTTGCTGGTTCTCTGTCATTGCCGTTTCGTTTTAAAGTTACTGACTTCATCCTTTCAGCCAGCAGAGGACCAAAAGGATGACGATAAACCACATTTCCATGTCTTGTTGTTTCTTGTTTTGAGTTTGACGATTTAGTAAGTTTGCAGATATTGATATAATTCTCCGGCGGTCTTATAGCAGCCGTCGAGTTGTGGGCGACGCTTGCCTTTCGACTGGCGGTAATACTGACACGTGCCAGTCTTGCCGTTGATGACGTAGATGACCTGCTGCAGGTTATGCACAGTGCGCAAGTGAATAGCGATGCCATAGCGGCGGCACAGATCAACCACGTCACTGCCAGCAATAGCCTCTCCATTCTTGAACTTCTCGGCTTCCTGGGTCAGTCGCTCTTGCTCCTTCTGATCGGCTTCAGCCTTCTTGCGGGCTTCTTCCTCAGCAGCCTTGCGGCGTTCCTCCTTGCGCTCCTGCTCACGGCGTTCACGCTCGGCCATAGCTTGACGGCGTAGCTCTTGTATGACGGGTAAGTATGGCGACTGCACTTCCTCGTAGGCTTTGATAACAGAGGCCATAATCCACGCATCACCTGAAAGCAGCACCGTATCATAGTCCAGGAACAAAGCGAGTCTTTGCAGCATATTGTCACGATCCTTCTTCGCGCCCTCCATGCTCTCTTCGTTCCATTTTGCTTCTCGGTTGCGATATTCCTCACTGGCGTTAGGATTGCGCTCCAGAAAGTCCTTCATCCATTTCTCGCCTTGAGCCTTGATATCTTCGTCAGTCTTCACCATACGCTCTACCAGTTGGTCGCTTATACTGTCAACCATTGTCGCCACCTTGTCGCTCAGTTGCACGTAGAGGTGGTAATGCGTATAGATACGATAGCCGTAATCTTCCTCTTCTCGCTCAAACCACAAGGGCGTTTTCACTCCCTCGTTACTCACATTGGGCAATAGTTCGCTGATGTCTGTCAGTTCGATATTGCGTCTCTTTGGCGTATTGCCGTCGCTGCCAATATAGTGGCACCAGAATTTCTTCGTCATAGTCGTAAAGTTATAGGGTTACACTTATGCTGCTTGTTCCCAGTGTCCCTCGTTATTGATGCGGACGGGAACGGTATAGGCTGTTTGGGTTACGCTATCGTAATTCTTGTTCAGACATTCGGCTGCTCTATCTGCCGATACTCTCGATGCGTATTTCTTGGCAGAGTCGAGGTAGCTGGTTCGCCACATGTGGCGCGAAGATAACTTGTGGATATACTGACTACCAAACTGCACCACAAAGCCAACAGTCTTAGGCTCCTGCGGTTTCTTCTCTGCCCGCTTTCGGTGCTTATCCCACAGATATTCCGTCCATCTGCAGAAACTCACTGTCACATGACAGCCAGGGATTGTCAACCCCTCGTACACCGTCATCAACTCCTCTTCGCTCTTCACGTTGCAGCGTTCGTAGTTGGGATAGCCAGTACACCATGTCAGTTTCAGTTCCTCACACTCGTCGAAGGTAACAGCCTGTTCAAAACCTTTCAGGAAGAAGTTGCGGAACTGTTGTGCCGACGTGTTATTGCAATGACCATTGCCGCTGATGGCGATGCCAGAGTAATAGCCGAAATGCTTTTCTATCTCCTGCTCAGTATATACACCTTCTTTGTTCTCATAGGAGGCATAAGGTTTACCGACACGCTCTTTTTCCTTGTCGATGACGCTCTCTACATCACGCATGATTTCATCACGAGTACGAGCCAGAGACTTACTACCATTGCCAAACATACACTGGTGCCAACTGCGCTCACGGCGCTCACGTCCTTTCCAAGTAATTTCTGTGCAATTATTACTTCCGCTCTCAATAAGTGGGATATACCGTCCGTCACTCATTTTCACGAACATACTGCGATAAAGAATTGTGTAACTCATAATCTCGTTGTTTTAGTTCTTGGCCTTATCTTTTCTCCACTCACAATAGACGTACTGCATCAGGCGCTCAGCCCATTTGCGGTCAAGTGTGCGGTAGAACTTCATCCATGCGGACATGGTGTCGTTGCCGCATACGTCCTCACAGAGGTGCAGAAACTTCGAGCAGAAGTGCTGGTAGAGGTAGTGTGTCTTCGAGCCACCAACCATCCAGAGTATCACCTCGTCGTAGGGCGGGTGATTGTAGCAGAAACCTGCCCAGCAGTCCATCATGTCGGTCGTCTGCTTTACATCATACGCTGTTGTAATCATAGTCGTATCGTTTTAGATGTTCAACAAAATATCGTCATCGTCGTAGTCTTCCCACCAGTCTTCCGGCAGGTCGTTTTCCTCGCCATACTCACCCAGCAGTTCAATAACCTGGTCAGCATCCACGAGGGTAAAGGTAGGCACAAGGTGCTGCTTATAGCACTTGTTAATCTCCGCATGGAGAATAGCCAGATCGTCTTCGTCCATCTGCTCACGAACATAGTCGAGCGCTTTCTTCAATTCTTGTTTCATCGTGTCTTACGTTTTATGCGGCCTTTCTAAGTTCCGACGCATCCGAGGTTTTACCCTCGGACTTGTCAGACTTCTTGCTACCGCCGTTCAGTTCCTCGTTGATCTTGCGGTCCAACTTTCCGAGTTCTGCCTTTAGCTTGCGCAACTCGTCCTCCTTTGGCCATGCCTCACACTTGATAGACTTCAACTGCTCCAGACGGGCGTTGTTCTCGTCCATCTTCGTCTGCCACTGCTCAATGAGTGTGGGGATATACATCAGAGCCTGCAGAGGATTCTCCGCCGACTGGCGTGCCGACACCTTTGTCAGACGGCCACCGTTATGGCTGTACTTCAACGTCGTGCCCTCTACAAAGAACAGGTTGTCGTACTCCATCTGACCCATCAGGTTAAAGCCTCTCTCGATAGACTTCACCACAACGGGGAAGCCGTAGATTTCACCGATGCGCAGGTGGATGTCGCACGTCTTAGCCGTAGCGGCAATCTGCAACAGTCGCTCACCCAGAGCCTTTGCCTTGTCGTCGGCGGTCATAGGCTTGCCGTCCTTTGTCTGTTCCGGCATCGTCCAACCGTCAATCGTCAGGTCGTTCACCACAAAGCCGTTCTCGTCGGGACGCTTACGCTGCAGGAACTTGTCATAGTCACCCTGTGCCGAACGGATGTGGCGCTCGTGGCGCTCGTTGTCTTCCTCCAGACTCTTCATCTTCTCCTGCTGGTCGCGCTGGTCACGCAAGAAGTTCTTGCGCTCACTCTCCAGTCCGGCAATCTTCTTCTCCAACTTGGCACGCTCCAATAGGTCAGTGTTACCCGAGAGAATAGCCATATACTCAGAGAAGTTCATGCCCTTCTCTTCCATCGAACCCTCGTCAAGGGTACGCTTGGCCAACTGTCCGCGCTTCAGCTGATTGATAAACGTCTGCTTGCAGTGCAGGAGGTTGAACTTATAGCTATCCAGACTGCGCTCAACGGCATAGATGATAATCTCCACCTTGTTGTCGTTGTACAACTTGGCAATCTCGTTACCCTTGCGGATAGCTCTGCCGTCGCGCTGCTCCAGGTCAGAGGGTCGCCACGGTGTATCCAGATGATGCACAGCCACCACACGCTGCTGGGCATTGACACCCGTGCCTAACATCTGTGTCGAACCAAACAGCACTCTCACCTTGCCTTCGTTCACCTCGTCAATCAGCTTCTGCTTCTTCGACTCACACTTCGCTTCCTGAATAAAGCGAATCTCGTCGGCAGGGATGCCGTACTCCTCAACCAGCTTACGCTTGATCTCGTCATACACATTCCACTTCTTCGGGTCGTAGGCCGAGAGGTCAGAGAATACGAGTTGCGTTCCCTTCACGTCGTTGAACTTCTTGTAGTACTCACTCACCAGATAAGCACATCGTGAAGCCTTGCTCCGTGGGTGGTCCTGATAGCCTGGGTCAATCAGTCGCATATCGAGTGACATCTTGCGGGCCATGTCCGTCGCATACAGCATCTTTGCCATCTGCTGCTTCTCCGTGGCTCCGTTAATACCTATCAGCGAGAAGTCGCCGGTCTTCGCAAACTCCATCAGCGTCTTGATAAATTCCTCTTGGTCGGGCGTCGGCTTGATGTTCAGCAGTCGGGCGTGCTTCTCCGGACGCTCAATACCTACATCCTCTGCCGTGCGGAAGTCCGTTATCTCGTTATAGAACATAGCGAGTTCCGGAACTTTGATGAAGTAACGAAAACGTTCCTTCAACACAATCTGGTTGGTAATCGAGAACTCAAATTCCTGACTCTTCTTCGTGAAGATAGCCGCCCAGGCATCAAAACAGGTGATGTTCTGCTTCGCCATCGCCTTCGGACGCAGATACTTGAACAGCGAATACAATTCCGTCAAGCTATTCGTGACGGTGGTACCTGAGAGGAACGTGGCACCGAGGTCCTTACCTGTACGCTTCTGTATCGTGCGGATAGCCATCAGCAGGTTAAAAGCACGCTTCGAGCCCTCCGAGTTACCCAGACCTGCCACGCGGTCGTGACGGGTGGAGAACTGCAGGTTCTTGAACATGTGGCTTTCATCTACAAAGATATGGTCTATACCCATCAGATTGAAGTCCACCACGTCGTCCTTCGTATCACCGATAGCGTCCAGAAGTCCGTCAATCTTCGCCTCCAGGTTACGCTTTCTGCGCTCCAAACCCTTCTGTATGCGGCTACGGTTGCCCCAGTCCCAGCCTTCCATAGCGTTCATCGCATCTTCCAGCTGCTGCACTTCGTCCTGCATCACTTCCAGTTCGATGTCCTGACTCTGAGGAATACGACTGAACTGGTCGTGACTCATAATCACACAGTCCCAGTCGTTGTTCTTCATCTTGTTGAAGAAGTCCACACGCTCCTTGGCCGAGTAGTCTTTGGCACCGGCATACAGCACCTTGGCCTGCGGATAGGCGGTGCGATACGTTTCTGCAATGGCACTCACGTTTGCCTTCAAGCCAATAATCATCGGCTTGTGAACAAATCCTAAGCGCTTCATCTCATGTGCTGCCATACACATGATCAGCGTCTTGCCGCTACCTACTTCGTGGTCGCAAATGCCGCCGCCGTTCAATACAAGCATCCACACACAGTCCTTCTGACTGCCGTAGATATGCTTGATGCCGTACTTCTTTTCAAGTCCCTTCAGGTCAATACCGGGGAATGTCTGGTGACTGCCGTCATACTTCGGCTTCACAAAACAGTTGAATCGGCGGTTATAGATAGCTGCCAACTCGTCGCGGAACGGCTTGGGCTGACGCAACAGCCAGTCAACGAATCCCTGACGAATCTCCTCAATCTTCGTGTTGGCAAGCTGGGTCTTCTCGGGGTCTTCCTCCTTCTCCTTCTCGTACTTGTCGTTATACACGTAGTCGCCGTTCGCATCCTTCTTATAGCGCATCAGTTTCGGACAGGTATTGTGCAGGGCATGGATGAACAGCTCGATACCGTCGTAACGCTGCTTTGTCTCAGAACTCACGGCATACTGCGTGCCTATCTTCTCGTTCCATCCGTAGTTGGCCGATGCCGTGAACTGGTCGATGATAGCGTCATACTTCACCTCTACCGCAAACGGCTCACTCTGCCACGACGGACGCTCACCAGGCACATTGAAGAACTCCGTAGCAAAAGCACTATACACCCGCTCGTTAATCCAGCGCTCACCCAGATTGAAGTCCAACTCTTCAAAGGGGATAGGCTCGGGGATAGCCTCCTGCAAAGCCTTGGCACTCTGATACACCCTCAGCTCCTCTTGGTCCTTGATGGTCTCAGGCAGGTGGCTTGCATCTTGCTCCTTGGAACCTGCATCCAGCAACTCTGCCACCTTCGGCCACAGCTGCTTGATCTGCTCCAGCTTCTCAACGACGTTGCCACAGATAAACTGCGCCTTAATCTCGTACTGGTTGCCTACAGGCAGAGGGTTATAGAACACCTCGCCATGCAGGGCATCCAGCAGTTCGTCCTCGCTCATGCCAGTAAGCGCACTCATATACTTCATGTCAGCCTTACCGTAGTCGTTCAACGACTGAGCCAGTGCCTCCTGCGGTGTGTCGGCACCATGCACATCGTCGGTAGCGAAAGCCACCGGCTTCGTGAAGATGTCGGCTTTCTCCCAACGGCCACGCTCGTCTCTCACCTCCAGCGATAGCAACTCCGTCAGGTTGCCGTGATTCTTGATAGCCTTCAGCGCCTTTACGTTGTCGCTCTTATTCAGCGCACCGAACGACTCCACAAACGTGTCGTACAACTCGTTCAGGTCGCGGCGCAACGCCGTGTTCTCCTCGAACTTCGTAGCCTCGTACACATACAGTTCCTCGTATGTCTTGTGTATAGCCAGCATCGTCAACTGCTGTGCCGTCAGCTGCACCTTCTTCTCGGCGCTCTCGGTCTTATGTGTGGCTGTGTCACTCTCAAACAGCACCACATCCAGATTAGCAGCCATATCTTTTGCCAATGCCTTCTGCATGTCGCTGGCAATACCCTTCACGCCATCGTTGTGCATATAGACAAAACCACGCTTGCCATAGGCATCGGTGTCAACCGTCCACGACGTAGCAATCACATGGTCCTCATACATCTGGAAGTACATGTTGGTGGGGCATCCTGAGTCCTCATACTGCGTCATCAGGAATGTCTCGTCAGCCGTCAGTCCTTGCTTGTGACTGTCTTTCTGCAACACCAGCAGGTCAGTACCTACCTCAGTGCCGGCATCCTTAAACAGGTTGTTGGCCAGTCTATAGGCACCTATCAGACGTGCCTGCTTCAGCACCTCTGCCAACTGCTCGCCGTCGCGGTTCAGATAGTTCGAGGTGATGATGTAAGCCTCGATACCGCCATCCCTCAGACAGTCCAGACCTTTCAGCACATAATACTTGTGTATCATCTTCGCTGCATCCCTGCGCACCTTATTGTCGCTCTTGCTATAGGCAGCATCAAATACGTTGATGTCGCCAAACGGCACGTTGGTGGCCACCAGGTCATACATTCCCAACTCGTCTTTCGGGAAGTGCTCGAAGCCATCCACATACACCTGCATCTTGGCATGGCCTTTCTGTGCGCCCAACATCAGACCCGTCAGCAAGTCCTTCTCAATTGCCGTCACGCTATAGCGCTGACAAGCCAGTGACGCATAGCCCACTGCATTGAAGGCAAACACACCGTTGCCGGCAGCAGGGTCAAGAATCGTGCTCGGTGCAATGCTCATCTGATTACGACCGTACTTCACATGGTAGATAGGATTGAAGATGGCCTTTACCAGTTCGTTAGGGGTATAGAAGGCTGTCAGCACCGATGCCTTCAACGACTGCATCCACTTCTGATACTCCTGCTCGCTGTTGCTGTACTTGTGCAGCAGCTCATGCAGCCGTACCGTATCGTCGTAACAGTCCTGGTCGGTCTTCGTCCACTTGCTCTTATCCAGTGGGTTCAGCACAAACCCCAGACCACCGAAGCCACTGTACTTCTCCAGCACTTCGTAGTCGTACTCACCATTCTTAGGCTCGAAAGCCTCCTGCAATGCCGCGATGTTGTCGCGCAGTCTCGATAACTTACTCATATTGTAAAATATTAAATTCGTTCAATTCGTTATATTCGTGGTCGTAAAGTCAAGCAGACTTGGCCTTTTTGGCCTTGGTCTGCTTGCAATAGTCAGAGTGGCTGAATATGAAGCTCACAGCCGCATTGATGGCTACTGTGCGCCTGCCGTTGGCATGTATCGTACTCATGCACTCCTGATTGCCCTTGCCTATCTCGATGCCGACAAGCAAGTGGAGCATCAGCCAGTCGAAGTCAGATACCGTCACCTCGTCGTCGATAGCCGATGTGGTGAAAGCCTCGGTCACGCTGCCCAGCTGCTGTAGGATGCGGGCTTTGGTCAGTACCGACATCTTGCGCTCCGTCTCGGTCACTGAGAAACACATCCGTCCGTAGTGCTCCATCCACGGCGTCAGCGTCTGGT
This sequence comes from uncultured Prevotellaceae bacterium, assembly GCA_902780025.1. Lineage (GTDB taxonomy): Bacteria > Bacteroidota > Bacteroidia > Bacteroidales > Bacteroidaceae > Prevotella. Next base: position 11,941 of record CACZDV010000007.1, read on the forward strand.
TGCCGGTCTTGTTGTCAATAGCTTCCCATGCGTCAAACAGACGCATCACCTCTCTTACAGCCTGCATCGTAGGACCGTCCTCCCAGCGCACCGCCACGTCGCCATAGCGGTCACACTTCACTGTGAACTTCGCACCGGGGAACTTTGCCTTGAGCATCGTCTTCAGGTTGCTCATAGCCACCTCTTTCTGCTCCTTGGCCGTCAGTCCTCGACTCAGTGCTATCAGCTTCGGCTCCCACTCCGCTATCATCGGACGCTGCTCGGCCTCGATACGGGCCATACGCTCAGCCTCCAATCGTGCTTTCTCCTGTTCCACATAGGCAATGTGCGCCTTGATGCGGTCTATCTGACTGCCAAACAGCGTCTCATAGCCTACAGGCATATAGTAGTCGGATATCGTCTGGTCGCCCATCGGATTGCCGAACACGCAGTACTGTTCGCTACGGAACATCACCACCTTGCCCACCGTCTGCTTCTTATAGATACCATTGGCGGGGTCGGCATCCTGCAACGTCTCACGGCCACCATAGATGCAGCCGGTCTCCATGCTGTTCAGCAGCTTGCTCAGACTGGCGTTCAGGATATCGAACGACTGGCACTCCACGATGTGCTCAATCCTTACAACCGTCTCTTCCTTCACGCCCATCTTGATCACCACATGCAGCAGTTCGTCACCACTCAGGTTATCCCACTCGAACATACTGCGGGTGAAGTTCACCATACGGGCATAGACATACTCGCCCTGCTTCCATTCCAAGTGGCTGCGCTGCTTGTTCTTTCGAGCCTGGTCGATAGCCATCTCCTTCTTTCGGCGCTCTTGCTCACGGCGTTCACGCTCCCATCGCTCCCTGTCCTCACGTTCGCGGCGCTCCCTACCCTTGCGGGCCTTGCTATAGTCGCCGTTCAGTTCAGCCTTGCGTTCCTCATACTGGCTTTGCATCTCCTGAAACTCAGCCGTAGCGTTAGGGTTGTCGGGGTTGCGGTCGGGGTGCATCTTAATCACCATCTTGCGGTGTTCCTGCTCCAACTGCTCTTGGGTCATGCAATTCTTAAAATACTCCATAGCTATATCGTGTTTTAAAACATTATTTTCTCACCAAAAGAGGACCGGCGTGCTGTCACAGCAGGCCAGTCCGAAACAAAAATCTTACAATATGTGCAAAGTTTATCATTCACACTCAAAGTAGAATATCACGTTCAGTTGATTGTTCAGCTGATAGAACTCTACCTTTAGGTCGGGATTGTCTTCACACTCCCAAGCCTTGAACACCTTCTTGTAATGCTCTAAGACTTCGTTTTTCGTTTCCTCAAAGTCCTCACTGGCAGAAACGCCAATCACCTTGATAGTGATATGACTTGCACCATAAGTCCAAGTCACATCGACGTATGCCGAATAATTCACGCACTTAGGAAATTCCTCGTCGTAAACTTCCGCCAAACCCACCAGATGCCGTACACCATTCTTACGATGGTCAGGCCCTGCATAGAAATCTCCGAAGACCTCGTCCTCGAAAGGATCTTCCATCAAGTTTTTGTTGTCAATGGGTGCATCAATCTTTTCCATAGTCGTATCGTTTTAGATTACTCTGTACACTTTCGGCGTTACATCGTTGCTCAGGCCCACTTCTACGGTGCAGCCCTCATAGACGCCGAGCTTCTCCATCGTGTCCTCACTGCCAAGACTGGCTTTCTCCATAGTACGTGCCCCGATAGTCACAGGGTCAAACCAGCAGACAGGGGTACGACGGCCCGTAGCACCAACGGTTATCTCTATGCGCCTTACCGTGGTCGTCGTCTTCTGCGGTGGGAACTTGTAGGCGATGCAGCCTTTCGGATGGTGGTCGGTATAACCCATCCTCTCAGCCAGCGGCTTGGTGTTTATCTTCACCACCACACCGTCAGTAGGCCAGTCCAGTGCGTCACGCTCGATAGCGAACTCACCCAGACGCTTGATAACATTCGGCGTCCAGCAACCCTTATAGCCACAGGTCTTGAAGCCTAAGTCCTCGGCAATGTCGATAGCACAAGACTCTGTGCCGATGTTGTCGCCTTCCAACTGCCACACCACGAACTCCAGCAGCGTCGTGTCGGCGGTCACATAGTTCTTGCCACAGATGCCACTTGCTGCACTTCTGCAGTCGGCATAGCTCTCTGACATCAACGATAGTTGAGACTTGGGGCATACTATCTCGCCGCGCACCTCAACCCTACCCATTTCAGTAATCGTGATAGGCACCGTCGGTATCATCTTCACGTGCTCCATCAGGTCGCTGCCCTGCTTGCCGTCGCCACGGGTAGCGGCGCTGTTCAGCGTGCCGTCCTGATACACCAGCGAACAACTGATGCCGTCCAACTTCCATTCCAGTTCGTAGTAGATGCCAGCGTCCTGCTTTTTCAGCTTCTTCTCCGTAGCGGCAATCCATTTCTCAACCGCCTCTGTTGTCTGTGCTTTCTGGCACGATAGCATCGGTTTGCGGTGGCGAACAAGTCGCTTGCCGTTACCCGACAGGTCGCTTCCTACACACTGCGTCGGCGAGTCAGGTAGCGTCCACTCGGGATGCTCCAACTCCGCCAACTCTATGCAGTCCACCATCGCATCAAACGTCGCGTCGCTGATAGTCGGCTTGCTCAGCACATAATACTCAAAGCTCCGTTGCTTCGCTTCGTTCACCATCTGGATATACTCTTTCTGTGTCATTGTCTCACTTGTTTTGTTCTAACACTTGCCATACACTCTCATATACTGAGTCGATACCAGCGCAGGGCTTGATGCAGGTGAAGTCATTGGCCTTTACATCTGTATAGGCATCGCCAATGTCGCCATTCTCATTCTGCTCGGCCAACTCGAACGTGTCAATGTCCCAGCAAACGTCAAGCACCAACTGCCCGTCCTCGTAGTACACCTTAGAGACCTCGGCCTCCATGTAGTCCACATCCCAGTCGAAGGGCGCACCGATAACGTAAGCGTTGTCGGCACTACTACCGAGTAGGTCAACCTCCGTCACGTCATGCTCCACCATTAGCTTCACAATCTCTGCCACAATCTCCTTGTGCAGGTTCCTGATGTCGCCATAGAAATCTTTCTTCTCCATCGTCTCATTCGTTTTAGTTATGCCCATTTGCATTTCCCGTTCCTGACCGTTCCGTGGTCGCATCCGGAATCGGGCCAGATTTTAATTTCAGAGCCGTCAGCCAGATAAGGTGCAATTGTCTCGAAGGCATCCATCATAAGACTCTCCCAGCCATAGGAGGCGTCGAAGTCGGCATACTCCCAGTCGTCGGTGGTCGAAGGTTCCAGCTTTCCCTTCCAGCCGCCGAAGAATATGCCCATCAGGTCGTGCAGGTTGTCTGTTGACATACCGAGTTCCTCCGTGAAGTGTGGAAGATTGTAAGCAACGTGCTCCTCTTCATGCCTGTCAAGTTTGGCCTGCAGCGCTTTCTTTGCGCCGTCCTCATCCCTGAACCGCGCTTTGATTTCTACAGAATAACATTGTCCCATAGTCTATCCGATATAAATCTCGTTCATTATGTCTTCAAACGGATCCTCCGGCACATCGTCCTGCGCCGTTCTCCTGTTCAGGGATATCGTCGTATAGGTTTCAGCCCCTGCGATAATGTCCTTGCCACAGCGGAACTCCACCTCAATACTCCGCATACCCTTCTTGTCGCGCTTCTCCGTTACGGTAGGCTCCAGTTCACTGTCACCACTCATGGCGGATGCAATCACCTTCTCCATATAACCCTTTGCCACATCCTCAGACTCGAAGATGCGATAGGCCAGCGAGTTTCTATTGTTCTTCACGTCGCTGCCAGGCTCATACCACTCGTTCTTTACGTCGAGTATATAAACAACTCTTGCCATAGTCGTTACTCGTTTATGTGTTACTCACTTCACTATATCCCTTGCTGCACTGGCGAACGTCGATAACGCCATTCTCCAGATACACGATGCCGTACAAATTGCCATACCACACTTTCTTGATTTTGCGTACAGCAGCTATCCAGTCTTCTTTCTTCGCAGGATCCACGCCTAAATAGCTATAGCCGTTGTCGTGATACCAGGCGAAGTGCATACCCTCTGCAGGCTCGTAGGCTTCAACCTCTTTCCAGCCGACAATCTCACCATTCAATCGGAAGCGCATAGCTTCCGTTGAGATGTAGGCCAGAGTCTCGTAGGTCGTAGTCCACGTCTGCTTAGTCCAGATATTCTTGTGCTCCTGCTCCAGTGTCATATAGGCCAGGTTCACACTTGCCGCACAGTCGGTCATCCGTTGCACCTCTTCAGGTGTTGCCTCTCTCCATGAGCCGTAGGAAACAATCCTCTTGCTCGGCCCGAAGCAGAAAGTGCCGTCTGCATAGACAATGCCGTCGGTCGTAAATTCACAGCCTTTCTCAATATTCTTCTTGTTGTAGTCGCTCACGGCCACAATAGCGGGAGTGTTAGGGACCTTCTTATACGAAGACCCGAAGATGCTATACACCTTGGTCTTCACATCGTCAATCACATAATAATTCATTCTTCGTCCTCCTTCTTTTCTCTCTTGGGAATACCCATAATCTCAGCAATAATCTCCATAGATGTCCAGAACATCTGTTCGCAGTAGTCATCGCTCATCTTCGAGGCCAGACGTTCCATAGTGTCATCGTCCACCTCACTTGTATCGAAGCCTCTTTCTTCTAAATCATCCCTGCTTACACTCGTAATAGGGAAGAACTCTTTTTCTTGTTTTGCCATTGCCGTATCTCGTTTATTGGTTCGTACAATTTCTCTCCTTCCACGCATTGATCAGGAACCTACGGTAAGCAAGCCTACGCAGGTAGGACCATTTGTGGTTGTGACGTTGAAGTCCATGCCTGTTTGCATGATGTCTCAGCCAAATCTGATAATTTCTCCCTTTCAACTTTTTATACCCAAATAACCAAAAGCGCACGTTCTTCAACGTCATCCAAATGTATCTGCAAATATAAGCGCACGCTTTCAGAACTACATAAACAACAACCAAGGTTATTACAGCCCATACGGTAGCACCGGTATAATAAAACAATTTCTCCATAGTCGGTTTCGTTTGATAGATTTTGAGGAGCCGTCAGGCGACGACCCCTCGATAGTGTTACGCTGCTTGCAGCAGCTTCGGACCTTCCATCTTCTTCGCCACGGCATCGTAGCGGTTGAAGATGAAGTTAGAGGCCATTTGCACATGGTCGATGACGCGAGGAATAAAGTCCTTGTCGTCGCGGAGAGCTTTGCGCCACGAGGCCACATAGGCAATATGCTGCTCGTCCAGCAACTTGCCGACACCAAGACGGCTGCATACACACGCTGCCGTCAGCTCTGCCACGAACTCCTCATACGGCTCGTCCAGTTCACGGCGCAGGTCTTTCTTCGTAGAGTGTGCCATCTCATGCAGGGCTATCGCATAGAACTTCGCGTCGCCCAGGAACTGCGAGCGCTCCGGCAGTCGGATATGATGTTCCATCGGGCTGTAGTGAGCCGAGTGACCGCAGAAGTGAATAGGACAAATCCATTCGCCAGCGATCATCCGCTCCAGCACCTCGTCACGCTGGCCTGTCTGGTAGTCGTGCTCAGGCACCGCCACCATCGCCTCGTAGTCGTCGGCATAGAGTTCCTTGAAGTTCGTCTGGTCCAGGTTGTACACCAGATAGTGAGTGCGGTAGAAGAACACCTTCAACTCCTGACGTTCCTCGTCGCTCATGGCCCGATAGTCCTCTTCGCTCACGGTGTTGCCGTCCTTGTCCTTGTAGATAGGCTTGTAGAAGAATACGGGGAATCTCCGTTCGTACTCCATCACCGGACAGCCGTTGTCGTCGAACTTCGGCATACCGTTCTCGTCCGTCACCATCGTGCAGTTAGCCTGCAGACCGTCATACTTGCGGCTGCCGTCCTCGTTCACCAAGTCCGTCTTCGTCAGGAAGTAGGGCGTGCTCCAGCCCTTCACCTGCATCAGCATAGCCAGCCAGAAAGCGTTGCTCTTCTGATAGGGATGACGGCGGCGGTACAGGTTACACGGCGCACCCATATTGGGCGACACCCACGGTTGTGTCCAGTCGCTACGCTCCATAGCGTTCAGTTCAGCCTCGAACAACTCCGCATACTTCTCCTTCTGCGAGTCGTTCATCGTAAATTGTTTCTTTGCCATAACTCAAATGGGGTTAGTTTAACTTCGATATAAGTATCAGGCTGCTTTCAGCAATCGCTGGAAGTCTGCCCTGTGAGAGGTTATCAACTGACGTATCTCGGTGTCGCGCTCAGGCACCTTGTTACATGCCGCACGGCACTGCACAATCTCCTTGTTCTTCGTGTTGTACTCGATAGTAGCCAGTCGGTTGCCGTCGTTGTCCTTTGCCGATAATATCAGACTGGTGGACTTCTTGTAGTATTCCATAGCGAATACGCAGTGGTGCATGGCGTTGCCCTCTTCCGCAAACTCTTCCACCGATTGCAGCGGACGGATATTCAGGTTCTGACCTGATAGCGTCAGCGGTAGCACCTTTGCCCACCGCTTCCGATAGGCCGTCTTCTCTTTCTCCATACGCTCCAGCTTCTGTTTCTGCTCACGTTCACGGCGAATAGCCGCACGGCGTTCGTCCTCATGACGCTTACGCTCCAGCAGCTCATTATGCTGTGTCCTCAAATCCTTGGGGCATACATAGTGGGCATTGTGCGTGTCAAGTCTGAGATACTTCAGCAGCCACAAGTGGTCAAGCCATAGCGACGGATCGTTTATCGTGTACTTGTTACGAGCACAGATATTCAGCGCATGGTGGCAACCAGCAGGCAGCGACTCCATTTCGTTTACCAGATAGCGGAACAGCTTTTCCTGCCCTGTCTTGCGCATGGTCTCAGCCCACGGATAGGCAATCACTCGCACCGCACTCGTATCGCCCTTAAAGTCTTCCATCAGCGCAGGGATATCTTTATACTTCCATTGCTCCGTCAAGCTCTGAATGTCGTAGCTCCACACATTCAGGTTATAGCGCAACTGCGACTTCGATGCAGAATACTGCGAGTGGTTGCACTCACGCTTCATCTTGATAGGCGAGCCACAGCTGAAAGCATCGTAGTACCACGACATCGCCTGAATGTTACGGGCAAACACCTTGCGCTCACCAGTCGGACTGTACATGATACGCTCCACCTCCCACACAAACCTTGTGGCCTGCTTGCCATAGTGCGTAGTACGTTCCACACGATAGATGCGTGTCAACTGAATATCGCCCTTGGCTTCCAGCGTCATGTGATAGCCAACCTCACGACCTTTCTCATCACAACACGCCGCCGTCCATTTCTTGTGACATACTGGGCACTCCTCCTGTGTCAGCACCCCAATCTGGCTGCCACACTCGCTGCAATACCACACCCTGCGACGGCGATACATACGGGTAATAATGCCAGGCTGATAGACGCTGCCGTATATCTTGCGCTCCTTGTCACCCTTTGGATACCCGCTCAGTCGGTTATTGATAGTCGTGCATTGTTTCTCAAATGCTGTCAGTTTCCTTGCCATAATTCGTTAAATTCGTGATCGTTTATTTCTCCGCTTTTAGTGCTTCGTCCGTTTCGTCATAGTAGTGACAAGCCAGACCGAATATTTCGTCAGGGTTTGCATAGAGGCCCACGGCGCTCTTGCCGCCGCGCTCCTTTTCAGCCCGCTTGCGCATCACGTCGAATATATAGTCACAGCAGCCGTCAATCGACTTGCCTTTCTTCTGTAGTTTCTCCTTCATGTCTGCCCTCGACTTCAAGTGGTCTTCGATAGCCTGCTTGAACTCGGCAGGGATGACGTACTTCGCACCGCCCTTAGTCTTCGGGCTGTCTGTTTTTGGCGCACTCTTAGTTTGCGTCTTAGCTTTAGGCTCAGCCTTTGTTTTAGCACTATTCGTGTTATTCGTGCTATTCGTGTTCGTCTTTGGCTGTTCCTGCTCCTGCTTCATCTTTGCAGCAGCTGCTCTGATAGCACTTAAATCCAGTCCCATAATCGTAAGATTTTTGATGTTTGTAATTCTGCTTCGTTGTCACACAGATAGCACAGACAACACAGATATCAATCCGTATCATCCGTGCAATCCGTGGTCGTTATAGCTATGCAGCTGCCCGCATAGCCTCGATGATAGGCTCAAACTCCTTCACGTCCACACCGCTTGCCTCGGCCAGTGTAGCGAACGCCTTGCGCACCTCTGCCTCGGTATAGAGTTTCTCGGTCTTGGCGGTAGCCTCGCCATCGGTGGTAGCGGCATTGTCGCGGGCGTCACGTCTTGCTCGCCATTCCTCACGACGCTGGGCACGCTCCTCGGTGCATCCGTCGATGATAGCCTGACAGTCTGCAACGCTCTTGCCAGCGTTCAGTACCTTGCATACGTCCTCTGCAGCCTTGGCATAGCGATGGCTGAACAGCAGGCAGAACGTCTTGTTGCCCTGCTTGTCGTTTTCCCACGCCTTAGAGCCGTGCAGCTCGGGACCAGCCAGATAGGCAGCATCCGTCTCGTTGAAGCCCACGATCTTCGCACCCGTCTTGCCCTTCTTTGTGGTATAGGTCTCGTAGCGCAGACGACCAGCGGCAGGCGCTTCCTGCTCCTTCTTTGCGGTCTTAGCCTTAGTCTGTGGCTTCTGTGGCTTAGGTGTAGCCTTCTCCTCCGCCTTGTCCTTCGGCATCTCCGTCTTCATCTTGACGGTCTGAGCAGGCGCAGGCTCTGGTTCGTCGATAACCTCTTCCACCTCCTCAGTTGCGGTAGGCTCCTCGGCGGTAGCTTCCTCGGTAGCGGTAGCTTCAGGCTTTACGTCCTCTGCCTTGTTCTCGCTGGCGGTCTCGCCTTCGATAGTCCACTTACCTGCTTCCACCATGCTCTCCACCTGGCTCATAGGCACAGGGCAGGGCATCGTGCGGTCGCCCATGATGAAGTCCGTCATCAGCTTGTCGCCGTCCACGCTCTTGATTACATACTTGACATTGCTGCCGTTTACTACAATCGTCTTGCCGATAAGGTCGGCACCCTGTAAATTCTGTGTCATACTTTCGTCCTCCGAATTTTGACTGTTAATACTTATGCTGCTTTTCTCATGTTGATAAACATACCCGCCATTTCGCGAGCGTCGTTGTCACTCACGCCATAGGCCACCTTGACGGCCTTGCGCACTTTCTTCATGCTGATAGTCTTTGCCATAATCGTTCTGTTGTTTTAAGTTGTTGTTAAAAGGGAATTTCTTCGTAGATGTTTCGCTCATAGATGATGACCGCTTCGTCCATGCCGTCGCGATAGCACAACACGTACTTGTCGCTGGTGTTCTCAATCTCGTAGTCCGCAGGCTCTTCGTCCTCTGGCTCGTCAAACACGCAGTCGGGATGCTCGTTCATCACATGCTCCACAAACTCGTTCAAGTCCATTTGCTGATAGAGTTCGCCCAGCTCTTCCCAATAGGGTTCGCTTGCTGAATAGTACGCAATCTTCTTCATAGCCTACGCTGCTTTATTGTCATACAACTGCGGACCGCTTCGTAGCATCCACATGTTACACCCACACAGGCGGTCATTGTCGAGCGTATTGCCGTCCTTGTCTTCCAGCCCATAGTCTACACAGATGGCGTGATAGTTTTCCAAACTCAGCCGATGCTCAGAGCAACTGACAGGGTTATCACTCGTCACGTTATTCAAGTCCACGCTCGGCTCCGAACGTAGATAGCACTCGCGGACAAATCCGCCAAAATCAAACTTTGCCATAGTCGTTCCTCCCGATAGTTTATGCAACATCCCCGTCCGTAGGATCCCACGTGTAGGAAAAGTCGAAGGGGTCTTCCTGTATGCTGCAGGTCTGGTCGTGACCGATGTCACTCCTCATGTCGCGCAAGGCAGCGGCAGCCGCATTGCGGTCGATAATATCCGTACTTGTGCCGACCATAGCGGCCATAGCGATAATCATCGCCTGTTGTCTCTTTGTTGCCATAATTGTAAGATTTGATTTGATTTATAGAATGTAGAATGTCTCGTTACCGTCCAGCACCTGTACGTGTGCCTGCTGCCCATGATGCCACAGGTCATCGCACAGTTCGTCACATTGCTGCGGTGTGCCCATATAGAGGCAAGCCGTTCCGATGAAGACAGCTGCCTGGCCATAATTACGGCTACCCATACGATGCTTGATAGTCTCGTGCTTCGATGGCTCATGCTCCTCAGAGAGTATGCGTCCGATGAACTGGCGAACTGTCAGTCCTTGCACCCACGCACTGCCAACGATAGCAGCTGCCGCGCCACCCACCATAGTCAGAGCCTGACCAAAGGTCACGTTCACGTCGTTAGCACCACCAGCAGCCATAGCTACTGCACAGCCGCCGATACTTAGCAGGACAATGCCTGCGATAAATCTCACGTTCTTCATACGATTATTGCTTTTAGGGCACACTGCTTCCTGCTGATAGCGTCTCGATCCTCGCGCTGCACGTCCGCTTACCACCTCGCCTTAGTCCTATAGAGGTGAGCTTTCAAGTGTCTGGCTATATCTGTGCTCTCAGCCGTCACTGATAGTGCCGGTTAGTTGTTGCTTAATACATGATGCTCTTGCATACACACGTCAGGCGACTGTTGCTGAAACGCTTGACCGTGATAACACGTCCCACGCTGCACACCTCGCCCTGAGCGGTAGGTCGCTTGGTCGTAGTCACTCCACCACTCTTCGTATAGTGGGCTCCGTTGTTCACATGAGTGCGCTTAGTGAAGCGTGTACCCTTGCCAGCCTCGAACATCTGGTGTCGGTTCTCTGTCTCCCACTCCACCTGCTCATAGGCTTGGATAAGCTGCTTGGAGGTCATATAGTGCTTGGGTTTGCGCCCACCCTTGACCACCATAGTCTGCTCATAGATAGTTTCACACTTCTCCACCCTTTGCTTGCGCTGATGGTGGAACGTTCTGCTTTCGCTGATTTCTCTCATGCGGGCGCAGATCTGCGCTGTCGTTCTTTCGCTCATAGTCTTCACGATGTTATGATGTTATACTTTGTGCCTGGGTGGACACCGACAAGTCCACCGCCATAGCCATGTTTCCACTCTATGTCAGGCTCCGATGGGGATAGGTGGGAGTTCCTTAGAACTCCACCTGTGTCTTGCGGATGATGTGACGCTTGTTAGTGATGCCGTCCTTGTCCTGCACCTTGTCGAAGACATAGAGCTCGCCCTCGTACTCGTCCCATGCTTTCTGACTCTTAGCTGCCTCGTCGATATAGCGGGCTGTGAAAGCACTCTGCAAGATACCCTCAAGGATAAGGCTTGCGTTCCACTTCTCCACAGCCACGATGCGGGTCACTGATACACCCTCATACTGAGCCTTCTCCTCATTCCACACATAGACCTTGCGTGACTTCTCCTCGTCGCCCTCTACGGCCTCGTAGCCTGGTACGCTCTTATAGAGAGCCATGTAGTTGTCAGCGGTCATGACTTTCCATGCACTCTTCAGACTTTCGGGGTCAAGGCGTCCGCCCTTGAACTGCACACCGATAGTGCCGACAAGCTGGTCGAAGCGGATAGTGGAGTTCTTACCGGTAGGTACGGGGAAAGCACCCATGCCGTCGAACACACGGCAAGCCTGCTTGAACTTGCAAGTCTCGTTAAACACTGCGCCGAGTGCCTTCTTGAAAGCGGTAAACGACAGGTCGAAATTCACTGATAACTCTGCACTGTTTGTGTTCTGTGCGGGAACGTTCTTCTTGTTTGCCATAATTGTAAGATTTTACCTGATAGCGACATTGCTATCATTGTGCCCATAGGGGAGTGCCGAACTCCCTGCACCTGATGGCGCTCACTTTCTCTATAGGCCTATAGTTTCCGCCGGATAAATCCGGTAGTCGTTCATTCCAAACCTACCTATAGACTGGCGTCTATAGTTCCTACCCGGGCCTATCCACTTTGTACGTATGCCCACTCCGGAACTATCCAATACGTTCCGTTATGCCCCATCAGGCGCAGGGCTGTATAGCATACGGCTATATAGCATTTCCCTTTCGTTTGTAACCGACCACATTATTAGTCCGCCAGATATAGCACTGGGTACACGATAGCGTTTTACCGCTTATGCCGTTTTACGGGCATTTGCGTACCTATACACTACATCCATAGGTTGCAGCCGTTGTTCAACTCATACACCTACCCACCAATGCAGGACTACCTTACAAACCATACCAATGTAGGCAAAGTTCTATATCAACACGGCCTCTTGCTTTTCTGATTTGGGCACACGTGCCCACTACTAAGTGGTAGAATTTCCGTGCTCTTCACACTAACTTGCAAAGATATTTGCGGTTTGTGCGGTGCGGTGTATCAGTATGTTAAAGAACTCTTTGTCAGTGTTTGTTTCCGTTCTTGTGTCGTTCTGACATTGGCAAAGATACTACTTTTTTTGTTACTTTCCAAATTTAAGAACTACTTTTTTTGTTATTTGCAGCATTTTTTTTGCTTTCCATCGCGTACCTTATTTATAATCGTGCGGGTGTTGGTGGGCTTTCCTATTTTGCACCCTTTGCACCCTTTGCACCTTTGCACCCTTTGCAGCATATTTGCAGCCAGTCCGAACGGCGGATCCGCAGGCTCCGCCGCCCAGCGAGGCGCGGGGTGCGCGTCGCGATAGGTGCATGAATCAAAAAAAAAATATTTGTTGGAATGTGTGTTTTCCGTAGAGAAATCAAAAAAAACAATCAGCAAATATTCCCGCACTGGGTTATTGCTGATTGCTTTAAAACTTCAAACGTGAAGCTAAATATTACCTATCTTCAACTACCTCATAGCTGGAGAGCACTCCAGACACGGCAAGCAGTTCGGCATTGATACGGTTGATATCATCCTGACTGATGCAGCCGAACATCTTAGCCGTTGGCGACGAGAACGTCAGGTTCTTCTTGTTCTCTGTCCAGCCGAGGATGCGCATAATGAACTGGGTGAGGTTGAAGTACTGCGACAACTGCTTGACGGCAGGTATGGTGCCAGGGTCGTATGTCACACCACGGTTGTTGGTGTAGGTCTGCTCGCTACCAAAGGCCACAACACTCTGGCGCATGTTAGCAGCAAACTTATCGAGGGCTTCGTTCAGACGGGGCAGTGTCTGAGCGGTGAAGTGGCGAGGACGACCGTTGCGGTCGGCATTGCGCTTGAAGCATCCGGCAACAAGCGTAGGGTTGGCCTGCATCTCGCGGGCGATACCCGAGAGATTGACATTGTGATCGGTGATAAACTGATAAACAACGTCCTGAGTGACTTTTACTTTTTCCATATTCATAACGTGTAGCTTTGTTTGAAATCTGACGCAAAAGTAATTATTATTTTTGTTACCGCCAAATGTTTTAAGATTTATTATACTTTCTTTGTTACCTCGCAAAAAGAAACAGCCCGACAGTCATACGAACTGACAGGCCGTGACAAATGGCACAAGGCTTAATATATGGAATGGTTGTTTAGTTCATGCGCTTGTTCTCAACGGAAACCACACTGAGGTTGATGGTGCTGTTTAGCGGGTATGAGAAACACAAAATCTATTATTGTTAATGTTTGCTAAAACTTTGGGACAAATAAGCGGTAAATGCCCTAACGGGCGGTTTCAGGGTTCAGAGTTCATGTTTCATGTCCTCGTCATCCGTGTCATCCGTGTCATCTGTGGTGGGCTTCAAAAATTTGGTAGCACCTTTATTGATCTGGTCCTTGCGGTCTGCACGATACGCCATCTGGGCGCGGTTGCGCAGGATGGGGTCTTTGGGGTGACGACAGAACGACTTGCGACTGGCATCGAAGACACCGGCCTCCAGTTCACGACGGAAGCTGCGGGCTGGGGCAAACTTCAGTTTCTTCTTGGGTGGAAGGGTGCGCAACTCGTTGGCTCCCTTGTAGGTGTAGAGGTGCTGACGCTCGGGAATGTCGATGAGGGCAAAGGTGCCGAAGCTGTCGATGGGTACACTGAGCTTGCCTTCGGTGAGCTGGAAGCGTACCTCGTCGATGAAGGCAGGCAGCACCTGCTCTACGGTGGCCTGACAGATGCCGGAACGCTTGGATACGGCAGAAGCTATTTTCTTGAGATACTGTTGTGGAAACATACCTGAAACTTTATATCACTAACTTGAAGTCGTCTGCCTGTAGGATGCAGCAGTCGCGCAGACGGCGGGTCTGACCGCTGGCGATGAACTGCACCAGGCGAGAGGGATAGGCACCGGGGCCATTGACATCGACGGAGAGGGTGACGCACTCTTCGCCGCAGATCATGTCGCCATTCGAGGCTGCGACGTACCAAACCTTGAACGGGATGCGCTCCAGGACTTCCTGTATCTGGAAGCCACCTTTGCCGTCGGGCACCTTGACCTTGACAAGCCGTGTCTTCTCGGCGACACGTCGGAGCTCGGATAATGCTAACTGTTTAACCATTTCTTTTTTCGGATGAGCCAGATGACACCAATGATAAGGAGGGCATAGAGGGCGATGTTGGCCAGATGAAGCCGGAACTGCTGCCACCAAGTGAGGGGGCTCGTGGCGCTGGTCTGACGCTGCATGTCGCGCACGGACTGCAGGGAGTCGCGCATGGTGGCCTCGTACTGGGCAAAGCGCTCCTGCCATAGGGAGTCGTGCTCACGGATGGCAAGGTGGATCTGCTGCTCGAAGGTCTGCTCCAGACGCTCGATGCGTTGCTGCTCTTGGCGCGAGAGGGTGCGGTCGGTGGTCTTCTGCTGCTGGCGCACCACACGGCCCAGAGAATCGACGGTCTCCGTCAGCGTCTCGGTGATAATCTCATGCTCCTGTTCCTGACGGGCGAACTCCTCGCGTGTGCGCTGTATCACGGCAGTAATAATGGAGTCGATGTTGACAGTCTGATTGCTGACCTGTACGGACTGGCTATGCTCGGTAGCGGCAGAGTCGGCCACGACAACATGGGTCTGCTCCTGATGCTCCTGCTTCTGCGTGGCGCAGGAACTGAACACCGAACAAATGGCAAAGGCCGCAAGCAGAACGAAGAAGCCGATGATGGTGTTGCGTAGCATCTTCATCGTCATGCGCTGGTACTCATCCAGCTCTTCTTTCGTCGGGTGCTCAGGCAGCGGGTCGTAATAATACTGGCCCGTTGGGTCGAGAGGATCAAAGTAGAATGGTCTCATCATAACTATTGGGTTTTGATACAAAGATAATATTTGCCGCTCGCCGCATCAAGGGCAAATGTTGGTTGGAACATAAAAAGAAGCACCGCCACCCACAAAGCTACAACGGGACGACGGTGCGGGTGAGTAAGTAAACACCCAGTGCAGGGATGTATAACCTGCAGTTTCTTCTGTTTAAAAACAAACTACTTAAAAACTAATCTACTAAAACAAATCAAAAAATTGAAACCTGTACGCCTCACCGCTCGTACCTTTCGTCATCGCGACGCCGTATGAAAAAAAGCTTTTCAGTTATCAGACCACTAAATCCGGCGCAAAGTTAGGTGATTTTCGCGTAACGTGCAAATTTTGAGGGAGTTATCTGCGCGACGGCAAAAATTTTTGTTAAGGAGTTATCAGGTTATCAGATAGTTTCAAAATCATTTATAAACTCCTAACGCACTGATTATCAATTATTTATCCGAAAAAAATCGGGGTTATTTTTGATTTCCTTGGTGGGATAAGTGTTCCAAAAAAGAAAAATAACGAGCTATATATACTACATAATTTATTGATTATCAGTCATTTATTTTATTTGTATATATTTGTTTTACTTATTGTGGGTGTAAGGGAGAGACGTGCGCGTTGCTTGATGAATGAGAAAGAATACAGGAATTTCAGAGGTTTTAGAAAAATTTCTGAGTTTCGCCGAAAAACGCAATCTTTTGATAAATACACTTTTTCGACTTCGCAACAGCTTGAATGTCAGGCGGTTGCAAGTTATCAAAAAGAAAATAACTCGGATGGCAGTTTTTCGGGTGTTTCGGCTGCTAACTTGCTGATACTCACCAGTTTCATAAATTTATCAGAACAGTTATTTTTTTGAGGTGAAAACATGGAAATTTGAGCGATTTCTGATAAATGGCGAAAGTTTCTTTTTGCTCGCTGAAATTTCGTAATTTTGCACCGTGAAGGCGTAATGGATAGATAATGAGCGAGAGACAATACAGGGCACCTGCTATCTGCTGGCTAAAGGTAACGGACTTTATCCAAGGCTGGGTTCAGCACGAACTCGGCGGTGGCGCAATGGTGAAGGATTGGAAGGTGGTGAGCATTCAGCACCTGCCAGGAGCCAGACGTGCGCTGCGCCTGGAGACGGCGAACGAGCCGATGGGGAACGGACCGATTGGCAACTCCATCTCGGCCACGTTCCGCAATGCGCTGGATGCCGGCATGAGGATTGATCCGACGACGATAGAGGAGAGCTACGGAGCGACAAAGGAAAGTCTGCTGCAGTACTTGCCCATCGAGTGTCCCAGGCTGTGCATGACCAGGAGCGGCGTGCTGCGTCCGTGGACGCTGGACGTGAACTTCGGCATGAAGCAGGCGAAGGTCATACAGCGCATCCTGAGAGAGGCGTTCTGGCAGGCCGTCAGCGACTATGCCGACAGGTATGCCAGAGAGCACCGTGACAAGAAGTACGCCCAGATTGACATGATAGAGGCGTTCTGCCGTGACACCGACACACCCGACGTCTATGCAGAGCCCATGCGCCGTGAGTGGCAGCGTCGCTTGCTGCGCGAGAAGTGATTACCAGAGATTGGGTCCTGAGAAGAGGACGGTGGTGGTGATGGACTTCAAGCGGTTGATGACGTTCTGGCCATAGTATTCCTCAAAGGATGTGTGGAACTGCGACTTACCAGACCACGTGTCGGGCATGGGTTTAGTAGAGAGGCAGTTGGTGGTGATGATAAGCAGCTTGCCATCGCGCTCTGCTGCGTCGCACAATTCCTCGAAAGGACGGCGGCGGCGACCGTAGTAGTTGGTCTCGACAGACTCAGTGCCCAGTCCGTCGATGATGATACACTTCGCATTCAGCAGCTCGTCGATGCGCTCTACATTGCCATTGCGTAACGTCATTTCTTTGGCGGGACACTGTACGATGCTCTTATAGCCGAGGATGACAGGCAGCACCTTGGTACACAACAGCGTCTTACCCGTACCGCTGTAACCGATACAGACCAATCCCCTACCCTTGTTGTCGGAGAGCCAGGTGGCCACCTTGTCGTAAGCTGGCAACCATTGGCCGTCGTGGCCCAGGAAATAACGCAGGCCGTCGCGCATTCGCTTCTCAGCATCGGCAATCCTGAAGTGTGGACGTTCGGTACCAACGGTGCATCCCTGCTGGCGCAGGTAGTCTGCCACCTGTGCAAAGTCAGGCTCGCGTCGTGGCTCCAGAATACGGTACTTCAGTATGATGTCCGTCTTAAAGACTTCCTTCGTGGCCCAGCGGATATCCTTGGCACCGTTCATCTCCTGAAACTCATAGACGTACTTTGACGGCACCTGAATAAGCAGCACGTGTGTGTCGGCATCGTAGCTCTCGAAGCGCACATCACCAAACCATACGTCGAACCAGTGCCTGAACTTGTCGCCGTACTTCTCGCGGATCATCGCGAGGCTGTCTTTCCAAAGTTTGCTGTAATCGTTTTCCATAACCTACTCTCCCCACATTGGCATTGTTTCCTGCTCAGGCTCTTTCTTCTCGATGGGCTTCTTGACATCGTTCAGATGTACGAGGAAGTCGAAGCGAAGAGGTTCACCGTCGAAACCTTCCGGCAGTTCGGTGAAGTCAAACCAACAGTCGCTCTTCCCTTCGTCTGCAAGGGCTTTCAATTCACGCTGGGCGGTACGCAGCACATCGGACTTGAAATGCTTGTAGAGCTTCTGAGACTTGCGGTACCAGCGATCGTGCTCGTCCTTGTCGTCACAGCCGAGAATACGGCGCAGCTCTTCGTAGGTGACATACCAGTGGAAGATGCCGGAGTCGTCTCGCTCGAACCCACGTGCGGAGGTAATAAGCATGTAGAGACGGGCGGTGTGCTTGCTCTTGGAAGAGGTGACTACGGGCAGGAGATAGCGGCTGTACATGGTGAAGTTGAAGACGGCCTGGGCTTGCTTCTTGGTGAAGGTGAAGCGAATCTTGTCGCGCTTGCTTCCACGGGAGGGATAGGTGATTTCGTCGACAAAGTGCGACAGGCTTACTTCGCCCTTCTGCTTGTCTTCGTAGCGGAAGACCATCTCCATGAATTTCTTAGCCACGCGCTCCACATCGCGATAGGCATCAGGACGATCAACGACGTCGCTGAACTTAAAGTCGATGTTAACACGGTCGTCCTGCATGTCGGGAAACAACTGCAGCTGACCGTCTACGGGCCCGCGCTCGAACATGGCCTGCACGCCATCCTGCACGCTCTGCATCATGCCGACGAGAATACGTATCTGCTGAGTGGAGAGATCGGCCTGGATAGCCGAGATGGGGTACGGCTGCCTGATGTAGCGCATGGGCAGGTTCTTCGCGTCGGCGGGCTGTGCCGTCGGCTGACTCTGGGTGGTTTGTTTCTTTTCTTCCATTGTCTTGCAATCTTTTATGTCGGAGGTCGCAGCAGAACAAAGGCGGCAGCCCTTATGCGTTCTGCTACAAACACTTCGACCTCTGCTGACAGTGGGGAAACAGGCTGCCGCCTATCTTTATTCGATGTATGATACGATGGAGTTACAGTCCGTCCACGTCACACAGAGAGGTTTAACATTATGTTTGTAGCGAGGGCAAAGGTAAGAATTATTTCTGAAAGTTCCAAATGCTTTCGGAAAAATATGCGTTAAAAATGCGTAATGTTGGGTTTCTTCGACCGCAAGTTGGGTTTTTCCGACCAAAGTTAGGAAGTTGTATTTTTCCGACTGCGAGTTGTAAATCTCCGACCGAGTTGTGTTTCTTCGACTAAAAGTTGGTTTTGCCCGACTTTCGGTTGGATATCTCCGACTGCAAGTTGGGAATGCTCGACCACTAAGTTGGGTTTCTTCGACTGGTTGTTGTTATTGTTCGACCGATATAAAACGTAACTTCTTGTGTGTTAGGCGTTTCGCCATCCGTAAATATATAAATACTCTATTTAATTGGTTCTTGTAAATGAGGAAAACCAACAAACAAATAATCTTTGTGAGTTGGGTTTTTCCGACTGATAAAGAAGAAGTTAGGGTGTATATATGTCGGGAACGCCCATAGGCAGTAGGATATCAGCCATTTTCCGGTCGAAGATTCGTATCAAACTCGGACAAAAGCGTAACTTCGGTATCAAGAAAGGATATAAATCGACTAAACGCTTTCTGGTGAGTTGGGTTTTTCCGACCGCAAGTTGGGAATCTTCGACTGACAGCCCTACTCTATTTGCAAATGCCCTTGATTTATGGCAGGGTATTTTGTATCTTTGTATGTAGGAATAGTAACGCCGTGGAACTCGGCTATGTCAAATTCTAAAACGCGAAAGGCAATGAAGAAATTCGTTTGCATGATGTGCCTGATGATGATTACTCTGATGGCGCACGCTACGGCTCAGATGCAGGCTTATGGCCCACCTGAGCAAGACATCGGCTGCGTAATGGTAGCCACTCTCTCGCTGGACGGCACTGCCGTTGCTTCGTTCGATTCACAGTTGAACATCGTGGACTTGCAGACTCCCGTAATGCTGAACCAGGAGGCCAGCACAACGTCTGCACAAGTCGTCGATGCTTATTCACTCCTTACACCCACAGGAGAGGTTAGCATGACACTTGTATGTTACCGATGGCCTAATAGTGAAACCGAAACGATGAACCTCAGAAACGACTACACAGGCAATTACGCTCCTGATGGCGACGCATACTCTTTTACGTCATCGCGGGCAGACTTCAGCTAAGTTGTAAATCGCTTTCGGGCAATCAACCGATAAGGCACACAGACTTTAAATCTGTCCGCGTCATATCTTTACGATTATAATACAACAACGACCGCATCGCCTTGTTATCCTCGGTGCGGTCGTTGCCATGTCTTTCAGCCCTACCCTATTGTCGGCGTGCTGACACAACGGTATCTACAGGTGTGCTGTCCTTCTTTCTGGTGAACGATGTTCCGTTCAGCCATAGCGTATTGTCGGAAACACTGTAAGTCCAGTCATACTCTTCTTCAAATTCCTTGGTGGCACTATTGAAGAATTTGATATGGATATGTCCGAGTTCAGAAATCGTGTAGGTTAAGTCGGACCATCTGCCAGAGGAATCGTTATAGTATCCTCTGAAATCACCACCAAACGTATATATCCGTGTATTATTCCTGACGTCAGAAATCCATTGGCCAATCAGATCGTAATCCCTGATGCCTGGTTCTTCATCCTTGCTGCAGGACGTAAAAGCCAAGAGACTTGCCAGCACAATGAGCATGATGCGGCCTGCGGAGATAATAGTTTTCATAGCTGCTGCTGTTTTAGTTGTTCAATTTCTTCTTTTACGTCGTTGGACTTCACCCATCCGTTGTAGACATCATCGTCTGGAATCATATTGTCCTGTGCAAGATACTGCTGTAGCTTGCGACGGGCATCTTCAATGTGCTTCCATGCCTCTTCTGGCTGCTCATGCGCCTCTAACTGTTGTGCGGCGTACAGATGACTCTCGGCCTCTGACACCAGCGTATAATCATGCGTGTACTGTTGCATAGATATATTGCTTTAAATTTCTCTACCGATATATGGTTTTGAAGTCCCATCAATCATCCAAAGTAAGGCATCTCTGACACCTTCGTCATAACTGCCTGCACTATTCACATCTCCGCTGTTGATATTCTCATTACAAGCATCTATCAATTCGTATGCTTCACTTTCTGTATGCTTCATAATCAATATTCAATTTTATCCGTTGCTAATTCAAAAATACTTTTATCAACTAACCTGACGTATTCACGTCCTGCCAAAGCTGCCAAACGGCTATCCTTCTCATAATATTCATAACCCGTTTCCAGACGTTTTTCCATGTTATGAATAGCTCTGTCAAGATCTTCCTTCACGAGGATAAGCGTGCGCTCGGCTTCTTTCAGTTTCTCAATATACTCTTCTGGTTTCATAGCCTTACTTCTTTTCGTAGGTGGTAGTAAGTAATGCGGCCATGTCGCGGAAGCGCTGGTAGTCGTTGTCGGAAATCTGGCCTGCAGCATGTAGGCCGTCAAGAATAAAGAGATAGAGGGCACGGTGCTTCGGTGTGTCAGTCTGCGTACAGTACATCTGCAGGGCGTTGAACACTTCCTTTGGCATAATGGTTGTCGCCTTCTTGGTAGGGAATGATTCACTCCCACTACTACTGGATGATGACGAAGAGGATGACACACTCTCTTGCACCTGCTGGTTTTGTGGCTCTGTGTCGATGCCTGCCACGTCGATGTCTTCACTTGCTGCCGCTTCTATCAGTGCGTTGAGTGAACGGCGGCGGGGTTCTTCTTTCTTTGCCATAATGTGATAACTTCTATTTTGTTTGACATTTAAAACTTGTTATGCAACCGCACAACTATGCGGCTGTGCAGTTATATTACTTTCCCCATTTCTTCAGATATTCGTCTGCAAGTATGATAAAGTCTTCGCTGACATTGCTCCTGGCGCCACGATAGCTGAAGATGTCGTGGCAGGCATCCGGCGTGGTGTCGTAGCTGCGGTCTTGCGAGTTGGTGATATCGTTAGAGCGACGGATGACTGCATTGAACACGTCACCCTGGTCGCGCATGTCGGCCTCCCAGTTCTTTGCATTCTTCAGGCGGCTGTTTACTTTGGTGAGCAATATGCCGTGAATCTGTAACGTCGGGTTTGAGACTTTCTTAATCTTGATGATCTTTCCGATGGTCTCGACATAGCCGTCCACGGCAAACTGTTCCAATTCAACGGGAATGATAATGCCGTCGGCTGCGCATACGGCGTTGACCGTGACACGGCTCATGGCTGGCTGGGTGTCGATGAAGATGAAATCAAAGCTGCTCTCCCACTCTGTGAGTCCTTCGCCGGTGTGGTCGTCGATAGGTTCGGCCAACAAGGCGCGTAAGGCTCTTACTGGGTCTGTCACCTTGTTACTGTTCAGATAGACGTCGGCATCCTCCATCCATCGTGACGATGGCGTGTAATACAGTCCGATGCTGTTGCGGTAGACGGGAATGTTTGCCCCCTCACATAGTGCTGTGAACATCGTAGGTTCCCCCGGTTCTTTCTTTGTTCCCTGACGCTTCATATCCCATCCGATACTGGTGGAGAGGTTGCACTGGGGATCCATGTCGATGATAAGAACGCGGTAGCCTCGTTTCATAATGGCCACTGCTAAGTTCAATACTGTGGTGGTCTTTCCTGCCCCACCCTTGTTGTTGCTTACGGTCACGATGTGACGCAGATGTGTAGCTTTGTTCTTACTCATAGTTTTACTCCTTATAATATTTGTTGTAGCTTAAAATTTTACGATTGTGTAAATGTGCGGTTGCATAACTGCAAATATGCAGATATGTGCGGTGTTGCGTTTGTGCGATTGTGCAGTTGCAAATATACATAATTGTGCAGTGTTGTATTTGTGTGGTTATGCGGTTACAAAATACTGCAATTACACGACCGCACAACTGCATAATTATATATAATAGGTATTTAGCCACATAGTTGTGTGGATATGCGGTTTTGTAATTGTGTGGTTGTGCAACTATGCAACTATGCAATACAGATGCACAAAGTGCCTGTGATAGGCTTGTCGATAAAGTGTTCATAATGTGTAGCTTTGTTGCCGACATCTTGCCGCTTGCCCAGGACTGTTGTAGCGGAATCCTTTCGCATTAGAGCTATCAGCTGGTGCAAAGATAGGAAAAGTTTTGCAACCGCACAACTTTGCAACCGCAAAGTCACACAGTTTTAAGTATTATTAACTAAATAAGCTAATTATCGCCTTTGTCTTATTTGCCCTTGGCTGTCGCCGAGTGCAACCATCGTCTTGGCATAACCATTGAGCAAACTCATGGATTCTGCTCTCGTCTCAGGATGCCCTTGACGTAGGAATCACATATATGTATCTTAGTGCAAAAGACAAATTCGGCGAATTATGAATAAAGACAATGAAATCAAAATTAACGGAAAAACATACGCCCTTGTTCCTGACACAATCGGTGACAGGAGCGAATGTAACCGCTGTGCTTTGAAGGATTATTGCCACGAAGAATGTGAGTATGGCTTGTGTCAGTATGTATATGGTGTGGATAATGCCCGTGGTAAGGTGTTTGAGGAAATTCCTGACGAAGAGGTGCTGACAGAAAAGGAAGTCTATGACTATTATCAGGAACGTAGTGTGAATGCTGGCGAACGTGCTGAATTGTTGGCATGGATGTTTATCGTTATGATGACTGGCGGTTTGATATCTGGCCATGCGTTTCAGACATTTTCAATTTGTTCTGCACTTGCAGTTATCTATATGCTGCTATCTGTATTGCAAGCCGTTTGGCAGACGTTTACGTCGTGGCTATTCATGCGGCAGATTAACCGGCATCAGTTGACACCCAAAGACTGTCCTGCATGGATTGGCTGTGGTGCATGGGCTTTCTTTTGGTTGAAAATGATATCCATCGCATCAGCGGTTATGTATTTCGCTAAAGCGATATTCTTCTAACGAGAGACTGAAAATATCTAATTTTATTTTTTTGAGATATGACTAAGAAGAAACAAGAGGCGAAAGCCCCAGAACAGGAGCAGGCCCAAGAGAAGCAGCAAATCGAAAAGGAGTTGCAGCAGCAGGGGATGCAGATGGTGGATGTGCCGAGAGAGCGTGTGCTGGAAGGTATCAATGAGGCCGTGAAGCAGATGCTGAAAATGATGCGCGATGCCAAGGCAAAATACGGCATCCACTACAACACGAAGAATGATTACGAGGTGTTCCTCCGACGCTTCGGTACGAACGACGCAGAGACGATCCTGAAGGAGTTCGACCTGATTCGTGCGAAACAGTCGCAGCAGCCGTCGGTAATCCGTAAGGTTATCAAGCAGCTGGGCGAAAACGCTTTCCGCTATTGCTACATGATGTGGGCAAAGGAACAGCAGGAGATGAAGAAAGAGCAGAAACCAAAAGAGTAACGACTATGATTAAGAAGATAAAATTGAGTGAGTACCTCAAGAGGTACGACAATATGGATGCCGGCGAGCGGCTGACAATAGCGAAGCGGGTAGGGGAGTGGTTGCACTCCGCTGCAAAGATGCTGCTGAGACGTGCCGAGGAACCGGAGGCGCAGTTGCAGAACGTGATGCAGGTGAGTGGCAGATGGAACGACGAGGAATGCCGCGCCTGGGAAGAGGGCGCACGATTACTGTCATCGTTCTCGAACATGGCCGACACGTGGCTGCCTGACAGACTGTATGGCAAGGCTGCCTACAGAAGCATCCGAAGAATGGTGAAGTGCCTGAAGACGATGGGTGAGCCAGACGGGGCAAAGCCTATGGCTCCACAAGGAGAGAACGTAGTTTCAGGTGCCAAGGTTCAGGATTCAGGTAAGGCTGGCGTAAAAGCAGCAAAAGAGGAGTCTGCGGCGGGAACCTCTAAGGCAACGCAGACCGTTGGTGCAGGCGTCAAGCCGCAAGGTAACAAACCCGAGGCAGGCGTGATACCCCGTCCACCTCATATTTCCCAGTACGTGCATATCCTGCCGAAGAAGACGCAGGAGCGTGCGGCCAAGTATGGCGAACTGATGCGCGCTTTGGAGGAAGCCCGCGAGAATATGCGCCTGCTGTTGAACGACCCGAACGCCAAGAATGCTGACCGCGAGAAGTGGGCAAAGACCGCCACGAGGATTGACAGTCAGGTAAAGAGCATCCGCAAGGAGCTGGACGCTGAGTGGGCGAAGGCGGTGAAGGCAGGCCGTGTGACAGTCGATGACCTGGGGCAGGCGCATGTGTTGCCTGCAGGTGAACCAACGGGAACGGAAGTCGAGCTGACGAAAGAGCAGAAGGCGCGCGTAAAACAGTTGCGTAATGCGCTGCGTGACACCCGAGGCCCAAAGGAACTTGGCGAGAAGCACGATGCCTACGTAAAGAAGTGGGTGGATAAGTACCGCGAGATGGTGAAGATCGGAGGCCCTGAGACGGTGACGGAGGCGGTGGTGAACAGCGCCAAGGTCTATGGCATCGACCTCGACCAGATAAAGGTGTAACAACACAAAGACAAAAACGACTATGACTTTTCATTCGATTGTTAAACAGTGGTGCGAGCGGTATAAGTACATGCGGCACACGAAGGAGAACAAACGCTTCTACCTGACTGACTCGCAGATGGGCGTGGTGGATATGGCCAAGGATATCAGTAACGCCTTTTCGCCATGCGTGGTGATGGAGAGTGGGGTAGACGGTAGCGGACCTATTGAGTGTCCTGTGCTGAACTACCCGATTTACTTCTTTGTCAGAGCCGAGAAGATGGCCGACGGCGACGAGGCTGCTGTGGCGTATGAGACGGCTATGTTCCATGCAAGGAATTTCCTGTCGTGGCTGAAGAAGAAGCATGATGAGGAGATAGATAACGACATCAAAGGCGATTTCGCGCGCATCAACCTTGACGGTACGTACATCGACATCCTGAGTGTCGGTCCGCTGCAGAACGGCTGGTTTGCGGTAATGCTACAGTTCCAGCGTGACGAGCCGCTGAACCTCTGCATCGACTGGAACCTGTATCTGACGGACGATGAACTGGAGGCTCAGAGAGCGCAGTTCGACGACGATGAAGAATGTAACGATTCCGAGTAAGTTTCCAGATATGGCACAGAACGACGAAGAGAAAGCGCCGAAGAAGGTGACGGACATCGACGCGGTGGATGACAACGTGACGGCGGCGGTGACGGCGTTCAACGAGCGCTGGATGCCGTGGCCGAGGTTTGACATTGGCGTGGAGGTCATGGACTTGGGACAGTTGCGCGACGCGATGGGACTGCGTGCAAGCATCGACTGGGGCGACCCGTGGCCGTCGGCAGAGAAGCAGCTGCATGACCTGGGTTTCCGCTGGCAGTCGCTGTCGGGCATGAGGGTGATGTACCTAAAGGAGCGCGACGACTACAAGCCCGATACGGGATGGGAGGAAGCAGAAGAATATATTGATTGAGGCGCGATTATCGCGACACAATAAACAAAACATTATTAACAAAACACAAAAACAAAAGATGAAAAAGATTCTTTTCTGCATGCTGATGACGATAGTCGTAGGCATGATGGCATCCTGCAACGGATGCGGCAAGAGTGAGAAACCGCAGGAGAAAGCCGTAGTGGTGGCTGGCAGCGACTATGACGGCGTGGTACAGGACTTCACGGCTGGCGTGGCTAACATAGTGGCGCTGCATCGCCAGACGATGTTCAACATGATTGGTGGTACGACCTACGAGTGGCGCAATCTGCAAGTGGTGTTCAACGATACCATCAAGGCTGAGAACATCGACGACCTGCACATCACTGACATTACTGACGTGTTCTTCTACTGGAATGACGAGGGGCCTCACGTTCAATACATCAGTTCTAACGTCAAGAAAGGTACGATTATTCCGCATCCTATCATCGACATCTGGATTGAAGATGACGAGTTGGATAACTGCGAGATTAAGCTGTGGCCTATGGACGTGCTGAAACGCTTGAAAGAGTGGAACGGTGTCATCCCACCTGCAAATGGCATGGTGCTGCGACTGCCAGTAGGTCCGAGGAACTGTAACGCTCAGTGGGTGTTGGGAACTATCGGTGATCCCATTTTTATTGATGCGGTGACAGGTGACATTACGGAGTGGTGCCCAGCGTTCCCCATCCCAAACGTAAACGGTCCTTTAGGCGAATGGCCCTGATAGAGTAAAAAGTGAAAAGTGAACTTTCCGATTAAGCGAGAGCCATCGTGCTCGCATGAATGGCCCAGCGTGAGGGAAGTCAACGAAGTTAAGAGTGAAGAATCATGGCTACACTTTATAAACTTGGAAGCAGCGGCCCTGTAGTGAAACAGATACAGGGTGCGCTGCACTTGGTGCAAGACGGGCAGTTTGGCCCACTCACCCGTGAGGCGCTGATGACATGGCAGCGTGAACATAACTTGACGCCAGACGGCATAGCGGGTCCGGCCACTTTGGCAAAACTGCTTCCGGCGGTTGTCAAACAGGCTTTCAACCTGAAGAAGTCACGCAGGGTGATAACGGATATCGTCATCCATTGTACGGCATCGAGAGAGGGACAGGCAATGACTGTTGACCAGATTCGTGCCGAACACAAGAAGAACGGCTGGAGCGACATCGGCTACCACTATGTGATAGGACTGAATGGCGAGAAATGGAACGGACGTGACGTTGACCTGATAGGGGCGCACGTAAACGGGTATAACGCGCATAGCATCGGTATATCATACGTGGGCGGTCTGGAGAACAAGCCAGGCGTGCCATACAATAAACTGAAGGCAAAGGACACGCGGACGGAGGCTCAGAAGGCGTCTTTGCTCTCGTTGCTGGAAGAGCTGCGTAAGCTATACCCCAAGGCAAAGATCAGTGGCCACCGCGACTTTTCGCCAGACAAGAACCATAATGGCATTGTCGAGCCGCAGGAGTGGATCAAAAGCTGTCCGAGCTTTGATGCGAAGAAGGAGTATTCAAGAATTTAGACTATGGCAAACTTCGTGTACAACATACCAGACGAGGTGAAGCGGGGTATTACGCTCCACTTCGAGGCCGACGTGCCTATTGTTGACCTTGACATTACCAAACCTCAGAAGGCAAGGCTGACGCGGGTGAAGGCCATCTACATGGCATGGCTACAGAACCCATACGTCAATCCATTGGAGTTGGCACGTTCGATGCTAAAGGCTGATGACAAGAAATACAAGGATAGAGGCGACCTGCTGACAGCTGCAAAGAAGGATGCTGAGTGGTTTGAATGGATTCAGGAACACTTCTTGAAACTGCCGTCGCGCAAGACGCTACAGTATCGTGGCATCCGTACCGCAGAGCGTATGATCTCCACAGGCTTTGACACGGGCAATATGACCATTGTTGACATGGGCCTTAAACAACAGTACAAATACGGTGGACTTGACCGCGAGGAGGAAGACCCGAACCGCATCAGCGAGGCTTCCTATACTGAATTGATTCCGACTACCGACGTGACGAAGGTAGACCCGACCAGAAAGCGCGTCAGTGCAGAACGCCGTTTGGAACTGGCTACAAAGTGGGGCGCACATATTGACGAGCACGGACTTGTTGTTGACAAGGACGGAAAGGCCATCGGAGAATCACAGCAACCTGCAGCACAGGAAATGAAAGAGGAGGAAGAATAATGAGTAGGGTAGGCTTTTCAGACAACGACAGCGACGCGGCTCTGGGTCGTATGCTCCCATTGGCAGAACCGACAGGCGATGCCGACGAGGAAGAGCGAGAAGAGAAGGAGTTGCCTAACCAGCGGTATATCTACGAGAACGAGGCACAGTCAAAGCGCCGTCGCTACCGTTGCCGTGAGACTTACGAGGTGGCAGGGCGCGGTACGGGTAAGACCACCGACATTGCCGAGCACGTAAAAGAAACCTCCCTGCGCATTCCACGTAGCAGTAACGTATTCCTGGGCTGCAGCATCAAGCAGCTCTACATCAAGACATGGCCTGCCGTGGTGAAGGGACTGGAGATGATGGGTCTCGTAGAAGGTCGTGACTTCATGCGACAGCGACCGCCTGCCAAACTCCACTGGCCGTTGCCTCTGAGCAAGCCCCGTTCTTGGGAAAACGTAACCATCTTTAACACAGGTGCGTGCTGGTACTCCATATCAATGGCAGTACGCGCCAGTGTTAATGGTATGACACTCTCCAGCGCAGCTGCCGACGAGACGCGCTACCTGCCGTTCCTGAAGATGAAGGAAGAGTTGTTTCCTGCTATCCGACCCGAACTGATCTCCAAGGGCAGCGGACTGATGGGCGACGGTTTTCGCAATACCGCCAAATATACCTTCGGCTACAACGTGGACTATAACCCGCTATACCTATCGAAGTTCTTTGTCAGCGACCCGTCCATCACGCAGAAGCAGGCGCTCTGGGAGCAGGAGGAGCAGACGCAGACCGACGACATCAACCACGAGATAGACCTGATGCTGGCCGAAGCCGATGAGATGCCTGAATTGTGGCACGTAGACGGATTCTTGAAACGTATCAATGAATTGCGCTGCAAGAGCAAGATTTTTTTCCGTTTCAGCAGTTTGAGCAATATCGAGATATTGGGAGAAGAATGGTTCAGAACTATGCGTCGAACCTTACCCCCATTGATGTACAATATTCAGATTCTTGGCCAACGCAAAGGATTGGCACGTGATGGATATTACTGCAACTACGATTCGGAACTGCATACTTACCATCAGAGCGACCTCGCCGTGATGGATAAACTGCTGTCTGACTATACGACCCGCTACAGCCGCACAGCTTTAGACCAGGCCAACAACCCCACCGCCGTGGAGTATGACGCCATCGACCTGACACGCACGTCGCTGGTGAACGATTGCAGCCTGGATTTAGACATCGACTATGAACTTCCCATCAGGATAGCTTTAGACTACAATGCCAACCTGAATTGCGTGGTTATCGGACAGCTTCGTAAGTTTGAAGGCCGTGAGACTCTGATGGTGCTCAAAAGTATGTTCACTATGAACGAGCAGAAGATACGTGCTCTGATACGCAATATGTGCCGCTATTACCGTCCGTTCATTGACCGTGGCGGCGACTTCATTTACTACTATGACAGTACGGCAAAGCAAGGCGCCTCACTGGCATACGCTGTAGAGGGAGCCAAGGCGCAAAACTTCAATGATGTAGTTATCGAGGAACTGAGGCGCGCCCGTGCCAGCGTAACACCCGTTGATATCGGCTCTCCCATGAAGCATAACCAAAAGTTCCAGTTTATCTGTGATGTATTCAGTTTCCAGCAAGGCCCTGCCGTTCGCATCAACGCCGATGAAGACCGTAACGAATACTTGATAACAGCCATTGAGAACTGTGCTTGCGAACAGGGACCGAACGGCATACGCAAGTATAAGGGTGGTGAAAAGCTACATGCAAAAGGCGAAGGTACGGAGGGTAGCATTGACCCCAGAACCAGATCGGACGTAACGGACGCTTTTGATACGCTGCTCATAGGCTGCCGCTTCTTTACCAACGGCAACAAAACGATTGGTGGCAGACTGAGAGGCAGGTATCATAACCTGATTATCCCGCATTAAAGTACACAAAAAGAACCGCCCCTTTTGTGTACTTTTAAATGCCCTTGACTTCGAGATTGATACATAGTATCTTTCCCGTATAATTAAACGTTTGATTTTATGGGAAATAAATCTTCTATCAAAGTTCATCGCCCGAAGACAAAGGCCGATTATGAGCGTGTAGACCGTGAAATGCGAAAGAAAGGGTTTATGTCGCTTGATGCCATTAAGTTGGGCGGCGTGCATAATTTCTCGCTGGGCGACAAGGATCCGTCTGACAAGGAAGCAAAGGACATGGCTATAGGCATGGGTTCCGGTGCGCTAAGCAACGGTCCTATTTCAAATTTGGCATGGAGTTTCGACAGCCGTAACACTAAGCCGACACCCGTTGCCGGCGAAGATGGAGAATCGCTTGGTCGCGGATTTATACCCTGGGGACCTGGCGACAATATACCTGCGCAAATATACAGCCTTGCAAAGGCTTTGCCTTATACTGCGTCACCTTTGCGCTATCTGGCCGACCTCGCTACTGGCCTCGGTCCACGACTGATGTACCGTTTCCCAAACGGTGAGCTGGTGGAGTACCGCGATGCAGGGGCACGTCTGCTGGATGAACTGGAAGCACTGGAAGAACAGGGGAAGACGCCACTTGAAGAAGCCGATGAGCTACTTGGCAATATCGGCATCAAGACTGGTACGCCCAAGGAGAATGCCAAACTGAAGCGTGCCCGTGAAGCCTACGAGCAATGGAAGCGCACGTGGGAGGGTTACGACGAAGATGACGCAATGGGCGACAAGACACACATTCCTGGTGCTCGTGAGTTTCTGGAGAACAACGACCTGTCGCTGCACTGTTCGCAGTGTATGCAGGATGACGTGATGTTCGACCTCTACTTCCCGACCGTCGGACTGGAGCGCGGACGTCGCGGTCCGTGGAACCCGAAGATTGTGCGTCTTGGCATCCTGCCTATCATAAGCGGTGTCCGTTACGAGGCAGCCAATGAACACAGATACATCCAGAATATTTATTTCAGCGACCGTTGGAGAACAAAGGGCATGACCGGCCTGAAGACTGTTAAAGCCTCTGACCAGAAGATTGTGATGTACCCCGTCGCTATGCCGCAAGGCCGTGTCGGCGAACTGCGCTATCAAGTGGAGTCGCATCAGCGCGGACGCATCAAGGATCGCCCGACGTGGATAGTATGCCCGACGTTCTATGGCAACAAATTCTACTACCAGCAGCCTGCATGGTGGAGTATATTCCTTGCCAAGTTCTACGATTTTGCCAGCACCATTGCCTACGACAAGGCCAAACAGCGTGAGAATATCACGTCGTGGGGAAAAATCCTATATATAAGTCTTGACTACTTGGAGTCCGTCTTTGCCGACGAAGGCTACCAAGGAAACCCCGAAAAGCAGCAGAAATTTATCGACGATTTGGAAGCGTCGATGGAGGACTTCCTGAAGCACCGCGAGAATCACGGAAAGATGATGCGTCAGTGGATGTGGCAGGGTCAGGACGGCAAGGATCACCATAATGTCGAAATCGTTGACGTGGCCGAGACGTCCAAAGATGTCACCACCGCCGGAAAGGAAGAGTTGGAACTGGCTACCAGCCCGATATTCCTTGCTCTTGGTGTTGATCCACGTCTCGTTGGTGTGCCAATGGTGCATAGTTCCAACGGTGGTACAGCCCTGCGTGAGATGCACCTGTTGAAGCAGCTGCAGCTGAACGTAAAGCAGCGCGGCTACCTGTCGTTCCTGCAGGCTATCAGCACCTTCAACTCATGGTATAACGCAGAGTGGATTATTAAGCAGCAAACTCTGACAACACTTGATAACAGTAAGACTGGTACAGTAGAAACCATAGCAGGAGGAGAATCATGAAATCATTAAAGAACATATTCCACAAGAAGCAGAAGCAGGAGCCGAAGCCGCTGAGAGTAGAGGACGTTGCCCCTGCACCCATGACACAGGAGCCTGACGATGCAGAGCTGGCAGCAATGGCGCTGCTGGAGAAGATGGCAGAAATAAAGGGTGTGAGTAGAAACAACGGTACCACGGAATCGGTGGATAACGGCAACAAGAAGAATGCCCCCCACGATGCCGCCTACTACAAGCAGCTGGCGGAGCGCATCCGTAAGGCGCACGAATCGGCCAACCTGCGCACACAGCGTTTCCTCGCCTTCTGCGAACAGGAGTTGAAGAAGCACGACCTGCCCAAGGAAGGCCCCGGGTCTTTAGGACTTCTGGAAGCTGAACTGTATAAGCGACTCGACGTGATAGAACGTCACGGAGGGGAACTGAAACGTCGCTGGCAACACTGCCTGGCAACGGTGACGGTAAGGCTGATGGACAAGATGCCACCAGTCAGCACAGACGAAGACGAGTAAGACTATGGCACTGATTTCGGAAGTACAGGAGAAGGGCTGGGCCAGCGACAAGTATGGCGACAAGGTGAAACGCTGGGAATGGGACTGGCGCGATGAACGCATCATGTCGTGGATCAACAACTTCGAGCGCATCAGCCGCGAGAACACCGAGGAGAACGTGGAGCGACTGAATGCCGTGCGTACTGGTGCCATGAAGCGCTCGCTGTGGTGGAAGACATGGGCGACGAGCGGTGGCGACACACAGGTGTTTGCTGCCAAGTACCTGTACTATTCGAGGTTCGTAGAACTGGCCGTAGGCAAGAATGAGCCCTACGACAGTCCGGTGCCCAACATCCCGCATCCCTACTGGCAGCCAATCCCCGTACCGAAGCGAAGTCGAAAGGGTAAGCCATTCGTGGTGACAGAGATGCGCACGCAGGCCGCCAAGTTCGCATCGGTGGCCCGTAGGGAGTTCTCCTTTGCCGGAACCATGTTCATGGTTTACGCTATGGGCGACAATCAGGATGCCCACGATGCCGTGAACCGCGCCCTCTTCAGACGGCAGCGTCGCGGCAGATTTGACAGATAACCATCATTAGAAACCAACACAGAATACAAGATATATGGCAACACGTCACGAACTTATCCACATTGACTTTGTGGCCAACGCCGGTAAGGCGAACCCAGTAATGAAATCGCTGCAGGTAGCGTGCGATGACGCCCGCGTAGCCAAGGAAAAGCTCGACAAGGAGCTGGCTAACGCCAAGGCTGCCGGAGCGCCTGCAAAGGTCATTGCCGACATCGAGGGCAGACTGAAAGCGCAGACCAAGACCTGGGAGGCTTTGCAGAAAGGCATGCGCGAATATACCAAGGGTATCGACACGCTGTCGAAGGGTATTAAGGAGTTCAACCAAGGTACGCTTGACCAGATGTCGGCCAAGTTCAATAAGTCTGTCTATAACGCTGCAAAGCTCGTGCAGAGCACGGTGGAGACAGGTAGCAAATACTGGAACCAGTTGCAGCGTCTGATGGATGCCACCGACCGCAACGTGACCCGTGCCAAGGAGGACATCGTGACGATGATGCAGTCGCTGAAGGACGGCAGTTCCGTCAGCACCGTACAACTGACCCGTGCCAAGGAGGTGCTGGAAGACCTGTCGCGTCTTGCTGTCTATAATAGCGAGGAGTGGCGCAACCTGAAAGCACAGATGAACGAGGTGGCACAGGCTGTGGATATGGTGGCTGCTACCGAGCGTAGTCTAAAAGGCGAGATAGCCTCTGAGCAGGATGCACTCAGACTGTCGAACGCACTGACGCAGGAGAGCATCAACCTGCGCCATGCCGACGGCGAGGCTGCCATGCAGGCTGCCAAGAAGGAGCGCGAGGGCATAGAGGCCACGATGAAAGGCTTGAGCGACAAGAAGGCCCAGCGCAGCAAGGAACTCGACGACATACGCGACGAGATAGAGCTGCAGGAGCATCTGGACGAGGTAATCAAGAAGCGCGACCAGAAGATAGCCGACGCCCGAAGCACCAAGCAGGATGCCGAGCAGAAACGCGACGAGGCAGACCGCGCCATCAAGGCATACGACGAACAGAAGGCCAAGGTGGGCGAACTGAAAAAGCAGGTGGACGAGCTGACGAAGGAGCAAGGCAAGGAAGCCAAAGCCGCTGAGAAAGCTGCTGAGAAAGCCGAGAAGCATGCCGAGGCGGTAGGTAAGCAGCAAGAAAAGGTGAGCGGTCTGGAGAAGGAGGTCGAGAAACTGGAGCAGGATCTTGACACCCTGAGCAAACAGCCCGTCAAGCCGACTGTGGATACCAGCGGTGTGGACGATGCCAAGAAGAAAATCAACCAGGAGCCTATCAAACCGAAGGTGGATGACTCGGAGGTCAAGGCACTGGAAGCCCGCCTGAAAGCCATTCAGGATGCCATTGCCGAGAAGCGTCAGCAGATAGAGGCCGAGAGCAAGAAGGGTGCTGGCAGCATCAGCCAGTGGGAGGAAACCCTGAAGCGCGTGCAGGGTAGCAAGGATGGCCGTCTGACCGCGATGGGTCTGGGCGACGAGAAGAAGCAGATGGATGACCTGCTCGACGTGGCCAACCGATTCTACGAGATTATCAAGAAGGTAAAGGGCGTGACGGAGGATAAGTTTATCCCCGCTCAGGCCGCCGAGCCTATCAAGCAGCTGGCCGAATACTACCAGATAACGGAGGAGGAAGCCCGCAAGTTGATACATACGCTGGAGCGTAGCGACGTGGTGCAGAAGAAATTCGCCACCATGCGTTTCGACGAGCATACGGGATTCCTGACCGTTGAACAGAAGAAGGGCGTGGATGACCAGCAGATACGCATCGAGGCTGCTCAATCGTATCTGGAAA
Source organism: uncultured Prevotellaceae bacterium (assembly GCA_902780025.1). GTDB lineage: Bacteria > Bacteroidota > Bacteroidia > Bacteroidales > Bacteroidaceae > Prevotella. Next base: position 46,844 of record CACZDV010000007.1, read on the forward strand.
AGGCCCGTGAGCGCGAAGCCGGACAGACGGAGAGAATCAATAAGCTGACGGGCGAACTGAACGATCTGGAACAGAAGGAAGCTGAGCAGAAAGAAAAGATTGCCGCCGCTTCTGAGAAAGCCGCACAGGCTGCCGAGCAGCAGAACGAGGCCACCGATAAAAAGGTGAAGCTCTCAAAGAAGGAACAGCAGGAGGTAGAGAAGCTCACACAGGATAATGCCGCACTGACCAGCACCATCGAGGCGCTGAAGAAACAGCGCGACGCCCTGACCGCCTCTGATGAAAAGGGAGCCGAAGCCGCCAAGAAGGGTGCCGAAGCCGCCAAGGAAGAGGCACAGGCCATGAAGATGACGGCAGAGGAAGCCAAGGCTGCACTGGAAGAAATGCGAAAGATGTCAACCCTCAAACTGAAGGGTGACACAGGTCTGGAGGCTTCTAACATAGAGCAGGCCCAGCAATACCTGATGGGTAGAATCAAGGCCATCAATCCAAGCGGTGTCGGTGGCGGACGTTTTACGCTGCAGGGCAAAAATCAGATTAAGGACCTGATAGATGCCTTCAAGAAGGACTACGGTATCGGTAGCGATAAGGAGGCTCGCGAAATCGTAAGCCGCCTCGTTACCGGCAAGAACGGTGGATTGATTCAGAGGGGCGTTTACGACAAGGAGTTCGGTGCCCTTCAAGTTACCGTTGATCCGGAGGCGTTGAAGCAACGCGGTGCCCGTATGCTGGAACTTACCAACATCTCGAAGGGTGTTACCGCTGCCACCAAGGAGCAGACCGCTGCCGACCAGGCTCAGGAGGAAGAGGTGAAACGCCTGCGTGAGGAATACCGCAAGGAAGACGAAACCCTCAGAAAGCGTAAGGAGGAATACCAGAAGCGTCTCGACAAGGCCAATGCCATAGGCGGCCCTGAAGAGAAGGACGGCAAGCGCACTGCCAGAGGTCAGGCACTTGACGATGCCGAGACATACCGTCAGCGCTATGTGGTGAAGCAGGAGGAGCGCACCAAGGCTGCATGGGAGGAATACCAGGCTGTGAAGAGCGGCACGCAGGCTACCGAGGCGAATACCAAGGCGAAGAAAGATAATGTCAGCGTTGACCAGCAGAAAAAGCAAATCGACGAACAGATAGCCGCTCTGGAGCAGCAGAAGGCCGGCAACACCGAACGCCTCACACAGTTGCAGGAGAAGGGTGCCAAGGCTGCCAAGAAGAATGCCGAAGCCACTCAGGAGCAGACGCAGGCCGTGAAGGAGTCTGCCGATGCAGAGATGACGATGGAGCAGCTGCTGAAGCGCCGAGAGGATCTGGACAGCAAACTCGCTGCCAAGAAGGAGCAGTTGAGAAAGGCCCAGGAGGAACTGGAGAAGATGACGAAGAGCGAGACGGCTGCTGAGAAAGAGCAGTCGGACGTGACCGCACGCCTCACTCAGAAACAGGCCGAGTATAACGAGGAACTGCAGAAGATGGGCCCGATGAAGGAAGCCCGCGACCAGGCCACGAAAGACCGCAGAAATGCCCAGCGCGTCATCAACCGCAGCGACGAGACCATCAACACCACCATGCGCGAGGTTCTTCCTGAACGTAAGTCGGAGGAAGAAATGACGCAGATGCGCAAGAAGGCTGAGGATTTGCAAAAGGAAATCAACGACCTGACGCAAGCCTTCGACCAGAACGCACAGGCCATCACCAACCTGAATCGTAAGGAGACCGAAGCCGCCATTGAGATGGCACAGTCGGAGAACGTCAGCATCGAGAAGGTGAAGCAGGCCATCGAACTGTTGAAAAAGAAGATAGAGACCGAGGCTACCGATGCAAAGACCATGCAGGAGCGTGGCGACGCCATTAACCGACTGAGCGAGCGACTGACGCAGATGAATGCCGAGGTTGCCAAGCTGTCGCAACCCATCGCCGACCGCCTGAAGGTGGACGACTTGGGTACGCTGAGCGAGACTGAGATACGACAGGGCATTGAAGCCGCCAAGCAACTCATCCAGACCTATAAGAGCGGTAGCGACGAAGCCAACCAACTGGCCGAGCGCATCGTTAAGGCCGAGAAGCACCTGAAGGACACAGGCATCGAGGCAGCGCGCACAGCGCAAAAACAGGCAGAAGCCCAGCAGTTGTTGGCCGAGAAGCATAAGCAGATGCAGGACCGCATGTCGGCACTCAACCGTCTGTCGAAGGAGGGGCTGACTGAAACACAGCGTTATTGGCAGGCACAGATGGACGGTGCCACCCGTGGAAGCCGTGCCTTCAAGGAAGCAGAACGCAACCTGAAACGCATCAATGCCGAACAGGAGAAACAGACTCAGGCACAACTTGAAGCAAGTGCCAACCGTCTGGGTCGTAAGAACCTGAGAACGCTGTCGGGTGCTGAGTTACAAGAGTCGGTAAATGCTGCAAAGCAACTGTTAGCTACCATGAAGCCCACCAATGCAGCATATACAGATTTGCAGAATAACATCATCCGTGCCGAAGAGCACATGAAGCAATACGGACTGGAAACCGCCCGTAGCGCACAGCAAGCTGCTGCGCAGTTGCAGATGATGAAAGACCGCATGGTCGATCTCAGTAAGCTGTCGGATGCCGGTCTGGAAGAAACACGCCGCTACTGGCAGGCGCAGATGGACGGTGCCGAGCGTACCAGCCAGGCATACATAGAGGCCAAGGCAAACATGGAGGCTATCGTCCACGAACAGCAGAAGTTGGCCGCAGAGCAGGTGAAGACCGACGCTCAGAAGATATACGGCAATAAGATGCTGATGAGCGAGGGTAGCATCCGTAACGCCATTGAAGCCGCCAAGCAGTATCAGCAGACGTTGGCAGCTACGAGTCCGGAGTATCAGCGCCTGAAAGCTGCCATCGTGGATGCCGAGGAACACATCAAAAAATACGGAGTAGAAGCCGAACGTGCAGCCCGCAAGGAGGCACAAGCCATCGCCGATGCTGCCCGCAAGCGTCAGGAGAATGACACAATGATGCGCAAGCAGCTGTATAACACAAGGGATTTGTCGGCGTCGGCACTGAAAGCACAGGAACAATACTGGCAGCGACTGATTGATGACCCCAATACGGCAGCAGCCAGTCTGGCACGCTATGAGAAAGACCTGAAGCGTGTGCGTCAGTTGCAGGAGCAGGCTATTAAGACTGAGGGGCAGGAAGCCTTTAATTTCTTTAAGGATGGCAAGGATGAGAACGCCAGTGCCAACGAGATAAAAAAGCAGGCCGATGCGCTAAAGAAATATCGCGACTCCCTGCCACAGAAGGATAATGCCGACACAATCGCCAAGATCAACGAATATCTGATAAAGGCTGGGCAGTCGGCAGAGAAAGCCGCACAGCAGGCTATGTCGCTGCGTCAGGCCGTCACCATCGGGAAGCAGGTGCGTGGCGGTTCATTCAGTGGTAGTACCGAAGAGCTTAAACAGGCTAAGAAAGTGCTCGAAGAACTGCAGCAGCGCGTGGAGAAGGGCGGTAGGTCGTGGCAGAAATTGCAGCGCGACATCGACGGTATCAACATAGAGTTAAAGCGCGTCAACACCATCAGCAAGGAAGTTCAGGAAGTGCTTGACCGTCCTAAAGGCCGTTCGTACAACGAGTTGAAGCAGGCTGTAGAGCAGGGCCGTCTGAAACTGCAGAGCATGGACCGCACCACCAAAGAAGGGCAGAAGGCTTTCGATGAACTGGCTAAGAAGATAAAAGCCTGCGACCTGGAGATGAAGACCCTTGGAAATTCTGCCAAGGGTACGGTGTCTGCCTTCGATAAGGCATGGGGCCGACTGAAGACCTATATCAGTCTGTACGTCGGTGCAGCCGTCGCCATGCAGAAGATTACGTCAACGATGGGTGATCTTATGACGCTCTCGGACAAGATGGGTGAAGTACGTAAGACTACCCACTTTACGGCTGATGAAGTAGGGCGACTGTCAGACAACTTGACGAAACTTGATACGCGCACACCAATAGAACAGCTGCTCAGCATATCGGCACGAGGCGGTCAGTTGGGTTTGAAGGCACAAGAGGACATACGAGGATTTACCGAAGCTGCAAATCAGTTGATGGTTGCTCTGCCTGAAATGGGAGAGGAATCGGCTACTGAACTGATGAAGATTGCGAAGGCAACTGGCGACCTGAAGCGCAACGGTGACGATGTGCAAGAAACACTGGAGCGCGTCGGTTCTACTATCATCGAATTGCGTGCCAACAGTGCATCTACCGCGCCTGCCATTACGGACTTCGTGAAGCGTGTCGGTGCCGTAGGTGCTCAGGCAGGCATCACCATTGACCAGGTGGCCGCTCTGGGTTCTACAGTCGATGCGTTGGGTGGTCGCGTGGAGATGTCGGCAACGGCATTGTCACGAATGATTCCAGCAATCCGCAACAACTCGTTTGCAGTAGCAAATGCTATAGGCGTGACTGAGAAATCTCTGAAAGACCTGTTTAATAGTGGGCGCGCTATGGATGCTATGGTGCTTATCTTCCAGAAGATGCGTGAGAGCGTTCATCAGTATGACACATCGACGGAGAAAGGCATGAACGCTATGGCCGACCATGTGGAAGAGATGCTGGGAAAGAATGCCACCATGCAGGAGGTTATGAAGGAGCTGAACCAGCAGGGCGCACGTGCCGGAATCGTGTTTGGTCTGTTGTCGCAGAATGTGGATGAACTGGAGAAGCAACTTGGCATTGCCAACAATGCCTATCGCCAGAATACGGCCCTGCTGAACGAGTATAACAATATGAATGAAACCACGGCAGCAAAATGGGAGCGACTGAAGAATAGCATCGAAGAGTGGTTTGTCAGCGACTCAGCGCAGCGTTTCCTCGGTAGAATCATCGACAGACTGCGAACGCTGGCCGACTGGTTTGCCTCTGATGGCCCGTTAGCCATTGGTTTCAAACTGATGCTGACCTACGCTGCTGCTATGAAGTTGCAGATAGGTGCAGCCTTTATGGGTATTGGCGGTGGTTTTAAGACGCTGACAACAGCACTGATGGCTGGTATGGCAGGTATCGGAACGTCACTTGGTGTCTTAGGCGAGAAGCTGGGTTTGGTTACAGCACGTACACGACTGGCAAGAATGGAGTGGAAGAAGATGGATCTGGCTATGAAGCAGAACGTCATCGGCGCCATCATCGCTGCCATCGCCATGCTGGCCATGAAAATGTGGGAGTGGCACAAGGCCGCCAAGGAAGCTGCTGCAGAGGTTGGAAGATTCAATCAGAAGATGGCCGATGAGAAGAAGGCACTTGACAGTCTGTTTGAGCCGTTGAATAAGTCCAACCTTGCGCAGAAGGATCGCCTTGACCTTATCAAGCAAATCAATGATAAGTACGGCAAATATCTGGGTTATATGCTCAGCGAGACTTCATCTGCTATCCAGTTGGCAGATGCCCATGCCCTTATAGCAAAGCGCATCCGAGAAGAAGCCTACGAGCGTCGTATTGCCGATAAGGAGCGTAGCATACAGGAAGAACACAACGAGGACGTGAACGCCGCCTACGCCAAGATAACTGACCGACTGAGGAAAAACGCAAAAGGCAATGCCGACGTACAGGCTATGGCCGATATGTTGAAAGGTATCGTTGACAGCCGCATGGGTGAAATCAAGTACGCTTATGATGACAGCAACAATATCTTCAAGGCCAAGACGAGTTATTACCTTGACCCGAATATTAAAGGTGCTATCGACAACGGCATTGAGCGACTGATTCTGGATGGCAAACTGTCGCGTGACAACGTGCAGCTGATACAGAAGGCTGTATATAAATATACGGTAGAGGCGAAGAACCAGCACGACGATATTATGAGTCAGACGGCAAACCTTCGCTCTGACCTGCGCGGTATTCAGGGAGCCATCAAGTATGACCTTGCCAATAATATCAACACGCTTGTCAGCAAGGTTGCCAGCACGGTAGGCAATGCTGTGAGGAATATCAAGCAGCAACAGCAGAACACACCGCTGATGCTTCAGCCGCAAGGTGGTGGCAGTGGCGTCAACATTCCTAACCTGTTTGGCGGTCAGCAGCAAGGAGGATGGAGTGCTCCTTGGCAGCAGACCCGTGAGACAACACCCGACCAGCAGATGGCACCTGCAGGATGGAAGCCTGACATTGACAAGAAGAATGTAGAACAGGTCCGTCAGTTCGTGGCCGACCAGGATGCGTTACGCAGCGCACTGCAAGCCAGTGGGGAACAGTTGGACGAGGCACAGCGCAAGGTAGCTGAGTCATGGCTTCTGAGTGACGAGCAGTTGAAGGAGTATCGTAAGATTATCCAAAAGGCTGACTACAGCCCAGGTGGCAAAAATGCTAACCCCTATGGTAACTATAACAAAGTAACCTCTCCGTACTCAGAGTGGAACGGTGACGACCTTGTTGCCCGTCGTAAGGAGATGTTGGAGCGCGTAAAGGCTCTGGCCAATGGTGCAGACGTACAAGCGGTATTGTCGGAGGATGCAAAGTTCATCAGCGACGCCGTGCGCAAGAACATCAAGACTACTAATGACGCCATTGAGTGGTATAACTCAGAACGTCTGAAAATACAAGATGCACTTCATGCCAAGCACCTGACGAACACCGGCGACTGGCTCGACCCGAAGGCTCAGCGTAGAGCAAGCCGCGTGGTGAGAGACGAGATGAAGTATTACCTGGATGAGTTGGATGCTTACTATACCGAGCGCAAGGCGAAGATACAGGAAGCTCAGAACGACGAGGAAATCAGCGAGGCAGAGGCACGCAACCGCACCATCGCCAATGAGGCCGAGTGGCGTCAGCGCCGTGCCGAGTTGCAGCAGCTGTATGCCAAGAAGGGTGCAAAAGTGACGCAGGCTGAACAGCAGGCTATCTTCAACATCATATCGGAGCGTACTGGCGAGACAACAACATTTATCCAGAGGGATATTGCCCAGACAGTGAAGTTCATTGAAGACGTTGGCAAGAAGAGCAAGGCCGCTATGGACCGCATCTATGGTAATCTGGATAAGGATATTGAGCAGGACTTCCTGCGTCAGCGCAACGCCATCGGTCAGCACATGAAGGCCATTCAGGATATCATCGACAAGGAACGTCCGTTCAACGGTATCACAAAGGATCTGCAGACGAACCTCACGACGATGGGTATCCTGACGGCGCACATGAGCAAGGAGCGCGACGAGTTGATGGCGAAGAATGCCGACATGACGAAGTTCAACGAGAAGCAAGCCCAAGAGGCGTTTAAGGAAATGACGTTCCTGTTGGGCGAGGCTGAAAACGCCTACTCGACAACTGCCGAGGAGGTGATGCAGCGTGCTGCCGAAGCCGGACTGACGGCATGGGTGGAGGAGATGAAGCAGAATCCGCAGATGCAGGAGGGCTTGATGGCACAGTTACGCTCTACTTTTGACACCATTCAGGATGCTATAAAAAAGGAAGCCTCGCAGTTGAAGAAGGAAGCCGAAATCATGTGGAACAATATCCTCATGCCAGACGGCGAGACCACCATGAAGCAGGCTTTCGACAAGACCATCTCGACGCTGGGAATTGAGCAGGGTAGGGTAAGCCGTGCGAACTCGCTCATCGGTGCAGGACAGGCTTCGGAGCGTGTGGTCGACAAGTTGGCTATCAAGCAGATGCAGGTACAGATGTCGATGCAGAAGGCATACTATGATCTGATGCGTAAACGCGGACTGGCTCAGGTAGAGATACTGAAACAACAGTCGAAAGAACTGGAAGAGCAGGGCAAGTTGGAGGAAGCCAAGCGCAAGAGCCAGGATGCACAGCATGTTCAGATGGCACTCAATCTGGCTACCACCAAGGAGCAAACCGAGCTGTTGAAACTGGAAGAGGAACTGACTGCCAAGGTTGAGGAATCTCAGAACCGCCTCTATACCGAGTTGAAGGAGTGGGGCAATCTGTTGGCTTCGAGCCTGCAAAGCATCTTCGAGGCTTCCAACGCCGGCAATGCGGATTACTATAACGAGCGCGCCAAGATGGACCTGACGGGCAAGGGCGGTCCAGGTGCGGGCACCTACGTTGTCATTGACAATGCAGGTACCAGCGATGCACAGGCCCACTATGAATACCTTGATGAGCGTCAGGCTCTGGAGCGTGAGCATGAGATTGAGCAGCAGAACGCACAGGCAGAGGCGTGGAGCAAGGTCATGGATGACATCAATATGAAGATGTCGGAGAGCATCACCGACTGGATGAACGCTTTCCTTCAGAGCCAAAGCGTAGACCTGAACACAGCGGCACTCGGCGCCAATACAGCCGCCATCAATGCGCTGACATTGGCAATGGGTGGTGTTCCTGCAGCAGAAGGTTCTGGCGATACGGGCGTAGGAGAAGACGGTGTACCAAACTCCATACGCCGACCCGAAGAGAATAACGGTGGTGAAGCACCAACCTATAAGGCTCCTTGGCAGATGACCGAGGAAGATATTGTCAAGGGTCAGGAGAACATGGGGCTGATGTGGCAGTCGTACACCGAGCAGGGTACGGAGGCTATGATGCAGATGCAAGAGAACCTGGCAGAGACACCAGGCATTACTCCACCGTGGCAGATGACTGAGGAAAGCATGCAGGCCGGTATGGAGAACATGCAGAATGCTTATCAGGGTATGGTTGATGCAAGCAACAAGGCTACTGGTCAGGTGCTTGCCAACCAGAGCAAGATACAGCAGGGCGAGAATCAGACCGACAAAAAGATATCATCTGGCGCACAGTCGGCTTTTGCCAAGATGACGGCAGCAGCCAACCTGTACGGTATTGCCTATCAGGCCATGTCGAATGACAATCTTTCAACGGCTCAGAAGTTTGAGATGATTGCCGTGCAGGCTGCAGGACAGGCAGCTATCAGTGCGCTGACAGCTTCGTTGGCACAGAACACGGGACAGGTTGCCGCCGACACGCCAGCCGTAGCATCAAAGGCATTTGCCCAACTTGGTCCTATCGGTGGTGCAGCAGCTTTTGCCGCCATCACAGCCATACTTGGTGGACTGGTTGGCCTTGCCGTCTCGAAGATTGCGAAATCGAAGAGTCAGATTGCACAGGTAACTGGTGCCAGTGTCGGTGCTGGTCGTATGGCAACAGGTATGCTGACGTATGGCGAAGGTAACGTGAATGAATTTACGGATCCATCGACGCTGACGCCTGGCAGACAGTACAACGTGGATAGTGCAGACGGAAAGACGTACCGTGCTCGCTACATGGGCAAGAATGCCAAGACACACATCACCAACGGGCCGGAGTTCCACCTGGTAGGCGAGAAGGGTAGGGAGGCCATCATCGACGCGCACACTACCCGGCAGCTGCAGATGGACGACAACGGCATCTGGCAGTCGATACAGACGCTATACAACGGCGGTCGCCTCAGTCATTCGTCAATGCGCCGTAGGGGTAGGGGAGTGAGAGCCTTTGCCGATGGTAATCTGGATGAGTTTGAGGAGGTTGAGAGCACGCTGGGTGGTGGCGATTCCGGCATGAGCATGGAGCAGGTAATATCACTGAAAGAGAGCATCGACCGACAGAGCGACCTGCTGGAAGACCTGCGAACAAACGGCATCAAGGCAACCTTTGACGTGTACGGCAAGGGTGGCTTGGTGGACAGCTACGATACTGGTAAGAAAAACGTGACGAGACATGGAGAGAGATATTGACTTAGTAATACCGATGGTATTTCCCGCTGACCCTGAGTGGCGGCGGGAATACCAACGCTTCCATATAGGGGATGCGACAAAGAGCGAGCGTTTCCGTTCGTGGGGTACTGAGGAACTGCTGGTGAGGTGCTGCATAAAGTTTATGCCGTGGCTCAGACGCATCTATATCCTGCTGGCACAGGAAAGCCAGGTGCAGGAGTGGATGAAGAACCTTGCGGCAGAACAGCGAGGCACTATGCAGCCGGAGGTGAGGACAGTGTTTCATCGGGAGTTTATGCCGGCAAACATGCTGCCATGCTTTGCGAGTCCGTGCATTGAGATGTTCCTGCATAAGATACCAGAGCTGTCGGAATACTTTATCTACGGCAATGACGATATGTTTCCGCTGAGTCCGCTGCAGCCGGAGGACTTCTTCCGTCAGACAGAACCGGACGGCACACTCTTGCCGTGCCAGAAGATAACGGAGCGAGTGTATCCACCGAATCCGAATATCTTCCAGAGGAAGTGCATGTATCAACTGAACATGATAGCGGGGCGCTACGGCAAGCACTATACAGTGAAGTGGCCCGACACGGGGCATATCTTTGCTGCCATCAGGAAGAGCAGCTGTGAGGAGGTATGGCGCAGACATGGCGACGAGATAACCTATTACCTGTCGCCGCTGAAGCGTAACGACCGAAGTTACAATCACTATATCTACATGCTGTATCAGCACTTTGAGGGATTGTATGTAGAGCACCGTCCACCAAGGCACTATACCGACCATGAAACGCCGACACAGCGGCTGGCAGAGATTATCCGTGACCCGCAGGCGGGAATGGTCTGCCTGAATGACAACGAGAAGATCTTCGACTGGAAGGTAAGGGCGGAGATAGTTCACAGGGAGATTGAGAGAAAGCTGGAGGGAGCTGCTGTGACACAGCAGTATACAGGACAAATAACTGAATAACGACATGAAGATAGCATTGGTAGCCATCGGGCGGCGCGAGAACAGATATGCCCGAGAATGGGTTGATCATTACCTTGAACTGGGGTTTGACCACATCTACATCTGTGACAACAACCACGATGGGGAGGAAAACTTCGAGGATGTTCTCGGCGACAGAATTGCCGAGCATAAGGTTAGCATCCATGATTATAGAAACAGGCAGGGCGTGCAGGTCACAGCCTATAACGAGATGTATCGCCAGTATGGCGGTCAGTACGACTGGATAGCGTTCTTTGACTTCGACGAGTTTCTGACGGTGAACAGCGTGATGACGGTGAAGCAGTGGCTGGCTTTCTATACAGGTACTGATGCCGATACGGTGCTGGTGAACTGGAAATGCTATGGCGACTGCGGACTGGTGTATGATGACGGACGTGGCGTGAAGGAGCGCTTCACGGAGCCGTTGCCGCTGGACAAGGCCGTGCAGTATGATTTCCCCAACAACAACCACATCAAGAGCATCGTGAGGGGTGGACTCGGTGAGATTTCCTTCGGGCGCAATCCGCATATTCCCGATACGGCGCGCTGCTGCTATACAGCTACGTGGCAGCCTTGCGAGGCATCTCCATTCCAGCCATACGACTTCAACGTGGCCACTCTGCACCACTACGCCACGAAAACCATTGAGGAGTGGATGATGAACAAGTGGACGAAGGGTACTGGCAACAAGCCTGACATGGATGCTTTCCGAAAGAAGTATAAGGGACGATTCTTTAAGTATAACGAGGCAACGCCTGAGAAGCAGGCTTACATGGAAGCCTTCGAGCGCAACAAGGAACAGCGAGTTACGGTGTGCATCGTCCACTACAACACACCAGAGATGACGCGCTGCTGCATCCGTTCGCTGCAGAAGCATACGCCTGGTGTTGGCATCATCGTGTTCGACAACAGCGACAAGCTACCGTTTGTGCCGATGGACGGTGTAGAGGTTATCGACAATACCAAGGGCCAGATCATTGACTTCGACGAGTGGCTGAAGGAGTTCCCGGATAAGGTGGACGTCGGCAACGGATGGGCGTCGGCCAAGCACTGTTGGACGGTGCAGTGGCTTGTGAACAAGCGTCGCAATCCGTTTATCCTGATGGATTCGGATGTGCTCATCAAGCAGGACATCAGTAGTTTCTGGGATAAGACGCAGGCGTTCGTCGGACAGGTGAAGCCCCACATGTCGGCTTTCAGGATTACTGTTGAGAGGGTGATACCGTTCCTTTGCTTTGTCAACGTGCCGATGATGAAGGGAGGAGGTGTGAGTTACTTCAACTTCCCGAAGATGTGGGCACTGACCTATAAGTCTCCCGACAAGGCGTATGACACGGGATGCTGGTTCTTGGAGGATGTGAGACGCCACGGCCTGCCGCGCCGTGAGTTGAGCATAGACCCTTATGCCCTGCATTTCGGTCATGGCAGTTGGAAAGGGAAGGACCCGAAAGAGTGGCTGGAGGAGCATAAAGCCCTGTGGGCATAGTTTCAAGATTCAGGTTTCAGGTTCAAGCTATGATATATAAGAGTTATCAAGACCTGTCGGACGCTATCCGCAGGAATCTATGGAAGATACCGCAGGATGTAGACATTATTGTCGGCATACCGCGCTCTGGCATGATAGCCGCACTGATGGTGGCCGAGTTGCTGGGCAGGCGATGTGCTTCGTTGGATGATTTTCTTGACGGCAACATCATGTCGTGCGGTGACAGACAGACCTTGCTTGGCAGGGGAAGGCCGGGGAAAGTACTGGTGATAGACGATACCGTCAACACCGGTGCTGCAATTGTCAGGGCGCGCAAGATGCTGGTTACGACGACAGGGCCGTATGACATTCTGTTCGGCTGTGTTTTTGCCCGTGGCAGAGATGCCAAGGCACTGGTGAACATCTGGCTGGAGGATATCTACGTGCCAGGCGAGCGGTGGTATCTCTATGAGTGGAACATCATGCACCATCATGCGCATAAGACACAGGCCATGATGTGGGACATTGACGGCGTGCTGTGCCAAGACCCGCCGTCGGAGCGTGACACCAAAGCCTACGAGTACTACCTTGAACATGCCGTTCCGATGGTGGTGCCCACCACACCGATTGGGGCCATCGTTACCTACAGGCTGGAGAAGTACCGGGATATAACCGAGCGATGGCTGGAAAGACACGGCATACAATATAACGACCTGATTATGTTTCAGGCTGATAGTCGTGAAGAGCGCAATGCCACGTCGTACCCGGGCAGATATAAGGCGCATCAGTATAAGAAGTCGGACTGGGCAACCCTGTTTGTCGAGAGCGACCGCGAGCAGGCGGCGAGAATCTGCGAACTTAGCGGAAAACCTGTGTTCTGCTATGAGGATGGGAAGATGTATTTAAAATGCCCTTGACTTTTTCTTTAGAAATCACGATATTGCGGTAAAACGATATAGCTATGTTTATACGAAGCGAAAACGAAATCATATCGCTGATGCCTACGGCACGGTGGAGCAGACCCGACCAAATCTACGGTTATGTGGAAGAGGAAGAGCGGGTGGCTCTGGAGCCGTTGCTTGGCACCACGCTGTATCAGCATCTCTGCAACGAGTATGAGCGACTGCGCAAGGAATACGGCGACATCACATCGACGACCGTCAAACCGACAGGCAAGGCGAAGAAAGACCCCAAGGTGCCTCATGCCGACGTGACAGAACGTATGGACCGCGTGCAGGCAGGTTTGGTTGAGCCGACATGTACTGCCCAGGCAAAGGAGGAAAAGGATGTTCCGAAGCAGGATCAGGTGACTGTCAGACTGCTGCGTATCTGTCAGCAGATTGTGTTCTACAAGATGTTGTCGCACAAGGCCGGCTTGCTGACGGTCTCGTTCAACGAGGGCGGTGGAATGAACCAGGTGAGTGCAGAGGGCTACGAGCCTGCCGACCAGAAGAAGATAGAACACGTGGTGAAGGATGCCTACATGAGTGCAGGCCGCGCCATAGACTCACTGCTGCTGTTTCTGGAGGCAGACGCCAAAGGCGATAAGGTGTTTACCGATAAGTGGCAGGAGGCTGACGCTTACTACCTGCATAAGGACTTGCTTTTCCAGACGGCCCGAGTATTGAACGAATACCTGGATATCAAGGGTGAGCGTATGGCGTATGTAGCACTGGTAAGAGATATCCGCTTCTGTCAGAATACTTATTTGAAGCCACGCATCGGCGGCAAGCTACTGAAGGCAGTGGTGGCGTATGCCAACAATGGTGCTGCTACGAAGGAGGTTGACGCAGAGGTCTACGATGAGCTGTTGTCGATGCTTCGTACTGCACTGGCCCTCTATGTGGAAAGCCGAAGAACGGAGCTGGCTCCTGTAAAAGAGAAGTTGGCAAGGCGTGACTCCATGACTGATGCACAGCAGGCTATGGCAACGGCCTGCAACTTCATCGAAGAGCACATTGATGCACTTGGCGACGCAGCCGTAGACACACCTATATATAACGCGATACGCGCCCGCGAGGCAAAGGAGGCGCAGGATGCAGCCAACGCAGAAGCTGCAGCAGAGCGCCAGCGCAAGGCAGTCTGCGAGCAGAACAGACGCAAATTGTTTACCGGTTTCCCGGCCACTCACAGAACGCCGGAACTAAAGTGAAAGGTGTAGAAATTGCTTCTTGCTTGGTTTGCCCTTGACAATCACGGCGATACATAGTAAATTGCGGAAAAAGTTGAATAAAAACGAAAGAATATGATTTACGAACTTTTCACAACAAAGCACTGGATGGTAATGCCGCAGTTTGTTCACGGCTTGCTGCCTACGTTGATGCACAACTTCAACAATCATATTGCCATCGGTGCAGTAGAGAAGAAGCAGCCATATCTGGTAGCCGGTATGAACGGAGAGGTTATACGCGACGCTCAGGTGACCGAGGACGGCGAGGTGCTGCCTCGTTATAACTGGGGCGGTACCAGCCTGCTTGCCCAGATGAAGGAGCCGTTTGTGAACGTGATTCCCATAGACGGACCTATCACACGCAATGGCGATGCCTGCTCATACGGCTCGAAGGAGATCCGCGACTGGATGATGGAGGCCGCCGACAATAAGTACTGCCGTGCTCATATCATGGTGATTAACACTCCTGGCGGTTCGGCTTGGGCTAAGAACGATTTCCAGCAGGCTATCGACTATGCTCACGACTGTGGACAGCGCGTGTATATGCTTATCGACGGACTTTGTGCATCGGCTGGTGAGTATCTCACATCGTTTGGCGACGAGGTTTACGTGGTGAACCTGAAAGACCAGTTGGGTTGCGTAGGCGTTATGGCAGCGTTCTTCACTATCAAGAACGGTGAGAAGAATCAGTTTGACAGCGAGACCTACCGTGAGTACTACGCTACCAAGAGTATCAACAAGAACAAGGAGTATCGCGACATTGCCGAGAACGATGATGCCACGCTGCTGATTGAGGAACTTGACAAGCTGGAGGCAGAGTTCCGCAGCGATATGAAGGCAGCATTCCCTAATGCTACCGACGAGCATCTGGACGGAAAGATATTCGACGCATCCGAAGTGATGGATATCCTGTGTGACGGACAGATGCTGCTGGGCGACCTGGTGGCACGCGCATTTGCCGTGGCCAACGGCGATGAGGAGCCTATCGCCCGTACCGCCAACCGTAAAATCGGACAGCCAGCAGACGTGACAGACGATGAAGAAGATCCGATGGAAGCTGCACTCAAAAGCGCAGAAGCCGCTGCTGAGCATATTGCCGATATTGCAGATAAGAAGACCAATGTTTCACAAAAAAATAGCACGATTATGGACGAGAAGTATCAGATTGTCGCTCAGGTTCTCGGAGTGGAAGAGTTGCAGGTGACAGAGGAAGGTACATTCCTCAATAAGCCTCTGCTTGACACCCTCACAGAGAAGCTGACAGAGATGAAGGCCAAGGAGGCTAAAGCAGCCGCCGCAGCCGCACAGGAGGAAACTCCTGCAACGGAACAGCCAGCAGAGGAAGCACCTGCGACCGAAGCACCCGCTGTCGAAGAAGAGAAGCCTGCTGAGGAAGAGCAGAAGCCCACCGAGGAAGCACCCGCTACCGAGGAAGAGCAGAAGCCTGCCGAAGAGGAAGAGAAACCCGCAGAGGAGAAACCTGCCGAAGAGGAGGAAAAGCCAACCGATGCGCCCGCTACTGAGGAAGCCGTACAGGCTGCTACTGAGGAGATTAACAAGATTCAGGAAACCCTGCATAACGCAGAGCAGATGATTGCCGACAAGGACAAGAAGATTGCCGAATTGAAGGAGTCGCTGGACGGTCAGAAGAATACCGCCGAGCAGCTGCAGGCCGACATCGACCAGGCCCGTAAGGACATCGAGACTGCCAACGGTACGATTGCCGAGCGTGATGCTACCATCACTGGTCTAAAGGAAGACGTCGACAAGTTGACGAAGCAGGTTAGCGACCTGAAGGCTGAGCTCAAAGAGATGGCTGGTAAGCCCGCTCCTATGGCCAACGCTGACAGTGGCATCCCTGCCGACAACGGAACGGGCGACGCTCCAGAGGCTACTGGCACCGTGCGTAGCACCGTGAATGCCAACATGTCTCCAGAGGAGATTCGCGATGCCCTGCGCAAGCGCGACGCAGAGACAAAGGCACGTAGCAAGCGCCGTTAGTCAGACTCGGCTCAGATTGCCCTTGACTTGTAGTTCTCTACATCGTAAATTTGCAATAACAACACAAAGACAACATAATAGTTTTCACCAACACTAAAAAAAGGATTATGGCTTACGCAATCAATGTCTCACAAGTGCAGACTGTTACCGAACAGCTGCATGTCGACCTGGTAGCTCGCGCTTCCATGTTGAATGACAAGATGCTGGATGACCTCCAGATCACTGTCACGACCGATGTCGAGAACATCGACAAGCTGTTCCTCTTCAATGACAAGGGTCTGCTTGCACGTCAGTATAAGCAGGGGGCCGTCAAGAAGGTACAGCTCGGTATGTTTGTCGAGAACCCTGCAAAGGTGATTCTCGCAGTTACTCACCCCCAGGACAACGTCCAGAAGTATCGTGAGAAGGAACCATTCCACGTGAACCCCGACGGTACCAACAACGCAGAGAAGACGCAGTTCCTGCTGGAGAAGATCGCCAATCGCCACGCTCAGGACGTCCGCGCCAACTTCTTCTTCGGCAACGAGGCTAACGCCAACCTGCCCGAGACCACGGAGAACCAGGTGAAGTTGGGTCTCTCTCTGTACGACGGTATCTTCACCAAGATCGCCCAGGGTATCACCAAGGGTATTATCAGCGAGGCTATCGGCAACCTGATTAAGACCGGCGCTGCTCCCAGCGACTCTCTGGCTGCCTACAAATGGTTCAAGGCCGCTTACAACTCACTGAACGACGACCTTCGCGGTGCCGAGGAGTTGCTGGCTTACGTCAGCTCTGACCTCGCTGACAAGATTGTCGAGGGTTACATGCTGATGCACCCGCAGCTGGCTGTCACCGTTCTGGAGGATGGATGGAAGTTCAGTCAGATGAAGAACCTGAAGCTGACCACCCACACCTCTATGGGTAAGGGCGACAAGCTCATCTTCTGTCTGCCCGGAACACTGGAGTACATCTGCGACGTGCGTCCTGAGAGCCAGGCCAACATCACTGTTGAGCGCAACTCTGACGACCACAACCTGTTCGACTATCAGGTGCAGACCGCTCAGGCTTCTCGTATCCGCGACTACAGCCCGAAGGTATTCGCTACCAACGACCAGGAGAACACCCCGAACAACGTACCCGCTGGCGACTACATCGCCGATATCTTCACCGTTGCCACCAGCGACGAGAATGAGGGTACTGCCGAGATCACCTCTGGTGAGAAGAACCTCTATGCTGAGGGCAACATCATCACTGTTGCCGCTACGCCGAAGGATGGCTACAAGTTCAAGGGCTGGAGCGACAACGCTACTGCCAACCCCTACAACTACACCTTCCCTGGTGGTGTTGTGACTCTCGTAGCTATGTTCGAGGAAGAGGGCGGTGGTGACTCTGACAGCAGCATCTAAACCCCATCGGAGGTGAGCGGCGCCCAGTGACCTTCACTGCAAGCGCCGCCCTCTGACCTCCGACTCTCTATTCACAAGTAATCATAGTAAACAACACAAACACAAAAAAGACATACGATTATGGGACTTTGCAATTTAAAGCACGTTAAGCAGACGAACGACTGCTCGGAGAATCCGGGCGGTACCAGTAACTACTGCATGGTCGTTCCTATTGACAGCGACCACATCGAGGGCAACATCGAGATCAACGATGAGAAGAACCAGTACAACATCACTCCCAAGGGTGGTTCAGGCTCTACCCTGAAGGGTTTCAAGATTGCCTTTAAGAACCAGTCTGGTCAGGTCAGCAGCGAGGACAACGGCGAGGGCGGTGCCAACACCGTTACCGGTACAGGTCTCGTTGACAAGAACGAGGACGATATGGCTGTTCTCGGTCGCCGTCTCTCCAACATGGGCGGTGGCTACATGGTGTTCTTCCCCACTGGCAAGACCAAGAAAGTGAACGGCGTTTCACTGAAGGAGTGGAAGGTCGTCGGCAATCCTACTGGCGACGTGGTGTTCAGCCGTACCAACGACAGCGGTAAGAACCGCAACGACGAGCACGGTACAACCTTCAACTTCGTCTGCAACTTCCAGGTGTACGACGTTGTGAAGTACTACGGTGAGATTGCCGAGGATGTTGAATCTGATTCAAGCAACTAATTTGGGTATCTGGTAACAACAGCATTACGAGGCTCAGGCTCCATATCATCGGGCCTGGGCCTTTTTTATTGACAACTGATAATTGAAAGTTATGCACATCTTAGAACCTTGTTGTATCCGGCGGCAACTGCTCAACCTGCGCGACTCCATCGAAAACGGTGGCAGGACGCAGTTTCAGGGCTATGGAGACCTTTCGATTACTGAACTGCTGCCTGCCTTGCTGGCACGCTATACGGAGACGGAACTGATGATTGTCGCCCCGACGATGCCCGATCAGGCAACGGAGGTTATCACCCGCTGGATGCGCCAGCAGTGGCCACATGCCAACGGCGTGGATAAGCTGAACGTGGTAAGGCAGTTGACTATTATCACCGACCTGTCGCCTGCCAAGTCACCCGTCATGTCAGACTGGTTGAAAGATAATCCGTTTGCAGGCCGTCTGGTGCTTGTTGACAGAACGCAGGCTGATACGGCTATCCTGTTGCCAGACATCGCCATTACAGGCCCGCTGAACTTGCGGTATGGAAAGAACTTCGTATGTACTGTGACGACCGTACCGGAAGAGGTGCGCAACCTGTGGGAGCAGTACATGTCGGAAAGTAAGAAGAAACCGACCCAACAGGACGTTGAGCCGGTAAAGCGTCCGGCAAGGAAGAGAAAATTTTCCTCTGCCGTAAGGTCTAAGCGGTAATCAGCTGAATACCCATCAGGTTATACAGTTTGAACGACACGCTGGTTTTGCTGCCGCTACGCTCCACCTCGCAAATATAGGTGTCCTGCGTGGCGGCGGCAAATGCTTTCTGTCCGCCACGGAACAAAAGCATGAGGTGGCTCGGTGTGCGCTCCAGTTTCAGCAGGTTGTTCCACGTAGTGCCTTCGCGGTCGTCAACCTCGCATGACACCGTGACCGTATGCAGACGTCCGGCTACGTTGTCGCTTTCTGCATCCTTTGCCTTACCCGTATGGCGACGGATAGGTATGAGCTTGCCGCCTACCGTTGCAGGCTGCAAGCCGATGACGATGGCGTTGGTAAGGGTAGGGGAGAAGCTGGTGGTGACTATCGTCGGCTTCAGCTGCCAGGCTTTCGTGCCGAGCGCATAGTCTGCGACAGGTATGGCGGTGATGGCCATCAGGTCGTCTAAGACAAATTCTTTGCAGTTGTTCATAATGATCATGTTTTGTTGCTACAATATAGCAACATACCGAAAAAAAATCAAGGGCAGACGAGCCGAGAGCAGAAGCACAAGCGGGCTTAATGTCTATGCCGAGGCGAGGATTGCACTCGGCAAAGACAAGGGCAGACGCACTGACGCGCGCCCGCCCTACCAATCACGGCGAATGATGGTTTATCTGAATAACTTTCGAGTAAGCCACAAAAGGCCATCCCAGGCGGCGTTACCGGCAATGTTGCTGGCAAAGTCTTCAGCAAACGTCTGCTGATGCTTGCGTAGGTCCTGGATTTGTGCCGACTGCTGTTGGAGTGCCTGCATAATCTCGGTGTGCGAGCGATTCTCCATCGTCATCTGGATAAAGAGGCGCTTCTCATCGTCGGTCATGCGGTCGTAGATACTTTCGAGCAACTTACGGCGCATGAGTGCTTCAGCAGCGTCGGCATAGTCCATAACTTACCAGAGAAAGTACTTGCGGATGTCATACACACCGTCCTTGTCGAGGAGGTTCTTCAGGGCCAGTTTGTAGCAGGCGCTGATAATATCCTTGTCTGAGGGCGAGAGTGGCTTGCCGATGAGTGAAGCGATGACGTCGCCGGCATCTGAATACACCTTGTTCATCTCCACCCAGAGGGCACAGCGGTTATAGTACGGCGCATCCTCCAAAGGCAGGCCAAAGGATTCCATAGCAGCTTTCCACTGGTCGCGCAACCACGGTGCCTTTGGATCCATGCCGTCGATAATCTTCTGAGCCTCCTTGGGTGTGAGGTACTGCTTCCACTTGATGCTTTCGAGCTGATCTATCATCTCCTCGGCCACGTCGGGCTTGTTTTGGATGAGCCAGTCCATTATCTCTGTCATCACGCACCCGAAGGCTTTCATGTTTTTCGGGTCTTTTGAATTGGCCATGTAGTCATAGAGACTGTCATAGCGTTCTTTGAGTTCTTGTGCTGTTGTCATTTCTTCTTCTTTTTAACGGGTTTAACTTGCTTCTTTCCCTTGTCGGCAGAACCGACAATCACGCTGCTGCCGCACGACGGGCACCATGCTTCAGGCACCTGCCGCGTCGTCATCGGAGGAATCTGCTGTTGAATAAATCTTCCCATAGATGTAATCGTATAGTCTGTCGATGATACTTTCCAATAGTTCAAGCCAGATGGCAATGTATGCAGAAAGGATGGATATTGCGAGCAGCCATGCCAGACATGAGGGGTTGGCGGCCATGCCGTCGCCGCTCAGTCCGTAGACGAGCACACTCCAGAACGAGAGGCACTTTGGACAGTCAAGTATCCATAGTCTGTGCTTTATGGCGCTTTCTATGGCACTTATCAGTCCGAGGTGGTTTACCGTCGTCGAGAAGAACACGACTGCCGCAACGTCCATCCAGTCCATACACTACGCCCCTGCCGTCACCTCAATAGAGGTGGTGATGGCAATCTGGTTGGTACATGGCTTCTGGGCACGGCAGCACCCGCATCCGTTGTTGACGTAGTAGGTGATGGGCTTCGGCGAGGCGTTAACCTCTCCGAGTGCGAGCTTCGGCTGCGTCGCCGACGTGGTGGTGATGCAGTCCTGGAATGTGACATACTCCGGCTCTGGCTTGCAACCGCCGCACGGGCAGTAGGTCACGGTTCCAGCAATCAGGAACTCCTGTCCATAGATACCGTTGCCGAGGTCAATGGGCTGGCCGACTGGCTCGATGGTGAGGTTACACTGCACGGGATGTGCCGGATCATTCACTGCCATCTTCATGTTTCCGCATGTGTAGTGGGTCAGGCCCAAGGCGTACACACCGGCGGTCTCTGACGAGATGAGGAAGTCCATCTTGTCTGATCCGTTTCTGAAATTACAGTTACATTTACAACTCATAATAGTTTTTGTGTTGATTGTCTCGGGGCTCTACCTTCTGCGCCAGCCCCACTCTGCGCTATAGGGTTGCTGTGCCACAGCAACATGCCTAACCATTGCCAGAGAACAGATCTCCGTTGAAAGGAACGGGGCTGCTCAGTTCAGCCTCCGATGATTGGATGGCCTTCAGACGCTCCTCCATTTCCTCAATACGCTGCGACTGTGTGTCGAGACGCTTGATGATGTTGTTCATCACCTCGAACGACTGGAACGATAGTAGTGATGAGCAGCATATCTGCTGCTGCATGGAACACTTGCGGCAGTCCTTCGGACAAGGGCGTGCCTTTGCCTGCTGCGATGCAGGATGATTGGGTAAGGGTTGCTGTGGCGCAGCAACAGACTGTACGGGTGGTCTCTGCTGGGCGGCGGCACCGGCCACCTGCTCCTGTGGTTTGTTGTCAATTTCTGCCATAGTTGGTAATTTTAATTGTTCTTGAAGTGGTCAATTATCTTTGATCTTACAAAGGCATTCTTGTCCCAGCGCGACATGCCGTCTGCAATCTTGTTGCCAGTGACATGAATGCCCATCTGTCCGAGTTGGTCAACGAAACCGCCGAGCGCATGACGTGCCTTTTCTGCCTCATGTTCGTCCTCGGCGTATATCTTTATTGTGATTGGATAAACTTTCATCTTGCCGTGATTTTAATTGTTATTCTTCATTGATGGGAGGCAGCGGTGTAGCTGATGCTTCTGTCTCCGCTGTCATGCCAGGGATGGTAAGCGGTGGCAGACGGTTGCCCGTCATGCCACGGATGATTTCATATATCTGCATGAGCCCCTGCTGATGCTCACCGCTCCAGGATAGAATACCGTTCAGTGTATTCTTGGTATTGTCCACCCACGTAGGCTCTGGCTGGTCCACTACCGGCAATTCAGGCATCACGTCTGCAAAGTAGTCGCGCAGCTTTTTTGCCTCGTCGATGTCGCCCTTGGCAATCAGTAGGCACTGCTGGCTGATGGCCATTTTGCTTGTCGGGTTTATCATCCGTATCATGTTCATCATCTCTTCGCGTCGTTTATTCTTGTTCCACATCATCTGCCGTGTTTGATAATTCTTGCTAATTCTTTCCAAACTTGCAAGGATTGGAAAGGTAATTAGGGGAAATCTTGGGAAGACTTCCCCTAATACCCATTAGCCGTTACTGGCCACAACCGCAACCTGGGCAGCTACATGGCTGGGGAGCCGAGTAGATGCAGACGGGCTGTGCATCGAGGCTGGAGCGGCCTGTCAGACGGTCAGAGACAATCTGGTTCATAGCCGTAGCATAGGCCGAGTTCTCCACGCTGGTTGACTGGTTCTGCGATCCCTGCTGCTGTCCTGAAATCGAATCAGTGATAGTTTGCGAAATCGTAGTACCCTGGGCCACTCTGGCGTCTGTCTCACGCTGGATGCTGAGCAGCAGGCGGTCGATGTTGTCCTTGGTGTTGGCATTGCCCTGGGCAATCAGCTGCAGGGTAGCGTTGTACTGGGCATTAGCCACCTTCTCAGAGGCAATGGCTGCCTCCTTGGCCTCCTTCGACTTCGCGTTGGCGTACATGCTGTTCAACACCGTTCCTGCAATGACACCGACAAGTGCGGCACCACCGAAGACGATGCTGGTAACGGCGACGTTGCTTGGGCGCTTGGCCGCCATGTAGTCCAGCTTCACCTGCTCGTAGGCTGAAAGGCCATCCTTGTTACCCATCGACTTCAGGGCATACAAGTCATTCATTTCTAAAGCCATAATCTTTAAGTTTTGTGTTGTGAATAAATAGGGTTATCTGTAGCGGAAGTCCTTTTGGAAATCCGTTACAAATTTACGGAGAAAAACAACAGACTCCTAAGATATCCGTGTTATTCGTGGTTCACAAGATGACCCGATTTGATAACCGCTTTATCACGCGCTTCACCGTGCTTTCACTAACATAGTACTTCTCTGCGAGATGGGCAATGATATGCGTTGTCTTCAGTCTGTCCTGACGCAGTGAGAGGTATTCCTCGTACATGGGAATATGTCTGACATCTTCCACGGAGAGGCCAAACTTTGACATCATTTTGACTTGATTTATGTTAATTTTTAGTAGCAAGTAGCCACTTATTCCGCTAATATTTGTGAGATAGTCGGAATTGTTGTAATTTTGCATCCGATTTGCAGTCATAAATTTAATTAATAATTTGCCATGTTATTTGGTAGAGAACTCATAAAGTTCCCGCAGGCCGATTTAACATGGCATTCAAGACTGCAAATCGGAAATGCCGGCCTGCTGGGACTTTTATTGTGCCATAAAAGAGGCAATGTATGGGCGTCTGTCAGATGTCAGGATTCCTAATCAGCACTATTGTCCAGACAGCTGCAGCCATAGCCCACAGTTCGATTAAGAGGCACCAGAACCTCGCCTTGCCAAAGTACAGCAGCACAATCATCACCACGCACCACAGCCACCACCATAGGAATATCCACCAGAAGCCTGCTACGAGAATGCACCACAACTGACTTAGCACACCGCCAACGGCTGCAAAGATATAATGCTTCGTATTTCCATCGTGTCTTAGCAGAGGCATGGCACCGACGAATACCATACATGCCAGCACGGCAAAGGCAAGGGGAATATACCTTCCCAATACGCCCGCCATCAGCCAATAGCCGACAGCTGCAATAGCCCACACCATCAGAGTCCATAATGCTGGGTGCTTCATGGAGTAGACCATTGCCGATATGCTCTCTGGAATCTTCATAAGCGCAATACTTATAATGTCGCAATAAAACCAATTCTCAGAAGATGTCCTAAGTTGACACCAGCTACAGTAAGTATGAAGTCAATGGCATCTGGCTTGCCACCCCAGTGCCAGTCTTTAAATTCCATACTTCCTGCTACGCCACAGGCTAAAACCTCGGTATTGTACCAGTCGGTAGGGAATAACCCTACGGGTATTCCTAACAACAAATGGTGTATTCTGTGGCTTGCTAACAGCCATTCCCAGATTTTCTTCATAGCCTATCCTCCTTATCCGTTAAGGGCCTCTTCATACGGAGTGAAGTCAAAGCCATCCTTCTTATGAAAACCTTCTTCCACACACTGCTCAATCCAGCTAAGACCGCCAAGGTAGAACTGGGCCATCTCCTGCATGCTCTCGAACGTATGGTACACAGCGTTACCGTCATCACCGTCACTCAGCTTGAACAGCTTCGGGAACGATACCAGCTCTGGGTACATGGCAGCAGCATCATGCACGGCCTTGAAGTTCTGGCGGTTTTCCCAGTTCAGCTTGACGGGCTTGCCGCTCCACACGTAGCCATGCTCAGACTTGTCATCGGTTCGCTCGTCAATATCTTTGATGATGGCTGCCTTGATGCGTTCAATACTCGGCTTGCCGTCAGTCTTCTTATAGAAGTAGACCTCAAACCATGTCGCGCTCTCACCGTCGGCCTCTTCATGGTAGTCGTAGCTGACGATCACTCGGCTTTCGTCCTCACGTACGGGGACAAAGCACTCTTTCTTTCCAAATACCTTGTTCATACTTCTTTGTAATTATATGGTTTGTTCATTATTGTTATGTCACTGTTGAAGGTCGCCGTCCACAGAAACCTGCTGCGCAGGAACAGGCTGCGGCGAATCCTGTATGTCTTGTAGTGGCTCAGCACACCGAGAAACGAGTTGACGCTACGATATACCGAGTCACCGTCTTGCATATCCATAAACCTGATGTTACGCTCCATCCTGTGCAGGCAGGCGTTAGAGGCATACGCCCTGTAAGGCTTCACAAAGGCACCAAGGAACTCAGTGCCGTAGTTGGCATTCTTCACCGACAGCTTGCCCATGTGCAGCTCCAGGCCAAGGACTGCAGAGAGGAAATCACGGACCTTTGGAACGATGGACTTCATCTGCTCCTTATCACAGCTTACCACATAGGCATCGTCAACATACCTGCCGTAGTGCCTGCATTTCATGTCGCGCTTCATGAACTGGTCAAGCGCATTCAGATAGACATTGCTGAAAAGCTGACTCGTCAGATTGCCGATAGGCAGGCCGCGTCCGTTGTTGGCCGTGCGCATCGTCTTCGCTGGGTCAAGACCTACCCAGTCGTTTTCAGAACCTACTATCCTGCAGTTCTCGTTGGGGTCAAGAAGGATAATCTCGCGCGTCAGCCATGTCACCAGACTGTAGTCTATCCTGTCTTCCCATGTGTCCTTATCTCCCTTCCTTATCTTGTGCGTGCGCAGTTTCTCAAGCGAACACATAGCCATATCCAGCAGGCGTTGGCGATCGATATGCATGAAGTAACCGCGAATATCCAGCTTCATCACATAACACGGCCTGCGGTAGCCAAGGCTCTCCTTGCGGATATGATCAGCCAGTCGGCCTATGCCGTAGTGTGTGCCGCGCTCTGGAATACAGCTGTACGTGTCGTGGATGAAAGTACGCTCGAATAGCTCGTGAGTGTAGTTGTAGTACAGGTGGTGTACCACCCTGTCCCTGAATTGGGCTGCAAAGACCTCCCGCTTTTTCGGACGCTCTATGATGAAGCACGACGAAGGAGCTGGCTTATACGTCCTGTCCCATAGCGAGTCCCTAAGCTCAGTCAGGTTCTCTTTCAGATGCCGCTCGAACCTCTGAACATAGAGCTTGCTGCCCTTATGGCGCTTGGCGCATAGGAACGCCGCATAAAGGTCCAGCAGTAATGCCTCGCGTGTCAGTGAGTATGCCATAGCTTTTTTCGTTTATTGTCTTCTGTTACTATCTCTTTATTGTAGTCTTATGCCGTCTTCTTGACGAGTGCTGAACAGCCCGCACCGAGAACCCGTTGTACCGATTGTTGTTATTCTGTGGGTTCACGCTCGAACTATTGAAGTTCATGTTGTACGCGTTATTGGCAGAGTTCCACGACGATGACCAATAGTTGCCGTTCGAACCGACATTATTGATGCTCGTACCGTTACCGTTGCCAGCAGCGGGAAAGAAAAACTCCGTTTACGGTCATCACCTGTTACGAACGAATGGTGGAACTGCTATTGCAGAGCCGCCAGACATCTACATCTTTTTCCCGCTCATCGCAGGACGGATGACCTATGAATTCGCCTTGAACAGCCGCTACGTTTTTCCTTGATGTATATATGTTGAAAGAGCGCATTCCCCTTTTTACAGCGGGAGGTCTGTATTCTACAGCAACGCTGCAAGCTGCCGTTTCAGTGAAGCGATAAACTCAGCATTGTCTGATGGTGTCTTCGACTCCAGCGGATAGCTCATCACCTGAGAAAGAATCTGGAACATGCCGACACGACTACCTTCCGAATCGACACGGGCTGTCGAGCGCGTAGCCTTCTGACCGCCGCGCGTGTCCTTCTCTGGTAGAGACTGCTTCCACTCCATGAAGGCTGCTTGCAGGACTTCGTAAGTCACATCTTCCTCGTCGGACATTTCCACCGTGAAGGTAGCATAGTCCTCAATGGTCTCGAAGTCCACGTCTTCATAGTTCGGCATGTACTTCGACAACGACTCCAAAGGAAAACCGACGCTCACATACTCGCCCTTCTTCGTCACGTAACGGTTCGCTGCCAGTATCTTCACGTCACCGCGCTCCTTCTGGAACGCCTCGCTGCAGACCAGCGTTTTAATCAGCCATGCACTCCATTCGTAGGCACGGAAAAACTTGCCGTCCTTGTGCAGGAAAATCTTGTTCCAGCTCTCAGCGTCTTCACGCAATTTCTCAAATTCCAATGCTGGAGTTAACTTCATCTTATTTTCTCCTATTCTTTTAGTTACTTAAATTATCTATCTTAATCCGTTGCCCCTGTTTACGACGCGCCGCCTTGTGGGGCGGCTGTTGTGCGTCGTAAACTGAGCCAACGGGTGTAGGCGAATTACTGAACAGCCCGCACCGAGAACCCGAGGTACCGAAGGCTGTAATTCTGTGGGTACACGCTCGAACTACCGAAGTACATGCGGTACGCGTAATCGGCAGAGCTCCACGACGATGACCAACAGTAGCCGTACGAACCGACATTATTGATGCTCGTACCGTAACCGTAGCCAGCAGCGGGAAAGAAAACGAACACGCTATGGTCACTCTTCTTCATGAACTTCCAACCGTTTATGCCGTTAATCGAAGTCCACTCCCTATCGGTATTGTCGTAAAGCTCCTGAAACTCTTCCTTCGTCGGCAGGCGCCAAGGAGAGCCGAGCAGGGCCAGAGCAGCGTCGTGCTGGGCATCGTTACTTGCAATGTTGGCAGTGACCTGCTTACCAGGAGTGCTGGCGTATGGTCCTGAATTGCTCGTACCGAAGTCGTAGCCCTCGCCGTTGTTATGGCCGACAATGTTACCCCATGAGAAGTAACAGCCGTAGTCTTCGGGATTTTCACCTATCGCGTAGTTACCCTGAGCGTCTTTCACGATGTTGGCCTGTGCCCACTTTAAGCCTGATGGCAGACCGAGGTCAACAAATCCCGCCTGCTCTTCGTAGGTCATCGTCACCGATGCTGATGCACCGCTCGCCGTACCTGTCGCCGTAGCAGGAGCCTTGTAGCCTTCCACGTCGTCGCTCACGGCAACCGAATAGCCATGACCTGTAGGAATCTTATATGTGCCGTCCTGCTGGGCTGCAACGACAGCTGATGCCGTTGTGTCGGTAACGGTCTTCGTCACGCCGCTCAGATCAGCCTCGCCAGTATCGCTTGCAAGCGTCACGGTCAGTATCGTCGTGGCATACTGCTTCTGCACGGTCTCTAAGCCGCTGGCCTTCGTCTGGTTCGTCACGGCGGCTGGTGTGGCATAGCCTGTCACGTCACCGAAACGCAGAGAGTATGTCGTGCCTGGCACAATGGCCATCGAGAAGGTCTTCACATGGCTGGCTATCGAGCCTGACATTTCCTGCTCACTGCCGCTGCCTACTGTGATATAGGCCTTGGCACTGGCCAAAGCGGTATCGTCGGCATCGTTCATCGTCAGCTCTACAACCAGCACACCATACACGTAGCTGGCCTTGTCGGCTGTCATGGCCGTTCCTGCTGCGGTGCTTGAATAGTTCGCGGGCGTGCCGTAGCCCGATACGCCTGAATACTCAATGGTGAACGCGCTACCTGTCGGTACCAGCGCCGTTGTCGTGTTGTCCGTCAAAGTCTGGTCAGCACCGCTTGTATGCTTCACCGTACCCTGTGCGCCTGTTGGGAAGTTACCTTCCACGCCGTTCACCACACCTACCATATTCAGGTTCACCTTCGTAGCAGAGTAGGTGACCTCTATCGTCTGGCTCGTACCTGTGGCATTGCCATAGGAAGCGACGTTCTTGGCGTAGTGCTCAATATCGGGGGCGGTGATGTTCAGAGCCGTGCCAGTGGCAACCTTCACCGTTCCTGTCAGGGCGGGTGTCGTACCTGTGGCCGTCACGAACTTCGCCGTACCGTTGATTGTGTACTGCTTGCGCTCCGTGAAATCCGACTGGTTGGAAACCACGCTGATGGCTACCAGCGTCGTAGAGTACAGCGCATTGATGGACTTTCCTGACTGGCTGATGCTCTTCGCATAGTCCGTGACATCACTCATGGCGCTCGTCGTCAGGCTCACAGTAGTACCCTTGGCAACCTTGAATGTATCGCCGTTGCCGTACTGCTGGTTATTGTATGTCACCTTGGCACCGCTGATGGCAGAGTCGGTACCTTGGTTCGACGCAATGTTTACCGTATATTCGTCGGCCTCGTAGTTGAACGTCAGCTCCTTCTCTTCGCCGATGGCAAGGTTCGTGATGGTCTGTGCGGCAGGTGTCGTATACTGGTCGTCCAGCTGTGCCACACTTACCGAATAGTTCTTTAGCGGAGTGACCTTCGTGAATATCACGCTCTTCTCGCCAGCGGCCAGTGTCTTTGTTACGGGCGTGCTGCCAGCATCGGAGGTGTTCGTCAGCGTCACCACCACACCAGCAAACGTCGGGGAAAGGTTCTCAACGTCGTTGATGATGTCTTTCAGGTACACCTTCACCTTACCCAGTGCACCACCACCGCCACCACCAGAGGCTCCTAAGTCCCAGTAGGCCGTCTTGTTGTTACCGCTGCCCGTGATGTCATGCAACTTGTAGAATACGTAGCCGTTGGCACCGTCGCTGGCGTTCTCGCTGTCTGCTACGCGCACCTCGTCACCAATCTTGAAGTCATACGTCTTTGCGTCCTGACCTTCACCAATGGTATACTGCAGCGTGCTTGCAGTAGGAGCGGAGTTCAGCGTCACCAGCGTTACGCCAGTAGACTTCTTCTGACGTGCCTCGATGGCCGTCTTGATCTGAGGAAGGACATTCGTCTTGAAATCATTCATGATGCCGTCAACCTGCTCCCTCGTATATATCTCTTTTGCTTCGTTTTCTGCCATAATTCTCAGTTGTTAATTAAAATGATGTTAGTCAGTCGTGCTGAAAGTATAATCATCCCATATTGCCTCTGCGTCCTCGTCGTCAGCAAACGTCAAGTCTGCTCCGGCAATGGAGGCTACCTCATGTTTTGTAGCGAAGACAGCCGTGATGCTGCTCCAGTACTCGCGCAACACCAGTTGCAGGTTCTGCATGAGCCACTGCTTCGGTATTAAAACGCTATTGTTATCGTTTGCCATAATCTAATCAGAATCTGTTTTCGCTTTATGAATTGACAGTAAAGAAGCCTGCGGAGAAAAACACCCAGGGAGTGTCACCCTCCGCAGGCACACAGAGAGCGCAATTAGTTGCTGGAGTTCGAGCTGGAAGAATCAGCGATGGCAGCGGCTACGAGAGCCTGTGCCTCGGATACGGTCAGCAGACCGAGATCTTCTGGCTGAACAGCTGACTCAGCAGCAGCTACAGCGTTCTGCAGCTTTGTGGTAGAACCAACGGTAACGGCGTTGTTCGAGGCAGAAGCCGTTACGAGGGCATCGTTGCCAGTCTCACCAGATGCAGAGACGTTCTTGCCGCTGATCTGATTAGCGAGGGCGGCCAGCTCTGCTGTTACCCAAGCCACGACGGTGGTCTCCTCAGTATCCTGTGGGAGCGTACCAACGAGGTTCTGCAGGTTGGTGATGGCCGTGTTCATGGCAGAGGCATCGTCTGGGTGACTCTGAATCCATGCAGCAATCTCCTGCAAGGTGTCGAGTGCCTCCTTGGCGTTAGCAGGAATCAGCTGTGCAGCCAGTTCCTCGTTAGCGATGGTGCGGACGCTCTTTGCAGTATCGCTGCCGATAAGGGTTGTTACCTTGCCGTTGACGGTGCTGATGTTAGCATCAATGGCTGAACGGTTCTGCTTGACATACGCGATGATGTCATTGATGGCGGCCTCCAATGACTCGGTGGCCACAATCTTCAATAAAAGCTCGTCTTTTGTCATAAAGCGAAATACTTTTTAAAGGGTTAATAAAGTGAACTATATCTGAGTTTTATGCTCATTCTTTTTGTGTGTTGGCGGCAATGGCGTCGGCCACCATCTGACGTGCTTCGGCTGGTGTGGTCACGATGCTTGGGTCGAGGTCTTCCATCCTGATTGAACCGTCCTTGATTTCCTCGGAACCTACACTGTTAGCCGATGGTTGCGAGCTGCCGCCACCGCTTCCGCCGCCCGACTGGTCGGCAACAATTTCTGCCGATGCAGGCTCTGCGATACAGTTCATACGGTACTCCTGTCCGCTGCCGCCAGCAGGAACGTTGACCACCATCTGCTTTTCCAGAATACGGCTGTCGGCGACATTCCAAGGAAGGCCAACGCCAAGGCGCGTCTCCAGATAAAGCACTTTGGTTCTCTCTATCGGGAAAGTCAGTTGCACTACCTTTCCTCCCGAGAAGACGTCAGATACATAGCTCTGACCGTCATAGTTGAATGATAATTTTGCCATGTCTATGTTATATTTGTCTATGCTGCAAAGATACAAAGTGCTTTAAGAAAAGTCAAGGGCACATTCAAGAAACAGTCGTTTACTTAAACAATATCTGACACTATGTCATCTATCGTCTGCATCGTAGCAACCTTCTTCTCGTGTTTCTTTAATCGGTTGTCGCAAACTGATAATTCTTCCATACGGCATCAGCTTCTTCATCGGTGGCGAAGTCAAGCTTGTCTTGCTTGCCTGCTAAGGCTAAATAGAGACCACTTGAGCGCACAGCCTTATTGCTGTCTGGCGTCGGGACATCATCAAAGGCAATACTTGCCAGCACCTCGGCGGCAAGGGCGTCCTTTTCCTCCTGAGACATAGTGTACCAGTCAAGGGAGATACGGATGCCCCTGACGTATATCTGATGCTCATAGTCCCACTGGTACACATAGCCTGTATCACCTGGCCGTCCTGCCGTTCCGTCAGCAATATAGCTGGGGTGGTCGGCGATATTCTTTGCGTAGGCAGCTTCATCGTTTGCATTGCCTGCGGCAGCAGTGGCGGCAGCAGTGGCGGCAGCAGAGTCATCGTGGTCCGTACCAGCTACTATATGGTCTGCATCTGCTATTGAGTGATCAGCAATAGCTCTTGTATTATCTTCCTCAGCAGTGGCGTGGTCACTTTCTGCTGTTTCGTGGTCCGTGGCGGCAATGTCATGGTCAGCAACAGATGTGTCATGGTCAGCTGCTGCCGTTTCGTGGTCGGTGCCTGCCAAGTTATGATCGCTCACTGCCGTGGTGTGGTCACTTTCTGCTGTCGTATGGTCGTTCTCTGCCGTAGTGTGGTCTGCCGTAGCAGTAGAATGGTCTGCAACGGCAACTGCATGGTCTTGCGTAGCTGTCTGATGGTCAGAGGTGGCCACCGTATGGTCTGAAGCGGCTATGCCGTGGTCTGTCTCTGCCTGTGCTATCTTGCCTTCTATCTGCGGCTTCATATTCTCCAGCCAGTCAGCCCATGCCTCACTGGATGCCTGGTCGAGGTCGGCAAGGAACGAGAAAGAACCTTGTGAGTTCTTGCAGTACAGCTTGGCATTATCAACACTCGTCTTGTCAGTGGTGGCTATCAGCACGAACTTACCCTCAGGGACGTTGGCGGCATCGGCATTCATCAGAGACACCGTAGCATAGGTGCGGTAAATCTGGAAGCCTATCATCACGCTCGACGACTCGCCCTGTCTGTTGGTGACGGTAACGGTCATGCCATCCAATACGGCATTGACATTCTCTGCACCGCCTGTTGCCGCCTCGGATGCTTCGTGGTCTTCCTCGGCACGAGTATGGTCCTGGTCTGCTGTCGTATGGTCGCCTGCAGCTGTGGTATGGTCTTCTTCCGCGCGGGTATGATCGGAGCTTGCCGTTGTCTCACGGGTTTCCTCGTTGGACTGACGGGTCTGTTCGTTAGACTGCCTTGTCTGCTCGTTGGCCTGGCGCGCCTGTTCGTTACTTTGCCTTGTCTGTTCGTCGGACTGACGGGTCTGCTCATCGCTCTCTATCTGCTCTCTGCTGCTGTCGGCATTCTCCGCTGCGGTATTGGCGGCAGCGGTTGCTTGCTGGGCATCTTCAACAACCTGCCCTACATCCTGTATACTCTGCTCTGCCTCTCGCGTGGCAGTCTTCATGGATGCAAGGACGGAAGACATCACGGACCACGGAATCTGAACGTATGCCATAGCCTGCGCGTCATCATGTGTTATAGGGTCTTTGTCATACATCACGCCAGGAAGAGAGAGCGTGTCCGTCATCTCCTCCTCCTTTGTAATGACTGACGCACCGCGAGGATGGCCGGGAGCATTCTCCAGGGCATCGCCTATCGCCATCAGCGCCTCGCTGACCTGTTCGATAAATTCTTGTGTTACTGCCATATTCTTTTTTGTTAATTGTTTCCTTTTAATGCGTCGATAACCATAGGTATGAAGTGGTGTTCTGCAAAACTCATCAACAGCTGATACTCATCTGCCGTCAGCTCACAATCGCCCGTGGAGTTGTAGATTTTCAATGCCAGCGCGTGGGCTGCTATGCCTATGCCGCTCTGGTAGATGGCGTCAGCTACCTGCACCTTTACATTGATTACCTGTTCTCTTGTCTTGGCGATATCGGTATAAACCCTTAGTTGTTCGAAATTTATCTTCATAATTGTATCTTTTTAGTTGCCGTCAATTCTCGTAAGCATTACTGCGTAGTTGGCCAAATGGCTACTGTATATAGAGTTCGGATTATTCAGAAGGACCTTCAGCTCGCCCATTGTCATTACATGTACATGCCCTTTGGTCATCCAGTTTGCGCCATTCGGGTCAAGAAGGCAGCGAGGCCACGCGGATTCCTGGTTATCATCATAAGCACGAAGATTGACAACACTCTGCTCTGAAGAGCCGGATCCTGTAGTCCCTACACCTATCTTGATGTGCCTCCTGGTTCCAAAACCTCCGCTGACGTATAAATCGTCATACTCCGTTTCAGCCATTCTGCGGCCCACTTGTGTGGTTATATGAGAATAGTCTCCATTCCATTGACCGCTCGCATTCTTGTAATTATAAACACTCTCCATTGAATAAGGATTGACGAACGTATATCTTTCATGCTGAGCGTCTGCCTCGGAAACTTTGATTTGGCCTGCATTCTTTCCAGTATCATAGTTTATGAGAATGATGTTGTTGCTTTCACCATCCAACATAGTGATATAGCCTCTATTTGAGCTCTGTGCTATCTTGATTCTGTAAGAGTCTTCTTTACCCACTATAATGGAACCACCGGATGCTATATTCATCTGACCGGTAATGCTGCCGCTTGTCGCCGTAATCTCTCCAGAGAAATGACCGTTGACGGCGTGCAGAGTGCCGTTAGTCGGGTCTATCCATATCTTGTCGGTGTTTCCACCGTTGGCATCACAGAAAGTCACCTTGTTGGCTTGCAGTTCGATGGTGCCATTGGTAATATCTATACCCGTATTACTCAGTCCCTGCGTGACAAAGAGCTGGATATTGTCTGCTATCTGTATGATATCAGATGATATCTCCGTACTGTCCGCAATAAAATCAGTAGCCGTATCGCCCTCTTCAAGTTGCGGATGCTTAATATTTGTGGCATTGATGGAAATTCCCATATAACCACCGAGATAAGGAGATACTTCTATTTTGGCCGTCTTACGGTCAGATGCGCCAGTCGCAGCGACCGTAAAGGTCTGTTTCATCGTTGGATAGTCTACAACCCAAACCGTTACAGTGATAGCCGTTGTCTTTTTGCTATAGAACGATAGTGCATACGTCTTACCGCCTGAAAGGGTAAGTTTCTGTGCCAGATATTGGTCGTAGCCGTTGGTAACGATATACCCGTCATCATCCAATTTGGCGCTCGTATATGGCACACCAGAAGCAACAACATCACTTGGCGAGCTCAACCATCCTTTTGCCGACAGCGAGCCTTTCAGCAAGTTCTTACTTGGACTGATATTCTTTACAGAGGACTGTATGCTGTTCGAGAAGATATTAAAATCGCTTTGGCTTACCTTGTCGTTGACCTGCAGCATGATATTGCCTGCCTTCTGCTTGATTTCAGATGACACATTGAACACCCTGCCGATATACAGCATAGTAGCCACGCCAGTGCCCGATTGTATGTCATCATGCAACGTAATGGTGTACGTTCCGCTATTGTCTACGGTGATGCGATGCTCTATGAACTGTTCGCCACCCTCGTAGTGGAAACCAGCAAAATCAAAGACATAGTTGCCAGTCGGCAAATCTTCCGTGTCAACCTTTAACTGCACGATGTACTCGCCAGCACTCAGAGCAACCTGCGTACCATCTATGTCCTCAAAAGCAGTATTGTCGATATTCTTAACAAGCTCTGTCGTGTCACGCTCTATCTTTGCGCTATTCTGCTCGGCGGTGCTCAGACGTGTGTTTTGGTTTTGTATGACCTGTCCTTGCGTAGTGACGGTTTGAGACAGTTCGCTCAAATCTTGCGTGGCATCGTTTATGTCATTACGGAGCGATTTGCTTGTAATAATATTGCCGTTATCGTCCTTCAGATACTGCGTGAGTTGTGCGGTAACGGTTTCCACGCCTGCCTCCACCTCACGTTTCCATGTACCAAGCAGGTTGGCATAGCACAATACCGTGACCTCCTGCGATGACGTGCTGCCATCTGCAGCCTGTGCGTTGACAACAACCTTGAAAGAGCCCTCGGTGTAATACTCTGCTGGAGTGCCGTGAGTCTTCGGACTGCTGACAATGACTTTCTTTGCATCATCACCAGTACCTATTGTAGCATTGAACTCGTTTGACAAGGCTTGCTGACCCGTTGGAATGGCTATGCTTGTAATGGTTGCACTTTCTCTGCCTTTCTTTGCCGCAAACGATACCGTGGCTGATGAGAACGATGTTAGGTTGTTGTTGAGCGACTGGGTGATGATTACGTTGGCGGGATTAGCAGAGAAAGCCCATGCTGCCTCACCCTGCGGGCCTTGCCCTCCTTGCTTTTCGACAGGGATCTCCAGCTTTGAAAGGAATGAAGGTGGAAGGGCATTGGCTGTTTCTATCACCGCATCACTCATAACAACGACGAAGGCGTCTACCTTTGTATAGTCGTTCTCCGTTTCACTATATCTTCCCGTAGTAGCCTTTGCGCTGCTACTCTCCTTCAAAGTGTATGTCCCGCCCTTTCTGCGGTATACCGCATAGTAACAAGAGTATGCGCTGTACACGCCAGAAGTGTTCAGCCTGAATATGAAATTGGCATTGATGACAGCCTGCGTGCTTTCCGCACCGACAATGACACTCGCCTGGCTACTCTGTATCTCATGAAATGTTGCAGAGCCGTTGATACCGTCCTTGACGACGGGCACGTTCTCTGCGTCAAGTGTGTTTTGTGTATTGATGTCCGACGCCGTGGCGGCACTTGACAGACAAAACTCAACGCCTTTCTCAGACGTAGCAGGAAGAATACCCGTAGCCCATATCTCTGATGCCGTGGTAAACCTTGCATACGTTCCTCCGACATAGCGCCAGTAGATATAGTATGTCACGCCGTTGACAACGACGCTCTCTGCCGTCTCTGCATTTGTGGTAACAGAGTCTTTGATGAGCGTATATCCGCATCCGAGCTTCTTGGGCGTGCTGCCTGCCAACTCAGACTTGTTAAAGCTGATGGATTTTGACGTGGGACGAAGGTTGCAGATGTCGGGGGCTTTGCCAGGCTCTCCGCTCTTGACCTTCCCAAGGTTGAAATATGCCACCTTGCCAGTGGTGTCCTTTGCACATTTGGCTACGATCTTCGCAAACAGTCCGCTGTCGGCAATCGTCGCGCCATCCTTGACGGTTACGGTAACAGTACCGGTGGCGCCGGAATAGGACACCCCTACGGTGGCGATGTTGCCGTTCGTGATAGGATGCAGTTCATCATTGTCAGAGGCGTAGTACAGCTGAGCTGTCAGACCACCGCTGGCAAGGAACTCCTGTCGCTCAGAGCCGTAATACAGGCTGACTCCTGTCGAGCGCACGGCATCGCCCTGTACCACATCATTGCTGTCAGTACCGAACTGGTCAGACTCGTTGTCAAGGTCTACTATAAGGTTGCTATCACCATTCTGCACCTTGGCAATCTCTACTGTCTCATAGTCACAGAGGCGGTAATTCGTACTGTCGGAATAGCGACGCAGCTCAAAATATATGCCGGCATAAGTATTGCACTCAACGGCAGTCACCTTCTTGCTCGATGCTTTCAGGTTTACAGGCGTGCTGACAGAACCATTTTCGTTGACATATCCCCAAAAGACACAGAACTTCCCTGCCGACGGCGTTTCCGATGTATCAATGCTGATACTGTCGATATTATGACCTTGTGCATCAATACCCTTGACGGAGAGATTAATAGTCTTTTCCGTAAACACCTCACTGCTATTATATGGAATAGCGTTAGGCTTGACGACGATATCGTATTTGTCACTCTCTGTCTTGTTGGCAGTAAACTCGGCAAAGTAATCTTTGCTGTCGTATGTTGCCTTGACAGCGACCTTGGCACTCGCACCTGTCACATGAGGAACGGTCAGCAGACCGTTTACGCATGTAGGAGCATTCTGTCCTGCGGTAGGCACGCCGCTGGACTTGCTGAAGTCAACAGCCCACGTGACTGAATTAGCACTGATCTGCAAGGCACCGTCATACAGCCTGGCCTGCGACGTCGCGCCGCCTGCAGGAGCAACAAGCTCGCCGGAGGCGTTATAAAGGAAGTCCTCATGCTCGTTGTCAAGAGCAAGGCGGATGCTGTTCTCTCCTTTGTCACCATTGATGCCGTCCTTGACGATGGGGACATTCTCACGGTCAACAATGTTGCTGTCACTGACACTGCCTGCGTCAGAAGCCGTGCTGATACAGAACTCTATATCCGTATTAGTCGTGCTGCTTGCTACCTGCAGGAAGTTATTTGGAGAGGCTGGGTATGCCGTCCACGCGCCCCATGCTCCGTCAGCACCCTTGATGCGGTAATAAAGGTAGTTGCTGCTGTCTATCTGCGAACCGTTTGGCTGCTGTACAGTGACAGGGGCACCACCATTTTCTTTGACATAGCCGCCATAGAGGTTTATTTGTGATGGCGTAAGGGTCTTGCCGTCGCTGCCCTTCGAGAAGGACACCTCAGAAGGTGACGGCAGCAGCTGGTAGATAACATCGGACTTTGTGGTGCCGAGGGTAAACTCTTCGGAATATCCCTGGCCACCGTAGTTCAGCGTAAAGGTCTTAGTCTGTTCTGTAACACTGTCACCCTTGCTAAAGTCCCACTGCACAGTGACTACACCGTTGCTCTTTTCAATGGAAGACGGCTCACGGCTACCAATCTTCATTGAAGCCTTCGTCATGCTATGGCTGACCTTATCGTCATCCGTCACTATGGCAGCTCCATCAAAGATACGCGCCCTCACGATGACGGTACGAGCAAAACGCACCTTTCCGTCGGCATCGACACTGACGAGGTCTGCCTGATTGTCAAGGTCTATGCGGACGGAGTTCTTTCCATCGGCACCTTGCACATACTTCCATGTGTAGTATTTGTAGTCCTCGGCATCGGTGGTATCTTCGTCCACAAGTGTACCCATCCATGTTAGGTCTTCCTGCGGTGCAATGCTGAAGTCAAACAGTGCCTGCTCCGCAGCAGTCATTGGGTAGACCGCATTGGGCATGGTACGTTGGCCGGCTGTGCGGTCTGTGGTGACAGCCCTGCCGTCTCCGTCCTTTTTGAGGATGATACCCTTAGCCCATGCAATATGCGTGTAATATGTCTTACCAGACTCTCCTTTGAACTCGCCAAGGTCAAGCCATCCGCTGCGCCAGTCGACCCACGTAGAACTCTTTGAGCGCAGCTCGTCACTCCACTGATAGAGGTGGCGGTCTGCTTCGGAGATATACGCCCAGCCGTCCTGTACGTCCGTCCGTTGTCCGTCAGACCCGTTGACAAGTGGGATGACCTGCCTGTCAAGCAGCTTGGAGGTGTTGGCCACAGTTCCTTGTGTCTTGATGGATGTGCCATTGGTACCCGAAAGGCGAGTATACGACCACTGTCCCGCATCATATCCGCTCTTGTCAGTCTTCAGCGTCATCTTGCGGCTTCTGCGCCACAGATATGTGCGGCTGTTGGTGTTAGCAGGCGTCGAGTCCTTCCAGTCACCCTCCTGACAGTCGGAAGGCATTGTGTCAGCACTCGCAGTAGTCTCCTGATTACTCCATGCCTCTTGCGTTTCTATGTACGACTGCGCAGACAGTCCGTCAGTGCCGTCCTTGACAATATGGATTGTCTCACGGTCTACAAGTGTCGTACCAACATACAGCAGGAAGGTGACGTTATTCGTAAAGTCAGTACCTGGGACAAGTTGCTTATAGGCATTCTCCGCCGTCTCTCCATCCTTGATGTATTTGACAGTGCCGCCAGCAGGTGTTACAAACTGCCCCTTGGCAACATCGAACTTATTGTACGTACAAGTCAGTACGCTGGGAACGTACTGATTGGCCTTGTTCAGCAGAACAAAAGAGTCGCTTGGCACAAGGTTGTACGTTGTGCCACCCTTCAGTCCGTTGACAGTCAGCGTGAGCACGCGTTGTATGCTGGCATCATCCTTTGCTGTCAGCGTAATCTCAAACTCCTTCTTTCCGCTAATGACAGCATTGGTGGCGAAAGTGATAGTGACAGTATCGCTATCCTTAGCCGTTGCCGCTGTTTTGTTGCTGAAGCTGATAGTAATGCCAGTATCACCACCATTAACTGACGTTATGAACGCCTTCTTCTGTGAACCATAGAACAGGCTGACGTTGGTGCTGACCGCCTGCTGCACGACGGGCTTACCGTCATTGTCGCAGGCCACAGAGTCCATCTCGTTATCCAAGTCGGCAATCCACGGAGAGGTGCCGTCCTTGGCGTAGCGGTTATGCAAATCGACAGAGCCGAAAGCCTGCCAGACACCATCAGACTTCTTTCTGCTGGCCCACCACAGGACAGGCCATGTCTCGCTGATGTCTGCAGGAGGGTCATCGTTCCAGTAATGGCTGTTACCGTATATCTTCCCGTCCTGATAGTTGCCGACACTTGGATAGAACTCGTCGTCCGACTGACTGCCCTGACCGTTGCTCTCATCAATGGTAGGCTTAAAGCCCTCCTTGGTGAGCAGATAGATATACTCATAGCCGCTGCCGTCCTTGCCCTTCAAGTAGTTCCACTTATAGGCATTGACAGCTTCCACCTTTTGCGACGGCGACAGGCTTCCCCAGTTGCGTCCTGGGTCTGATTCCTTGTCATCCGTACAGAAGCCCATCCATTCATACTGACTGCCATCGCTGTTGACCGTAAAGCCGATGGTGTCAACAGTAGACGTTGTCACGTTCAACGGGTTCTTTTTGGCATAGGCAATGTGCATGTAGCTGTTCTTTCCTGGCTTTCCTTGGAACTCACCGAGGTCATTCCATGCAACTGCGGGAGTGCTTGTAAACATGTAGAGATGACGGTCACTATTGCAAATATAACAGTCGCCATGTTTCACCTCTACCTCTGGCTCGTCAGAGCCGTCGCTATTCATCGGTATAGCATATCCCTTGCCGTCCCGTATTGTCATCTTTGACGGACTGGCAACAGTACCCTTAATCTCAACACCCGTACCATCTGTACCCTCGGCCTTGATGCCAGTAGACTGCCCATTGATAACCCAATAGCCATCGACAATCTCCACAGTCGGAGTAACGCCGTCCACACCGTCAGCAACCATAGGTATGGTCTCGATATCTACCACCTTGCCGTCAACCTTGAAGATAAACTGGATGGACTTCGTGAAACTGGTTACGGCAATATCCGTATTGTTAGTATACGCCTTCTCAGTGCCTCCGTCCAGCTTGTATGTTATGGCACCATCCGTGGTATTGTTTGTTATGGTTCCTCCGACATTCTTCTGGCGGGTACATGAAACGTTATCTACGGAGTATGTGCCGTCCTTCTTCTTGACAACAGAAGACACGCTGGGGACAAGGCTGTAGAGTACGGCAGGCTCTCCATTTTCACCTTGGCGAACGCCATTGAGCACGAAATGCAGCGGAAGATTACCACTACCGCTTCCCGCAATGGTAATCCCTATCTTATTAACCTCGGCAATACTCGTGTCTTTGGCGACTTGAATACGAATCGTCCTTGCGTTCTTGTTGGGTGTGATGGTAAATCCCTGAATACTGTCCGTCGTCAGCGTGGTAATATCCAGCGGATGAGAACCATGCCACAAGCTGACACCAACAGTAGTGTCATAGTCCGTCAGTGTCTTGCCGTTTTTGTCACAAGCCACAGAGTCCATCTCATTGTCTATGTCGGCAAAATAGGGAGAGGTGCCAGGAGCACCATCCTCTGCCTTGTTGACTGGGATTGTCTCGCTATCAAGGATGGCATCGAGGTCGGCATCCTTCGCTATCTTGACCTGTACACTGCTGATGGCGCTATTGTCAGTAGTGTAAGAATATGTTCCGTCAGACGATGCCGTCTGCTTGTCATTATTGACATACACGCCATAGCCTGACGGCGGGTCTGACAATACTCTGTTGCCGTCAACGGT
This sequence comes from uncultured Prevotellaceae bacterium, assembly GCA_902780025.1. Lineage (GTDB taxonomy): Bacteria > Bacteroidota > Bacteroidia > Bacteroidales > Bacteroidaceae > Prevotella. The sequence goes on from CACZDV010000007.1 coordinate 88,177, forward strand.
CATCTTCCATACCTTGATGGTAAGTGTACTCGTCGCCGGCTGGTCCTTCGTGGCATTATACGCTATTGAGTTGGGCGTGATATCAAGGTCGTATTTGTCGACATCGACGAGTTTCTTCAGCGTCAGCCGAGTAGTCTTTGTATATACCGTTCCGTTCTTGTCAGTATATACAGCCTGTACATTGACATAGCCTGTCGCTGCCGTCATGCCCGTCACGACGATATTACGGGAGTTGCCGCTTGACATCGTACAACCCACCGCCGTCATCTTCCAGTCGGCACTTGTGCTGACATCCGTAGCGCCGTCGAATAGCCTTGCGGTAGAGAGCACGTTGCCTGAAACAAGTTTTCCTCCGCTCGTATACAGCATAGAGTCGTTCTCATTGTCGAGGTCGATGCGGACGCTGTTTTCGCCCTTGATGCGTGTTATAGCCCATTTGCCATAATAGACGCCGTTCTTTATTTTACGCTCTGCACGCCACTTCATGTCGCTCCATGTCACGCCGCTTGGCAGCGTGTCATTGGGGTCGTACCATCCTTGACTATGACGCTGTGCCTTTGTTGATGCGGTATCTTTGTTCTCAGCCGTCCCATAAGGTGCCGACGGCTGTGTGGCGTTCGGAGAGAACTCAATATCAAGTGTCTCGGTGTCCGTCTGCGGCCGTGGGGTCGTCCAGTTCTGATGTGTGCCGTCGGAATAGAACCATGCGGTGCTCGCCCATAAGATAGCGGTACCTTCAGGTATGCCGTCAGTCCATGTAGGCTGTCCGCTTACAGCAGGAGGAACAGGGTTGTCGAACGTGTTATATCCGTCCTTCTTATCGTTACTTGGCGCTGCTGGCGTACTGTTGCTGCGGCAGAACACCGTGCTCTTGAATGCTCCCGGGTCGCCCTTCTCCACCTGCTCCGTCCAGTTGTTACTCTCTGCAGACGGCTCGTCATAGGTGTAGTTGCGGACATACTCCGCACCATCTGTCTTAGCAGATATCTTTCTTCCATCAGCACTAAGCCAATAGAAGCTCTCAACGACAGAGCAGAGCCATGCGCTGCCGTTATGTGACACCTGCTCATAGTATCGGCACTTGCGGACATAGTTCTTCGGGCTACCGTCAGCGCGGCTGACGAAGCGTCCGTTGGCATCAACGATGTCGTCGGAATAGTCAGGATAGCTGCTGATGGCCTTACTCCAGTCATCATCACGCTCAAAAGGTATCTTGTTCCAATATACCTCATCCCTGACAAACACCTGACGGGCAATGCCATACTCTGTAATCCACTTGAACTGCGGGGCATAGGCTTCAATGCCTGTCGCCACAGACCACTTGGTCTTTCTGCAGGACTCTCCGCCCCACCAGCAGTTCGTCAGATTGAACGTATAGACACCGCGATACATCTTCCAGTCGGGTGCATCGGGATTTCCGGCACCGTTGACCTCTATCATGAAGATATTCATGCGGTCGGGGTCAGTGGTATTTCCGAACTGTACAACCTTGTCACCAGCAGCAGGCAGGTCGCTGCCCATGTCACACCAGTTAGCCTCTCCACTTCTCTCCGCGTTATACCCGAAGGCCACGTCGAACCAGTGGTATGTGTTTCCGTCGATGGTCTTTGGAGAGTGCTTGATGTCTGGGCTACCATATGTTCCGTTGTTGGCAATGCGTGGGATTCCACCCTCGTTGACATAGGCGCTGTTGATATCTGTCGTGGTATTTTCCGTAGGCCGCCCACTGGCATCTTTGGCGACATAACGCTGCACACCAGTATTCCATGACACATCGGTAATCTTACGCCACCAATAGACATTCCCCGCATGGTCTTCAAGGTCGGGGATGAATGTCTCACGTCTGGTCTTTACAACGTTCCAAGTCTGACAGCGCACAAGGTCGCCGATCCTAAACCAGTTCTCTGTCTCTCTGTCGCCGTCCTTGGCGAGGAAATAGCAGCGCACACGGTTACATACCGACAAGTCATCGTTTGTCAGTGTCATACGTACCTTCTTGTAGTGTGTGAGAAGGCGGCGTGAGGCAAACGATTCCTTTCCGAGCAGCAAGACAGCACCTCGCAAAAGCCAGGGCACCTTGACCTGCGAATAGCCCAGAAGGGTCTCTCTTCCACTGCCGTCGACATACAGATAGTCCGTACGTGCTATCTCTGCATCAGCAAGGGTATGTGCCACGTCACCTGCCGAGAAGTGCGTCTCCTTGATTTCAAGGGCATTGACAATCATCTTCTTGCGGATGGTGATATAGTCAAAGACGGCATGCGACGAGCCGTTGCCGTTGTCGTTTGTGACAGCCCATCCCGTATCGGCAAGGCCGGCGCCCGAATATGTCCTGCTCTTGATGTCGTCAATGGTAGCCTGCCCGTATACGTCAAGCGTGCCGCCGACAGTAGCACTGCCATCAGCATTAATGTCGTTAGCCTTGATATTGCCGTCGCCGTCAAAGCCGAATAGTCCCTTGGTCTTAACCCAAAAGCCCTTGATAAAACCTATCAAACCGTGCGCTTCATCATCCTCTGCCTTTGAGAGGAACAGCGTCGAGCCGTACTGGTCGATGGTGTTCTTCACCGAGTCTTCGTCGGCCTCGCGGATGACGGGGATGCTGAACGCATGGGGCTCGCCTCCGACGTCGAAGGTGATGTTGATGGCGCTCAGGGCGGCATTGCTCAGGAACGGCACGAATTCAGGATGCTGTCCTTCACCGCTGCCTATGGTGAACTGCGGATAGGTGACGTTATAGGGTGACGGCTGCGACTCGGCAGATAGTCCGTCGAAGTTGACGGTGACGATGGAAGAGGTAGCCGTTACCTGCTGCTCATGGTTGTTTCCCACACGCTTCATCAGTGTGGCCACCAACGGCAGCGTGCCATGGAAGGCTCCGCTGTAGGCGGCCTTCAGTTGGAACACCTCTACGCCGTTGAGCGTCCATTGGCAGCGGTAGGTGACGGCATCCTCGGCATAGTAGCTCCAGATGCGCGGTGTGGTGAACTCGCCCCAATGACCGCCTGAACGCTCGCCATCGTCCGACGTACTGCTGTCACTTGATGAAGAGCTGCTGGAAGCCTCGTTGCGTATCCAGTCGCGGTAGGCACCATACTCGTAATGGTAGGTATCGTCGGTACCCTGCATCTCGTCCCACCAGCCCTCGGGCACCCAGCCGTCTTGCTGTTTGTTGGTGTCAAGACCGGTGGCTGCACCAGCCGGTTCAACCTCACCACCACTTATCAGGGCGGGCAGCAGGTGGCACTCGGGGTCTTCGCCGAATGTCAGCGGACCTTCAGAGCGCAGATAGATCCACTCTCGCTCACGGCTATCCTCACCATTGCGGACAAAGGCGATGGGCGTGCGGTAGAGTTCCACCAACGTTTGGCTGCTTTCAGAGCTGTTGCTTGACGAGCTATCGGAATCGCTGTTTGGCACCACCTTCACGATGCGCATGTTGACATTCTGATGGGCGTAGAACACGCGGATGTCAAGCACCGACTCGGCCAGTACTGTGGCGGCACCTGTAAACTCCATCGTAGTCCATGCCTCGCTGTCGGCCAGTGCATACTGCACGGCCAGGGCGACACTCTCCATCTGTCCGTGTGTCAGCTTGAACACGTTGCCCTTCTGGTCGGTGGCACGGATGCATACCTTGATGCCGTCGATGGGGCTATATACGTCTGTGGTCGGGTCGTATGAGGCGACACTGGCAGAAAGTTCCAGTGCATACTGCTCCACCGTCTCGGCCATGACGTTCAGGGTGGTGGCAGCAATAGGCACAAGACCGTCGTTGCTGCTGCTTGATGATGAAGAACGAAATCTGGTCGCCGTACTTGTAATCCGCGTTGTTGCTGACCACCGCCTGAGCGAACTCCGCAACA
>CACZDV010000008.1:0-42818 GCA_902780025.1 uncultured Prevotellaceae bacterium
AATACCAAGACCTGCGCCAATAGCTGCGAGACCTGCGCCTACTGCGGCGCCCAACTTTGCAACACCTTCTGCTGCCAATAATGCTGTAATCATAATCGTTTAAGTTTTTAATTGTTAATTATTTAATTCTTTAATTCTTCAATTTTTGAATTCTTCAATTTTACTCGTGTTCCGGCTCAACCCGTGCCAAGCCGATGAACACGGCCGACAGCATAGTGAACACCATAGCCTGAATGAAGCAGACCAAGCATTCCAGACACATCATGAAGATGCTCATGATGACCGACAACGCCGACATCGACAACTGCACGGCCACCGCCTGACTTGCCACCAGGAAGATGATGCAAGTGATAGCGACGGCAATGGCGTGACCAGCCATCATGTTGGCAAAAAGACGGATCATCAGGGCGAACGGCTTGGTGAAGATACCAACGAACTCAATCACGGGGATGATGGGTATCGGCGCCTTAAGCCAAGTGGGAACATCGGGCCAGAAGATGTCCTTCCAGTAATGCTTGTTGCCCGAGAACTGCACAATGAGGAACGTACAGAGGGCCAGGAAGAACGTCACGGCAATATTGCCCGTCACATTACCAGAGCCCGGAGGGAACGGTATCAAGCCCATCACATTACAGGTGAAGATGAAGAAGAAGCAGGTCAGCAGGTAGGGCGTGTACTTCTCGTAACCCTTGCCTACGCCCGGCTTGATGATTTCATCCACCACATACATCACCATCATCTCAACGAAGCCGACGAAGCCACCAGGGGCAGGGTCAGAGGCCTTGCGCTTCTTGTACCAGCGGGCGCTGAGCAAGATGCAGCAAAGCAGGATGACCACGTTGATGAACATCACGGCCACCGTCTTCGTGATACTGAGGTCGAGAACGGGTTCGCCGTTCTCCACTATCTTGCCTGCATGGTCGCCCTCAGTGGCAATGGCCAGTCCGTAAGGCCCCTGGCGCAGCCCGTCGGCATCGGCGTGGTGCTCGAACTGTGACGAGCAGAAGACGTGCCAACCGGTCGACGAGTTGACGATGACAGGCAGGGGAATAACCAGCGACTTCCCTTCACCAAGGTCGGTGACGTGCCATTCGTGTGAGTCCTTGATATGCTCAAGCACCACCTCCTTGGCCGAGAAGTTCTCTGCCCTCATCGCCGGCACCATCGCCAGCAGCATGAGCGCTATGCAAAGCAGTTTTTTCAAATCATAATTCATAATGCACAATGCACAATTGTTATTGTCAGTGTCTTAATATCAGTGTTACAACCATCGTTATCGCGTACATTATTAATATAATAGCAGCGAAGTGGATGGCGTCCTCTCTGTTCGGGGCGAAGAATACGTAGAGGCCGACCACCGTAGCGACAAGCAGCATACGTATCGTTGTCATGATGAGATAGAACTGTACCAAGTGCTCGGGCGAACGCCGCTTCACGACGTCATAGCCTTTCACATAGGCACTGCCGAGTAACGTGAAGAAGAGAATGAGCAGGAACCAGGTCATTCCGTCTTCTCGACACAGAGCGACACCTCGTTCTGCTGCACCTCGACGAATCCTCCTAAGATTTCCAGCTGCTGCCCGTCGAACTCCACGACACCCTTTCCGAGTGTCGAGATGATGGGCGCATGGTCCGTGAGGATTTCGAAGTTACCCTGCGTACCAGGTACCTTCACGCTCTCCACCTCACCAGTGAACTCTATCTTCTCGGGCGAAACAATCTTCAGCGTCAGCATATATACAATTTACTATTTGACAATTTACTATTGACAATTTATGCTTTCGCGGCTTCGAGTAGTTTCTTTGCCTTCTCCTTCGCATCCTCAATGGTACCAACATTCAGGAAGGCCTGCTCGGGCAGGTCGTCCACCTCACCGTCGAGGATGGCGTTGAAACCCTTGATGGTCTCCTCGATGGGCACCATCACACCAGGCAGGCCAGTGAACTGCGAAGCCACCGAGAACGGCTGAGACAGGAAGCGCTGTACACGACGTGCGCGGTTCACCGTCAGTTTGTCCTCGTCGCTGAGTTCGTCCATACCGAGGATGGCGATGATGTCCTGCAGTTCCTTGTAGCGCTGCAGAATCTCCTTCACCCTCTGGGCGCAGTCGTAGTGCGCCTTACCCACAATCAGCGGGTCGAGGATACGCGACGTGGAGCCCAGCGGGTCAACGGCCGGGTAGATACCAAGTTCTGCGATCTTACGATCGAGCACGGTGGTTGCATCCAAGTGCGTAAACGTTGTGGCGGGAGCAGGGTCGGTCAAGTCGTCGGCAGGCACATACACAGCCTGTACCGAAGTGATAGAACCCGTCTTGGTCGAGGTGATGCGCTCCTGCATCGAGCCCATCTCCGAAGCCAGCGTCGGCTGGTAACCTACGGCCGAAGGCATACGGCCTAATAGAGCCGACACCTCAGAACCTGCCTGCGTAAAACGGAAGATGTTATCGATGAAGAACAGGATATCGGCAGCACCGCCGTCCTTACCACCACCGTCGCGGAAGCCCTCGGCCACCGTCAGACCTGACAAGGCCACAGAGGCACGTGCCCCCGGCGGCTCATTCATCTGTCCGTAGACCAGCGTAGCCTGCGACTTCTTCAGTTCCTCGGGATCGACGAGTGAGAGGTCCCACTTGCCTTCGTCCATTGCCTCACGGAACTTCTCGCCATAACGGATAACGCCCGACTCAATCATCTCGCGTATGAGGTCGTTACCTTCACGGGTACGCTCTCCTACTCCAGCGAACACAGAGAATCCATTGTGTCCCTTGGCAATGTTGTTGATGAGCTCCATGATGAGCACCGTCTTACCCACACCAGCACCGCCGAAGAGTCCAATCTTACCACCTTTCATGTAGGGCTCCAACAGGTCAATCACCTTGATACCCGTTGCCAGAATTTCCTTCTTTGTCGAGAGTTCCTCGAACGACGGAGCTTCGCGGTGGATGGGGTAAGCACCCTTCATGTCAAGCTGTTTCATACCGTCGATAGGCTGACCGATAACGTTCAGCATTCGACCCTTAATCTGATCGCCGGCAGGCATCACGATAGGTGAGCCTAAGGGGATCGCTTCCAGTCCACGCTGCAAGCCGTCAGTATTGTCCATAGCCACGCAACGAACCGTATCCTCGCCGATGTGCTGCTGCACCTCGACGATGAGTTCACTGCCATTGCCACGGTCAATCTTCAGGGCATCATGAATCCTTGGCAACACCTTTTCCGCCTCCAGTCCCTTGGTATCGAAGAAAACGTCGATAACAGGGCCGATAATCTGGGAAATGTGTCCAGTAATTTGTGCCATAAGCTGTTAATATTTTAAAGTATTAATTGTTTTAAGCGTTAAAACTGCCCACAAAGATAAGCAAAATTTCGCAAACAGCGAAAGTTTTTGGCGAAATAATTCCCAAAAAATCACTTTTTGCGAAACTTAGCACATCAGGCAACAATCGGGAAGGGGAAATCACTTTCCGAAGAGTCCCTTGAAAAATCCTCCAATAGACTTCCCTACCCTTCCAGCTGCCGAAGCAATGCTGTCGCCCGTTACTTGTAGTCCATCGCCGATGCAATCACCACGATACTCAATAATACGTTTTGTGTAGCGACCCTTGATGCGGTTGTATTCTTCCACCTGCTTGTCGGTAAGCCGAGGCTTGATGGCGCGATAATGGGCAATGATAGTGTCTTGTCGAAGAGCCAGTGAGTCAACTACTTTTTTATTCAAAAAAGCCACCTCAACAAACCGTCCGAACTCCCGACACTCTTTCATAAACTGAGTGGTATCCGTTTTCACGGTCTGAGCCTCTATACTGCCTACAGCCATCAGGGCCAGACATATTATCACAATCTTTTTCATCTCTCTTATTTTATTGGTTCTTTAGCTACAAAGTTATTGATTGGAGAATTACAACAAATTACGCGGTATAAGCTGCTGGGCGCGCTCAAAATCCTCGGGGGTGTCTAATTCATAGGAGAAGTAATGAGTGGTGTCGACGACGCGGAAAGTGTGGCCTTGAGGAATGAGACGCTCAAAAGCTCGCTCGTAAAAAATGTCGATGAGCCCCTCACGCTCTATCATCTGGTCGAGCTCCTGAAAGAGAGCACGGCTATAGTCGGGAGTGACGTGCTCTATGCCAACGCTCTCGCCCATAGCATCCTCAGGACGGCAAGTCTTAGAAATCTCGGTAATATGACCTTCGCTGTCAACGACGACCTTCATCTCTTCGTCGCCCAGTTCATGGCGGTTGACGGCAAGCGCCGACTCCGGTTCTTGAGCAATGCGGACAACAGCAGCGGGGTCGCAGAGAATGTCGCTGTCCATCAACAGGAATTCCTTATCGCGAACTATCTGACCCGACATCCAGAGGGAGTAGATATTGTTGTTATGTTCGTAGTCGGCGTTGTGGAGGAAGTGGATTGTGGATAGTGGATAGTGGATAGTGAGGAAGTCGCGTATCTGGTCGGCACAATAGCCGGTAACAACGACAAACTCTGTGATGCCAGCCTGACGCATAGCATCGACCGTACGCTCCAATAGGGTGCGTTCACCTACCTTCAGCAGGCATTTGGGTTTATTATCTGTAAGGGGACGGAGGCGCTTGGCCATACCCGCTGCTAAAATAACTCCAATCATTTTGTTGAGTGTTTAGTGTTTAAAGTTGAGTGTTTAGAATTGAGTGTTATTTGTCTGGCAGTCGCATGAGGAGCATACCGATGGCAATCCAGATGATTTCACGTACACGACAGATGATACTCACGAAGATGCCGAGGGCTGCAGAAAGACCGAGGGCAGCAATAGAGAGAACGAAGCCACCCTCCTGAACGCCGAGCTGCATGGGCAGGAAGCCGATGAGGTTAGCGAAGAGCGTTGTAAACGAGACGATGAGAATGGAATGCATATAGGTAATGAACAAACCGGTGAAGCCACCGCCATTGTCAATGCCAAAGAGGAGCAGCATAAAGAGAACCTCGCTACTCTGAACGATGCGTGAGAGGTACTCCAGCAGAAGGCTCTTGTAGAAAGCGTGCTTGTCCTCAGCGTGGAGGGCAGCTATCTCGCGGTCGATGTTGAGTAACGTCTCAGCATGCTTTTCACGGAAGCGGCTGCTCCAACCCTTAAGTCCTGGGATATGACCTATCCATGTCAATACGTTCACCACCAGCCCGTTGCGATAGCCCTTTGCAAAGACATAGAAGGCAATGAGGCAAAAGACGATGATGATGCCGAGCACAGTGGCAATAGGAGTATTGATAGGCAGATCGCCAACAGCCGCCAATGCCAGATAGATAAAAATGCTGGAGAACCAGAACCAGAAATGGGCGAAGAAGTGCATCATGGCATAGAGGATGACCGACGACGTAGCATGCTCGGTGCTAACATCCTTTGACAGTTCCATAATGCGATAGGGCTCGCCGCCGAGACCGCCAACGGGTGTGGCATAGTTGAGGGCATAGCCGGTGATTGTCAGGCGATATATACGCCAGAAACTAAGTGGAGACTGATTGGAGGCACATTTTGAACGAATAATCGTATACCATGACCAGGCATTGATGCCATAAATTATCAGCCATACCCCAACGATGGGGATAAGCCAGTAACCGGCATGACAGAGATGCTGCCACAACTCAACAAAACTTACATCGAACGTCAGCAGCATGACTACACATGCTGCTACGCCAACGAAAAAGAACAGATTATTGAGCCGTTGCTTAGTCCACTTCATGATGCACCATACTCAATTCTTCATGCACATTAAAGGTTATCGGCCATCTGACGACAGAACGACTCATGCCGATGGTTGACGTACTTATACAGCAGTCCCATGCATACAATCTCGAAGAGAAAATGGCAGACGGGCACGTCAAGCAAACAGAAGAGGAACAACCAGAACTCGCGGAAGTTGAAGGTGAGCAGGCCATTCCAGAAGATGACAGGCAACGACCACTGACGGAAATCCTCACGTACTTCGGCAGGAATGTTATCAGTCGAACCGAACTTCTCGCGCAGACGAGCCATAAGGCGCTGGAACTGCGGAGTGACTTGCTCCTGCTTCTTGGTGTATTCAATGTACGACTTCTGAAACCAGCGTTCTACGGCTGAATGGGTCTCAGGTGTCATCTGATCGTAGATTTCCTGTTGACGACGTGAGTTGTCGAGCTCAGCACCCTTCTCACCCTTAATAAAGAAAAGGTGTACTTGAATGTAATAGTCGGCAAGTCGCTGCTGGATTTGCAATCCGCCAAAGCCTGCCAGGATTCCGAGTACGTAAACGACGGCCGTAGCTATGAGGGCATTCTGATCCGTGTTCTCTATACCGAGGAAGCCGAACTCGATGTCGTGGTGGAGATAGAAACGATAAACGAGTACATGGTAGATGGGCAGGAACCATGCGAAACCTGCCAAGCCGTCGAGTATGCGGCCCATACGGCTCTTCTTGCCCGTCATACGAGCCAACTGTCCATCGGTACAGTCGAGTACGTCGGCAATCATCAGCAGCACGATGGCAATGATGTTGTAGACAAGTCCCAATGTGCCACCATAATAAAAGCTACCACACCCAAAGAACACTGCACTCACGGCACCAATGATCATTGACCAGATGGTGACGGTATTGGGGTGAATGTCGAATTTGGCAAAGAAGACAGCACAGTAATAGCAGAAAGGACGGATGACATGCAAGTCAAGCCAATCCTCCGTTTCTGCTGACTTTAATGTTGCTCTGTATTTCTCGTTCATTTTATTTCTCACTTAGTACTTTCTTAATCGTATCAACAACAGTCTGTGTCTGCTCACGACGTCCTAAAGTGATGCGCAGGCATGACTCCAGTCCCGGGTCGCCCATGAACTTAATCTTGTAGTCTTGGACTTTCAAGGCCTCCATCAGTCGCTCCTTGATGGCGATGGGATACTTGATGAGGATAAAGTTGGCCACCGACTTATAGACTTTGAAGCCGGGCAAATGGCCGAGTTCCTTCTTGTAGAGCTGACGTCCCCACTCCATCTCATCAGCTACATGGCGGTAGTGCTCATCACTATCAAGGGCAGCCAATGCAACAGCCTCGGAGAAGCGGTTGAAGCCCAAATACTTGTTGGAGTAGCTGAGGAACTGATCGTGACCCTTGCCGATGAAGCCAAAGCCGCAACGCAGTCCAGGAAGTCCGTAAAACTTGGAGAGCGTACGCGAGATGATAAGGTTCTCGTACTTGTTTACTAACGGCGCGATGTAATCAGTATCGGTGGTGATGAAACTGGCATAGGCCTCATCCACAAGCACCATCGTGTCCGAGGGAATATTTTCCATGATGCGACCTATTTCCTCGCTTGTCAAACTATTTCCCGTTGGGTTATTGGGGGATGCCAAGAGAAGCATACGGGGATGTATGCGATTGGTGTATTCAATGACTTCATCTACATTATAGGCAAAGGTATCCTCCTGTTCGTAGAGAGGGTACATCTCGAAGGTGCCACCACACTCGCTGGCCACCTTATTATAATACCACCAAGAAAACTCTGGAATAAGAATTTTCTTGTTATCACCTTTCATCAAGAAGTAATGGATAGCATTTTTCAGGATTTCCTCACCACCGTAAGCCAGCAGTACCTGCTCCTCAGGCACTCCATATATCTCGCTGACACGGACACTGATGACGCTCTTCTTGCCCTGATCGTAAATACGCGTATAAAAGCATAAATCCTTAGCGTCAAAGTTCTTTACAGCGTCAAGCACTTTCTGACTTGGCTCAAAGTTGAATTCGTTTCTATCAAGATAATTCATAATGTATTATTTTTATAATTTTTTTGTCTAAAATTTCAGAATGTCAGCGACACAGAATAGCGCATACCCCACTTGGGGCTTGTAGGAAGGTCATTGTAGTTAAGACGTCTAACATATTCCACATTGAAGAATTTGAAGATGTTGTGTATGCCAGCCATCACCTCAACATAGGGTTTTTCTGGATCCATAGCATGGGCACCTTCAGGCAATTCTGTATACTGGTTCTTTTCACTGAGCTTACCCCAAAGGGTACGCACAGCCAGGAACTCGCGCCAGTGCCAACGCTTGACCACGGGTATACGATTCAGCAGACGGCCATTCATATCCCATGTCAGCATCAATGAGGCATAACGGTCGTTTAAGAACTCCATATTATTAATCAGGCTGAAAGTCTGAGGCTGATTAAAGTACGACATATTGGCCGCCGGATGGATGAGTAGCAGAATGGGCACCTCGTTCCACTGAGCACCGCCCTTCAAAGCCACGTCAAGTTTCCCCCAACTACTGAGCCAAAAGCGCTTGAAGATGCTCAACTCTGTAAAATTGTAGTCGTACTGTCCATCGAAAAGACCATCGAAACCATGAGCATAAGTAAGGCTGAACACGGGTGCATCGAGATTGATGACACGACGACGCAATTTATTGTTAATATACGTCTCACCAGGAGCATAGCGCAATGTGGTACGCAGTTCTGTGGTACGCATGTCGTCAAATGTCCAGTTACCAGCACTTTGGTTCTTCTCACGCCTTCCGTTGACGACAGCCCGCAATCCCCAATCTGTCTCATACTCAAAGGTCACCTGCTGACGGTCATAGAACATCATCTTGTCCACCGTTGCCCACTTCATGGCCATAAAGACATTATCCTTGTCTGTTTCCAAGAAATGGTCACCTGGTGAACACACGTCGCGAGTGGTCTGTACGGTGAGGGTACGGCGAGGGAACTCATGTGGTAGGTAGTTCTTAGCATTCAATGAATAGGTTGCTTCCGCACTATAATAGTTGCGACGACTCCCCCACCCATGAGCATAATAACCTGAAAGAAACAAGTGACGGTTAAGGTTGGCGGTGGTCTTCAAACTGAAACGGCTGCGCCATCCGTCAATGAAGTTATGGCTCAATAAGGTATTCACGGGACAGATGTCCACATAGTTGGGCGTACTGGTCTCAATACTATTCTCAATAAGGGTCTTCAGTCCCAGAATAAGATATTTGAAACCGCGGATACTCTCAATACCGGTAATAAACTTATCCATGCCCCCCTCACTCTTGGTCAGTTCTACCGTACGATAATGATCCCAAAAATCCTTGTCACGCATCTCGGCATCGGCCTGTGTCACTTCCTTGGTGCCTCCTTTGAAAAGCTTAGCGGGTATTTCATCGAAAGAATACTCTGACATCCGTGTGACACGAGTAACAACGACACTCTCCTCTATAAACTCAAAAAGCTTTAGTACGGTCACCATGTCATTCTGCGTCATCACCCACTGTCCGTCTGCAGTTTGCTGATATTCCTGATGTACTTGCATGGAATCCACAAAGTTAACGTTGCTCTGCTGCGGAATAGTCAGCTGGCAGCTTCTGAGGTGGAGCGTAGAATCCTTAAGGATATATAGGTCACCGCGGAATCCACGATCGTGCTGATTATTCGGAAGGAAGTGCAAATGTATACACGAGTCACGTCCGACAGTCAGTGTGTCTTCTATATAATAACGGTAAAAACTGATACCCTCCTTCGAAATGGGCGATATGAAAGGACGTTGCAGCAGACGTATCTGGTCTTCATAGAGATCAACATCCGTAAAGACATCCTTTACAACGGTGTTGATAATATCACCGGTTTGGAACAAATCATTAACACCCGATGACATCTGCCCCTCAATAATAGTCTTCTCGTCATGAGGTTTCTTTCGGTATATTTTCTGGCTGACGGTCTCGTCCACCGATACTGGCAGCACCAATTTCCCAGTGAAAGGACTGACTTCTATCTGGTCCATCAACCAAGGATGGTTCTTAAAGGGTTTCTTCTCTAACTGTTCTGGCTTCAGGTCGTTCATAGCCAAAGTCAGTTTTTCATACTTAGTATACTTGTAGAAGTCGTTGACGGAAAGGTCTGTACGCTTCTTAGCAGCCACCACCCTGAGCATCAGCTCCACAGCAGGGTTGTTCTTTCGGTTATAGCGGTTTCGACGGGCCTTGACAGTAACCTCACCCAACTGTTTGCGGTCAGGTTTTAAGCGGATGTTCAACTGTCCCTGGGTTTTCTCACCAACACGGATAGTTTTCTTCTTATAGCCGACGGCACTAAACGTAATACTCCAACCCTGATGTCTGCCTATGCTATAATGTCCTTTAGCATCAGCAACTGTTGCCACCCGATGTCCCTCGTAAACGATACTTGCACGAGCTATACTATCGCCGCTGTCTGCATCGACGACAAAACCTGTCAACACCTGTTGTGCATGCACAGGAATAACCAAATTTAATAAGAGAAAAACGATATATATATATCTACTCACAACAGTTCTTTCATTAATCGGCTGCAAAATTACTCATTTTTAATGAAATAACAGAAAATATTGACTATTTTTCTCGTTTTTTCATTAAATTAATCTTTCTACTGATAAGCCTTCTCACCGATGTTTTCCAGAGAACCAATCGTCATCTGACGTAAATCATAGTAAGAGCCATTGTAGATGTTGAAGTCAACATTTCCCTTGATGCCAGGCAATTTTCCCACGTCTGTATGTTGCCAGAATTTCCAGCGGCCTTGGTATTCGACGCTATCTACATAATAGTGAGCAATCCAGTATGGATACTGGTCAAAGATAGAATCGTTCAAGTATCTTGTCTTGAACTTATAATAAGTGTAGATGATGGGCTTTACATGGTAATGCTTCTCAACAATATTGAGCCACGTAAGCACAGATGCCTTGAATTCGTTGTCGGTTTGTTCCTTGGGTTTATGCTCCACATCAAGTACAGGAGGCAGGTCACCATTTTCAAGTTTCACCTGAGTCAGAAAATACTGTGCCTGGCGTTCAGCAGGCGAATGAACGCTATAAAAGTGATAGGCTCCGCGGGTAAAGCCATATTCACGAGCCTGGTGGAAGTTCTCACGGAAGTTCTCATCAGTTTGAGTAGAGCCTTCTGTGGCTTTAATCATAATGAAACGTATGGGAAACTTATCAATCATTCCTTCGTCCTTCAACTTATCCCAGTCGATATGTCCTTGATGGTGAGATATGTCGATACCGTGTATTTCATAGCCCTCCGGATAACTGACATCACCATACAGAGCACGCCATCGGAAACCGAAAGGGCCAACGAAAAAGTAATAGAAAAACCACACGTAGCCCGCCACAACAGCAGCACCGCCTATCCACCAGCCCCACGAAGGTATTTTTTGCAACAGACGAATAAGAACGTTCGGACGTTGATGGGCTACGGGTCCACGACGTCCGGACGTTCTGCTATCTATGCCTTTACGGCGAACTACTCTGCGTTTTGACATTTATTTTGCCTGTTCCAGGGCCAGCGTTCTCGTAGGCTGGTCGCACACCTCGGAGGGTCCCCAATACTGGATAGGTCCGGGATAGATGTAAGCAGTCTTACGGGCCCACTCAGCACGATGGGCAGCATACTCCTTGAAGGGTGCACCGTCCAACTCGACAAGAGCCTTGCGGATAACGGGCTTCATCTCACCAGCGCGACGCTCCATGTTCATCATCATCGTGATGGGCACACCACCGGCAATCCACTGGTCGGCAGGAGCGGTCGTGTTCTTCACGATAGCCATGTAGCCAGTCTTACCGTTGGCAATCAGCTGAGCAGCTGAAGTACCGAGGGCATAGCAGTAGTCGGCATCGAAGTTAGAAGGAGCAGCGCAGCGTCCCTCGTAGCCGAAGAAGTGGTGCTGAGTGCCAAACTTGCCAACGAAAAGTCCCTTCTTCTTCATCTTCTCTAACTTCTGGGCAACCATTGTAGAAAGTAGCTTCTCAGTCTCAATGAGGCTTACCTGTACGTTGCCGTGAGGGTCACGGTCGAGGGCCAGCTGACGGGCCACACCGACGGGAAGGCTGTTGAACACTCTCAGATTCTCCTCAGAGAGATGGCTCTTGGCAAAGTCAACCTGCTCGTCGCGACTGATCTCCTTGGCCTCGGGCATGGCGAGCACGTCGTTGAGCTGGGCAATGAGCTTCTTGATGGCAGGAATAAACTCAATAACACCCTCGGGGATAATGACAGTACCAAAGTTGTTACCATCGGCTGCACGTGCAGCAACGACGGCGGCAATATAGTCCACAATGTCTTCAAGGCTCTGACCCTTGGCCTCAACTTCCTCACTAATGAGGCAGATATTAGGCTGCGTCTGAAGGGCACACTCCAAAGCAATGTGAGAAGCCGAACGACCCATCACCTTGATGAAGTGCCAGTACTTACGGGCAGAGTTACAGTCGCGCTCAATATTACCAATCAGCTCAGAATAGGTCTTACAAGCGGTATCGAAACCGAAAGAAGTCTCAATCTGGTCGTTCTTCAAGTCGCCGTCGATGGTCTTCGGGCAACCAATCACCTGAACACCATAGTTCTTGGCAGCATAGTACTCAGCGAGCACACAGGCATTGGTGTTCGAGTCGTCGCCACCGATGATGACAATAGCCTTGATGTCGAGCTTGCGGATAATCTCCAAGCCCTTCTCGAACTGGTCTTCCTTCTCTAACTTCGTACGGCCGGAACCAATCATGTCGAAACCACCGGTATTACGATACTCGTCGATAATTTCCTTCGTCAGCTCCATGTAGTTGTGGTCTACCAGACCGCCAGGGCCAAGGATAAAACCATAGAGGCGATTCTCCGGATTCAGCTTCTTAATTTGGTCGAACAAACCAGTGATAACATTATGACCGCCAGGTGCCTGTCCTCCAGAAAGGATGATACCCACATTCATCTTAGTCGTGTTAGCCTCGGTAGCGGGCTCAAACTCCACGATAGGCATACCATAAGTGTTGGGGAACAATTTCTTAATGATTTCCTGATCGCCTACACTCTGCGTCGGCTTACCTTCCTTGATTTTTACTGCACCCTGGAGAGCCTTCGGCAGCTTAGGCTGATAGGCAGCTCTTGCAATCTGCAATGCACTCTTTTCCATAATCCTTTGTTTTTGTTATTTGAGTTGAATAATGATTTTCGAGGTGCAAAAATACTCATTTTTGTTGAGAAACGGAAAGAAAAATTGCATTTTATGATTTTTTTTGATGAAAGTCCTTGTCATTTGAAGAATAATTGTTATCTTTGCTAACTGGAAATTACAAACGATATACTATTATGGCAAACAAAAGAACACTAAAACATGCAATCAACCTTATTTGTGATGAGCTGTTTGCGGAAGCAGTTGCCGCCTCACTTTATGGCAATGAACCACACAAGGATAACGCCGACGTGGTGCTGGCAAGCATTATCAGACTTGAGACTGACTACATCAGCCGCATTTCCCACGTAGAGCCAGGTCTCAAGGCGAAGCAGTATTTCAAGATTCTTCGCCAACAGTTCACCACTGAGGCCAATGAGATAATTGACCAGATTAACAACCTATGATTATGTGGAAATCGTTTTGTAGCTGGTTGTTGTACAAATGTATGGGGTGGACTGTTGAAGTAACGGAAAACCACCCTGACAAATACATTATCTGTCTGGCTCCTCATACCAGCAACTGGGATTTCATGATGGGACACCTGTACAGCGGTGCTCGCGGCTTGAAAAGCAACTTCTTAATGAAAAAGGAGTGGTTCTTTTGGCCTTTGGGACCTATATTCCGTCTATTAGGTGGTATTCCCGTATATCGTCAGAAGCATACCAGTATGACTGACGCTTTGGCAGAAACGGCTAAAGCTGCCGCTGAATTCCATCTCTGCATAACTCCTGAAGGCACCCGTTCTCCCAATCCGGAATGGAAGAAGGGGTTTTATTATATTGCCATGAAAGCACAGATACCCATTCTGCTCTATGGTCTCGACTACGAACGTCGTCTTATCCAGTGTACGAAAACAATCGTTCCTAACGGTGACCTGGAGGGACAGATGCGCGAGATCAAACAATATTTCAAGGAATTCAAAGGCAAGATTCCGAATAATTTTACAATAGGAGACGAGGAATGAGAAAGTTGTTGATTCTGATAACATTATCATCATTTGCGCTCACCTTGTCAGCACAAACATGGGGCGACATCAACTACGACGGAGCGCCGTGGGTAGACAATGTATCCCGCCCTTATAAAATATCCAAAGGTCTTTACGGTCGCCATCTTACCGTCTGGGCCAGTCACGGCAGCTATTACGACATTACAGCAGGTAAGTGGCAATGGCAACGCCCTACCCTTTTCGGCACGAACGAGGACCTATTTACACAAACTATAGTCGTACCCTATCTTATTCCTATGCTCGAACAGGCAGGAGCCGTAGTTTTCACCCCGCGTGAACGCGACTGGCAGCGCAACGAGGTGATTGTCGACAATGATGACCATCATAGTTTGTTGGGCTACCGCGAAACTGGATTCCGCCAACCGTGGCAGGACACTGGAATAAAAGGATTTGCCCTTCACAGCGGCCGTTACACAGACGGAGAGAATCCCTTTGAAGCTGGTACTGCCCGTATGGCAGAAATCACTACAAGTCGTTCAAAATATAGTTCTGTCATTTACCAGCCAGCCATCCCTGAAGCTGGGCGCTATGCCGTCTATGTCAGCTACCAGACGGTTGAAGGTAGCATTGACGACGCCCATTACACTGTATGGCACAAGGGCGGACAGACGGAATTCCGAGTCAACCAGCAAATGGGCGGTTCAACATGGGTGTATTTAGGTACTTTTGAATTCGATAAGGGGTGTAATGAGTGGAACTGTGTCACCCTGACCAACCAAAGCCGTCACCGCACAGGCATAGTGACCGCAGATGCCGTCCGTTTCGGTGGCGGTATGGGAAACATCGAACGTGGAGGGCGTGTGAGTGGACTTCCTCGCTGTTTGGAGGGGGCCCGTTACTACTGTCAGTGGGCAGGTATGCCATACAACGTCTATAGCTCCAAAAACGGCCAGAACGACTATGGCGATGATATCAACGTACGTTCACTAACAGAAAACTATTTGGCAGGTGGTTCCTGTTATGTCCCTAATCGCGAAGGTCGCGGTATTCCCTTAGAACTGTCGTTGGCTGTCCACAGTGATGCTGGATACCATCGTGACGGTCGTTCAATATATGGTGCCCTATCCATCCACACTACTGACAAAGACGGCAGCAACGTATTCAACTCAGAAAAGCCTCGTTCCATGTCAAGAGACTTCGCTTACCAACTGCTAACCAATGCCGACAAAGACCTGCGGGCACGTTTCGGTATCGGATGGCCACAGCGTGAGGTGCGCGACCGCAACTACTCCGAGACACGACTGCCCGAGATGCCCAGCGCTATTTTTGAGACAATGTCCCACCAGAGTTTTCCTGATATGCGCTATGGCCAAGATCCAAATTTCCGCTTCACGCTAGCACGTTCCATATATAAAACAATCCTACGGTATATCAGTAACGTTCACGATGAAGACTGCGTAGTAGCACCACTGACGCCTACTCACCTGAAAATGGAGTACACCAATATCAGGAGGGGGGAGGTACGCCTATCATGGATGCCTGTTTCCGACCCTCAGGAGCCTACTGCTGAATCCTCGGGGTATATCATCTATACAGCCACAGGCAGTGGAGCTTTTGACAATGGCCAGCAGGTGAATGATAATAGCTGCACTGTGCGTCTTGAACCGGGCGTTCTCTACTCTTTCCGCGTAGCTGCTGTCAATAGAGGCGGCGAGAGTTTCCCTTCCGAAGTAGTGTCAGCCCTCTACAACAACCGGCGTAGCAAGACTATCCTTGTGGTCAATGGCTTCCACCGCCTATCATCACCTGCTATTCTCGACAATGACTCCCTGCAGGGTTTCATGCTCGACCGCGACATGGGGGTCAGCTATGGACGCACTGCAGGATGGGCAGGACAACAACAGAACTTCCGAAAAGATAAGATGGGCATTGAGGACTCCACTGGTTTGGGCTATGGAGGCACTGAGTTAGCTGGACAATTCTTTGCAGGTAACGATTTTAATTATACCGTCACCCATGCTGAAGCCATTCGCCAATCAGGCTATTATAATATCATCAGCTGTTCTTCAGAAGCACTGAAAACCATTGGTAAGAACTTCGATGCTGTAGATGTCATTCTGGGATTAGAGTACGATGATGGCCATAGTATCATTCCTTACAAAGCCATTCCGCCTACCATGCAAAACTGGCTTAGTGACTATGTTCGACAGGGAGGCAAGCTTCTCATTAGTGGTGCTTTTGTGGGCAGCGACATGAGGAATGAGCAAGAACAAGCTTTTCTCACCGACATATTGAAATGCCGCTTCATGGGCAAAGACCCTGCTAATGATGAGACTATCAGCGGCATGGGCACCACCTTTAGTTTTTATCGCCAGCCCAACGAGCAGCACTATGCTGCGACGCATCCTGACATTCTACAGGCCAACGATGATGCCATCATTCCATTGGCCTATGCCGACGGCTATGGTGCCGCCGTTGCCTACGGTGGTCGCGACTATCGTTCGTTCACCATGGGCTTCCCCTTTGAGTGTATTAAGCAGACATCCGTACAGGTCGCCATTATGAAAGGAATACTAACCTATTTATTAAATAACTGAAAGACAATAACTATTATGGCAAAAATCCAAACCAACTCATCTGGCACACGTAGCATTGATGTAAGCAACGAACATCTGCAAACCATTGAGGATTACCAGTTGTTCCGCGATCTCATCGATTCCAATGGTTACATTGACGAATCCGTACTTGACAAACTGAAGTTGAACATCCGTTCACTGCTTGAAGGAGATGCCGGTAAGGACAAACGGTTGCTCGACCTTTGCCTCGACGTCATCTACCACCCCAATATGAAGGCATTCGGACTGCAACAGCTCGTTCTGCTCTATATCAACTGGAAAGACCGCGGCAACGAGAACCTCGGCATGACCACGCGCGCCTTCCAGGGGACACCATTTAATTAAGTGAAGAGTGAGGAGTGAAAAGTGAGTAGCGAATACAGGCTAACGGACTTTCTGCCGACGACCAAGAAGGAGTTGGAGCTGCGAGGATGGGACTACGTTGACGTCATCCTATTCTCAGCCGATGCCTATGTGGACCATCCGTCGTTTGGGGCAGCGGTCATCGGACGTACACTCGAAGCCGCAGGCTATCGCGTGGCCATCGTCCCTCAACCTGACTGGCACGGCGACTACCGCGACTTCAAGAAACTTGGACGTCCGCGGCTGTTCTTCGGCATCGCCCCTGGCTGCATGGACTCGATGGTCAACAAGTACACCGCCGCACGACGGCTGCGCTCTGAGGATGCCTACAGCCCTGATGGGCGCCACGACTTGCGGCCGGAGTACCCTACCATCGTCTACACCAAGATTCTGAAACAGCTCTACCCTGACGTCCCCGTCATTTTGGGAGGCATCGAGGCCTCCTTGCGCCGCGTCACCCACTACGACTACTGGCAAGACTGCCTGCGCCCCTGCATCCTCGTCGACTCGGGTGCCGACATGATCACCTACGGTATGGGCGAGAAACCCACCCTCGAACTGGCCCGCCGCTTCTCCGAAGGCGAAGGTTCCGCCATCGCCATCCCCCACGACATCCCCCAGACCGTCTACCTTGCCAACGACATCACCCCACGCGAGGACGACATCGTGCTGCACAGTCACGAAGAGTGCCTTCGCGACAAGCGCGCCGAGGCCGAGAACTACCGCCACGTCGAGGAACAGTCCAACATGATGCACGCCCAGCGCATCCTCCAGCCATTACGAAGTCTGAAGTCTGAAGGTAGAAGTCTGACCTCAGCCATCAGCCATCAGCCATCTTGGGTTGTCGTCAACCCTCCCTACCCCCCGATGACCACCGCTGAACTCGATGCCAGTTTCGACCTCCCCTACACTCGCCAGCCCCATCCTAAGTACAAGGGCAAGCGCATCCCTGCCTACGACATGATTAAGTTCAGCGTCAACATCCATCGGGGATGCTTTGGCGGCTGCGCCTTCTGCACCATCTCCGCCCATCAGGGCAAATTCATCACCTGCCGCTCCAAGGAGAGTATATTAAAAGAGGTGAAGCAGGTCATCCAGATGCCCGATTTCAAGGGCTATCTCAGCGACCTCGGCGGACCCTCGGCCAACATGTACGGCATGCACGGCCGAAACCTCAATGCCTGCGAACGTTGCAAGCGCCCCAGCTGCATCCATCCGCAGATCTGTCCCAACCTCGACACCAACCACTCGCGACTGCTCGAAATCTACCGGGCCGTCGATGCCCTGCCTGGCATCAAGAAAAGCTTCATCGGCAGCGGCGTACGCTACGACCTGCTATTACATCGCAGCAAGGACGAAGCCGCCAACCGTGCCGCCCAGGAATACACCCGCGAGCTCATCACTCGCCACGTCAGCGGACGACTGAAGGTGGCCCCTGAGCACACCAGTGACCGTGTGCTCCACTTCATGCGCAAGCCACCGTTCCAGCAGTTCGAGGACTTCAAGCGCCAGTTCGACCGCATCTGTCGTGAGGAGCATCTCAATCAGCAGATCATCCCCTACTTCATCTCCAGCCACCCAGGCTGTCACGAGCAGGATATGGCCCAACTGGCCGCCATCACCCGCCACCTCGGCTTCAAGTTGGAACAGGTGCAGGACTTTACGCCCACCCCCATGACCATTGCTACTGAGACCTGGTACACGGGCTACGACCCCTACACCCTTGAGCCCGTCTTCTCAGCCAAGACGCCCAAGGAAAAGGAGGCCCAACGCCAATACTTCTTCTGGTACAAAGACAATCCCCAAAATCCCCATAATTCCCATTCGCCCCAGAAGTCCCATTCTCCCCAGAAGCCCCATAGTCCCCATTCTCCCCAGAAGCCCCATAGTCCCCATCCCCCCCATGACCATCATCGAACAGACCCTCGTTCCGAAAAGCCCCGCGACGAAAAGCGAGGACGGCATCGTCGTCACTGACGACTTCATTGCCGTCATCGACGGTTCCACCTCAAAGACAGACCGTCGCCACAGCCGCCGCATGAGCAATGGCCGCTATGCGATGACCCTCGTGGCCGACTACCTACGCCAAATGCCCGCCGATGCCTCGTGCCATCAGTTCTGCAAAGGCGTCACCGCTGCCATCCGCAAGCGCTATCTGCCGTTCTGGAAAACCGACAAGGAGGCCGTCATCGAGCGTCTGCGCCAGCATCCTGAGGAACGGCTCTGTGCCTCAGCAGCCATTTACAGCCGCCGCCGTCGCGAGGTGTGGTTGGTAGGCGACTGTCAATGCCTCATCGGCGGTCAGCTCTTTGACAATCCAAAGCCATACGAGCAAAAACTTGCCGAACAGCGGGCTTTAAAAGTCAACGAATTATTAAGTACTGGAATGACTGTTACACAGATTCTTACCGACGATATAGCCCGTCGTTCCATCATTCCACAGATGCTTGAGGCCATGCATGGACAGAATATTACTTATGCCGTTATTGATGGTTTTCCCATTCCTGAAAATCGCATCCTCATTGTCACCCTCAACTTCCAACCTTGTGAAATCGTTCTGGCCACTGACGGATATCCCTTCCTCTGTCCCACTTTACAGGAATCGGAACAACAGCTAAAACAACAACGCGAGACTGACCCTTTGAATATCGGTTGCTTCAAGGCTACCAAAGCATTCACGCCAGGCAACAACTCCTTTGATGACCGCACCTACATCCGTTTCAAAGTATAAGATAGGTCAGTCCTCACTCATATCGTGTACCATCTTACGATAGAGGGTATAAAGACGTTGACGCGAGATATAACCTTTCAGATGGTTTTGAGTATCAACTACAGGCAGCCACTCGGCGCCCGTATGCTCAAATGTTTTCATGACACTTGACATGGGAGCTGTTTCAAGCAAGGTGGCTACGGGTTCCTCCATCAGCTGACTGGCCATGAAGTGGTGATAGAGTTCTATGCGGAACAGCACCTTACGAATATGCATAATATCCACTTCTCCTAATAATGTTCCGGCACCATCGAGGACTGGCAATACCCGGCTACGACTACGGCTCACCTGATTGACAATCTGGCCTAATTCCATGTCTGGACTGACTGCCATATAGTCACGGTCAATCACAGAGTCGAGATTCATCAGCGTCAACACAGCATGGTCGGTATGGTGGGTCAACAGACGTCCTTCTTTAGCCAGACGTGAGCCATAAATACTGTGAGGCTCGAAGATAATGATGGTAAGGTATGAACTGACTGATACTATCATAAGCGGCAACAAAAGACTGTATCCACCTGTCAGTTCGGCAATCAGGAAAATGCCCGTTAGTGGAGCATGCATGACACCAGACATGACACCCGCCATGCCCATGAGGGCGAAGTTCTTCTCAGGAACATAGATACCTATCTGCTCAAGGTTCCATAGACGAGAGAACAGAAAGCCCGTGAAGCAACCGATGAACAGTGAGGGAGCAAAGGTACCGCCGCAACCACCACCACCATTGGTGGCAGAAGTAGCAAAGACTTTTGTCAACAGCACCAATGCAACGTAGGGAATAAGCATGGTGGCTTGACCAGCGAAAAGCGAGTTGTTGAGAATCTGGTTCCAGTCAGCCTCTGTCTTTCCGTTCAGCAGCAGGTTAATACTAGAGTAGCCTTCGCCGAAAAGTGCCGGAAAGAGGAAGATAAGCAGACTTAGCATCGTACCACCAATGGCCAACCGTATGTGTGGTCGATCCTTGAAACGTGCAAAGATACTCTCGGCAAAACCCATAGTACGGATGAAATAGAGGGACACCAATCCGCAGGTAATACCTAACAGCAGGCAGGCGGGAATACGCTGCACAGTCCAACTATTATCAAGATGAAACGTGAAAAGGGCAGCATCGCCACTAAAGATATAGGTGAAACAGGTAGCAGTGACACAGCTGACGAGGATAGGCAGCAGCGACGACATAGTCATATCGATAAGCAACACCTCAATAGTAAAAACCAGTCCGGCAATGGGGGCTTTAAAGATACCGGCAATAGCACCAGCGGCTCCGCAGCCCACAAGGGTCATTAGCGTCTTGCGGTCCATGTGGAACAACTGTCCGAGATTGGAACCAATAGCCGAGCCTGTCAGCACAATGGGAGCCTCAGCTCCCACCGAACCGCCAAAGCCGATGGTAATAGCCGATGCAATAACACTTGACCAGGTGTTGTGAGACTTCAGTCGCGACTTGTTCGAAGAGATTGCATAGAGGATACGGGTAATGCCATGAGAGATATCATCGCGGACGATGTAGCGGACAAAGAGCGAAGTAAGGTAAATGCCGATAACAGGATAGACGAGATAAAGCCAGTTGGCTGATGTCTTGGAGAACGAACTGGTGAGCAGCGCTACAATAAGATTGATAATGCTATGAAGTGTAAAAGCAGCCACTGCTGAGAAGAAACCAACTATCAGTGCTAATATTACCATGAATAGACGGTCGCTGACGTGTTCAACACGCCAGTTGTGCAACCGTGTAATCCAATTCTCTTGTTTCATCTCTCATTTCTTGTTTTATCAGCAATGGCATTGGCCACCACGTAGGCGGTAGTCCATGCTGCCTGAAAGTTAAAGCCACCTGTCACGCCATCTATGTCGAGTACTTCTCCGGCAAAATAGAGGCCGGGCACATGAAGACTTTCAAGCGTCACCAGATTAATACTTGACAACGACACGCCACCACAGGTAACAAACTCGTCGCGGAAAGAAGCCCTGCCTGACGTTGTGTAACCATCATTCACCAAGGCATTAGTCAGACGGTTCAACTCCTTGGAGTTAAGATGCTGCCAACGACCAGAAGCCCGCTGGCCTAAAGTTTTTTCCAGAAGATACTCCCATAGTCGCGAAGGCAAACCAAAAGGCCGGACACTCTGTAACTGCTTCTGTGGATGCTGTACCATCAATGCCTGCAACTTCTCTAAAACCTCATGTTCCTTACACCCCGTCCAGTTAATACTAAGTGGCACTTGGTAATGGGCTTCGCTCAAGTGACGGGCAGCATAACTCGAAAGTCTCAAAATAGCAGGACCGCTGACACCCCAATGTGTTATCAGCAGCGATCCGTCAGCCCTCATCTTTGTGCCAGGTATCATTACCTGCACGTCTTCAACAACCGTTCCCATCAAGGCTGTAAATGCTGCATCATCAATACTCAGCGTAAAGAGAGACGGTACGGGGGCTACAATTTCATGTCCAGACTCCTGGAGCCAATGCAAACCATCAATTCTTGGCGAACCTCCGCTACAAACAGTCACATAGTCAAAGTCGGCAACATCGGCAAGTGTATTTACTTTGATACCTGTCCTGACCCTTACCCCATATTGATGGGCTTCTGATATCAGGCAGTTAATGATGGTATGCGAATCCTGTGAAGCCGGGAATACACAATCATCGTCCTGAGTGACGAGTTTGACGCCATGATGTTCAAACCATTTATAGGCTGCCCGATAGTCGAACTGCTTGAAGAGACGTTTCATCAGACGGTGACCTCTGGGGTATACTTGAGAAAGATCACTGACCCGGGCGAAGGAATTGGTACAATTGCAACGTCCACCACCCGAGACTTCCACCTTGGACAAGACCCGTTGACTACGTTCCAAAATGGTTACATCCATTTCGGGCACCATCTCTTTTAGGTTTACGGCCAGGAAGAATCCTGCTGCACCGCCCCCGACAATAGCCGTTCTCTTGACGCTCACTTCACTTTATTTGTCACTTTCGGATGACTTCCACCTGACCATCATGCCGCAGACGGATGATGGACGATGGAGTATGCGGCTTATGCTCCTGACGCCGACTCCAGCACACATAGTCAACTGCCTCGAGAATACGTGGATCGATGTCACGATAGTTCTGGGCAGCAGGTTCGCCACTGATGTTAGCCGACGTTGAAACAATAGCCTTCTGGAAACGGTAACAGAGTTCCTTGGAAAAAGATTCCTGCGTAATGCGGATGCCTATGGAACCATCATCGGCAATCAAGTTGGGAGCCAGATTCACTGCACCATCAAGAATGAGAGTTGTAGGACGATCGCAGCAATCGATGAGCTGCCAAGCTACATCGGGAACGTCGCGAACATAGCGCTGCAAGCGGGCATCACTGTCGACAAGGCAGATGAGTGCCTTCGAATCATCGCGCTGTTTAATGTCGTAAACACGCCTGACGGCCTCCTCGTTGGTCGCATCGCAGCCGATGCCCCACACAGTGTCAGTCGGATAGAGAATCACACCCCCACGGCGCATCACCTCTACGGCTTGACGAATGTCTGCTTCTTGTGTCATCTTTATTTTATTTTCTGCACTTTTGCGGGTTTGCCATAACGAATAGCCAACATTGTTATATCATCTTTCAGGGCCGTTTCACCGACAAAACGGTGAACGGTGGCGGACATACGGTCAATAAACGGCTGTGGAGCAGAATCAAGTCCATATACCGACTGCAGGGCCTCACCCATCATTCGGCGTTCATCGAACGCCTCATGGTCGACATTCTCGGCTTTCGTCAAACCATCGGTATAAAGGAAGAGGAGGGTACCAGGTGCCAGCACCGTCTCCTGAGCAGAGAATGTCCAGTCATCGTATAATCCTACGGAAACATTATCGTCGACAGGTAACTGGTCCATACGTTCGCCAATAAGCAAGGGGGCTACATGTTCCGCATTACAATAACTCAACTGTCCACTTTCCAAATCGAGTACGCCAACGAAAACCGTTGCCGAAACATTTTCACCGCCAACACCAGCAAGTGTCTGATTCAGGATACTAACAATGTGGTCAGGTTGACTCTCAGTGGCAGCAACAGTACGGAACATGGCTGTCATTAATGCCATTGTCATCGAGGAACCGACACCACGGCCAGTACTATCACCCACACAGAAGATGAGTTTGCCATCGCGGAGAACGACATCATAGAAGTCGCCACCCGGCTCACTGGCTTTCTCGGCAATCGCATACATATCAACGGCATCATGCTGAGGTAAGTCTTTAGGTTTCAACAGCGTCTCCATACCGCGAGCGATTTCAAGTTCTGTGACAGAACGCTCTTCTGCCCTGGAATTCGATTCCAGACCATCATAGGCGTCTTGCAGGCGGGCATAAGCCTGATTCATACGATTACGCTGACGGCGACGATAAAGCAGATAAGCAGCTAAAAGAGCAAAAACAACAGCCAGGGCAATCACCCCACCCCACTGTTTCATACGGCTGATACGTGCCTGCTCAACAGCCTTCTGGGCCTCAGTAGCACGGATAGTTGACAGTTCTTCTGCTTCCAGACGGCGCATTTGGGTAATGGCCGAATCAAGCCGCTCACAGACAAACATACTCACAGCTTTTGCCGACTCAAGACGTCCTGCCTTTATATTAGCCTGATAATTCTGCACCACTTTCTGAAGCATTTCAAGCGAGTATCCCGCATCGTGCTCTTCCATCAAATCTTCCAGGCTCTCATAACAATCAGCAGCTTCCTCCCAACGGTCTGCAGCTGCCAGATAATCTACGGCGAGAATCTTTCCATTGGGAGTATGGCTGTATCGTGTGTTCTGGAATTTAGTGAAGACGGCGGCGGCCTCCTCTTTGCGCTTCAGTCCTTCAAGGGCAATAGCCTGATAGATATCATATCGTGCCCACTGCTTGTCAACATAGTCTGTATCAATGTCCGTGCGCTGTTCATATTGGCTGATTAGTTCACCATAGCGTTTCGTCCAACGAAGGGCATCCTCATAATTGCTGGTCTCATTACAGTTGTATGCAATATTGATAACACCGGCAATAGCGTTCTTGTAGGTTTCGTTGGTACGATGTTTCTCTATATTTTCGAGGTGCATCTTATAGGCACGGTCATAACTCTGGTTTGCCTCGTCGGCAGATAGTCCGAAACGGGACTTGCAACAGCCGATATAGACAAGCAGATTCGTATAATCGCTCATCGTGTCACACTGTAGTTCCTCCAACCGCTCTGCGGCAGGAACTGCCACTTCCAGTGCCGACTCATACTCACCTCGTACGCTGAGCACATTTGTCAGACGACAGGCAGACTTGGCATAAACCTCAACATCCTCGGGTTTGGTGGAATTGACGGTCGTTGCCATAGCGGTTTTCCAGTAATACTCGGCCATACGGTGCTGCATCTTGCGGTCACTGTCATAACCTTTCTTATAATATATCTCTGACTCGCTTCCTCCACTGCCAGAAGCGTTCTCCTTGCTACAGGCTGCTAACACAAGTAAGGCAGCCACCATACAAAACACTTTCTCTTTCATTGGGATACGATATTATGTTATTTGACTTCTCTTCTGTCGTTTGCTTCAAAACTCGGATGTGAAGTGGAACTGAATATGCTCAAAGTCCTGCTGCGCCATGCTTAACACATAGCCGGAGTCTGCCAAGAACACGTCACGGTTCTCTTTGTCCTTGGCCATATACTGGTACTTACGTTTTTTGAACGCTTCCAATTCTTGTTCATTGTCACTCGATATCCAACAGGCTTTATAGAGATGTACTGGTTCCCATCGGCACTTGGCATTATACTCGTTCTCCAGACGGTATTGGATAACCTCAAATTGCAACTGACCGACGGTGCCGATAATCTTGCGACCATTGAACTGATTCACAAAAAGCTGGGCAACACCCTCATCCATCAACTGGTCAACACCTTTTTGCAGCTGTTTAGCTTTCATGGGGTCGTCGTTCTCAATGTACTTAAACAATTCGGGCGAGAATGATGGCAGGCCGCGGAAATGCAGTAATTCACCCTCCGTCAGTGTATCACCAATCTTGAAGATGCCACCCGTATCAGGCAGTCCCACAATGTCCCCAGGCCAAGCCTCGTCTATGGTCGACTTGCGCTGAGCCATAAATTGTGTGGGGGAAGTGAAACGCATGGTCTTTCCCTGACGAACATGCAGATAGGGCTGATTACGCTGGAACTTACCCGAACACACTTTACAGAAGGCGATGCACGAACGGTGGTTGGGATCGATATTGGCCGTAATCTTGAAGATAAAGCCCGTAAACTTCGATTCTTCAGGCAACACCTCACGTTCCTCTGCCTTTGTGGGACGTGGTGAGGGGGCAATCTCAACAAAGCAGTTCAGCAATTCCTGAACACCAAAGTTGTTCAGTGCCGAGCCAAAGAAGACAGGAGCCACTTCAGCTGAGCGATAGGTTTCAACATCAAACTCCGGATAAACGCCGTCTACTAACTCCAGGTCCTCGCGTAACTTCTCCGCATTGTCATTCCCAACTTTCTCGTTCAGCTCGACTGAGTCAAGTTCTACACTGACCTTCTCCGTCACGCGTTGCTTGTCAGGGGTAAACAGATCGAGGTTCTGTTCATATATGTTGTAAACTCCCTTGAACTTGGCTCCCTGATTAATAGGCCAGCTTAGCGGACGCACTTTGATTTCCAACTCCTGTTCCAACTCATCGAGCAGGTCAAAGGGGTCGCGACCTTCACGGTCCATCTTATTAATAAAGATAATGACTGGGGTCTTTCGCATGCGGCAAACACTCATCAGCTTGCGTGTCTGGGTCTCCACACCCTTAGCACCATCAACCACAATAATGGCCGAATCGACAGCTGTCAACGTACGGAAAGTATCTTCAGCAAAATCCTGGTGACCGGGAGTGTCGAGTATGTTAACCTTATACTCTATGTCTTTGCCATCTGGCGTATAGTCAAACTCCATAACAGACGTAGATACCGAGATTCCACGTTGTTTCTCAATATCCATCCAGTCTGACGTCGCAGTCTTCTTAATCTTATTGTTCTTCACTGCACCGGCCACTTGTATCTGCCCGCCGAAAAGCAGGAACTTTTCGGTCAGTGTAGTCTTACCGGCATCGGGGTGCGAAATAATCGCAAATGTTCTTCTTCTTTCTATTTCCTGATTCACGTTGTATGTATTTTCCTGCAAAGATAGCGCAAAATTTTGATATAACGAACAAAAACGACAATATTTTCAAAATTTTACCCTTTTCTTGGCAGATTGCAGGATTTTTATTAATTTTGCAAGCCGTAAGCGAATAGCACAAACACAAACACAACTATATTATGGCAAAGATTACAAAAGAGGCCGCGCTGGAGTATCATGAGAACGGACGGCCAGGAAAGATTGAAGTGAAGCCTACAAAGGCTTACCGTACACAGACAGACCTCAGCTTGGCATACTCGCCGGGCGTGGCCTATCCATGTTTGGAGATTCAGGAGAACCCGGATGCGGCATACCGCTACACAGACAAAGGAAATCTGGTAGCCGTCATATCGAACGGAACTGCAGTCTTAGGACTGGGTGACATTGGAGCTATGAGCGGGAAACCCGTAATGGAAGGTAAAGGTCTTCTATTCAAGATTTACGGCGGAATAGATGTCTTTGACATTGAGGTAGCAGAGAAAGACCCCGAGAAGTTCTGTGAGGCTGTAGAGCGAATAGCCCCCACTTTTGGAGGTATCAATTTGGAGGATATCAAAGCACCCGAATGTTTCTATATTGAAGAGCGCCTGAAGCGTACACTCGACATTCCCGTTATGCACGACGACCAACATGGAACGGCCATCATCAGTGCAGCGGGACTGAAGAATGCTATGGAAGTTATCGGGAAGGACATCTCGAAGGTACGTATTGTTGTGAACGGCGCCGGCGCTGCTGCCATCTCGTGTACAAAACTTTATATGGCCATCGGCGCCAAAAAAGAAAATATCGTCATGCTCGACTCTAAGGGCGTCATCTCTACCAGTCGTACTGACCTGAATGAGCAGAAGAAGTTTTTCGCCACCTCAAGGACAGACATCAAGACCTTAGAGGAAGCCGTGAACGGAGCCGATGTATTTGTCGGATTATCAAAGGGTAACGTTCTCTCGAAAGAAATGGTAAAGACGATGGCCAAAGACCCTGTCATCTTCGCTTTAGCCAATCCTGTGCCTGAGATCTCCTATGAGGATGCTATGGAGGCGCGCCCTGACACGCTGATGTCAACAGGCCGTACAGACTATCCTAACCAGATTAACAATGTGATAGGTTTCCCCTATATCTTCCGCGGTGCGCTCGATGTACATGCTACTGCCATCAACGAAGAGATGAAATTAGCTGCTGTCCATGCCATTGCCGACTTAGCCAAACAGCCTGTTCCCGATGTGGTGAACGACGTGTACAAGGTGAACAACCTGCGTTTCGGCCGTGACTACTTTATCCCGAAGCCCGTTGACCCGCGTCTCATCTCGGAAGTATCTGCAGCAGTAGCCAAGGCTGCCATCGACAGTGGTGTTGCCCGCAAGCAAATTAAAGACTGGGACGAGTATAAGGATTCACTCTCGGTGCTGCTTGGACAAGAGACGAAGCTTACTCAGAAACTCTATGCTACAGCAGCAGCTCATCCCCAGCGCGTAGTCTTCGCTGAAGCTGTCCACCCCACCATGCTCAAGGCTGCCGTCCAGGCAAAGGCAGAAGGAATCTGCCAGCCCGTACTCCTTGGTAACGATGAAGTTATCATGAAGTTAGCGAAAAGTCTTGACCTAAGTCTTGAGGGTATTGAGATTGTCAACCTGCGTCACCCCGATGAGCAGGAACGGCGTGAACGCTACGCCCGCATCCTGACCGAGAAGCGTCAGCGTGAGGGCTATACCTTCCAAGAGGCTAACGATAAGATGTTCGAGCGCAACTACTTTGGCATGATGATGGTTGAGACGGGTGAGGCCGATGCTTTCATCACAGGTCTCTACACAAAGTATTCCAATACTATTAAGGTTGTCAACGAGGTTATCGGTATACGTCCCGAGTACCAGCACTTCGGTGCCATGCACATCATCAACTCGCCAAAGGGTACCTATTATATAGCCGACACAATGGTGAACGAAAATCCCGATACCGACACACTGGTCGACATTGCCAAGTTAGCCTCGACAGCCGTCCGCTTCTTCAATGAGAAGCCTGTCATCGGCATGATTTCGCACTCCAACTTCGGCTCCAGCCAGAGTGCCGGTGCCAAGAAGGTGCGCCGCGCTGTGGAGCAGATGCACGAGGAGTATCCCGACCTGCTCATCGATGGTGAGTTGCAACTGGGCTTCGCCATGGACAACGAACTGCGCGACGAGCAGTACCCCTTCAACAGACTGAACGGAAAGAAGGTCAACACGCTGGTATTCCCCAACCTGACCTCAGCCCGCTCCTCATACAAGATGCTGCAGATGCTCGATGCCGATGTCGAGATTATCGGCCCCATCCAGATGGGACTGAACAAGCCTATCCACTTCATCGATTTCGGTGCTTCTGTCCGCGACGTTGTCAACATCGTGGCCGTTGCTACCATCGATGCCTACGTGGACAAAGTCAAGAAACGCATCAATGCGGTAAAGGCTTAATGAATCATCAGGTTATCCTCTCATTAGCCGCTAACCGTTTTCAAGTTAGGAATCTCTCCCGGGCACGACAATGCCTGGAAGAGATTCTTTCTGATTTACACTATACCCGCGAACACTGGACGCAACCCATTGGCAATAGCAACCGACGCGACGCATACCTGAACCAATTAGCTTCAGGCATGACGACGATGGACGAAGAATCATTGAATGCCCGGCTGAAACAAATGGAAGTCAGTTTCGGCCGTAGTGAACAAAAGCGCCGATTAGGGATTGTCCCCATCGACCTTGATATTTTGCAGTTCGACGGAGAACGCAGACATCTACGTGACTGGGAGCGTCCTTACGTCAAGGAATTACTTGTTGAACTTTGAGTGCTTTTCAATATAGTTCATCTCATGGATAATGCGCTGCTGACGTTTCAGCATATACGCACTGGGATGTTTCGACGAGAATTTCCTGGGATTGGGTAACGTGGCAGCAATCAGGGCACAACGTTCACGCGACAATTGGTGTGCGTGAAGTCCCCAGTTCTCACGGCTTATGGCCTCGACACCATAGATACCTTCCCCCGTCTCAATAGAGTTCAGGTAGACTTCCATGATGCGCTCCTTCGACCACATCAGTTCAATCAGGGTGGTGAAATACACCTCAAAACCTTTACGCACCCATGAACGTCCAGGCCACAGGAAAACGTTCTTTGCCGTCTGCTGCGAGATGGTCGATGCTCCCAGTTTCCGCTTTTCAGGATGTTTCTTATTACGTTTGGCAGCATGCTCAATGGCTTTGAAGTCAAAGCCGTGATGCTCCAGGAAATGAGCATCCTCGCTACCCATCACCGCCATAGGCATGTGCTCTGAAATGTCGCTGAGCGGAACCCAATTATGCGACATTCGCAGTTCCCTACCCTCCTTCAATTGCTGGTAACAGCGGATTACCATCAACGGTGTGACCCATACGGGAATAAACCGCAGAGCCACTACAGAAAGAATCGTGGAGGCCAGAAAAGCCACCACGATTCTACGTATCAATTTCTTAAAGAACTTCAATTGTCAACTGTCAACTATCAACTATCAACTGTCAACTTACTGCAGCGTTCCAGCCTCAGCAGACTTGATCATAGCCTCGCTGGCATAGAGGATCACCTCCACACGGCGGTTCTGAGCCTTGCCGGCAGCAGTAGAGTTGTCAGCAACGGGGTTAGCCTCACCGAAACCAGTGGTAGAACGAATCTGGTTGCTGCTGACACCCAGAGAAGTCAGATAGTTGGTCACGGCCTGAGCGCGCTGCTGCGACAGGTTGATGTTCTTCTGGGCACTCTGCTCAGCGGTAGAGTTCTTCCAACCGGCATTGTCGGTGTAACCCTGAACGGCAACGTCACAGTCGGTGTTCACCTTCAGCACGTTGTTGGCAAACTGAGTCAGCGAGTTCTTGGCAGCAGCCTGGAGCGTAGAGCTACCAGTACCGAAGAGGATACCAGAATCGAAGGTAACCTTCACACCCTGCAGACCATTAGCGTCGGTATAGCTCTCAACCTGAGCGTTCTCAACAGCCTGAGCCTGAGCCTTCACCTTATCCATGTGCTTACCGATGAGAGCACCAGTACCAGCACCAACAGCACCACCTACGGCAGCACCTACAGCGGTATTACCTGCAATCTTACCTACGATAGCTCCTAAGGCAGCACCACCGACAGCGCCGATAGCGGTTCCCTTAGCCAAGTTGTTACATCCTGCCATCACGATGCCTGCGCAAAGAGCGACGGCTACAGTCTTCATACTTTTCATAATCTTTTGGTTTTAGTTTTTATTGATGTTAAACAAAAATTTGCTCTTTTTACGCTGCAAAGATAATAATTATTTCGTAAACGTGCGCGATAATTGAGTTTTTTTATGTAATTTTGCACACAAAATGACAAAATACTGAATAAACATGGCAAAAGAATTGAAAGATTTGACCAAAAGGGCTGACAATTACAGCCAGTGGTTCAACGATCTCGTAGTGAAGGCCGACCTCGCTGAGCAGTCGGCCGTACGCGGGTGTATGGTCATCAAACCCTATGGCTATGCCATCTGGGAGAAGATGCAGCAGCAGTTAGACAAGATGTTCAAGGAGACGGGTGCCCAGAACGCCTA
The DNA here is from genome assembly GCA_902780025.1 of uncultured Prevotellaceae bacterium. Lineage (GTDB taxonomy): Bacteria > Bacteroidota > Bacteroidia > Bacteroidales > Bacteroidaceae > Prevotella. Next base: position 31,405 of record CACZDV010000008.1, read on the forward strand.
CTTCCCCTTGCTCATCCCGAAGTCGTTCCTCAGTCGTGAGGCTGAGCACGTAGAGGGCTTCGCCAAGGAGTGCGCCGTGGTGACCCACTACCGTCTGCGCGCCAAGGACGACAAGAGCGGCGTCGAGGTTGACCCCTCAGCCAAGCTGGAAGAGGAACTGATTGTGCGTCCCACCTCGGAGACCATTATCTGGAACACCTATAAGAACTGGATTCACTCCTGGCGCGACCTGCCCCTGATGTGCAACCAGTGGTGTAACGTCATGCGCTGGGAGATGCGTACCCGTCCGTTCCTCCGTACCTCAGAGTTCCTGTGGCAGGAAGGTCACACAGCTCATGCCACCCGTGAGGAGGCCGAGGCCGAAGCACAGCAGATGCTGAAGGTCTATGCCAAGTTCGCTGAGGAGTGGATGGCCGTTCCCGTCGTACAGGGCGTGAAGAGCGAGACTGAGCGTTTTGCCGGTGCCCTCGACACCTATACCATCGAGGCTATGATGCAGGACGGTAAGGCCCTGCAGTCGGGTACTTCACACTTCCTCGGACAGAACTTCGCCAAGGCATTTGACGTCACCTATTTAAATAAGGAGAACAAGCCTGAGTACGTATGGGCCACCTCATGGGGTGTTTCCACCCGACTCATCGGTGCGCTCATTATGACCCATAGCGACGACAACGGTCTCGTTCTGCCTCCGCGTCTCGCCCCCATCCAGGTGGTCATCATCCCTATTGCCACCAAGCCCGAACAGATGGAACTGGTCAACAAGGAAGTGGGACCCATCATCGAACAGCTGCGTCAGAAGGGCATCACCGTCATGTTCGACGATGCCGACAACAAGCGTCCTGGCTTCAAGTTCGCTGACTACGAGCTGAAGGGTGTTCCCGTACGTCTGGTTCTTGGTGCCCGCGACTTGGAGAACGGCACCATTGAGGTGATGCGCCGCGATACACTTGAAAAGGAGACCCGCCCCCTGGAGGGAATCGTCGACTACGTGGAGCAGCTGCTGGACGACATCCAGAAGAACATCTTCGAGAAGGCCAAGGCCTATCGTGATGCCCACATCTTCGAGTGCGACAACTACGAGGAGTTCAAGGAGCGCGTCAAGGACGGCGGTTTCTTCCTCTGCCACTGGGACGGTACTGCCGAGACCGAGGCACAGATCAAGGAAGAGACGCAGGCTACCATCCGCTGCGTACCCTTCGGCGTAGAACAGACACCTGGTGTCGACATGGTGACTGGCAAGCCCTCGAAGGCTCGCGTCATCATCGCCCGCAGTTACTAAGCGGAAAAACAAGGTAATAACAACCATTAGCGGATAGGCCAAAATTAGGCACTATCCGCTTTTTTAGTCGCTACCTACCACCTACAGCCCCGCTATCTACTACCTACAGGAGCGCTACCTACTACCTACAGGGCCTGTACCCGGTAGGTAGCGGGATGGTACGTCGTAGACGGCCGGAAGGCCGTGATGAGGTGACGCACTTCGATTTACTCCCAGGGGTATGTCCTCGTGCTGCACGGCGAGGGGCAGAACATTTCGGATTCTGGCTACAAAGATACGAAAAGTTTTTCAAATAGTCGTTGTTTTATTTAAACTTTTCCAACTTTTTCCGTCTAATAGGATATAACATTTCAAACGACTACATGAAAAGATTGCTTTTATGGATGCTGCCCTTCGTGATGGGCGGCGTGTGTCACGCGGAGGATATCACCATCCGCTATAATGGTGCGAAGGCAAAGGTGACACAAACGGTGAAAGACAGCGTGAAGGTGACCGTGGACGGCGCTAAGGTTAAGATCGAGAGCCAGTACGTAGCACACAAACTGACGCTACGACTGACGGGCAAGAGCGACGACGGACAGCTCGAACTGAAGACGGCGGGCAAGGCAAAGGTGAAGCTCGACGGACTGACGCTGACCAGTCAGGAGGGTGCTCCGCTGACGCTGAAGAACAAGAAGAAGGTGGAGATTGTGGCCGGAAAGGGCACGAAGAACACGCTGACCATCACGGCCTGCACGGACACGGCCAACCACAAGGCGGCCACCATCTGGGCGAAGGACAAACTGCTGCTGTCGGGCAAAGGCATACTCAACGTCATTGCCACAGGCGACGGTTGCCGCGGCATCAAGTCGAAGAAGGACGTCACCATTGAGGAACTGACCCTAAACGTGACAACCTCTGGCGATAACTTAGGTGAGAAGCCCTTTGGCTTTGGCGGGTTCCCAGAGTTCGGGGACGGTGAAATGCCGGACTTCGGCGGTGGTGGTTTCCCACCCTTTGGCAACGACAGTACACGACAAGGCGGTTTCCCAATGCCGGACTTCGGCGGCGGTGGCTTCCCACCTTTCGGCAATGACAGTACGGAGCAGGGAGGCGGTTTCATGGGCAAGCATAAATATGTGGCCTCAACCAAGGGCATCGCCTCGAAGGGCAAGATTACCATCAACAGCGGCAACGTGACCGTCAGGACCTCAACACCCGGAGCCGAGGGCATCGAGGGTAAGGAGGGTATCGTCTTCAATGGCGGTGACATCGACGTGATGACCACCGACGATGCCATCAACGCCAACGCCACCATCGAGTTCAACGGTGCCAACGTCACAGCCCGCAGTACCACCAACGATGCCGTCGACTCTAATCCCCCCGGTGGCTTCTTCATGCCCTTTGGCGGCAGCAACAATCAAAATTCAGATCCTGCCATCATCATTCGTGGCGGCAAGGTCTATGCATGGAGTCAGGTAGGCTCGCCTGAAGAGGGACTGGACTGCGACTTTTCACCCCTTGTCATCGAGGGTGGTCAGGTGTTTTCTGTCGGTGGCGGCATGGGTGAAATGCCCTCCGTGCCCACCAACAACACCGCCAAGCAGCCCACTGTCCTGCTCATCGGGCTCAATATCGTGAAGGACGAGCCCGTCAGCATCTACGACGGCAACGGCAAGCTCCTTGACCGCATCACCATTCCCTTCTCCCTGCGGCGCAGCGCCAGTCTCGTCACCAGTCCTGCCTTCAAAGTGGGCAGCACCTACACCGTCAAGACCAAGGATTACGAGAAGACCTTCACCCTCAGCGAAGCGTTTACTACTGTGCGGTAGCCGCGAAAGACAATCGAAGAATGGAGCGGGTGGCGTCAGTCACGGCGTAGCAATGGGCTACGCGCTCACCCACTAACCAGAGAATTTCACCTTGGGCATCGGTGACCACCAACTGACGGCGCTTCTCGAACAGAGTGCGCTTGCGGTCGGTCAGGTAGTCGCTGACCAGGCGGGTGCCCTTCATGCCATAAGGCTGGAAACGGTCGCCCGTCTGCACCGTACGGAGGGTCAAGGGGAAACGGACCTTACTGGCATCGAGCGTGGCACAATAAGGGTCACGGCTGACGGCAACCTCATCGGAGGTCTCTGCACGGAACTGCCGACCATCAGGGAGGCGGTAGAGGCCGGACTCAGGGATACGCATCGGGGCAAAGGACTCATGACGCTCCTCGATGATAAGTTGGTCGCGATCGATAAGCAATTCATGGGTGGGCGACTGGAATACACGGCCCGAGGGACCCTTCAGGGCATCAAACACCTGCTCGACCTGCGACGAAGTGAAGCCGTGAGGGGTCAGCAACTCAAAGAGGAAGCACTCGGGAGAAGGCTTTGTCAGAAGCGTGGAAATGGGAGAAGTGAAAAATGAAGAGTGAGAAGTGAAAAGTGAAGAGGGAGAAGTGAAAAGTGAAATATTGAAAGCATCATTATACACTTTCTCGGCCTCCGCCATCCAGCGGGCTGTGCGGGCGATGTTCTCAGTCGCGGCAGGATTGATCTGCTGCAGCAGGGGCAGGACTTCCAGACGGATTTTATTGCGCACGACATCGGGCACCAGATTGGTACTATCGGTGACATACGGCTGATGGAGGCTGTCAAGAAAGCGGACAATCTCAGCACGGGTAACACAGAGTAGCGGACGCACAATATGACCATTGCGGGGACGGATGCCCGTCAGTCCGTGAATGCCTGTACCACGAATGAGGTTCATCAGCAGCGTCTCGACAGCATCGTCCTGATGGTGGGCCACGCAGACATCCTGGGCTCCGATGTCCTGCCGCAACTGCTCGAAATAGCGGTAGCGGAGTTCACGCGCCGCCATTTCAATGCTTACTTGATGGACATCGGCATAAGTCTTTGTGTCAAAATGGATTAAATGTAGCTTTATCTGCAAGCGTTCGCATAGGGAACGGACAAACTGCTCGTCGCGGTCAGACTCCTCACCACGCAGGCGGAAATTACAATGAGCCGCCTCAACATCGTAGCCCAACTGCTTCAAGACAAGCAGTAACGCCACGCTGTCAGCCCCACCGCTGAGCGCCACGATGTATTTTCCGGCATCGTGGCTGAGCAAGTGGTGACGCTCGACGAACGCAGTAATTTTATTCAACATAGAGCACCAGTCCCTTCAGGTACTCACCCTCAGGATGATAGATGTTGACAGGATGGTCGGCAGGCTGGTGCAGCTGGTGAAGGATGCGCACCTTACGACGAGCCAGGGCAGCCGCCGTGAAGACGGCATTGCGGAAGTGGTCCTTGGTCACCACCTGCGAACAGCTGAACGTAAACAGGATGCCACCGGGCTGAATCATCTGGAATGCCTTCTGGTTGAGTCGCGTATAACCCTTCAGGGCATTATGCAGCGCCCCGCGATGCTTGGCGAAGGCTGGCGGGTCGAGGATGATCAGGTCATAGGCTCCCTCCGCCTTTTCCAGGAACTTAAAGGCATCCTCGCAAAAGGCCTGATGACGCTGGTCGCCCGGGAAGTTCAGTTCGACGTTGCGGTTGGTCAGTTCGACGGCCTTGGCACTGGAGTCGACGGAGTGAACCAGCGCTGCCCCACCCCGCATGGCGTAGAACGAGAAGCCACCCGTGTAGCAGAACATATTGAGCACACGGCGGCCATGAGCATACTGTTCAAGCAACGAGCGATTCTCACGCTGGTCGACGAAGAAGCCCGTCTTCTGACCGCGAAGCCAGTCGACATAGAACTTCAGGCCGTTCTCAATGGCAATATTATCATCGCTGCCGCCATAGAGGAATCCGTTCTCGGGCTCCATGTAGGGCAACGTGGTCTCGCTCTTGTAATAGACATGCTCAATGCGCTGCCCCATGACGCTGACCAGCTGGGCAGCTATCTCCTTGCGGCACAGGTGCATACCGATGCTGTGAGCCTGCATGACAGCCGTCTTGCCATAGACGTCGATGATGAGTCCCGGCAGCAGGTCGCCCTCGCCGTGCACCAGTCGGTAGGCATTGCTCACGGGCGAGTCAGCCAGTCCGATGGCCACTCTCATGTTGAGGGCCGACTGCAGGCGCGAAGCCCAGAAACTATCGTCGATAGCCACGTCGGAGAAAGTAAGTACACGGACGGCGATGGAGCCCTCCTGGTAATGGCCAACGGCAATAAAACGTCCGTCGGAAGTGACCACCCGAACGATATCGCCCTCCTCGATGCCCTCGTCAATGGACTGGATGGCACCTGAGAATACCCACGGATGAAAGCGCAACAGGCTCTCCTCCTTACCGCGTCTTAGTCTTATCTGTTTCATATCACTTTTCACTCTTCACTCTTCACTTTTCACTATCTCATAATCACCCGTTTGCTTCAGCCGTTCCAGTTCTTCGTAGAGTTGGATACAGGCCCAGGCGTCGGTGGCAGCATATTCTTTCTGCTTGTCTGTCAGTACGTCGCGCTCCCAATTGGTCAGGCGCTGCGCCTTGCTGATCTGCTGTCCGAAGAAGTTGGCATAGAGCTTTTGCAGGCTCAGGTCCTCAACCCCTATCTCACGCACATGGTCCTGAATGTCAATGAAGTAGCCCGTCTCGAAGTGCCCGAGTTTATGTAGTCCGTTGAGGTCGTCGTGCCAGGAAAGTCCTATCTTGGGGACCGTCGTGTCTTCCAGCAGACGGACGATGGCAGGTGTCATTCCGATGATATTGAGACGGAACAGGAAGCAGGTGTCGTAAGTAGAGACCTGCAGCAAAGCGACGTGATGGAAAGACCCACGCGAAAAGGACGGACGGGTCTCGGTATCGACACCCAGGATAGGCTGCGACAGCAGGTAGGCGACCGCCTTCTCAACCTGTGTCCGTGTGACGATAACGTGGATGCGACCTTCGAAAACCACCCGTGGCAGCGTCCCTACTTTCAGCTTGTCGTACTTATTATAGAGCTGTTTTTTCATCATAAAATGTTTACGAGGTGCAAAATTACAAAAAAAACAGCACAATTATGGTAAAATGTGGAAAAATTCAACTACTTTTGCACAGAAATTCAAGTGTACCACAGAAATGGCAAAGAAAAAGAGCACTAAAAGCAAGGCCGAAAAGCCTGCCGGAAGCTTGGCAGAGGCTATCGGTATCAACAAGATATTCGAGAACGAACGACTGATATTCTTCATCGGCGTACTGCTGTTCATTCTGTCCATCTACATGGCGCTGGCCTTCGTCTCGTTCTTTATGACGGGAGCTGCCGATCAGAGCATCATCGAGGAGCTGCGCAATGGGGAAATCCAGAACCAGCATCACGAGTTTGCCAACTCATGCGGTTCGATAGGTGCCTACCTGTCGTGGTACTTCATCAAACGTTGTTTCGGCATACCGGCGTTCTTCATCCCCCTGTTCCTGTTCATCCTGTCGCTACACTTGATGAAAGCCTACCGTTTCAAACTGTTGAAATGGTTCTTGGCATTGATGATTCTGATGATTTGGGGATCTATCACGCTCTCGAAGTTCCTGTCGCCTATGTTTGCCGACTCCCACTTCAATCCCGGCGGCGACCACGGACGCTTTGTGTGCCAGCAGATTGAGGGATTCATCGGCACACCCGGACTCACGGCCGTTCTGGCATTGGTGGCCATCGCCTTCCTGACATACGTCAGCGCCGAGACCATCCTCGTCATACGCAAACTACTGAATCCCAAGAAGTTCTTCGATACCGTCAAGTTCAAGATCACCAATAACGACCCTGATGAGAAAATCCCGTCATACGAAGACCAGATACAGATAGAGGACGACGACCTCGTGTATGACGACCCCAAGACACAGACGGTAGAATTCCCTGAAGGGGCTGCCCCCGTTGGCAACGACGGCTTCGGCGAGATTATCGGAAAGACAGGAGCCACCAGAACTGCTGGCAACACAGGAACCACGGGCAACACAGGAAAACCAGCCGACCCGGAGTTTGAGATAGAAGACATCAAGCACGAGGAGACTGCTGACGCCAAGCAGCTGGTCACCGTAGGTGAGCAGGAACTGGAGCCCTACGACCCCAAGCGCGATCTGGAGAACTACCACTACCCCACCCTAGACCTGCTGAAGAAGTATGAGAACGACGGCAAGCCCTATATCGACATGGAGGAGCAGACGAAGAACAAGAACCGCATCGTTGAGGTTCTGGGAACGTTCGGCGTCGAAATTTCCACCATCAAGGCCACCGTCGGCCCCACCATTACGCTCTACGAAATCACGCTGGCTCCGGGTGTCCGCATCTCCAAGGTACGCTCACTCGAGGACGACATCGCCCTGAGCCTCTCGGCCCTTGGCATCCGTATCATTGCCCCCATTCCCGGAAAGGGAACCATCGGTATCGAGGTGCCTAACGCCAAGCCCTCGGTCGTATCGATGGAGAGCATCCTCAACTCGAAGAAATTCCAGGAGACAACGATGGAACTGCCCTGTGCCATGGGTAAGACCATCACCAATGAGGTGTTTATGTTCGACCTGACGAAAGCCCCCCACCTACTGGTAGCTGGTGCTACGGGTCAGGGTAAGTCTGTTGGTCTGAACGCCATCATCACCTCTTTACTATATAAGAAACACCCGGCCGAGATGAAGATTGTGCTCGTCGACCCGAAGATGGTGGAGTTCAGCGTCTACAAGACCATTGAGCGACACTTCTTGGCTGCTCTGCCTGAGGAGGCTGACAACCCTATTATCACAGACACATCGAAGGTGGTACGCACCCTGAACTCGCTCTGCGTCGAGATGGATGCCCGCTACGAACTGCTGATGGCAGCCGGTGAGCGTAACATCAAGGACTACAATAAGAAGTTCAAGGAGCGCCGACTGAATCCGGAGAACGGACACCGCTTCATGCCCTATATCGTGGTGGTCATCGATGAGTATGGAGACCTCATCATGACGGCTGGCAAGGAGATTGAACTGCCTATTGCCCGCATTGCCCAGAAGGCACGTGCCGTAGGTATCCACATGATTATTGCCACACAGCGCCCGACGACGAACATCATCACGGGTACCATCAAGGCCAACTTCCCCGGACGTATCGCCTTCAAGGTCAGTCAGGGCATCGACTCAAAGACTATCCTCGACCGCATGGGAGCCAACCAACTCATCGGCCGAGGCGACATGCTCTACCTGCAGGGCAACGACCCCATCCGCGTACAATGCGCCTTTGTCGACACCCCCGAAGTGGTGGACATCAACAGGTTCATTGCCTCACAGCAGGGCTATTCAGAACCTTACGAACTGCCGGAGCCCAAGATGGAGGATAGTGAGTTTGGCGGAGAGTCGCGCGACGTCGACATGACCCATCTTGACCCGATGTTCGAGGATGCAGCCCGCGTCATCGTCACCAACCAGAGCGGCTCTACGTCACTCATCCAGCGTAAGTTCTCCATTGGCTACAACCGTGCCGGACGACTCATGGACCAGTTGGAGAAAGCTGGTGTCGTAGGTCCCGCCATGGGCTCTAAGCCTCGTGAGGTGCTGATACAGGACGAAGTAACCCTTAGCAACTTAATTAGCAATTTAAGATCATAAAGAAACAAACAAATTAGTCATTTAAGATAACACAGAAGTATGAATATGAAAAAGATTGTTTTGGTAATGTCATTAATGCTGGTCTGCGCCGTTAGCTTCGGTCAGACCGCCAAGAGTGTTCTCGACAAGACGGCTGCTGTCGTCAGTAACAAGAACGGCGTCCAAGCCAACTTCACCATGACGGGTGGCATGGGCGATGCCAGCGGAACCATTTCCGTCAAGGGCCGCAAGTTCCAGGCCACTACCCCCTTAGCTACCATGTGGTTCAACGGTAAGACCATGTGGACCTATATGAAGAAGAACGACGAGGTGAACATCACGACACCCAACGAGGCGCAGTTGCAGAAAATCAATCCCTACAACTTCATCAACCTCTATAAGCAGGGCTATGACATGACGATGAGCAAGTCGGACAAGGCATTTATCGTACACCTGACAGCCCAGAAGACCAACAAGATCCAGGAGTTGTTTATCACCGTCGACAAGAAAACCTATCACCCTACCCAGGTCAAAATGCTGCAGGGTAAAAAGTGGACCGTCTTCGACATCAGCAACCTGAAGGCACAGACGCTGAACGACGCCATGTTTACCTTCAATTCCAAGGATTTCCCCTCGGCTGAGGTGATTGACCTTAGATGAGAAGTTAGAGGAATATAAAAGCAAATGAAAAAACTACTACTAACGCTGGCCGCCATCACCTGCATGACGGCCAATGCGCAAATCACGGAATCGAAAGGATGGCTGGAGTCAGCCTATGCTAAATGGCAACCCGTAACGGGAGCCACTACCTATTGTGTATATATAAAAGGTGGCGACTATGCCGACTTCTCGCGCATTGACCAACAACTGGTGCGCAACTACGGCAGTTACGGACGTGCCGACATGGTGGGACTGAAAGCCGGTAGCTACGAGCTGAAGGTCGTGCCCGTCAATGCACAGGGCGAAATGAGCGACAAGGCCATGACAACCGGAACGCTCGACGTCAGAAGTTACGACCGTGCGGGCTATGCACACTTCAACTACACCTCGGGCATAGGAGCTTATAACAACGACGGCACGTTGAAGAGCGGAGCCAAGGTGTTCTACGTTACTGCCCAGACCGCTAAGACCATCAAGACCGACGTCATCACCTCGTCAAAGGGTGCCAAGACCTCCTGCACAGGCATACAGACCATTATCGACGCCTACCAGAAGGGCTACGACACCACCCCAGTCACCTTCCGTTTCATAGGCCTTGTCACCAAGGACGACCTCGACAAGATCAGTAGTTCGAGCGAGGGACTACAAATCAAAGGCAAGAAGGCCGACAGCGAACTCAACATCACCATCGAGGGTATTGGCGACGATGCTACCGTCAAAGGCTTCGGCTTCCTCGTACGCAATGCCAAAAGCGTCGAGATGCGTAACATCGGCATCATGCGCTGCATGGACGACGGCATCTCGCTCGACACCGACAACTCCAATATCTGGCTGCACCATCTTGACCTTTTCTACGGTCCTAACGGCAGCGGCGACCATGCCAAAGGCGACGGTGCCATCGACCTGAAAGCCGACTCCAAGCTTGTCACCGTCAGCTACTGCCGCTTCTGGGACACCGGCAAGTCCAACATGTTCGGCATGAAGAACGAGAGCGGCCCCAACTACATCAGCTACCACCACAACTGGTTCGACCACTCCGACTCCCGCCATCCCCGCATCCGAACTATGAGTGTGCACGTGTGGAACAACTACTTCGACAACGTGGCCAAATACGGCATTGGAGCCACCAGCGGAGCCAGCGTCTTCATTGAGAACAACTACTTTCTCAACACCAAAAAGCCCATCCTCTCTTCCCAGCAAGGCACCGACGCCCAAGGGAGCGGCACCTTTGAGGGCGAAGAGACGGGAGCCATGATCAAGAGCTTTGGCAACTACTACGACCGTTCGGCCATGAACTTCAAGCTCTACACCCAGCATGCACCCGCCTCGACAGGCTACGACACCTACGAGGTCAGCACTCGCGACGAGCAGATACCCGCCACCGAAGTGACCAGAGTGGGTGGCAATGCCTACAACAACTTCGACACCAACCCCGAACACATGTATACCTACACGCCCGACGATGCCCAGGATGTGCCCTCCGTCGTCACAGGATACTACGGTGCCGGACGGCTCAACCACGGCGACATCACATATACCTTCAAGCCTAACGTAGGTAACGACAACACCGACTCAGCCTATGATGCCGTGCTGGGGACGATGCTCAACGACTACCAGTCGACGCTCGTCGGAATCTTCAGCGAAGACGGAACCGACGACACCGCTGTCAACACCATCAAGGCCAGTGCCAACACCGCTACCGTCTACAAGTTAAACGGCCAACCCACGACAAATCCACGCAAAGGAATACATATCATCAACGGAAGAACAGCCGTTTTCAAATAATTTAGGAGATGCTGCGAAATATTTTTGAAGAAAAATACCAAAAAGTTTGGCTACTTCAAATAAAATGTGTACCTTTGCACCCGCAAATCGCAAAACAGCGGATGCACCCGTAGCTCAGTTGGTAGAGCACCTGACTCTTAATCAGGGTGTCCAGGGTTCGAGCCCCTGCGGGTGTACAA
>CACZDV010000008.1:42869-150678 GCA_902780025.1 uncultured Prevotellaceae bacterium
AGCGGATGCACCCGTAGCTCAGTTGGTAGAGCACCTGACTCTTAATCAGGGTGTCCAGGGTTCGAGCCCCTGCGGGTGTACAATCACAATCAGAAGGTTGCCGATATGGCTCAGTTGGTAGAGCAACGCATTCGTAATGCGTGGGTCCCCGGTTCGAGTCCGGGTATCGGCTCAAGAAAAATCAAGGATCTTATTCAAGCGGGATTAGCACATCGGTAGTGCACGGGCTTCCCAAGCCTGGGAGGCGGGTTCGATTCCCGTATCCCGCTCTGTGCAATAAAAAAGCCTGCCCGAAAGAAAACTTTGGGCAGGCTTTAACTATTTTATCCGCTTTTACTCGTCAAGCAGAATCTTCATCATCTCGACGGCAGCCTTCGCTACGCTAGTGCCGGGACCGAAGATGGCGGCAACACCAGCCTTGTAGAGGAAGTCGTAGTCTTGAGCGGGAATGACACCGCCGGCGATGACCATGATGTCCTCGCGGCCCAGCTTCTTCAACTCCTCGATGAGCTGCGGAATGAGCGTCTTGTGACCAGCGGCCAGACTGGAGGCACCCACCACGTGGACGTCGTTCTCGACGGCCTCACGGGCAGCCTCGGCGGGCGTCTGGAACAGCGGACCCATATCGACATCGAAACCGCAGTCGGCATAACCCGTTGCTACTACCTTTGCACCACGGTCGTGACCGTCCTGACCCATCTTGGCAATGAAGATACGCGGACGACGACCCTCCTTCTGTGCGAACTCGTCGGTCAGCTTCTTGGCCAACTCGAAGTCCTTATCATTCTTTGATTCTGAACTATACACGCCTGAAATTGTTCTGATTACTGCTTTGTAACGGCCCACGATCTCTTCGCAGGCATCCGAAATCTCACCAAGGGTACAACGCAACTGGGCGGCCTTGACGGCAAGGTCCAGCAGGTTGTTTTCGCTCTTGCGGCCTTCGTTGAAGTCGCGTACACAATCGGTGATGGCCTTGAGGGCAACCTGACAGGCAGCCTCGTCGCGGCTCGCGCGTACCTCTTTAAGACTCTCCTCCTGCTGCTTGCGCACGGCGGTGTTGTCCACCTCGAGGATGTCGATGGGGTCTTCGTGCTCCAGACGGTACTTGTTGGTGCCGACGATGGTCTGCACGCCAGAGTCGATACGGGCCTGGGTACGGGCAGCAGCCTCCTCGATACGCATCTTGGGCAGACCTGTCTCGATAGCCTTGGCCATACCGCCGAGTTTCTCGATTTCCTGAATGTGCTCCCAAGCCTTGTGAACCAGCTCGTTGGTGAGCGTCTCTACGTAGTAGGAACCAGCCCACGGGTCAATCTGCTTGCAGACCTTCGTCTCGTTCTGGATGTAGATCTGGGTGTTACGGGCGATACGGGCCGAGAAGTCGGTAGGCAGGGCGATAGCCTCGTCGAGGGCATTGGTGTGCAGCGACTGGGTGTGACCTAAGACGGCAGCCATAGCCTCGATACAGGTACGGCCCACGTTGTTGAAGGGATCCTGCTCGGTGAGCGACCAACCAGAGGTCTGCGAGTGGGTACGCAGGGCGAGCGACTTCGGATTCTTGGCGCCGAACGACTTCACAATCTTAGCCCAGAGCAGACGACCAGCGCGCATTTTTGCTATTTCCATGAAATGGTTCATGCCGATGGCCCAGAAGAAGCTGAGACGGGGTGCGAAGGCATCGACGTCGATACCGGCGTTGACACCCGTGCGCAGGTAGTCCATACCGTCGGCCAAGGTGTAGGCCAGCTCGATATCAGCCGTAGCACCAGCCTCCTGCATGTGGTAACCCGAGATAGAAATCGAGTTGAACTTCGGCATCTTCTGTGAGGTGTACTCGAAGATGTCGGCGATGATCTTCATCGAGAAGGCGGGTGGATAGATATAGGTGTTGCGCACCATGAACTCCTTCAGAATGTCGTTCTGGATAGTGCCGGCCATCTCCTCCAACTGAGCGCCCTGCTCCAGACCGGCCACGATGTAGAAGGCCAGGATGGGCAGCACGGCACCGTTCATGGTCATCGAGACCGACATCTTGTTCAGGGGGATGCCCGAGAAGAGCACCTTCATGTTCTCCTCGTTGCAGATTGACACGCCGGCCTTACCCACGTCGCCCACCACACGGGCGTTGTCGGGGTCGTAACCGCGGTGTGTCGGCAGGTCGAAGGCTACGGAAAGACCTTTCTGTCCGGCAGCCAGGTTACGGCGATAGAAGGCGTTAGACTCCTCAGCCGTCGAGAATCCGGCGTACTGGCGGATAGTCCACGGACGGAAGGGATACATCATCGAGTACGGACCACGGAGGTAGGGCGGAATGCCGGCCGTAAAGTCGAGATGCTCCATACCTTCGAGGTCTTCCTTGGTATATACAGGCTGAATGTCTATCTGCTCGGGCGTGCGCCACGAAGCGCTGATGCCATTCTCCTTCTGCCACTGCTGGCCGTCCTTCTGCTGGATGCCAGCGTAGATATCTATGTTACTAAAATTCTTGCGTGCCATAATTAGATTCCGAGTTTAGCATTATACGCTTTGAGCGTTTCGAGCTGGTTAGACTTAACATGAATGAAGTTCTCGATGCCGGCGGCCTTGAGGTCCTCCGAGCAGGCGGGAGCACCAGCCACGATGAACATGGCGCGACCGGCGAGATACTGGAAGGCGGGGATGGCATACTCAGCATACTCATCATCTGAAGAGCAGATGACCACGATGTCGGCCTTAGCCTCCAAAGCGGCATCGACACCCTCCTCGACGGTCTTGAAGCCAAGGTTGTCCATCACCTTGTAGCCAGCAGCGGCCAAGAAGTTGCACGAGAACTGGGCACGGGCCTGGCGCATGGCCAAGTTGCCAATGGTCAGCATGAAGGCAATGGGCTGCTTCTGGGCCTTCTCGGTAGAGAGGCGCAGGGTCTCGAACTCAGAGGCGAGGCGCTGGGTGTTGAGGGCGGGGAGGTCGCCCGTTTCGTTTGTTGCTGTGCCACAGCAACATGCAGAACAGGGTTGTTTGCCCTCGCTGGTCTCGGTGAAGTTGGGGAACTGGTTGGTACCAAGGATGAACTCACGACGGGTAGCGGCAGCAGCGTGGCGCTTGTCGTTAGAGGCGTTCACGGCGTTGGTGATGTTGCCCTTCAGGGCCTCAGCCAGGAAACCGCCAGCTTCCTCGACAGCGAGGAACAACTTCCAGCCTTCCTGTGCGATGGCGTCGGTCAGGTGCTCGATGGTGTAAGAACCACCAGACACATCGACGAGCTTGTCGAAGTGAGCCTCCTCCTTCAGCAGCAGCTGCTGGTTGCGGGCAATGCGCTCGGCAAACTCCGTCGGCTGCTCGTAGGGCTTGTCGAACGGTGTGACAACGATGGAGTCGACGTTGGCAATAGCTGCCGACATCGTCTCGGTCTGTGAACGGAGCAGGTTGACATAGCTGTCAAACAGCGTCTGATTATACTCTGACGTGATGGCGCAGACGTGCATCTGGCAGGCGCAGTCACACTTTGGCTCGTACTGCTTCACAATCTGAGCCCACAACAGGCGGGCCGCACGGAACTTGGCTATCTCCATGAAGTAGTTCTCAGAGACACCCATGTTGAACTTGATACGCTTAGCGGCCTCCGTAGCATCGACACCGGCCTCGGTGAGGATGTTCAGGTACTCAGCACCCCAGGCCAGAGCGTAGCCCAACTCCTGATAGATGTAGCAGCCGGCATTGTTCAGCGACACGCTGTTGACGTTGATGCACTTGTAGCCGGGCAGCTCCTTCAAGGCCTCAACAAGCGCCTTACCCTCAGCGAGTACGGGCGTCACGTCCTTACCCTTCTTCAGGATTTTCTCAATGGGGTCGAAGTTGATGCTTCCCTTCAGCTCGGCCAGCGGGTAATCCTTCTCCTTGAAGTAAGCCACTAAGATTTCAGCCAGCTCCACGCAATGACGCTGACAGGTCTTGAAGTTCAGCTCGACATACTGCGGCAGGATGCCATCGAGCAAGGTGGCAATCAACTCACGGCTCAAGTCCTTGCCGGGAATCTGGAAGCCAAGCGAGTCGACACCCTTGTTCAGGATGTCGAGTGCCTTGGCGTTGGCAGCCTTGGCATCCTCCACCTTGATGTCCTGACGGACAAACCACAGGTTGTTGTCCTTCTTGTTGCCGCGGACGAACGGGAACTCGCCGGGCAGCGAATCAACAGCCTTCAGGTTTGCCAAGTCCTCACGGCGATAGAAGGGCTGCACGTTAAAACCTTCGTTGGTTCTCCATACCAAGCGCTTCTGGAAGTCGGCACCTTTCAGGTCGACCTCGATTTTGTCGAGCCACTCCTGAGTGGTCGGCGCGGTAAACTCGGTAAAGAGTTTCTCTTTGTTGTTAGACATAGTTGTGTTTTTAATTATTATATAAGTTGTGTTATTACAAATTGATGTGCAAAGTTACAAACTTTTTCCGAACAAAAGAAGTTTTTAGTAAATATTATAGATTTATACAAGAATTCTTTGTATCTTTGCCGCCGAAATGAAGAGATTTATTACCTACCTACTATGGTTCACCGTTCTGACGGCCAACGCCCAAACGTTCACCATCGACACCATCAGCGACGCCGTGTTCCAGCGGATGCAGGGAAAATCCTATAAGGAGAACTGTACGGTGACCCGCTCCGAACTGCGTTACCTGCGGCTGTCGCACTATACGGTCGATGGCAAGACGAAGGTCGGAGAGTTAATTTGTAATAAACTAATCGCCAGTGATTTGAAAGAAATCTTTCAAGAACTTTATAAGCATCGCTACCCTATCGAACGGATGCAGTTGATTGACGACTATGATGCCGACGACGAGCGGTCGATGCAGGCCAACAACACCAGCTGCTTCAACTTCCGCACCATTGCGGGTTCCAAGAAACTGTCGAAACATTCGCTGGGGATGGCCATCGACATCAACCCTCTCTACAACCCTTATGTCAAACGGCGGAAAGACGGAACGCTGTTCGTACAACCAGCCAGCGCCCGTAAATATGCTGACCGCAGCAAGCAATGGCCTTACAAGATAGAAAAAGGCGACTTCTGCTACCGGCTCTTCATCAAGCACGGATTCAAGTGGGGCGGTTCGTGGGCCAGCAGCAAGGACTACCAGCACTTTGAACGTTAAAGAAGATAAAAAGCAGGAAAATACTTGCACACAAATGGCGGTTTTGTGCCATTTTCTTGTTACCTTTGCAGCCAAATTCAAAGCTCGTTATGGAATCATTTCATTGGTTAAGGGATTTATTTACGATGACTGACTCAGTCGCCCACATCACACTGCTCTACGCCGTGGTTATTGCCGTGGGCGTCTATTTGGGAAAAATCAAGATTGGAGGAGTTTCGTTAGGTGTTACTTTCGTATTGTTTGCAGGTATTCTGGCTGGCCACATCGGCTTCACAGCCCCCACACCCATACTGACGTTCGTACAAGACTTCGGACTGATCTTGTTTGTCTTCATGATAGGACTACAGGTGGGACCAGGTTTCTTCGAGAGTTTCGGCACCCAAGGCATCAAGCTCAACGGATTGTCGGCTGCGGCCATCCTGCTGAATATCCTCGTGATGTTCGGCTGCTACTACATCTTCTTCGACACCAACGACAAGACCAACCTGCCGATGATGGTGGGTACACTTTATGGTGCCGTCACCAACACCCCTGGACTTGGTGCTGCCAACGAAGCCTTGACTACGGTTTTCGGCCAGAATGCTCCCCAGATAGCCTCGGCCTATGCCTGTGCTTATCCGTTAGGCGTCTTGGGTATTATCGGTGCCATCATACTCATCAGATACATCTGTGGCATCAAACTGACGAAGGAAGAGGAACAGCTGAAGGCTTTGGAAGAGACGAATGCTACCAAGAAGCCTTATAAGATGCACCTGGAAGTCACCAACAAATACTTGGAGGGAAAGACCCTGCTCCAGGTTCACGACTTCCTGAACCGCGACTTTGTGGTGTCACGACTCGTCCACGAGGGTGAGCTGTGCATCCCCAACCGCGACACGGTGTTCCACCTGGGCGACCAGATGCTCATCGTCTGTGCCGAAGCCGACCAGGAGGCCATCATGGCTTTCATCGGCCCGAAGCTCGACATCGACTTTGAACAGCAGGACCAGCCGCTGGTGTCGAAGCGTATCGTCGTCACTAATCCGGAAGTCAACGGCAAGTCGCTGGCATCGATGCACTTCTCCAGCGTTCACGGTGTTAATGTGACTCGTGTAACCCGTCACGGAATGGACATCTTCGCATCCTCCAGTCTGCCTCTGCAGGTGGGTGACCGCATTATGGTGGTAGGTCCTGAAGATGCCGTCGACCGTGTGGCCAACAAGATGGGAAACAGCCTGCGCCGCTTGGATGCGCCCAACATCGCCACCATCTTCGTAGGTATCTTCCTGGGACTGATCTTCGGCTCGTTCCCGCTGGCCATCCCTGGCATGCCCGTCCCTGTGAAACTCGGTCTGGCCGGCGGTCCGCTGATCATCGCCATTCTTATCGGCCGCTATGGCTACAAGATACATCTGGTGACTTATACCACCACCTCGGCTAACATGATGTTGCGCGAGATAGGACTGGTGCTCTTCCTGGCCTCCGTAGGCATCAAGGCCGGAGCAGGATTCTTTGAGACGGTAGTCGAAGGCGACGGTCTGCTCTATGTGCTGACGGGCTTCCTCATCACCATCATCCCCATCCTGATAGTCGGTCCGATAGCCCGTCTGAAGTTCAAGTTCAACTACTTCACCATTGCCGGTATGATAGCCGGTACATACACCGACCCGCCTGCACTGGCCTACTCCAACAGCATCTGCTCGAAGGAGGCACCTGCCCTGGGCTACTCGACGGTCTATCCGCTATCAATGTTCCTGCGCATCTTCACAGCCCAGATTGTAGTACTCTTCTTCTGCGGCTAACCTGACAAGAAAACAACTATATAATAATACACGACAATGAATAAATTCGGATTACTCTGCGGCGCATTGCTGCTGTCAGGAGCCTCGACGGTCTTCGGCCAGGGAGCCAAGAACATCGTCATCAACGAGGTACTGACCAACAACACCGCCAGCATCCAGGACGAATTTGGAGCACGTGAGGCGTGGATAGAATTGGAGAACACCTCGTTCACGACTTACAACATCCGCGGCATGTATCTCACTACCGACCGCCATGTGCTCGACGCCAAGATGAGTGTTCCCGACCGCATCAAGCGAATGAGCGTCATCCCTTCAGGAGATGAACGTACCAGCCTGGGCGGACGTCAGCACATCGTCTTCTTCAGCAACTCCAACCCTGCTCAGGGAAAGCTGCATCTCTCATTGAAGGTTCCCATGTCGGAGCCTGTATGGATTGCCCTCTACAACGGCAATGCCGTTGAGCTGATTGACTCTGTCACCGTGCCTGCCCTCAATGCAGACCAGTCGTATGCCCGTCAGGACGGCAAATGGAGCATCAAGTCGGCCCAGAACGTGACGCCAGGCACCGAGAACTTCATCAAGACTGACGAGACGAAGGATGCCAAGCTGAAGCGTGAGGACCCCCACGGATTCGGCATCACCCTGCTGGCTATGGGCATTGTCTTCACCTGTCTGGCCGTGCTCTTTATCTTCTTCTCGCTCTTCGGCATACTGATGCGCCACATGGAGACTGCCAAGAAGGTTGTCAACGCCCAGCCCATCAAGCCTATCACCAAGACTGTCGAAGTGACCCATGACCTTGCGCATGCTACAGGCAACATCCTGCAAGACGGTCTGAAGACGAAAGGTATCGATCGTGAGGTCTACATGGCCGTCATCGGCATGGCCCTGAAACAGTATGAGGACGACGTACACGATGTGGAGTCGGGTGTCATCACCATCAAGCAGAAGTCCTCATCACCCTGGAACGACGAGTTCCACCAAATGACACAGTTTCACCAGTAATCCCATAAAGCAATGAACAAGTATCAATATAAAGTACAAGGTGTCGACTACGAAGTAGAGATTGAAGAAGTAGAAGGCAACATCGCAAAAGTAAACGTCAACGGCATCCCGTTCGAAGTGGAGCTGCAGAAGCCCATCAACGCTGCCAAGCATCCCACCATGACCCGTCCGAAGGTTGAGGCTCCGAAACCGGCTGCTCCTACCCCGGCACCCGCAGCAGCAGCTCCGGCACAACCCGCTGCACCTGTTGGAGCAGGCTCACCCGTCAAGGCCCCGCTGCCTGGTACGGTTACAGAAATCAAGGTTCAGGTTGGTCAGCAGGTCAATGTCGGCGACGTCGTACTCGTGCTTGAGGCCATGAAGATGCAGAACAACATCGAGGCCGAATATGCCGGCACCGTCACCAGCATCACCGTCAAGCAGGGTGAGACCGTCATGGAAGGTTCCGTACTCCTGACCATCGGATAATGCACAATTCACAATGCACAATTCACAATTATGGATTTAGGACAATTTATCATACAGAACTTCAATGAGTTCCTGACCTACACGGCGTTCGCCAACGCTACGGTAGGCAACCTCATTATGATTGCGGTAGGCGCCTTCTTCATCTGGCTCGCCATCAAGAAGGACTTCGAACCGCTGCTGCTCGTCCCCATCGGACTGGGCATCATCCTCGGAAACATCCCCTTCCGTGCCGACGCCGGACTGGAGATCGGCCTCTATGAGGACAACTCCGTGCTGAACATCTTCTATCAGGGTGTGCGACAGGGTTGGTATCCGCCGCTCATCTTCCTCGGCATCGGTGCCATGACCGACTTCACAGCCTTGCTGGCCAACCCGAAGCTCATGCTCATCGGTGCTGCTGCCCAGTTCGGTATCTTTGGTGCTTATATGGTGGCCTTGGCCTTAGGCTTCGAGCCTTCACAGGCAGCCGGTATCGCCATCATCGGTGGTGCCGACGGTCCTACGGCCATCTTCCTCAGTAGCAAGCTCGCTCCGAACCTCATGGGTGCCATCGCCGTCTGTGCCTACTCCTATATGGCACTGGTGCCGCTGATTCAGCCGCCCCTTATGCGACTGCTCACTACCCAGAAGGAGCGCACCATCAAGATGAAGCCTGCCCGCAACGTCAGCCAGACCGAGCGCATCCTGTTCCCAATCATCGGACTGCTGCTTACTACGTTCATCGTACCTTCCGGACTTCCCCTGCTCGGTATGCTGTTCTTCGGCAACCTGCTGAAGGAGTCGGGCAAGACCACCCGTCTGGCCAAGACTGCCGGAGCTGCGCTGAACGACATCGTCGTCATGCTACTGGGTCTCACCGTGGGCTGCTCTACACAGGCCTCAGAGTTCCTGACGCTGAACACCGTCTTCATCTTCGTCATCGGAGCCTTCGCCTTCGCCATCGCTACGGCCTCGGGTGTCTGCTTCGTCAAGGTGATGAACCTCTTCCTGCCGAAAGACAAGAAACTGAACCCGCTGATTGGTAATGCCGGTGTAAGTGCCGTACCTATGGCAGCCCGCATCTCCAACAATCTGGGACTGGAGTACGACCGTCACAACTTCCTGCTCATGCATGCCATGGGACCGAATGTGGCCGGTGTTATCGGCTCTGCAGTGGCCGCCGGTGCCCTCTTGGGCTTCCTGTCCTAAGAAAAAAGCAGGCAATTTTGAAAATAAATGTGAAAAAGTTTGGAGGAACGAAATAATTGTTGTACCTTTGCACCCGCAAACGAAAGGAATGCAGTGACACAATGGTGCCTTAGCTCAGTTGGTAGAGCATCGGACTGAAAATCCGTGTGTCCCCGGTTCGATTCCTGGAGGTACCACTCCTCCTTTCATTGGTTCCCGTTTAAATTCCCAGAATCCTGTACCTTGTTTGGAGAAAGATGGCTGCTGACAGGGAGCGAATCCGTAGTAGATGGGGATTTAGTCCATACCTAAGCGGGAGAAAGCCCGTTCCTTTCGATTCCGCAGCAAACGTGGATATAATCAGCAGCGCCCGCTGCTGATATCGGCAGCGGGCGGGGAAATTATCGGCAGCGTTCGCTGCGTACCAAATTTAAAAGCCCTCGCAGAGTAAATCTACGGGGGCTTTTTATGGAGTCGAGGTGACAGGACTCGAACCTGCGACATCCTGGTCCCAAACCAGGAACGCTACCAACTGCGCTACACCTCGATTTTGCGGCTGCAAAGGTACTAAGAATTTTGCACCTCTGCAAATTTTTCCGCAATTATTTAATGATTCCCTGCTCTACGAATATCTTCTTCAGGGCTACTACGGAGCGGTCAACCTGCTCAGTGGTGTGGGTAGCCATGAGGGCGTAGCGGACGAGGGTGTCCTGAGGTGCGCAGGCGGGAGGAATGACGGGGTTGATAAAGACGCCGGCCTTGAAGGCGAGGGCGGTTACCAGGAACGTCTTCTCCACATCGCGGACGTAGAGGGGGATGATGGGGCTCTCGGTGTCGCCTATCTCGAAGCCTTCTTCACGGAAGCGCTTCAGGGCATAGTTGGTGACCTTCCACAGGGCCTCAATGCGCTCGGGCTCCTGCTGGATGATGTGCAGGGCGGTCATAGCGGCTGCGGTGGCAGCGGGCGTGTTGGAGGCTGAGAAGATGTAAGTGCGGCAGGTGTGGCGCAGCCAGTTGATGGTGTCAGCGTCGGCAGCAATGAATCCACCGATGGAGGCGAGTGACTTCGAGAAGGTGCCCATGATGAGGTCTACCTCGTCGGTGAGTCCGAAGTGGTCGCAGACACCCCTACCCTGACGTCCGAAGACGCCGATGCCGTGGGCCTCGTCAACCATGATAGAGCAGTTATACTTGTGCTTCAGCTCGACGATCTCGGGGAGCTTGGCAAGGTCGCCTTCCATCGAGAAGACGCCGTCGATGACGATGAGCTTGATGGCCTCCTGAGGGAGCTTCTGGAGCACACGCTCGAGGTCTTGCATGTCGTTGTGCTTGTAGTGCAGCTGCTTGGCAAAGGCCAGTCGGCGTCCGTCGACGATAGATGCATGGTCGCGGTCGTCGCAGATGACGTAGTCGTCCTTGCTGAGCAATGCGGGGATGACGCCCTGGTTGACGGAGAAGCCCGTCGAGAAGCAGAGGCAGTCGTCCTTGCCGATGAACTTGGAGATTTCCTTCTCTAACTGCACGTGGAGGTCAAGCGTACCGTTGAGGAAACGGCTGCCGGCGCAACCTGAGCCGTACTTGTCGAGTGCGGCCTTGGCGGCATCGATGATTCGCTGGTCGCCGGTGAGGCCTGTATAGGCGTTCGAGCCGAACATGAGTACTTTGTGGCCTCCCATCTCCACCTCCGTGCCTTGCTTTCCTTCGATGGCGCGGAAATAGGGATAAACGTCAGCCTCCATATACTTCTGCGGCTCACGGTAAAGCTTGTATCTTTCTTGTAACTGTCCCATTCCGATTTTGGTATAGTTCTTACTTTTTTTCTAACAGGCTGCAAAGTTACACATTTTTTATGAAAACGTGCATCTTTTAGGCAATAAATGTTCGATTTAGGGAATTTTATTGATAAAATTAGGAAAATATGCGACGAAATTTGTACTTTTGCACTATGAAACGGACAAAAACGAGCATTACGTTCATCGTCAACCCCATATCGGGCACCAACTCTAAGGATGCCCTGCCCGACATCCTCGAACAGGTGCTGGACAAGAAGCGCTTTGAGTGGCGCATCGTCTATACCGAGTATGCGGGCCACGCCGCCGTGCTGGCTCGCGAGTGTGTAGACGCAGGTGTCGACGTGGTGGCTGCCGTTGGTGGCGACGGTACGGTGAACGAGGTGGCGCGCTCGCTGGTACATTCGAAGACGGCACTGGCCATCGTGCCCTGCGGCTCTGGCAACGGGCTGGCCCGTCATCTGTGTCTGCCGATGGACATGAAGAAGGCTGTCGGCATTATCAATGAGTGCTGTATCGATGAGTTCGACTATGGCATCATCAACGACCTGCCCTTCTTCTGCACCTGCGGCATGGGCTTCGATGCGTTTATCTCGCTGAAGTTTGCCGAGGCAGGCAAGCGTGGACCTATCACCTACGTGGAGAATGTGCTGAAGGAGGGACTGAAATACAAGCCTGAGACCTATGAGGTAGAAGACGGCACTGGCACACACCGCCACAAGGCATTCCTCATAGCCTGTGCTAATGCCTCGCAATACGGCAACAACGCCTACATCGCGCCTGGAGCCACGATGAAGGACGGCGAGATGGATGTGATTATCATGGAACCGTTCGACGCGCTGGAGGCTCCGCAGATAGCCGCCGACCTGTTTATGAAGACGCTGACTAACAACTCGCGCATCAAAACGTTTCGTACCCAACGGCTACACATCCATCGCAAGTCGCCAGGAGCCATTCACTACGACGGCGACCCCATCATGACTGGCACGGACATCGAGGTCAGCATCGAGCACTTAGGGCTGCGCATCGTCACCAACCCTGAAGCTACTGAGGACGCCGCACAACCTAACCCGCTGCTGAACGCCTTCAGCGACCTCTTCAATAATATAAATAATGTACGCGAAGACATCGAAAAACGCGGTCATCGCATACAGGTCATCAACAAGTTGATGCTCAGGAAACTATCCAAGCTATGATGCAGCAGGCAATAGTTATAATGGTCATTGCTATCGCTGCGGGTTATGCCGTCTGGCGCGTGTATAACGTATTGGCGGAAAAGGACAAACCCTGCTGCGGCTGCGAGGGCTGTGCGCTGAAAAATCAGGGCTGCAACAAAAAAACTTGTGAAAAATTTGGCCAATCCAAATAAAAGCATTACCTTTGCATCCGCAAATCCAAACGGTGCCTTGACCTACGGTCGAGCCACCTACGCTCAGAAGAGCTGATGCGAGCATCGCTCTTCATTCGCTAAAACGGTGCCTTGGATGAGTGGCTTAGTCAACGGTCTGCAAAACCGTCTACAGCAGTTCGAATCTGCTAGGCACCTCCCGAAAGCTGGAAGTTCACAACGGACTTCCAGTTTTTTTATTTCACTACTCACCATCCACTATCCACCATCAACTATCCACCATCAACCATGTTTGCGAGCACACAAAAAGGCTTAAAGAGTGTCAATTTTCCATTGATTTATGTCAATAAGATAACAAAAAGATAGTTTTTTCGCAAAAAAACTGATAAAATGTTTGGTATTTCAGATTTTTGATGTAATTTTGCAAGCAGAAATTTAAAACAAGTGTAATTTAACAATTAAAAACAAACAAAAAAAGATTATGAACGCAGCACAAGTTGTTGAAGATCTCAAAAAGAGATTCCCCAATGAGCCGGAGTACATCCAGGCCGTCAGTCAGGTTCTTCCCACCATCGAAGAAGAGTACAACAAGCACCCCGAGTTCGAGAAGGCTAACCTTATCGAGCGCCTGTGCATCCCCGATCGCGTATGCGAGTTCCGCATTACGTGGGTGGATGACAAGGGTAACGTCCAGACTAACATGGGCTACCGCATCCAGCACAACAATGCCATTGGCCCGTACAAAGGCGGTCTCCGTTATCACAAGAGTGTGAACCTCGGTATCCTGAAGTTCCTTGCCTTCGAGCAGACCTTCAAGAACTCGCTGACAACCCTGCCGATGGGTGGTGCAAAGGGTGGCTCTGACTTCTCTCCCCGTGGTAAGAGCGAGGCTGAGGTGATGCGTTTCTGCCAGGCCTTCATGAATGAGCTCTATCGTGTCATCGGTCCTGATGAGGACGTTCCCGCTGGTGACATCGGCGTTGGTGGCCGTGAGGTTGGTTTCCTCTTCGGACAGTACAAGAAGCTGACCCATCAGTTCCAGGGTGTGCTCACAGGTAAGGGTATCCCCTTCGGTGGTTCACTCATCCGTCCTGAGGCTACTGGTTACGGTACTGTTTACTTCCTCTGCTCTATGCTGCAGACCCGCAATATCGACATCAAGGGCAAGAAGGTCCTGATCTCTGGTGCTGGTAACGTGGCTCAGTATGCTGCTGAGAAGTGCCTCCAGCTGGGTGCTATTCCTATGACAATGTCTGACTCTGACGGTTACATCTACGATCCCGATGGTATCGACCGCGCTAAGCTCGACTACATCATGGAGCTGAAGAACGTGGAGCGTGGACGTATCAAGGAGTATGTCGAGGAGTATCCCACAGCCAAGTACTATGAGGGCAAGCGCCCCTGGTACGAGAAGGCCGACATCGCTCTGCCCTGCGCTACCCAGAACGAGATCAACGGCGACGAGGCTGCTGCCCTGGTGAAGAACGGCGTGATTGCTGTTGCTGAGGGTGCTAACATGCCTTCACTGCCCGAGGCTATCAAGATCTTCCAGGATGCCAAGATTCTCTACTCTCCTGGTAAGGCTTCTAACGCTGGTGGTGTGTCAGTATCTGGTCTTGAGATGTCACAGAACTCTGAGCGTCTGAGCTGGACTGCCAAGGAGGTTGACGACTATCTGAAGCGTATCATGGCTGACATTCACGAGAACTGCGTGAAGTACGGTACTGAGAAGGACGGCTACATCAACTACGTGAAGGGTGCCAACGTGGCTGGCTTCATGAAGGTTGCCAAGGCTATGATGGCTCAGGGAATTGTCTAAGCCTCAAAGGTTCCTACATAAATAAAGCCGGAAGTAAATTGCTTCCGGCTTTTATTATTGTTGTCTGTAAAAACAAATACTCGTCGTCTTATCTTCCGCCAAAACCAAAGCCCTGAGGCTGGGGAGCTTTCTCAGGCTCACCAAAGAAAGAAGCCTCAGCATCCTTGTCATCGAGCTTGAAGACCATGAACTTAGGATTCTTCTCAGTACAAGGAGCCCAAGCACCACCCTTAGGACCGTTGGGGTCACTATATTTCACGAAGTTACTCCAGGCAGTGAGCATTTTCTCAGAGAGATCCCAGTCACCCTTAGTCCAGGGACGCCAGCAGTGCTTCAACGACTTGAACACAAACCAAAGGTCGCTGCTGTGGAAGGCACCACGCAGACGCTGAGTCACCTCTGGGTGAGAACCGTCATCAGGAAGCGGACGTGCAAATTGGTAAGCCCATGCCTTGCCACCCTTCTGCTGACGAACTTTACAGAACTCAGCAATGTTGGGAGCCATGTTACCCATATCGTTCAGCGTGAAGCCAATCATATAAGGAACATCGGCCAGCGTTCCCTCACGCGTAGCATCGTCAAAGCTCTTGACGCTGACATAGCCGTCAATCATCGGCATGAACGGCAGACCTCTACGCATAAACGGCATACCGCCACCAGCCTGCTGTCCATCGTCGTTGACCTGATAATAAAGCGTAGGCAGGGCAAAGACGGTTTCTGTCGATGCCTGACGCATCTTCTGAAGGTCGGTCAGGCCTGCCCAGTCAAACACTTTCTTGGCATTGGCCTCAGCATCCTTAAAGCTACCACCACTATAGCGTCCACCCATGGGATTGCCGTTGGCATCGGGAATAGTAAGACCCTGGGCACTCATGATGACAGCCTTGTGGAACAAGCCACGAGCCAACGGCGACTCGCACAGCGTACGAACACTACCACCACCGGCACTCTGACCGAAAATAGTCACATTGTTGGGGTCGCCACCAAACTGGGCAATGTTCTTCTTAATCCACTTCAGGGCTTCAATCTGGTCGAGGATACCGTAGTTGCCCGATACATGATGGGGACTCTCTGCCGAGAGTGCAGGGTGAACAAGGAAGCCAAACACACCAAGACGGTAGTTGATGCTGACGAGCACCACATCCTTAGCGCCCCACTCCTGTCCGTCAAACTCAGGTTCCGAACCAAAGCCCTCGCGATAGCCGCCTCCGTGAATCCACAGAGCCACAGGCAGCTTCGCATTGACCTTTCCAGGAGCCTTCGTCCATACATTCAGATACAGGCAGTCCTCACTGAAGGCAGCCTCCTTACCATAGCCCCACTCGGTATAATAGCCACCCGTATACTGGATAGCCTGATAGCTCGGACGGCCGAAGGTATCACATATCTTCACCCCCTTCCAGGGAACGATGGGCTGAGGTTCCTTCCAACGGTTCTCCCTGACAGGAGGAGCAGCGTAAGGAATACCACGATAGACATACACATCAGGATGGTCATCGGCAAAGACACCTTGCACCTGACCTCCTTCGATAGTTAACACTGGATTTTCGGCTGCCTGAGCAGCAACTGCTACCATGAACAGAATAGGCAGGAATAGTTTTTTCATAATAAGTTGTTATTAAGAGCAATATGACAGTAAAGTGTCAATATCAGATAAGCGGCATACCCAACTGCTTACACTCCTGACGCATGTCCTCAGGCCAGATGGAAGCCTGGATTTCACCGATATGCGCCTTGTGCAGCAACACCATGCAGAGACGGCTCTGACCGATACCACCACCTATCGAAAGCGGCAGACGGTCGTTCAGCAACTGCTGATGGAAGAACAACTGCTGACGTTCCTCCTGATGCTCAATCTTCAGCTGGCGCAGCAGCGACTCCTTGTCGACGCGGATACCCATTGACGACAACTCGAACGAGCGTCCCAGCACAGGATACCATATCAGAATATCACCGTTCAAGCCCTTGCGGCCATCCTCGGCAACCGTCGACCAGTCATCGTAGTCAGGCGCACGGCCATCGTGCTTCTCGCCGTTGGCCAGCTCACCGCCTATACCTATTACAAATACAGCGCCGTAGGCCTCACAGATAGCATCCTCACGCTCCTTCGGCGTCTTGTCAGGATACATCTTCAGCAGCTCCTCAGCATGTATGAACTTGATCTTCTCCGGCAGGAACGGCTTCAGCTGCGGGTAAGTCTCACACGTCAGGTATTCCGTACGGCGGATGGCAGCATAGATGCGCTCCACCACATTCTTCAGGAAAGCCAGCGTACGGTCCTCCTTGCGGATGACAGCCTCCCAGTCCCACTGGTCCACATACAACGAGTGCAGGTTATCAAGCTCCTCATCGGCACGGATGGCGTTCATGTCCGTATAGATACCGTGTCCAGGCTCTATCTGGTACTCAGCCAGCGACAGACGCTTCCATTTGGCCAGCGAGTGAACCACCTCTGCGCGAGCCTCACCCAAGTCCTTGATTGGGAACGTCACAGCACGCTCCACACCATTCAAGTCATCGTTAATACCCAAACCCTGCAACACGAACAACGGAGCAGTCACTCGACGCAACCGCAGCTCGGTAGAAAGGTTCTGTTGAAAAAACTCCTTAATCAGTTTGATACCCTGTTCCGTCTGTTTCGTATCTATCAGACGTTCATAGTTTATGGGTTTGATTAGTTTACTCATGTTCTTATTCGTATTGTTTCAAATTTGCCTACAAAGATAACCATTTAATATTAAATTGCAAACAAAATCGGCAGAAAAATGTTCAAATTGATATCGATTCTTGATTTTGGATAAACATTTGCGCTCTCCGCATCTTCGTTAACAAAACATAATTCTAAAACATTTTCACCTTTCACTTCTCACTTTTCACTTTTTTGTCGTACCTTTGCATCCGCTTTCACAAGCACTGGTCCCGTAGCTTAGCTGAATAGAGCGTCAGATTCCGGTTCTGAAGGTCTTGGGTTTGAATCCCAACGGGATCACACACCGAAAATATCGAGAAACTCCATAAGGAAATACAATTTCCATTTTTGGAAAAATTTTCCAAATTTGAGACGCGAAATCGCCGCAAAAAACTTCTAAACAGACAACGGAACGTTCAATATTCGAAGGTGGTGTCAAAGACGCGAGTGTTCTGGCGATGGTCGGTGACCTCGAAGTGCAGGCGATGCTGAGTGCCGCTGCGGCGAAGCCAAGACTCACGGAGGAAACAGGCGTAGGTGGCAGACTTCTCAATGGCATCGAAGACGATGAAGCGGTCGTCGATGGTGGCTGTCCATTTGGCTATGCCGCTCTTTCCATCGGTAACGCTCAGGCGCAGGATGTCACCTGTCAGCGTGATGGGATTGACCGTTGGCGGCTGGTCGTCGTAGGCTACTTCGTAGCGGCTGGATAATTCGCGGATATGGCCTGTAACCCAACCGTCGTGGAAATCTCCACCCAGATAACGGGCGTTCTCATCAGTAATGTAGAGTTTCGAGGGATCGAAGGTGGTGAAAGGCGGATTGGCGTAGAGCGTCAGTTCGGCTTCGTGCATCAGAGGAAGTGACGAGGTTGAGAACTGGCAGGCATCAGACCAGGCATCGGAGCGATGGGTGACGACGGGATGAATGGGGGCGTCGGCTGCTATGCTGCCGTAAGGGATGATGAGCTGGAGGCCAGGGCGGCTGATGGCGGTGGTGCGGTTCCAGCGGAGGATATAGGGCTGCGACGAGGTCGCAGCATAGGGAGACGAGAGAGCAGCAGAGGGAGACGAGAGAGCAGCAGAGGAGGACGAGAGAGCAGCAGAGGAGGACGAAAAGGCAGCATAGGGAGACAAGAGGACTGCGGAGGGGACGGAGACGGAGGGGCCTCCTGTTACGGTGAAGGGACGGCGAGTCTCGTTGCCCTTGAAGTCGCGGAGGACGTATTCGAGATGGTAGTCGCGGGGTTCGCTGAAGTCGATGATACCTCGGTTCTCATCGGTTTGGAGGCAGCTTAGTGTGTTGCCGGGTTCTTTGAAGGACTTCATGAACCAACGGCGATGACGGGTCCAGTAGTCGTAATAGCCCCAGGAGTTCACCATGCGGTTCATGCTGACGGGAATGTTGTCAACGACGCTGTGGAAGACCATCTGCCCGTCAACGTAGAGCAGCGTCTCGTGAATGCCGTAGTGGTTGTAGGCCCCCTGCATATAGTCGTCGGCCCAGATGGCGAAGCCCATCTTGCTGTCCCCCTGCGGAATAGCCATTATCTGATGAATCTGCGGAGGGACGGTGTCCTCGATGAACTCATGGAGGAACTGGTAAGGGTCGAGCATGTTCCACGTGCGGGTGTCGTGAACCTCCAGATGCAGGTGAGGGGCCGTGGAGTGGCCCGTATTGCCGCTGAGGGCGATGAACTGTCCCTGACTGACGGGTACGTCGAGCGGCGTCAGGTGTGCATCAGCCTCACAGGTCTGGTGCTTGTACTGATAACGGCGCAGCGCCGCCTTGATACGTGGCGAGAACGACTTCAGGTGACAATAGACGGACGTCTGACCTGTAGGATGGGTGACGTAAACGGCATTGCCAAAGCCATCCTTCCCAACGGTGATACGCGAGACATAGCCGTCGGCAATGGCGTAGATGTGCTTACCCTCGACACCCTCGGTACGGACATCAAGGCCACCATGAAAGTGGTTTGGGCGCGGCTCACCAAAGTTACCCGCCAGCGAGATTTCGTAATCCACTGGCGGGGTAAAGATACTTAAAAGGATGCTGAGGACGGTGCTTAGCATGCCTTGAACGACATATCAAGACCTTTGACACTATGGGTCAGGGCACCCACGCTGATGAAGTCAACACCCTGCTCGGCATAGTCGCGGATGGTATCGAAGGTGATGCCGCCTGAGGACTCCGTCTCGAAGCGATGGTTGATGATGTCAACCGCCTTCTTGGTATCGGGTACGGAGAAGTTATCGAGCATAATGCGGTCAACGCCGCCGTGGTCAAGCACCTGCTGCAGTTCTTCGAACGAGCGCACCTCGATTTCAATCTTCAGGTCGAGGTTCTTCTCTTTCAGGTACTTATGGCAACGGTCAATGGCGTTCACAATGCCGCCTGCAAAGTCCACGTGGTTGTCCTTGAGCAGAATCATGTCGAAGAGTCCGATGCGATGGTTACAGCCGCCGCCAATCTTCACCGCCTGCTTCTCAAGCATGCGCATGCCTGGAGTGGTCTTGCGGGTGTCGAGCACACGGGTACCCGTTCCTTTCAGGCGCTCCACATACTTGTCGGTCATCGTGGCAATGCCGCTCATGCGCTGCATGATGTTCAGCATCAGGCGTTCCGTCTGCAGCAACGAACGTACACGGCCCGTGACAATCATGGCAATGTCGCCTTTCTTCACACGGGTACCATCGCCCATCAGCACTTCCACCTTCATATCAGGGTCGAAGCGGTGGAACACTTCCTTGGCAATCTCCACGCCAGCCAGAATACCATCTTCCTTGATGAGCAGATGAGACTTACCCATCGCGTCCTCTGGGATGCAACACAAGGTGGTGTGGTCACCGTCGCCGATGTCCTCGGCAAACGACAGGTCGATAAGCCTGTCGACTAATTCATCAACGCTTAACATAGTCGTAGGGGGTTTTAATGATTAGTTCTGCTTGGCATCGCGGAACAGATAGACACCGATTCCCACGCGCAGTCCCACCTGACTATAGTCCTTGTGGTCCTTGAACGACTGCTCGTAGTAGATCTCAGGCTCGATGGTCACCGTGCGGCTGATATAGAAGGCATAGCCCAACTGCACAGAGGGCATGAAGTCATCATAGCTGTCGCAATGCTTATAAACGGCAGAGGCACCCAGATACAAACCGTTCTGAACGATATAGTAACGGCCTCCCAAGCCGACAGACAACGAATAAGGTACATCCTCCTGCTTCTGATACGACAACTGCGCCAGCGCCATCAGATTGTCGGACACAAAGTAGCCACCCTTGGCCTGCATGCCGATGTTCCCCTTAGTGAGGCCATTGTAACTGAGGTCGAAGCTGGACAACGATGCGCCAATGTAGAACTTATCGGCTTCAAACTGTGCAAATGATGCCAGTGAAACCATCATGGCAGCAATGGTTAATGCGATTTTCTTCATAGTTTTTGTTTATTTGTTTGTTTTGTTTGTTTCCTTACGATACCAAAGCACGAACCACACCAGCGCTACAACCAGGGCAGCGGCAGCGATGATGGCGGTGGCAGAGCCCTCGAGCTTGAACAACTGTGCCGAGAAGAGGTAGGTCGTACAAACCACCGTCATGAACAATGCCGGAACGAGGGTGATGACATAGGGCTTCTTCTGCTGAACCAGGTAGACGGTGATGGCCCAAAGCATGAAGACTGAGAGCGTCTGGTTGCTCCATCCGAACCAGTTCCAGATGGTCTTGAACCCGTTGGCATCGCTGATTTGCCAGATAAGCAGGGCAATGACGGCTGCGAAGAGGGGCACACAGACATAGAGGCGCTTGCTGATGCTACGCTGTTCCAGGTGGATGAAGTCGGCAATGATGAGGCGGCATGAGCGCAGGGCAGTATCACCGCTGGTAATAGGTGCTGCCACAACTCCCAAGATGGCAAGAATACTGCCAAAGAGTCCCAGCCAGTTGTCGCAAATCATGCTCACGATGCTCGGCGCCTTATTGATGATGTCCTTGCCACCCTCCATCACCTCATAGCCTGGCGTGGGCTGGTCGTAGAAGAAGTACATGGCTACGGTAGCCCAGATGAGTGCCACGATACCCTCGGTAATCATGGCGCCATAGAAGATGGGGCGTCCCTGCCGCTCGCTTTTCATGCAACGTGCCATCAAGGGCGACTGGGTAGCATGGAAGCCACTAATAGCGCCACAGGCAATCGTGATGAACAGGCAGGGGAAGATGGCATCGGGTGTGAGTGCTGCTCCAGGCAGTCCCTCCCACAACTCAGGAATGTCAGGCTGCTTGACGAACAGCATCACCAGCAAGGCTGCCGCCATGAAGAGCAGGGACACGGCAAAGAGCGGATATACCTTGCCGATAATCTTGTCGATAGGCAGCATCGTGGCGATGAGGTAA
This sequence comes from uncultured Prevotellaceae bacterium, assembly GCA_902780025.1. Taxonomy (GTDB): domain Bacteria; phylum Bacteroidota; class Bacteroidia; order Bacteroidales; family Bacteroidaceae; genus Prevotella. Next base: position 64,452 of record CACZDV010000008.1, read on the forward strand.
TAGATGAAGATCACGACAATCCAGAACGTGCTGTCGCCCAGCAAACTCACCGAGGGTGCATGCTCCACACACAATCCCTGCAAAAGGGTGGCAGGGCTGTAAACGAAGACGGCACCCACCATCATCAGCAGGAACACGGCAAACACCAGCATCACCTGCTTCGTGGTCTTACCCAGATAGCTTCCGATAATCTCCGGCTGGTTAATGCCGCCGTTACGGAGTGAGAGCATACCACTCAGATAGTCGTGGACGGAACCTGCAAAGATGCAGCCGAGCACAATCCACAGATAAGCCGCAGGTCCGAACTGGGCACCCATGATGGCGCCGAAGATAGGTCCCGTTCCTGCAATGTTGAGGAACTGAATCATGAAAATCTTCCAGTTGGGAAGCACGATGTAGTCAATTCCGTCTGCTTTGGCTACGGCAGGCGTAACACGGTCATCAGGGGCGAACACCTTCTCTACAAAGCGTCCGTAAAGCAGATAACCCAAAACGAGAGCAACAAGGCTCAAAGTAAATGAAATCATTTTAGCAAAATTTTTGATTGCAAAGTTAATACTTTTATTTGAGAAATGAAAAAAATATCGTAATTTTGCAGGCAAATTAAAAGGAAATAACAAATTGAGAGCAAAAATTACAATGATATGGCTGTTTCTCTGCCTGACAATGCAGGCACAGAAACACGAAGTCCGCGCCGTCTGGCTGACAACTATCGGAGGCATTGACTGGCCTTACGCCAAATCAGCGACGGCACAGAAACAGGAGATGATACGCACCCTGGACCAGCTAAGGAAGGTGAATGTCAACACCGTGCTCATCCAGACACGCGTACGAGCCTCGACCATCTATCCCTCCGGCATCGAGCCTTTCGACATGTGCCTGACAGGTACTCACGGCAAGAATCCGGGCTACGACCCGTTAGCGTTCATCGTCGACGAGTGCCATAAGCGGGGTATGGAGTGCCACGCATGGATGGTGACCATCCCTGTGGGCAAGACCAGCGAGGCCCGCTTCAAGGAGTTCAAGCGCAAGAATCCGAAGTTAGCCAAGAATATCGGCCAGGAGGGCTATATGAATCCTGAGGACCCTCAGACGGGTGACTACATTGCCCGCATCTGTGCAGAGGTAACCCGCAACTACGATATCGACGGCATCCACCTCGACTACATCCGCTATCCAGAAACGTGGCCCAAAGTGAAGAAGAGAGAGGAGAGCGGAAAGAGACGTCACAACATCACCAGCATCGTGCGCAAGATACACCAGGCTGTGAAGTCGCTGAAGCCGTGGGTGAAGCTGTCGTGCTCTCCCATCGGCAAGTCTGGCGAGCTGAGCCGCTATCGTTCAGGTGGCTGGAATGCCTACAACGCCGTATTCCAGGACGCTCAGGGCTGGCTGCGCGACGGATTGATGGACCAACTCTATCCGATGATGTACTTCCGCGGCAACAACTTCTATCCCTTTGCCCTCGACTGGCAGGAGCGCTCCTATGGGCGCACCATCGTCTCAGGTCTCGGCATCTACTTCCTTTCGCCGCGTGAAGGCAACTGGACCCTTGACGACATCAGCCGCGAGATGTACTTCATCCGCGACAACAATATCGGGCATTGTTACTTCCGCTCGAAGTTCCTGACTGACAACACCCGAGGCATCTACGACTTTGCGCACCGCTTCGATGATGCTCCAGCGCTGATACCGCCTATGACGTGGACTTGGAAGGAAGCCCCAACGGCCCCTACCCGACTCGACGTGAAGCGCAGCAGCTCGACAGACCGGCTATCGTGGGGCGGAGCCGTGGATAAGTCACGCGCTGACTACCTGCTGTATAACGTGTATGCATCGACGTCGCCCGACGTTGACACCAACGAGCCGCGCAACCTGATAGCCACGCGCCTGAAGGCTACGCAGATGTACGTGCCGCACACCAACGGACAGACGCTCTACTACGCCGTCTGCGCCCTCGACCGCTACGGCAACGAGAGCCAGCCCAAGCAGTCGGAAACGGGCATGAAGACGGTAACGGTGCCTCACGCCGTGAGTCCCAACGACACGCATATACCGCCCTTCTACTACTTCTGGAGCAAGAAACAACAAAAGAAATACAACAATACTCATCAAAAACCGTAAGACTATGGAAAGAACTTGGAGATGGTTTGGCAAGAAAGACAAGATCACGCTTGCCATGTTAAGACAAATCGGCGTTGAGGGCATCGTCACCGCGCTCCACGATGTACCCCTCGGCGAAGTATGGACACGCGAGAAAATCCGTGACCTTCGCGAATATATCGAGAGCTACGGCATGCGCTGGAGCGTTGTCGAGAGCCTGCCCGTGGTAGAGACCATCAAGTATGGCGGTCCTGACCGTGACCAGCAGATTGAAGTCTACAAGGAGAGCCTGCGCAACCTTTCGGCTGAGGGCATCCACTGCATCTGCTATAACTTCATGCCCGTGTTGGACTGGGCCCGTACCGACCTGTTCCACAACAACCCCAACGGCGCCACGAACCTCTACTTCAACTATGCCGAGTTTGCCTACTTCGACATCTATATCCTGAAGCGTGAGGGTGCCCGCGAGGAATGGGCTCAGTTCAAGTTCCCTGAAGGCTGGGGCGAAGGCCGCAATGTGCTTCAGGAGTGCGATGAGCTTGCCAAGACGATGACTCCCGAAAAAGACCACAAGCTGGTAGAGAACATTGTCATCAAGACGCAGGGCTTCGTCAGCGGCAACTTCAGCGAGAACGATGAGGCTCCCGTGCAGAAGTTCCGTGAGTTCCTTGACCTCTACAAGGGCATCGACAAGGCTCAGCTGCGTGAGAACATGAAGTACTTCCTCGAGGCCATCATGCCTACGTGCGAGGAGTGCGGCATGAACATGTGCGTCCACCCCGACGATCCTCCCATCGAGATTCTCGGACTGCCGCGCATCGTTCGTACTGAGGAGGATATCCAGTGGTTCCTCGATGCCGTTCCCAACAAGCACAACGGCCTGACATTCTGTGCCGGCTCGCTCTCGGCAGGTGCCTACAACAACGTGGTGGAGATGGCTAAGAAGTTTGCCTCGCGCACCCACTTCGTCCACCTCCGTTCGTGCCACATCTTCCCCAACGGCGACTTTACGGAGGCTTCCCATCTTGGTGGACGTGCCGACCTCATTGAGTTAGCTCGGATTTTCGAAAAGGAGAACCCGCAGCTGCCGATGCGTGTTGACCACGGTATGACCTTTACGGACGAGCCTGGTGGCATCCTCGATGAGTCGAGCCACGGCCACAATGCCGGCTACACCCTCCTCGGACGTATGTTCGCATTGGGTCAGGTGCAGGGCATTCTTGCTACTGTTGACCGCGAGTTAGGAATAGAATACAAACAACCGGGATTCTTTGATTAAAGGTAAAAAGGTAAAAAAGTAAAAAGGTAAAAGATGAAACTGAATGATATTTTTTCCGGCAACTACAACGCCGCAGAGTGGGAAGCCAAAGGCTACGAGCTGCCCAAGTTTAATATTAAAGAGGTACGCGAGAAGACCGCCAAGGAGCCGACGTGGGTACACTTCGGTGGTGGTAACATCTTCCGTGCCTTCCCAGCCGCCATCCTCAACGACGCGCTGAATACGGGCAAGTACGACCGTGGCGTGATTGTTGCCGAGACGTTCGACTTCGAGGTCATTGACAAGGCATACGCGCCCTACAACAACCTGTCGCTCTGCGTGAACCTCTGCTCAGACGGTTCTATTGAGAAGAAGGTGATTGCCTCCGTGACGGAAGCCCTGAAGGCCGACCCGCAGTTTGAGGACTGGAACCGGCTGGTGGAGATTTTCCGTAATCCGAGCCTGCAGATGATTTCGTTCACCATCACCGAGAAGGGTTACACCTTCAACGAGGCTGATCTGGCTCGTGGCTTGAAGCCGGTGTTTGCGATGGGTAAGGTCTGCGCGCTGCTCCTGGAGCGTTACGAGGCAGGAAAACTGCCTCTCACAGTACAGTCGATGGACAACTGCTCGCACAACGGCGACAAGGTGAAGGCTGGCGTTTTTGCCTACGCTGAGCGCTGGTTGCAGGACGGATTGGTGGAACAGGGCTTCGTCGACTACCTGAAAAACGAGCAGAAAGTGACGTTCCCGTGGTCAATGATTGACAAAATCACCCCTCGTCCGCACGAAAAAGTGAAGGAATTGCTGGCTGCCGACGGTTTTGAGGACAATAATTACATCGAAACCGAGCGTCACACGTTCACCGCACCCTTCGTCAACGCCGAAGAAGTGCAGTATCTGGTCATCGAGGACAACTATACCAACGGCCGTCCGCCGCTCGATTTGGGTGGTGCGCTCTATACAACGCGCGAGACTGTTGATAAAGTGGAGACAATGAAGGTGACAACCTGTCTGAATCCTTTACACACAGCCATGTCGATTTACGGCTGCATGTTAGGCTACACGCTGATTTCTGCCGAGATGGCCGACGAGGATTTGCGTCCGTTTATCCAGAAAATCGGCTATATGGAGGCGATGCCGGTGGTGGTCGACCCGGGTGTTTTGAACCCCTACGAGTTCATCGGTGCCGTCATCAACCGCCGTCTGCCGAACCCGTTCATGCCTGACGCACCCCAGCGAATTGCGATGGATACGAGCCAGAAACTGCCCATCCGCTTCGGTGAAACCATCAAAAAATACCTTAATCGGGGCTTGGATAAGTCGAATTTGGTGCTGATTCCGCTGACTTTGGCCGGTTATGCCCGCTATCTGAAGGGCATCAAGGACGACGGAACGGCCTTTGAACCCTCACCCGACCCGATGCTCGAAGAGCTGCAGAAAATCGTCGCTCCGCTCGAAATCGGCAAGGAAAATCAGGATTTCTCGTGCCTGAAGCAGCTGTATTCACGCAAAGATGTCTTCGGATTAGACCTCTACGAGGCTGGTCTCGGCGAGCAAATCGAGGGAATGGTCAAGGAATTGTATGCCGGACAGGGTGCCGTGCGCCGCACACTGCATAAATACGTCAGCGCCCGCTAAAACGCTCTTCCGACGCTTTACCCGCAGTAAACCAAGCATTTACAAAGAATAAGCCCTACATTTAGCCCCTGCAGACCCATCGTTTGCGGGGCTTTTTTTTGGACGTTGTGACACGTGACTTTGTGACATTAAGGAGGTTCGATAAACAGCAGAAGGGTATTATAAGAATTATATAATATTATAATATTATATAATTTAATAGTAGTACTATAATAATACTCAGCAACCCACATGTCTGAGATATGAAACCACCTTAATGTCACAAAGTCACATGTCACAAAGTACCGCAAACCTTTACGCTGAATTTTAACAATTTAGCGACCCTGAAATTTGGCGGTTCCAAAAATAGTTTGTATCTTTGCAATCGCAATCAGAAAAACAAACTTCTTAAACAAAAATACAAATAGCAATGAAACCACTAAACAAGCAATTTGCACCGAAGAGCGTAATGCCCGAGAAGGTGATTCAGTTCGGAGAGGGTAACTTCCTTCGCGCGTTCGTAGATTGGATTATCTGGAACATGGACCAGAAGACCGACTTCAACGGTTCGGTAGTCGTCGTCCAGCCTATTGAAAGAGGTATGGCCGAGTGGCTCAACGGTCAGGACTGCCTGTACCACGTCAACCTGCAGGGACGTGAGAATGGCAAGGCCGTGAACACCTTGGAGCGCATCGACGTCATCAGCCGCGCCCTGAACCCCTATTCGCAGAACGCTGCCTTCATGGCCCTGGCTGACCAGCCCGAGATTCGCTTCGTCATCTCCAACACCACCGAGGCCGGTATCGCCTTCGACCCGACGTGCAAGCTCGAAGATGCTCCTGCCAGCAGCTATCCTGGCAAGCTCGTGCAGCTGCTCTATCGCCGCTACCAGACCTTCAACGGTGATCCCACCAAGGGCTTGATTATCTTCCCCTGCGAGCTCATATTCCTGAACGGTCACGTGCTGAAGGACTGCATCGAGAAGTACATCGAACTGTGGCAGCTCGGCGAGGGCTTCAAGAAGTGGTTCGAGGAAAGCTGCGGCGTCTATGCTACGCTGGTAGACCGCATCGTGCCCGGCTTCCCCCGCAACGAAATCAAGCAGATTCAGGAGAAGATCTGCTATCGCGACAACCTCGTCGTACAGGCTGAGAACTTCCACCTGTGGGTCATCGAGGCTCCGAAGGAAGTAGCCCAGGAGTTTCCTGCTGACAAGGCTGGCCTGCACGTGCTCTTCGTGCCCTCTGAGGAACCTTACCACAAGCGCAAGGTAACGCTGCTGAACGGCCCGCACACCGTACTGAGCCCCGTAGCCTTCCTCTCAGGCGTGAACATTGTACGCGACGCCTGCAACCACGAGGTCATCGGCAAGTACATCCACAAGGTGCAGTTCGACGAGCTGATGCAGACCCTCGACCTCCCGATGGACGAACTCGAGAAGTTTGCCGGCGACGTGCTGGAGCGCTTTGACAATCCTTTCGTCGACCATCAGGTGACGAGCATCATGCTCAACTCGTTCCCGAAGTTCCAGGCTCGCGACCTCCCCGGCGTGAAGACCTACCTGGAGCGCAAAGGCGAACTGCCTAAGGGCCTCGTATTCGGACTCGCCGCCATCATCACCTATTATAAGGGTGGCAAGCGTCAGGACGGTGTTGACATCATCCCCAACGACGATCCGAAGATCATGCAGCTGCTGGCCGACCTCTGGGCTACTGGCGACACACAGAAGGTGGCCGACGGCGTACTCGGCGCAGAGTTCATCTGGCAGGAAGACCTCAACAAGATTCAGGGCTTGAACATGATGGTAAAGATGTTCCTCGACCTGATTCAGCAGAAGGGTATGCTGGAGGCAGTAAAGACGATTCTGTAAGATTGAAGAATTGAAGAATTGAAAGATTGAAGAATTGAAAGATTGAAGAATTGAAGCTCTTTGGACGAGTATATTGAGATAAAAGGGGCGCGCGTCAACAACCTGAAGAACGTTGACGTACGCATCCCGAGAAACAAATTCGTGGTGATTGCCGGGGTCAGTGGCTCCGGCAAATCATCTTTAGCCTTCGACACTCTCTACGCCGAAGGTCAGCGACGCTACGTGGAGAGCCTGTCGAGCTATGCCCGCCAGTTCTTGGGACGCATGAACAAACCCGAGTGTGACTTCATTCGCGGCATCCCACCCGCCATCGCCATCGAGCAGAAGGTCATCTCGCGCAATCCACGAAGCACCGTCGGCACGTCCACAGAGATTTACGAATACCTCCGACTACTCTATGCCCGCATAGGCCGCACCTACTCTCCCATCAGCGGACAAGAGGTGAAAAAGCACTCCACCGAGGACGTCGTACGGCAGGTGCAGGAGTACCAGCCGGGTACGAAGTTTGTCGTCATGGCGCCCATCCGCGTGCCTGAAGGCCGTACGCTGGAACAGCAGCTGAAGGCGTATGTGTTGGAGGGGTATGCGAGGATTTATGCGGACGGTGACTTCCAGCGCATTGACGATTATCTGAGCAATGGGGCCAATGAGTCCAATGAAGCCAATGGGGCCCATAAGGCCCATGAGCCCCATGAGACTCACATCTACCTCGTCATCGACCGCCTCTCCGTTGACGACAACAAGGACACCATAGCCCGCTTGGTGGACTCCTGCGAGACCGCCTTCTATGAAGGTCACGGCGAACTCTGCCTGATGGTCTCTCCGTCAGGTATCACCTACGACTTTTCAACCCGTTACGAGGCTGACGGCATGACCTTTGAGGAGCCTACTGACCAACTTTTCTCCTTCAACTCGCCCGCCGGAGCCTGCCCTGAGTGCCAGGGATTCGGCAAGGTGATTGGCATCGATGAACATCTGGTCATCCCCAACACGACCCTCTCCGTCTATGACGGCTGCGTCGTCTGCTGGCACGGCGACAAGATGAAAGAGTGGCAGGAGTGGTTCATGCGCAATGCTGCCCGCGACGACTTCCCCATCTTCGAGCCTTACATGAACCTGACGCAGCAGCAGAAGGACTGGCTATGGCACGGACTGCCCTCGGACAAAGGCAAGAAGGAGAAGCCCTGCATCGACCAGTTCTTTGAGATGGTCAAGGACAACCAGTACAAGATTCAATACCGCGTCATGCTGGCCCGCTATAGGGGTAAGACTACGTGTCCGAAGTGTCACGGAACAAGGTTGAAGCCCGAGGCTGAATACGTCAAGATTGGCGGTCGCAGCATCACCGATTTGGTGCAGATGCCCGTCGTCAGACTCAAGGAGTGGTTTGACCACTTGGAGCTGAACGAGCACGACGCGGAAGTAGGACGTCGGCTGCTGACGGAGATTACCTCGCGCCTGCAATTCCTTTTGGATGTGGGACTTGGCTACCTGACGCTCAACCGTCTCTCGAACACGCTCAGCGGTGGTGAGAGCCAGCGCATCAACCTCTGTACCAGTCTCGGCTCGTCGTTAGTAGGCTCGCTCTACATCCTCGACGAACCCAGCATCGGCCTCCACTCACGCGACACGGACCGGCTGATTCATGTGCTGAAGGAACTGCAGGCGCTGGGCAATACGGTGGTGGTGGTAGAGCACGACGAAGAAATCATGCGAGCCGCCGACTACCTGATTGACGTAGGGCCCGATGCAGGACGCTTAGGCGGTGAGATTGTGTATGAGGGCACCCCCAACGTCAGCAAGAGCAAGAACGAACGCAGCCATACCGTCCGCTATCTGTGTCACGAAGAGCAGATACCCGTACCTGCAAGCCGACGCCCCTGGAACCGCTCCATCAACATCAAAGGAGCGCGCATGAATAACCTGCGCGGCATTGACGTAAAAATGCCGCTGAACGTGATGACCGTAGTGACAGGCGTCAGCGGCAGCGGCAAGTCGAGCCTCATCAAAGGCATCCTCTACCCTGCCCTCAAGCGCCGTTTAGGTGAAGTCTGCGATGCCCCTGGCGAGTTCCTTAGGTTGGAGGGCGACATCGATGCCATCAGCCGTATAGAGTTCGTCGACCAGAACCCCATCGGAAAATCCACCCGTTCGAACCCTGCCACCTATGTAAAAGCCTACGATGCCATCCGCGACCTCTTTGCCGAACAGCCACTGAGCCAGCAGATGGGCTTCACCAGCCAGTACTTCTCGTTCAACGCCGACGGTGGCCGCTGCGATGAGTGCAAAGGTGCAGGCACGATTACCGTTGAAATGCAGTTCATGGCCGACCTCGTACTGGAGTGCGAAGCCTGTCACGGCCAGCGTTTCAAGCACGATATCCTCGATGTGCGCTACAACGGCAAGAACATCTACGACGTGCTCAACATGACCATCACCGAGGCCCTTGAGTTCTTCGAAGGCCACAAGGCCATTGTCAGCCGTCTGAAGCCTCTTGAAGACGTCGGACTGGGCTACATCAAGCTCGGACAGAACTCATCGAGCCTCTCGGGAGGTGAGAACCAGCGCGTGAAACTGGCCTACTTTATCGGGCAGGAGCGTCAGGAGCCTACGATGTTCATCTTCGACGAGCCTACCACGGGCTTGCACTTCCACGATATCAGCCGTCTGCTGAAATCGTTTGAGGCATTGATAGAGCGCGGACACACCATCGTAGTCATCGAGCACAACTTGGAAGTCATCAAGTGTGCAGACCACGTTATCGACCTCGGACCTGACGGCGGCGATCGTGGTGGAGCCCTCATTTGTGCCGGAACTCCTGAAGAAGTCAGCCAATGCAAGGAAAGTATCACAGGTCAATATCTGAAAGAAAAGTTGTAAAAATTGTTAATTATAATAACAACGTATTGGAATTTTTCGTAACTTTGCAGCGCTTTAGAAGAAAATATACGATATTGGCTTGATTTTCAAGCATTTAAAGAAGAAAGAAGGATAATAAAAGAATGAGACAATTAAAGATTCAGAAGAGTATCACCAATCGTTCGAGTGAGGCTCTGGACAAGTATCTGGTAGAAATTGGTCGTGCACCGCTGATCAGCATTGACGAGGAAATCGAGCTGGCACAGAAAATCCGCAAGGGTGGCCCCGAGGGCGAACGTGCCAAGGATAAACTCGTTACCGCCAATCTGCGCTTCGTGGTGTCAGTGGCCAAGCAATACCAGCATCAGGGCCTGACGCTGACAGACCTTATTGACGAGGGAAACATCGGTTTGATTAAGGCTGCCCAGAAGTTCGATGAGACGCGCGGCTTCAAATTCATCTCCTACGCCGTTTGGTGGATTCGCCAGTCTATCCTGCAGGCCATTGCCGAGCAGAGCCGTATTGTGCGTCTGCCGCTGAATCAGGTTGGCTCACTCAACAAGATTAACCACGAAATCAACAAGTTCGAGCAGGAGCACCAGCGTCATCCGTCTGTATCGGAGCTCTCAGAAGCCACCGATATTGACGAGGAGAAGATTGGACAGTCCATGCAGGCCGATAGCCACCACGTCAGCATCGACGCTCCGTTCCAGGACGGCGAGGACAACTGCATGCTGGATGTGATGGCCTCTGGCGACGATTCACGTACCGACCGTCAGGTAGACCACGAATCAATGGCTCAGGAGCTGAACACCGTATTGAATAAGGTGTTGAAGGAGCGCGAGATTACCATCATCCGTGAATGCTTTGGTATAGGCTGCCACGAGAAGGGACTGGAGGAGATTGGCGACCAGTTAGGATTGACCCGCGAGCGTGTGCGTCAGATACGTGAAAAGAGCATCGCCAAGCTCCGCGATTCGGGCAATGCGAAAATTTTGATGAAGTATTTAGGTTAAAAATTTTGCGACTTCAAAATTATTCAGTAATTTTGTCGTCGTGAAATGCCAAAAACTGATAACCATCATTGTGCTGGGCATACTCACGGGTATGCCCAGTACTGTGTTTTCGAGGAGTATGAAAGACTCACTCGTCATGAATCGTATCTTCAGTTACAGGAACAATTTCACTCCTGACTGCGTGGACGGCTACACCACAAACGTCTACCTGAAGACCAACATCAACGTCTGGAAGCGCAACGCCACGCTTTGGTTCGTTCCCCACATGTACTCGATAGCCGACGGCGAGCGTTACCTCGTCTCGGAATCCTACAACAAGCTGCAGTTCCGCGACATCAACGACTATCAGTCAGACTGCCAGGTGTGTTACAGCACCATCCGCCACAACCGCTCAACACTGCCAACGGTAGTGGAGTTTATGACCCCCGACATCTACAACGTCTACTTATTCAACGACCATATACTGTCACCCTTCAACAAACGCAACCGTCACTTCTACCACTACCGGTATCTGATCAGCATCGACGACCAGATTATCGTCACCTTCAGGCCGCGAGTCTTTGAGAACACCCAGTTGGTGTCAGGTCAGGCCTACATCCATAGGCCCACAGGACGTGTTGTGAAGGCCACCTTCAAGGGCGAGTTCGATATGATTAGGTTCCAAACTGAGACGACGATGGGCGAAGAAGGAGCCCGCTCACTACTGCCCAAGGAGTGCCGTACCAACGTCATCTTTAAATTCATGGGCAATCAGATTTACGCCACCTACGATGCCATTTACGATTGTCCTGTCATGCTGCCCGACTCCGTCAAGGATGTGTTCAGCCTGGAGATGATGGACTCTATCCGTCCTGTGGCGCTGACGTCGCAAGAGACGCATATCCTGCACGAGCACTACGAAAGCCATAAGCCTGACACGACCGTTGTTGCCAACGACGAGCCCAAGAAATTCAACTTCGTGAAGGACGTGTTGCAGGACGCCATCGGCGACAACCTCATCACCAGCATCCGCTTCAGGTCGGAACGTGCCTACATGAAGATTTTCCCCCTGCTTAGTCCCCAGTATATCAGCTACAGCAGTTCCCACGGTATCTCCTATAAGATTAAGATGCGCGGCGAATACTACTTCAATGCGCACCGCTACTTTGAGTTCCTTCCGTGGTTCGGTTATAACTTCAAGTACAAGAAACCATACTTCACCCTGCCCCTATACTTCAACTACAACCCCAAGCGGAAAGGTCAGGTGAAGGTCATCTATGGTAACGGCAACCGCATCGGTAACGGCACCATCATCGACGACATCCGTCAGGAGCAGGGCGACAGCATCATCCTCAGCAATGAGCTGCACCTGTTCGACGACAACTACCTGACCATCAGCAACAACGTCGTTGCCTTCGACTGGTTGGAGATCAACAGCGGATTTACCTACCACCGCCGTAAAGCTTATCACCCGGAAGAGTTGGAGAAGTATGGCAAGCCGCAGACTTTCAGGAGCTTTGCTCCGATGCTTTCGCTGAAACTGAGTCCCTGGAAGAAAGGCCCTACCCTCTCCGTAGACTATGAACGGGGCATCGAGGGTGTCATGAATTCCGACATTGACTACGAGCGTTGGGAGTTTGACGGCTCCATCAAGCACGACTTCAACCCGTTGCAGCGCATCAGCGCCAAGGTGGGCTACGGCTTCTACAGCCGCAAGAAAGACAGCTACTTCGTGGACTATGTGCACTTCCGCGACAACAAGCTGCCCGAGAGCTGGGACGACGAATGGACGGGAGACTTCCAGTTGCTCGACAGCCGTTGGTACAACGAGTCGCGCTACTACGCCCGTGCCAACCTCAGCTATGAGTCGCCTTTCTTCTTCATTTCGTGGTTCCCCTTGATTGGACGCTTCGCCGAACGCGAACGTATCTACCTCAGTGCCCTGAGCATCGACCATACTCGCCCATACTTTGAGCTGGGCTATGGCTTCACCACCCGCCTCGTGTCTATCGGGCTTTTCTCCAGCTTCCTCAATAGGGATTTCCAGGAGTTCGGATGTAAATTAACCTTTGAACTATTCAACCGATGGTAAGACCACTGACCGTATACAAAGCTTCGGCAGGAAGCGGCAAGACGTTTGCACTTGCCGTCCACTACATCAAGCTCGTAGTGCAGAACCCGCAATCCTACCGTAACATCCTCGCTGTCACCTTCACCAACAAGGCGACAGAGGAGATGAAGACACGCATACTGAGCCAGCTCTACGGCATCTGGAAGCAACTGCCCGACTCGGACGTCTATATGAAAGAGGTATGCACGTCGCTGGATGCCTCGCCTCAGTTTGTCAGCCAGCGGGCAGGAACGGCCCTGAAACTGCTGTTGCACAACTACAACCACTTCCGCGTGATGACCATCGACACATTCTTCCAGAGCGTACTTCGCAATCTTGCCCGCGAACTGGACCTCACCGCCAACATCCGTATAGGGCTCAACGACGTGCAGATAGAAGAGATGGCGGTCGACGAGATGATTAACGACCTGAAGACGACTGACGTGATGCTCATCTGGATTATGAAGTACATCATGGAAAACATCTCAGACGACCGTTCATGGAACGTCATCGGACAAATCAAGCAATTCGGGAAGACCATCTTCCAGGACAACTACAGGCACATCAGCCGCGAACTCAGCCAGAAGCTCCTGCAAGAAGACTTTATCGACACCTACGCCCAAACCTTGCGTGACATCCGCGATGCTGCCAAAGAACACATGCTCACCATTGCCGATTCATTTTTCTGTACACTCGAGGAAGAAGGGCTTACCGTCGATGACTTGTCTGGCAAGCGGAGAGGCATTGCGGGTTTCTTTTACAAGCTCAAGGACGGCACGTTCGATGAGAGCATCATCAATGCCACAGTAGCCAAATGCCTGGACGACCCCACAAAGTGGTACACCAAGACCAACCCTCGCGGTGAATTCATTCATGCGCTGGCTGACAGCCAGCTGATTCCTACGCTACGGCTGGCCTGCGATGAACAGCCACGTTACTGGAAACTCTATCAGTCGGCAGTGCTCACTCTGCGCCATCTGAATCAAGTGCGACTGCTTAGCCGTATTGAGAGTAAAGTACGCGAACTGAACAACGATGCCAACCGCTTCCTGCTCAGCGACACGCAGAAACTGCTAAGTGCGCTCATCAGCGAACAGGACTCACCGTTCATCTTCGAGAAGATTGGCACACAGCTGCAGCACGTCATGATTGACGAGTTCCAGGACACCTCCACCATCCAGTGGCAGAACTTCCGCGTACTGCTGCTGGAAACCATGAGTCATGAAGACAGCGAGAATCTCATCGTGGGCGACGTCAAGCAGAGCATCTACCGCTGGCGTAGTGGCGACTGGCGCCTGCTGAACGACATCGAACAGCAATTCAGCCGGGAGATGATCCACACGGAGGCGCTGAAGACCAATCGCCGCTCGGAACGCAGGATTATCGAGTTCAACAACGCTTTCTTCACGGAGGCTGCACGGATGGAATACGAGAAACTGGAGGAGCAACCCGGGGCCGACCAACTGCGACGCGCCTATCAGGACGTTGAGCAGCTCATTCCTGACGAGAAGCCCGAAGCAGGCTACGTACACATCGAACTACTCCCTGCCGACGACTATCAGGAACAGACCCTGCAACGGCTGGTGGACACCATTTCAGGACTCATCGCACAAGGCATCCCACAATCCAAGATGGCCATCCTCGTGCGTGTCAACAACTATATCCCGCTCATCGCCAACTACTTTGCCGAGCATCTTCCTGCCGTCAGCATTGTCAGCGACGAAGCCTTCCGCCTCGACGCATCACCCTCGGTGAACATCATCGTGCAGGCCCTGCGGCTGCTCAGGAATCCTGATGACCAGCTGTCACGTGCCTTCCTCGAGAAGAGTTGCGGCGACCTCTCGGTACTCAGCCAGATTCCTGCTGACCAATCACTCTACGAGACGGTTGAGCAGCTGTTCGCCGACCTTCATCTTGACCGTTTTCCCGACCAGAGTGCCTACGTCTGCGCTTTCTTCGACCAGCTCCGCAAGTACACTGCCGAGAATGCGGCCACCATCGACGAATTCCTGAAGCTCTGGGAGAGTGAGATCTGCCGTAAGACCATCCAAAGCGATGTCACCGACGGTGTGCGCATCATCAGCATCCACAAGTCAAAGGGGCTGGAGTTCGACTATGTGCTCAACCCCTTCTGCGACTGGCAGTTGGAGAAGACGGGCAACGTTCTGTGGTGCTATCCCGACGAGCCGCCGTTCAATGAGCTGCCTATCGCCCCCATCGACTACAGCAAGGGAGGCATGCTGGGCACTATCTACGAAGACGACTATCACCACGAGCACCTGCAAAACATGGTCGACAACCTCAACCTGCTGTATGTTGACTTCACCCGTGCCCGCCGAGGTCTCTTTGTCTACGGTCGCCGGGGTGCCAAGAATTCACGCTCGGAAATCATTGAGCAGGTACTGCCGGCACTAACGTTAGAGGGTGGTGAACTCTCTGCCAACGACGATGCCGCGACACCTATTGTCTATGAATACGGTTCCCTCACCCCACCGGCTTCTGACAGCCCGTCGAAGGCTGCTGCCGACGACCTCAATCCGTTCCTGATACCAGCAGTCCCGTGCCCTGTAACCATTACCGCACACCCGATGAAGGCCGTCTTCAGGCAGAGCAACCAAAGCCGCGACTTCATCAGCGGCGACGACGAGCAGGCTACCGCCACGAGTTACATCCAGCTGGGCAGTGTGCTGCACCGCATCTTCTCAACCATCCATACCACCGACGACATCAGTGCCGCCCTGCAGCAACTGGAACAGGAAGGCGTCATCTACGACGACCTGATTACCGTTGAGCGGCTGCGGCTGATGCTTCGCAAGCGGCTGGAGAACCCGCAGGTGGCAGAATGGTTCTCTGACCGCTGGACGCTCTACAACGAGTGTACCATCCTCAGCACCGACGCCGATGGCCACGTTGTCGAGCGGCGGCCTGACCGTGTTATGACCGACGGCAAAGAGTGGATTGTCGTCGACTTCAAGTTCGGACATCCCCTTGACGAGTATCGCGACCAGGTACAAGAGTATATGCAGCTGCTGGCGTCGATGGGTCACACCAACGTTCAAGGCTACTTGTGGTATGTCTATAGCAACAAGATTGAAAAAGTATGAAAACATTCCTCGAATACGTAGCTGAAGACATCATCCGGAAGTACGGCACCGACCTTTCAGGCCTAACGGTCGTATTCCCCAACAAGCGCGCCAGGCTCTTCCTTAACGAGGCACTGGTCAGGCTGGCAAAGCGTCCTGTCTGGTCACCCACCTACCTCACCATCAGCCAGCTCTTCCGCAGCCAGTCGGAACTGACCGTTGCAGACCCCGTTAAGCTGGTCTGCGACCTTCACCGTTCCTACACCGAGGTGACAGGCTTCGATGAGTCGCTCGACCGTTTTTACGGATGGGGACAATTGCTGCTGACCGACTTCGACGACATTGACAAGCACATGGTTGCTGCCGACAAGGTCTTCACCAATCTCAGGGACTATCGCGAATTCGACGACGTCAGCTATCTCAGCCAGGAACAGCGCGAGGTCATCCGCAAATTCTTCTCTAATTTCAGCGACGACCACAACACCATACTCAAGGAGCGTTTCCTGCGCCTCTGGTCACGCATGGGCGACATCTACCACAACTTCAACCGACGGCTGGCTGACCAGCAACTGGCCTACGAAGGGGCACTCTACCGGCAAGTGGCTGAACGACTCCAGAACTCCCCCGATAGTGGGGATTTTAAGGGCCGTTATCTCTTCGTGGGCTTCAACATGCTGCAAACCGTCGAGCAGCGGCTCTTCACCTACCTGAAGAACGAAGGCAAGGCCTGCTTCTACTGGGACTTCGACCACTACTACATGCATACCGAGGCCTGCCACTTCATCAGCCAGTACCTGAGCGACTTCCCCAACGAGCTACCTGCCGAAAACGATAATATTTACCGTAACTTCCAGCGTGACAAGCAGATATCTTTAGGGGCGGCACCTACCGAGGACATTCAGGCGCGCTACATCAGCGAGTGGCTGCAGGCCGACCCGCAACGCATAGACGACGGACGCAGGACCGCCATCGTCCTCTGCGACGAGGCCCTCTTGCCGACCATCGTCCGCTGCCTGCCCGACGACGTCGAACACGTCAACATCACTACCGGCTACCCGCTGCAGCAGAGCTACGTGGCATCGCTCGTAGAACGCTTGATACGCCAGCAGCCCCTCAGCGACGTCATCAGCCGCGTCACACAGCTGGCCAAGGAACCCGCGACGGCCGACAGTCCCTTCAAGGCCGAAGCCTGCTTCCGCATCTACAAGCTACTGACCAGACTCAAGAACCTCATCGACAGCGGCGACCTGCAGGTTGACGACATCACGCTCCAGCGACTGGTCAGCCAGCTCATCCAGCAGACGTCGGTACCCTTCCACGGCGAGCCTGCCGTCGGCATTCAGGTCATGGGAGTGCTCGAGACGCGTAACCTCGACTTCGACCACGTACTGCTGCTATCCACCAACGAGGGCAACATGCCACGCGGCATCACCGACTCCTCGTTCATCCCCTACTCCCTTCGCCGCGCCTTCGGACTCACCACTGCCGACCACAAGTCAGCCATCTACGCCTACTATTTCAACCGCCTGCTCAGCCGTGCCAAAGACGTCACAATCCTCTACAACAACGCCACGACCGACGGTCAGACGGCAGAGATGAGCCGCTTCGTACTGCAGATGCTGGTCGAAGACTCCTACCACACCATCAGCCGCTTCACGCTCAAGGCTGGCCTGCAAGCCCGCCTGCCGCAGTCACGCGCTTTCGAGAAGACGGCCGAGGTGATGGACACCCTGCGCCGTCGCTTCTCGTCGTCTACGCTGTCACCGACGGCCATCAACCGCTATATGCGCTGCCCCCTGCAGTTCTACTACTGCTATGTCGAGGGCTTGCGCGAACCCGATGACACGGAGGAGGGTATCATCGACAACCGCCAGTTCGGAAACATCTTCCACAATGCTGCACAGATACTCTATGAGCAGTTGACCCAGAAGAGTTCAGTCATCGTGGCCTCCGACCTTGATATGCTACTCAAGACGCGTGTCGACATTGAGCGGGCCGTCGATGCCGCCTTCCAGCAGGAGTTCAAGGGACAGATACCTGACGGCGGGCTGACCCTCATCAACCGCGAGGTCATCATCCACTACCTGCGCCAGCTGGTCGACATCGACCGCCGCCAGGCACCCTTCACCATTCTCAAGTTGGAGAAGGATGTGCTGCAGGAGATACCCATCCGCTCGCTGGGCATCACGACAACCATCGGAGGACGCGTCGACCGTCTTGACTGCATTGACACAGCCGACGGAAGGCAGGTTGTCCGTGTCATCGACTACAAGACCGGTGCTTCACGCATGAAGTCCCTCAAGAGCGTGGACGACATCTTCGACGGCGACCACCTCGCCGCCCATAGCGACTATTACCTCCAGACCCTGCTCTACGCCCGCATCGTGTTTACGCAATCCTCCTCCCTTCACCAATCCCCCGTCGTCCCTGCCCTGCTCTTCATTCAGCATGCGGGAGCCGACGACTATAACCCCATACTGAAGTTCGGCTCAGAATACATCAACGATGTTGCTACCCCCGACGGCGACCGCTTCGTCCAACTGCTTATGCAGAAGATTGACGAGATATTCAATCCCGAACTACCGTTCACCCCTACCGATGACACCAATCGCTGTCACAGCTGCCCTTATATTCACCTCTGTAAATCAACGGAAAACAATGGCTAAAGAAAGAATTGCATACGTCTGCGAGAATTGCGGACAAGAGTCAGCCAAGTGGATTGGCAAGTGTCCCGCCTGCGGACAATGGAACACGTTCAAGGAGATTAAGCTGGGTTCCACCACATCGCAGCCCATACGCGGCGCAGGCACCATCTCAACGAAGAGTCGCGATGCGGGCAAGGCCCTGAGGCTACGCGACATCTCGGCCAAAGACGATCCCCGCATCGACATGCACGACCAGGAGCTCAACCGCGTATTGGGCGGCGGACTGGTGCCGGGAAGCATCGTGCTGCTCGGCGGTGAACCGGGCATCGGTAAGTCGACGCTCTCCCTGCAGACCATGCTTGGACTCCCCGATATGCGCATCCTCTACGTCAGCGGTGAGGAGAGTGCCCACCAGCTGAAGATGCGCGCAGAGCGCCTCAACAAGCTCACCAACGACGACAACTTCCTCATCCTCTGCGAAAACTCCTTAGAGACCATCTTCGACCACATCAAGGAAGTGCAACCCCAACTGGTAGTCATCGACTCCATCCAAACCATCGCCACCGAGGACGTAGAGTCGAGTGCCGGCTCGATAGTCCAGGTGCGTGAGTGCGCCTCGGCCCTGCTGCGCTTTGCCAAAACCTCAGGAGTGCCCGTCATACTGATAGGCCACATTACCAAGGATGGAGCACTGGCTGGTCCGAAGATTCTGGAACACATCGTCGACGCCGTCATACAGTTCGAGGGCGACCAGCATTATATGTACCGCATCCTGCGAAGTATCAAGAACCGCTTCGGAAGCACCTCAGAATTAGGCATCTACGAAATGCAGCAGACCGGACTGCGGCAGGTGTCCAACCCCTCTGAGCTGCTGCTGACTGAAGACCACGACGGACTGTCGGGCGTAGCCATCTCCTCGGCCATCGAGGGTGTCAGACCCTTCCTTGTCGAGACGCAGGCACTCGTGTCGTCAGCCGCCTACGGCACTCCCCAGCGCTCAGCCACTGGCTTCGACCAGCGGCGCCTCAACATGCTGCTGGCTGTTCTGGAAAAGCGCGTTGGCTTCAAGCTCATGCAGAAAGATGTGTTTCTCAACATTGCTGGCGGACTGCGCGTCACCGATATGGCAATGGACCTCTCCGTCATTGCCGCCGTCCTGTCGTCCAACGTCGACACTCCCATCGAGAGCGGCTGGTGTATGGCGGGCGAAGTGGGACTCTCCGGCGAGGTGCGTCCCGTCAACCGTATAGAACAACGTATCGCTGAAGCCGAGAAGTTGGGCTTCAGCGATATAATTATTCCCAAATACAACCTGCAAGGCTTCGACCACCACAAGTTCAAGATTCATCTCCACCCCGTCCGTAAGGTCGAGGAAGCCCTCCGTGAGCTGTTCGGGTAGCCTACTGCAGCTTGAAATTGATGGGTAGCGTGTAGGTCGTAGCTATGCGCTTGCCGTTCTGCCGTCCGGGCTCCCAGCGGGGCATGCTGCGCACCACGTGGATGGCCTCCTCCTTCAGGGCTTCCACCGCGTCGTAGTAGTTTCTTGAGGCTTCCACGGCCTCCTCGTCACCGTCCTTGGCAGCCTTGGCAGTTTCGGCAGTGATGAGCGGACTTTGGGCATTGACCTCTACGACCTGCGGCGAGCGCACGAATCCCGTCTTGTCAACTGTAAAGCGTACCACGACGTCGGCTTCCACACGCATCTCACGGGCCACCTGCGGGTACATGAGTTTGAGACTCAGGTATTTCATGATTTCACCCATACCGCCAGGGAACGAGGGCATCTGCTCAACCAAGTCAAAGACCTTGTCATCCTTGTTGTCATTGGTCTGGTCCTGATAGCGCGCGTTGCTCAGATCGATGCTGTCGCGGCGACCCACCACCGTGACGTTACTGAAACCCGTCATCGGCTCCAACGTAGCGTCCATCTTATTGCTGCTGATGTCGAGCGTATTGCTCTTATAGCCCACGTATGAAATGCGAATTTTGTGCGCCGGATCCACCACTTTCAACGCGTAGTGCCCGATCTTGTCGGTAGTGGCCTGTGCCACGATGCGGCCGTACTGGTCAATCTCAACGAGATTGGCGTAATGCAGTGGACCGTCCTTATCCTTCACCGTACCAGTAATCGTGCTGCCCGCCTTCACCTCGGAAGCCTTCTGCTGAGGCTCTTCGGCCTTAGCCTTTACCGGCTCATCTGCTACGTCGGCAGGCACGGCGGAGGCAAGCTCGACCAGGGGCTGTTCAATGACTCTGACGCTGTTGTCCACTGCCGCCTTCAGAGCTTCCTTGGGCTTCGAGAAGGCCATCAGCGAGAAACCGATCAGTGGGAGGGTGACGCCAATCCATGCGATGCGCCACCAGTGCGATTGCTTTTTCTTCATCATAATAATTCGTTTTTTAATGTTAAGATTAAACGAACTTGCGAGTGCGTAGGCCTCCGCTCCCACTGTCCGCAGGATTAATAGTCGCTGATAGTCACGGCTCTGAATCCTGTAATGATTGATCACTTCATCGTCGGCTTCATATTCGTGTACTATCTTGATCTCTTTCATAACCAGCCAGCACGTCGGATTGACGATGACACACACCATCAGCAGCAATAAGTCCAGATGGTGCAGCAGCACGATGTGCGACAGTTCGTGGCGCATGCTGGCCCTGCGCCCGAATCCCTCTTCTTGAGCTGAGATGACGATGAAGTTCATCCAGCTGAACGGACCGTACTCAGCATCGTGCTCCACCAGCCACACCCCACGGCCCAGCCTGTGGCGGCGCTTGCCGCGCAGGAACCATAGCATCTTGACGGCCGACTTCACCCATCCCACGAGCTGCATCAGCACGTAGGCCATGTAAGCCACCAGCAGCACCAGTGCCGCCTTCTCCGCAGGCTGCGTTTTTTCCACAGCATCTAAAGCTGAGCTTACGCTCATACTGCTCAGCGGGCTTTCATCCACCCACGCTGCCGTCCGGCACGACTCCGCCATCGGCTCCATCCCGTCCGTCGGCGCAATATGTATCAGCGGCAGGACAGCCGAGAGCACAACGGCACCAAGCAGGAAGAGACGGTTGAACCTGTGGAACGTCGAGCCGCTGAAGCACATCTTGTAGAGCAACAGGAAAGCCAACAGACAGGCCGACCACTCAAGGATATATATCACAAATGCTCCCATAACTTCAATCCTTCAATTTTTCAATTCTTCAATCTTTTACTCTTCCTCCACCATTTTGATCAGTTCCTTCAGCTCGTCCACACTCACCTCATGTCGCTTCACCAGTCTCGAGATGAAGTCCATGTAGGAACCGTCGAAGAAGCGGTCGATACTCTCCTTGTTCACACGCGATATATACTGTTCGCGCGTAACCGCAGCATGATAGCGGTAGAAGCGCGGACTCAGTTCTTCGTGATCGATCATGTCGTGCTGTTCCAGCCGCCGTACGTAGGTGGCAATCGTGTTGAAGTGCACCGTCGTGTCCGGCAGGTGTTGTATGATGTCACGTGTCGAAAGCGGGCCGTTGTCCCACAGCACATCCATGATTTGCAATTCCTTGTCAGTCAATTTCTTCATAACGTTTCGTTTTAGGCACTGCAAATATAACTACAATTTGTAATAACCCCCAAATTTCTAAACCTTTTTTAAGAATTTATTTGTAGTTATTAGCATATCAATATCTCCCCACTTTACTCCGACCAAACCTTGGGTTTGCTCCGACTAACGGTCGGGTTTACCCAGACTAAAGGTTGAGTTTTCCCGAAGGTGACTGTTACGTGAGGGGGCTGTAGAAGATACAAAATATTCAGTAACAATCCAAGGGAAAACAGCAAAAATGTGCAAATGTGCAAATTGCAAATTATTTTTGTATGAAAGAGAGAAGTAAAAGTACGGATTAAATATTTAATAAAATAATATATATAATTAATAATCAATATATTATATAATATTAATATAACGATATACTACTATTATTACAACTCCTCCATTCCCTGAAAATGAATGCAATTTGCACATTTGCACATTTTCAACTTCCCCGCCGCTACCCGGCACCTACAGCCCCGCTACCTACTACCTACAGGGCCTGTACCCGGTAGGTAGCGGAGCGGACAATAGTTATGGTTGTGGAATAGTCTGTTTAGAACGAATAGGAAAGGCCGATGGAGGTGTACTCCTTGAACTGCCAGTAGCCGAGATCGTCGTCGTAGGTATTGGCATCGTCGAAGCGCGGGAAGAGGAAGATGTTGGCCGAGATGTACTTCGACACCTTCAGCTGGAACGTGTTTTCCCACTCTATCTGGGCACGGTGGTAGGAGGTGAAAGCGTAGAAACGCGACTTCCACTGCACGTTGTCGGAGAGTTTCCAGGAGAGGTCGGCGGTGACCTGCGAACCGAAGTCGAGCAGGTGGCGGTCACCCTCGTCGATACCATGACGCTTGGGGAACCAGCTGTAGCTGGTGGGGTTCTCGGAGTTCTGGTTGGGGAACATCGTACGGTCCACATAGCGGTAGTTGACGGCGAGGGGCGAGAGGTTGACGGTTCCCGTCAGCTTCTTGTTGAAAGCCTCCACCTTATAATCCATACCGAGACCGGCGTTCAGGTTGAAGGGTGAGAAGAAGTCGGAGTAGGTGCGATGGTCGTTAGACTTCAGACCTCGTGCAAACTGGGTGTAGGCCAGCAACTGGAGGGTGTAGTACCATCGCTTGGTGGCCTGCAGACCGACCTTGGAGGTCAGACGCAGCAGGTCTTCGTTGGACTTCCACTTGTGGAGGGAGTCAGAGCGGGCGGTGAGGAAGCCGAGCTTGGCTTCGAGCTTGTTGTCCCACTTCCACTTGCCCTTGTTGTCGTAGTTGGCCTCGAGGGTCAGGCTGCCCAGCAGCGAGTAGGTGGACTCGCCACCCTTGTACCAGTTGTCGCTGACGTAGTTCTGCATGAACTGGAGGAATCCGTCACCTTTCTTCGTCCAGAACTTGGGCTTGGTGACCACCACCTCGGTGGGTTCCAGCTGCGGCTCGTCGGGCTTCGGGGCAACGTACTCCGTCAGCTCCACCTTCTGCTCGATGGGCTGGTCGACGTCGGGACGCAGACTGCCTGACTCCTGGAGCTTGGTCTCCGTGGTCTGCACGAGGTCGGGGCGGTTCAGGTAGACGTTCATCAGAACGCGGTCTACAGCCTCCTCAGCGTCGTTGTCGGGATTATTGACTGCCAGCATATTGCCAGCTACATGATGATAGAACGTCAGCGGTGTAAACAGTCGGTAGAGCGATGCGTTCACCGTGTCGGTAGGCAGTGCGGCACTGGCGCTGAGCGTCAGCAGGGCCGCGATGGATAATGCAAGTTTTCTCATATCTGGGTGCAAAGTTACGAAATAATTTTGATTTATTCAAAAAAAATTAGTACCTTTGCACCTTGATTTCAAATGTCAATCATAAAACAGTACAGAAATGAATAGAGACACCGTCATCGGATTCGTATTGATAGCCCTGGTACTCATCGGTTTCAGCTGGTACAACCAGCCCTCAGCCGAGCAGTTGGAGGCCCAGCGCCTGGAGGACAGCATCGCCGCTGTCATGAAGGATAACGCCAAGAAACAGCAGGCCGAGGAGGCCGCCCGTAAGGCCAAGGCCGAGGAAGCCGCCAAGAGCGACTCGACAAGCCTGTTCTTCACGGCCCTCAACGGTGAGGCCAGCGACGTGGTGCTGAAGAACGGCAAGGTGGAGCTGACGCTGAACACCAAGGGCGGTACGCTGACCAAGACCGTCGTGAAGGACTTTGCCGACAAGGACGGCAATGCCGACGTGACGCTCTACGACCTGAAGGACCAGCAGATGAACTTCCTGCTGGCTGGCAAGCAGGATAACATCGTCACCCAAGACCTGTATTTCACTCCGTCGAACCAGAGCGACACGACCGTCACCATGACCGCACAGGCCGGCAATGGCGGCAGCATCGTGCTGGACTACCGTCTGGGACAAGACCACCTGCTGCACTTCACGCTGCAGGCCAACGGACTGAGCGGACTCTTTGCACCGACCTACAAGGAGATGGACATCGAGTGGAACGGCCACAGCCGCCAGCAGGAAAAGGGTTTCTATTTTGAGAACCGCTACACGGGACTTTTCTATAAGGAGGCCAACGACGGCTCGACCGACAACCTGGCCGAGACCGGTGACAGAAACGAGACCATCGACGAACAGCTCGACTGGGTGGCCTTCCGCAACCAGTTCTTCAGCGTGGCCCTCATCTCGAAGGACAACTTCGCCGGCGGCGCTGCCCTCACCAGTCTGGAGGATACCAAGGAGTCGGGCTACCTGAAGCAGTTCGACGCCAAGCTGCGCGCACCCTTCGACCCCACAGGCCAGAAGCCCTCGGAGTTTGAGATGTATGTCGGCCCCAATGACTTCCGACTGATTCAGGCCGTCGAGAAGCAGAGCCAGTTTGGCAAAGACCTCGACCTCGAGCAGCTGGTCAACCTGGGCTGGTGGCTCTTCCGGCTCATCAACCGCTGGTTCACGCTCTACGTCTTCGACTGGCTCGCCTCGTTAGGCTTCTCGATGGGCATCGTGCTTATCCTCATCACCCTGATACTCAAGGCCATCACCTTCCCGATGGTGAAGAAGAGCTACATGTCGAGTGCCAAGATGCGCGTGCTGAAGCCGAAGTTCGACGAGGCCACCAAGCAGTACGACAAGCCCGAGGACCAGATGAAGAAGCAGCAGGCCATGATGCAGATGTACTCGCAGTACGGCGTGTCGCCGCTCTCAGGCTGTCTGCCCATGCTGATACAGATGCCTATCTGGATTGCGATGTTCTGGTTCGTGCCTAACGCCATCCAGCTGCGCGGACAGTCGTTCCTCTGGATGGAGGACCTGGCCACCTACGACCCCATCGTCTCGTGGGGTAGCCACATCTGGGGCATCGGCGACCACCTGTCGCTGTCGTGCCTGCTGTTCTGCGGTTCCAACATCCTGTACTCCTGGTTCACCATGCGCCAGCAGCGCGACCAGATGGTGGGCGCACAGGCTGAGCAGATGAAGATGATGCAGTGGATGATGTACCTCATGCCGCTGATGTTCTTCTTCATGTTCAACGACTACTCCAGCGGTCTGAACTTCTATTACTTCATCTCGCTGTTCTTCTCGAGCCTCATCATGTTCGTGCTCCGCAAGACCACCGACGACGAGAAGCTGCTGGCCATCCTCGAGGCAAAATACAAGGAGAACAAGAACAAGCCCAAGAAGCAGAGCGGACTGGCCGCACGACTGGAAGCCATGCAGAAGCAGGCCGAGGAGCTGCAGCGCCAGCGCTCGAACCCGAGGAAATAAAGACTCAATAGAGGAATCCCAACAGCCAGAGCGGAATCTGATTGCCCTTGCCTATCTCCGTGTTGTAACGAGCGTAGATAGTGTCAGGGGCATAGCGCATCTTGCTGCTGGCGTCGGCATCGCAGACGCGGAACTTCAGCTGGCCGTCGACCAAGAAAAACGGGTCGCGACCTGACTGGTTGACCTTGTGATCTTTCCACATGGAGTTGACAAAGAAGGTCTCCATAGCCGTCTGCTTCTCCACATGGATGGGATAGATGGCATAAAGGAGGTTGGAGTTATGGAGCATCACCTTCGACGGTTTCTTGGGGAAGTCCTCGCCAACGGGGTAGATCATGTTGAGCAGACGAGCATCCGTCAGGTACTTGATATAGTTCATCACCGTGGCACGGCTGGTCTCAATGTCGTGGGCAATCTTGCTGACGTTAGGCGCCTTGGGACCTTCCTCGGCCAGCTCGTAGAACAGTTTCTTGATCTTAGGCAGGTACTTCAGTTCTATCTGCTTGATGAGCAGGATGTCCACCTCGGTCATCATGTTCATGGTCTTCAGCAGGTTCTCGCTGTAGTTGCGATGCTCCTGGAAGAAGGGATAGAAGCCGTGGTGAATATAGTCCTGGAAGTAGCGGCGGGGCGACACCTTGGGCAGTATCTGCTTGACGATGCGCTCGTGGTCGGCCAGTATCTCGTCTAACGTGTAAGGACGGAAGCTGTTGTTGGTCAGCAGGTTGAGGAACTCGCGGAACGAGAAGCCACGCAGGTTGTACGACTTCACTATGCCGTTGAGCTCGGGGTTCTCATCCTTGAGGCGCATCACGCTGGAACCCGTGAACACA
The DNA here is from genome assembly GCA_902780025.1 of uncultured Prevotellaceae bacterium. Classification (GTDB taxonomy): domain Bacteria; phylum Bacteroidota; class Bacteroidia; order Bacteroidales; family Bacteroidaceae; genus Prevotella. The sequence goes on from CACZDV010000008.1 coordinate 91,143, forward strand.
ATCTTCAGTCCGGGATAGAGGTCGTAGCACTTACGTAACTCCTGCGACCAGTTCTCCTGCTTGAACACCTGGTCGATGAGCAGCACCCGCCCGCCACGGTAGTAGAACTCGCCCGCAAAGTCGGCGATGCCACGGCCCTGGAAGTAGAAGTTGTTCATGTTGACGTAGAGGCACTGACGGTCGCCCACCTCGAACTTCTCCTTGGCATACTGTAACAAGAAGGTGGTCTTCCCCACCCCACGTGTACCCTTGATACCAATCATGCGGTCGCTCCAGTCAATCTCATCCATCAGGGTGCGACGAACAGGAGCATTGACATGCTCAACCAGATAGCGGTGTGTACGGAAAAAAGCCTCCATTCTCGACTAATTTGCTAAAATCTTTTGCAAAGATACGACTTTTCCCCCAAATTGCAAAGTCTAAATAGCAAAATCTTCAAAAAAAGGCTAATTTTTTCGTTCTCAGGCAGAAAAAAACACTACCATTTCATGGATACGGTAGCCATGAGCATACGTCCCGGATACTGGTAAGGGAAGTAAGAGGTACCACCGATATGATAGGTCTTATCGAAGACATTATCACAATCGACCGACAACTGAAGATGGTCATAATGATACTTGACGCCGAGGTCGACGAGCGCATAACCGTCGAGCTCGAAGGTACCAGTGTCAGGCAACTTCGTATCGGGCTTGTTCAGGGTCTTCGACGTGTACTTCAAGCTGCCGTTCAGCCAGAGCGAGTGCTGGCCTCGCAACAGCAGACGCTTGGAAGCATTGATACAAGTGATGAACGAAGGTACACTATACACCTTGTGGTCAGCATAGTAATACTGGTTGGCATCGATGGGATACTGATAAGTAAGGTTTGCGCGAAGCAAGATATCAGGTTTGCGGTAATCCAGCTCACCCTCGACACCCGCCATCTTCAAGTTACCGGCATTCATATACTTCGGCGCATCGATGTCTGTGCTCGGCGTGTTGACAATGATATCAGTCAGTTGATTGTAGAAAAGATTGACGTCGTACGTGAGGAACTTGTTGACGGTGCCCAGGATGTCAAGCTGAAGGGCCTGCATGTATTCAGGCATCAAGTTCTGACTGCCCCTGTAGGGGTTCGACGTGTTCTGACGGTAGAAATAGGGAGCATCGACAAAGGCACGTGAATAAGAGACCTTGGTGCTGAACAACTTCGAAGGCATCCAGATAAGGGCGATTCGTGGCGATAACGCCTTGACGCTGACACGGTTCTTGCGATACTTGTTGTCGAAACGAAGTCCGGCATTGACAATCAGGTTGTCCAGGATGAAATGCTTGTCCTGAAGAAAGGCCGACAGGCTGGCTTCGTGACCATTGTTAATCAGATTCTTCGACTGCTTGACAACCGTCGTGAAACGCTCATACTCTTCGCCTATCAGCGTCTCGTTGTCGTTGAGAACGAAGTATTCATACTGCGCGCCCACCGTCAGGCTTCCCTTCATCGAGCCAAGGGCATACTGCGCGTCGGCCTTCACGGTACCTCCCACGGTGTACTCCCGCCAGTTGATGTCCTGATACAGATGACTGTAATCTTTCATGATGGTCTTCCCTTCGGCATCCTTTGCCGATGTATAATCATCGGTGAAGACAACATTCCTGATAGAATCGGAAACCACAGCATAATCGTAGAACTCGTACCAGTCGCCATAGACAGAAGCACTGAGCCGGATATTGCCCAGGGACTTGGCATAAGCGAGATCCAGATGGGTCTCGTCGATAGAGTAGCCGATGTGGTGACCAAGGAATTCACGGTAGTTGTCGTAATCGTAGACCTCGCCGAACCATGAGTACTGGGGGACTTGCTTGCCATACCGGCGACTCAGCATGAAGGAGAAGTCCCGGACGTTGAGGTTGCAGCCGACGTCATAAGAAGGCTTGCCTTCATAACGGCCTACGTAGGCATAACCGTCACGCGGGGTATTGGCGTATCCCGTGCCCCTAGGTATATCAATCTTCTTACCGTCAGAAGCATAAATTGAAGCCCAGGCCAGTATATCGGAACCCAGGAAACTGGTGCCGGCAGTCAGGTCGGCACGATGGGTGACATGAGATCCGAATCCGTACTTACCCTTGATGCCGTCAATCTCGCGGCCATTCTTGGTAATGATATTGACCACAGCCGTAAGCGCCACATTACCATACAGCGACGAGGCAGGGCCACGCAGCACCTCGATATGGTCAATCTTCTCGGTACTGATGGCATAGTCCACCTTACCGTTATTCGTGGAACGGGCGTTCATGCGGTGTCCGTTCTCCATGATGAGAATCTTTTCCTGACCCGAGGTGTAGACGCCATGCATGGCGATATTGGAAATGGAGTAGCTGCAGACTTCACTCAAACCGGGGACATAAGCTGCCAGAATCTGCCCAAGACTCTTGTTGTTGCTCAGGCAGTCAATCATATCCCGGGTAATTATGGTCACAGGCACAGGTGCCTCCCTGATATTCTCGGCCTGGTTAGAAGCGGTGGTAATGGTGGCGGAACGTCCCGATTTCAGCAGACTTATCATATCCTCGAAGCGAACTGGGTCCTGGGTTGACGTGTAATAGGGATTCACGTCAAGCAGCATCTGCGCATAACGTTCCGACTCTATGTTGTTGTCCTGAGCCAGGTAGCAAAGCGACAACAAGCGGAATACGTTCTGCCTGATGTTGCCACTGAAATCACTGAGATGGTCGTGCAACAAAGAGATAGCCTGATCAAGCTGTCCCACCTGATAGGCATCCGCAGCCTGCGTATAGATCTGGCGCATTTCACTATCAGACTGTGCAGAGCTCCTCACAGCCGACAGCAGCAACATAGCTAATATTATAATAGGTATACCTTTTCTCATATCTTTTCCAAATATTGGTTGATATATTGCGCCTCCAGCATAGAGAAGTGGTCCGTAGAAACGGGAACGATGACCAGATTCGGAACCAGCGAGCGCCAACGTTGCTCATAGAGGGCATCCTGACGAGCAAGACCCTCGCTGTCGAAGTTCAACTTATTGGCTTCCTGATAAGGAAGCAGGGCTTTGTAGAAGATGACCTCACCCTGATAGGAAGGCAAGGGAACGCCGTCAATCAGCGACAGGACTATCTCGTGCTGGTGTCTCCAACCGTTCAGACGCTGCAGTTGCTCGTCAGTCATCCGGTCGATGTCCGACTGCGGCGGCATCATCTGGCATATCTCCTCGTCCGTACGGCTGGGCGTGTTCAGCAGGACAACCTTGGGCGCCTGTCCCGTTTTCTCCTGCCACTTGACGGCACAGCGATAGGCGAGTTCACCGCCGTAGCAATGACCGACAAATGCGACGGGCTGAGTGCCCACTGGAAGAACGGTTTCAAGCGTCTTCAGATAACGGGCCACAATGTCGGACTTGGAGAAACGATCTGTAGCATCAGTCAGATAATCGTCCAATGATGTGAAAGTAAATACAGAGAACTGTCCGCACAACGCGTCAAAATACTGATGAACGGTATAAGGCGAGAACCCCTGAATAGCCACCACGACAGGCTTGTCAGCGTGATAGCCGTCCTGCCACCTGCCGATAGAGGAATCCTGCTGGGCAATCTTACGTATCGTCTTACCCTGCATGATTTCGTTCACTTTCAGGGCTATGCCCTCTTTCTTAGCCATAGATACCAGGCGGATGGCATCGAGCGATGACAAGCCCATCAGCGTCAGATCATCAGTCACACCAAACACAACGGCTCCCAGCAGCTGCTTGACCAAGTCATACAATATGGTCTCCATGGGTCCAACAGGTTGTTCTACGTGCTGGGTGACAACTTGGGTTTCAAGGGTCAGCTCCTCCAGACTGCGACGGTCAATCTTCTCATTCAGGGTCATCGGCATCTTGTCGATCTGAATGAGTTTCGACGGAACCATGAAACTGGGCAGTACAGCTGTCAGGCTGTCACGCAGAGCTTGTGGCAGAATCGTTGTCTCGGCAACGTAATACCCCGTCAGGTATTCCACGCTGTTGTTTCTCGAAAGGATAACAGCAGAGACCTGCACACCCGGGTAGTCGTTGATTTTGCTCTCTATCTCATTGAGTTCTATTCTGTAGCCGTGTAGCTTGATCTGATTGTCGATACGTCCCATGAACATCAGTTCACCATCTGGGTTCCACCGTACGAGGTCACCCGTATGATACATTTTCCTGCCGGGCATGAACGGACAGTCCACGAACTTCTCATTTGTCTGACTCGCGCGCTGCCAGTAGCCCCGAGCCAGCTGTGTTCCCGTCAGACAGAGTTCACCGACCGCTCCCCAAGGGACAAGCGTTCCCGACGTACTGACAACAATCGAGGTGCTGTTGGGCACAGGACGGCCAATAGGTATGCTGTCGTTGTCTACGTCCTGGTCGACAACATGATAAGACGAGCAAACCGTGAACTCCGTCGGACCGTAGCCATTAATCTGCCTGACAGAAGTCTTGCGGACGGGATGAAGATTCTCGCCGCCCATGAACAGGTAGTGAATCTTGGGGTCATGGTTGTCGATCAGTTCCATGCCGACCTGAGTACTCATGGTCAGTCCTTTGATGTCGTGGTTCGTGAGGTAGTCGCTGACAGAGCCCATGTCAAAACGCATAGACGATGAAATGATATGAACCGCAGCGCCGCAGGTCAGCGGAGCAAATAAGTCGACGATAGATGCGTCAAAGCTGAAACTGGCATGATGGGCACAGCGGTCGCCCGACTTCAAGCCTTCCATAGGTACAACCCACTCCAACATGGAACGGAGGGCACGGTGCTCAACCATCACGCCCTTCGGCACTCCTGATGTTCCTGACGTATAAATGATATACGCCAATGAGTCCGGACGGCTGTTGTTTACGGGTGAAGCGTTGACAGAGAAATCGAAATGGTCGAGCAGGAAGAGGCCTCCGCCCTCAGCAAACTTGTCAGTTGAGACTGTCTCCTTCAGTTCGCTGGTCGTGATCAGATAGCGGGCATTCAGATCGTTGAGCATAAAGTCAAGACGTGACGCGGGGTAGTCGCTGTCTAAAGAGACGTATGCTCCGCCCGCCTTAAACACCGCCAGGACAGCTATCAGAAACTCTTTGCGCCTTGGGAACAACAGGGCAACGGCAGAATCGTTTGTTACGCCTGCATCGACTAAAGAAGATGCCAGGATGTCTGACTGGCAATCAAGTTCATGATAAGTGATGGAGGTGTACTTGTCGACAATGGCGATGGCATCGGGAGTCAAGGCTGCCTGACGAAGGAACATGGATACGAAAGTCTCAGACGTATCGTAGAGCATCTCCTCTCCCCTACCCATCTTTAATACCATCTGGGCATCCTCGTCGGGCATAAGCGTCAAGGAGCTTACTGGAGTATTGTCGTCATCTGCCTCAACAATGGCCCTGACAATCTGGTCGTAGCTGTTCATCAGCCTTGAAATATATGCCGGAGAATAGACATTGCTATGAAATTCTGCACGGAGAACAAGTTTCCCCTTTTGTCGTGACAGCTCTATTGCCAACAGTTCGCCAGTAGCATTCTCCATCAGCGGCACCTGGACAAAAGGAAGGTCACCTATCGCCGTTGCAGCATCGTAGTCGCCTTGGTAGGCAAACAACACCTGACTGCTGATGTTGGGATTCAAGGCTTTCAAGTCAGCAAATGAGAATACGTCATGAGCCCTGTTGTTCTGTATCTGCTGTCTCGTTGTCTGCAACAAGTCCCTGACAGTTGTCTGTCGGTCCCATTTCATGTAGACGGGGAGAGTCTTGACAAGCATGGAAACGGTACGCCGAGTGCGCGCATCATGACGACCATGATATATCGTGGCAAAAAGAGCACCGTCGGAATAAGTATAAACGCCCAACAAGTAACCGAAAGCAGCTGTCAACACGCTACCGGAAGAGACGCCAAAACGCTGGGAAGCTTCCCTTAACTGCTGTTCGGTAACGCCCAGTTCCAACTTCTGGTTACCGTATACCGTTACTGTTTCTGTCTTGTCGGGAAGAGGCACGGAATCCATCTTCAGGCTTCCGAACTGCTGCTGGAACCAGGACTTGGCATCCTCGTAGGCGACAGTAGTGCGCAACTGCTCCTCTTCCAGTGCCACATCAAAGCCGGAAAACGCCTCCTCTTGAAGCGTCTCACCGTTATAGGCCTTGCTCAGGTCAGAGAACAGGATTTCCAGCGATGTTCCGTCATATATAATATGGTGGAAGTCCATGAAGAGGTATGAAGACTGGGGCGTCTCGATAATCCGTATCCGGAAAAGCCTGTCGCTCAGCAGGTGAAATGGCTGTATGAACTGGGATTTCTGAGTCTCAAACTGCTCATTGGTCATACGCTCCACCGTCAACTGGAAAGGCTCGTTGTCATTGCGACGCTGACGAGGCAGTCCGTTGTCATTGACAAAAATCCGCGTCTTGACAAAGGGATGGGCTGCTATCACCTTCTCGAAGGCAACAGCCAAGCGCCCTGTATCCACATCAGGACCTAAACGATAGAGCAATCCGTTATTGTAAGCCACCTCACCATCCCTTGACATACACTCGAAGTAGATGCCCAGCTGAGACTGACTTAACGGATAGTCCTGTAAGACGGGGATTGTCTTCATAACAGTTACTGATGACAGTTCTTATTTTCTAACAGGGATGGTCAGTGTGAAACTCGTACCAACGCCTTCGGTAGAATCAAACGCGATTTTACCATCATGTTCATTCTCAATGATGTCGCGGATGATACCCATCCCCAGTCCTGTTCCCTGTCCCACAGGTTTCGTGGTATAGAACGCCTCGAACAGATGATTCTTCACCTCGTCGGTCATTCCTTCACCATTATCGCAGAATGAGATACTGAAAGCATTGCCCTCCGTCTTGACGCTGACGCTGACCTCGGGTTTGTAGTCCTCCGGAGCAGTCTGCGACTTGCGCCAAACGGCATAGCAGGCATTATTCATCAGGTTGAGCACGGCACGGCTCAGGTCTTGCGGTATCACCATCATCAGGGGCATTCCCTCCTCATACTCCTCATGGATACTGAGGTTGAAACCTTTCTGGTTAGCACGCATGGCGTGATACGACAACCACACGTACTCCTTCACCAGTTGGCAGATATCGGTAGGCAGGAACTCGCCATCCTTGCCACGCGAGACGAGGAGGATGCCGCGGATGATGCTGATAGCACGCTCACCGTGTTCCACGATCTTGGCCATATTCTCCTTCAGGTCGCTGACAATATCCTCCATATCCTCACGGTCGTCCTCAGAGAGCTTGTCCTCATTGTCCTCCACTATCTCCGTCAGGTCTTTCAGCAGTTTGTCGGACATCTTGCTGAAGTTGATGACGAAGTTCAGCGGGTTCTGGATTTCATGCGCAATACCGGCACTCAACATTCCCAAAGAGGCTAACTTCTCCTGCTTCTGCAACTGGGCTTTAAGTTTCTCGACTTCCTGTTCCATAGGCTATGCTTTTAAGGCGGGCAACACGATGGTAAACTCGCTGTATTCGTTCTTGACTGATTTCACTTGTATGTCTCCCCCGTGGTTCTGCACTATCTCACGGCTCAGGTAAAGTCCGACACCTGCCGCCTCACCCGTAGTCTTAGTCGTGAAGAAGGGGTCATAGATCTTGTTGATAATGGTTTCCTCGATACCGATGCCATTGTCGCGAATAACGATCGTCACCTTGTCGCCATCAGCCTGCACCTTGAGGGTCACCTCAGGTACATAGGCCGTTTTCTGGGCTTTCTTCACAACGGCATAGATGCTATTGCCCAGCATACTCATGAAGGTCTTGCTCAGCTGCTCGGCATTACCATTAATGCGAAGCTCGGCATCCGAAATATCGAATGAGGTCTTGATGGCGTGAGTCTTGATATCGCTGGCAAAGTAGGTTTGCAGCATCTCCTCGTCCTGCCTCAATACTGGCACGAGATCCATCGGCACAATACCACCGCTACGGTCTTTCAGCATCTCCTCCATCGCCTTCAGCGTCCGGGTGGTGTTCTGTCCGTGCTCACTGACCTTCTGCAGATTGCCACGCAACATATCGAGCACATCCATCGTGTCCTCGTAGTTCTCCTTGTCCATGTGGTCTTCCTCGTCCTCGACGTTGGCCTCTACATCCTTTACCAAACCCTCGGAAAGCTTGGCGAAGTTATTGATATAGTTCAGGGGGTTCAGGATGCGGTCAATGAGTCCTTGTGTCAGTTTACCCACGGTGGCCATCTTCTCCTGACGTATCAGCTCGTGTTGGGCATTGCGAAGGTCGGCAGTACGCTCCTGGACAATCGTTTCCAGCTTCTCCTTCTCCTGATTCAGACGGTGCAGACGGTAACGGAACAGGCCATAGACGAGCACAGCCAATAACAAGGCATAGAGCAGATTCATGTACCACCGCACATAGAATGGAGGAGTAATCTTGAATTCCATCTTAGCCACCTCCGACAGTTCGCCGAAAGCAAGAAGGGCCTGTGTCTCGATGGTGTAAGAGCCGGGCGAAAGATTAAAGAATTCCGCATCGTGGTCGTCGGCCCACGCGCTCCAGTTACCATTGTTCAGGCGGTAACGGTATAGTGTCATACCCCCGAGAGGTTCAAAGTTAACTGCATAAGTAAAACGCAAATCGTTTTCTTCTGTGTCCAGTTCCTGCAGTTGCGTCGGCATCTGTCCGTATCCGCCCCACAGGACACTATCACCTTTCAGTACCACAGAACGGAACAGCATCTTGGGTTTTGTCGTCAGCTCATAGTCCTTCTTACTAGTATCTATTATGACGATTTCTTTATCCATTCCTATCCATATTTCCTGCTGCTTGCAGAATAGAGACCGAACGGGAAAATCGCTGAGCGGGAACAGCATGGCATCTATATTGTCAGTAAGCCGCTTGCCGTCCTTCCATCGATACAGGCCCTTGCCTTCGTTGTTGGTAAGCCAGGTCACGCCGTTGGCATCAGCATACGAGAATTGCGGATAGGGGAAAGGCTTCGTCGTCTCAGCGTTCACAACAGTCACTTTACCGCCAAGCATTACCAACGTGGCTGCATTCTCATCAACGACACCTACGCTGTGAGGCTTGAAAGAATCCTCGGCAGGCCGTTTGCACCACACCTCACCATACAGGTTCTGCAACCACAATGAGCCATCGGCATCCTTGGCCATATTGGTCACCTTCTCCAACTTACACACCAGCTGATGGTTACTGCCACCAGTGGTCATGGTATAGACGGCATCAATCTCACCACAGTAGACCAATCCCCCGTCTACCATAAGCGATAACGTGTTGGCATTGGTCAGCTGCGTCACACTACTGCCTGCTATCCGGTAGATACCGTTGGCCGTAGCCGCGAGCAATCCCTGCGGAGTGGGTGCCAACTTCCAACATGCATGGTTGACACCCCGCACCTGCTGCAGTCTATAGCCCGTCAAACGGAACAAGCCGCTATTGGTTCCTATGTATTTCTCACCATTGTATTCCTCAATGGCCTCCACCTCGCCCGTCAGCCCTTCATATTTAGTGAAACGCGAATACGAGGAAGGAACGGCCACGGAGAACACACCATTGTCGGTAGCCCCCCAGAGGACGCCATGTCCGTCATAGGCAACGTAAGTCACGCTGTTACAGCAGAGACCGTTTTCTTCTGTCAGGCTATAGAGTTCGCGTCCGGAATCGTCAATGATACTGATGCCCCTACCCTTTCTGACAATGGCTTTGAGGCCAGCATCCAACTCTTCCTCTTGAGTGACGTCCTGTAGTACCACTACTTGTCCGTTCTTATCCACAGCGTCCGTCTGTACAATGTCCGACAGTCCGGCTTTCAGCGGCTCCGAACTGACACGCTTTACTTGCTTTACCTGTTTGCCGTCAACCTTAAAAAGATTGCCATCGTTCACCAGGAAGTTAAGGTCGCTGCCGTTATCCCATATTTCAAGCACTTCACCTCGAAACAGCCCCTTACTGGCCATTCGCTGCAGAGCCAACTCGCCATTAGGTTTCAGAATGATACGTCCGAAGTAGTTATAGCCACCCACCCAGATAACATCATGACGGTCGCGATAGACCACGGTGACGCGAGTGATGCCAGGCGTATGCAGCATACGCCACTCGGCATTATCATAATACATCAGACCCTCGAAGTTGGCCACGAAGATGGTGCCGTCCTTACCTATTTCAATATCGAAATTACGGTTATGGGCATGATACTCTTCTGACATGTAATTACGGATGAAGGGAACACCCTGAGCAAATGACGTCAAAAGTGAGAAGCTGAAAACAAGAAGTAACAACAGTCGCTTCATGGCTTCACCTCCTTTCCTTTTTCTGTGATGAACGGTTCATAGGGCACATTCTGTCCGATGTAATAGTTCCATTCGTCCTGGGTAAAGTTGCGCTTCAAGCGACTCTTCAACACATCCACCATCATAGGCACCGACAAGAGTGCCTGCAGAAGGTTTCCATTCTGGTCGCCCATCCAAGCGTAGTTTTTGGAACTGTCGAAGTTGAAGTTCATAATCCAGGAATCTGCCGTGAGCATCGTCATCGACTCAATTTTGGAACTGGCCGTGTTCCAGAATTTTACTGTGCCGTCATAGCTCGACGACACCAGACGCTGATTATTCAACTTCAGTTTGGAGATGCGCGAGAGGTGGCCTTCGAGTTTCGTCACCTTCTGGTCGCCCTCGTCGTATAGATAAATGGTTCCGTCGCTCATGCCGAAGACTTGTTTCTTGGATGCCTTGGAACTGGCAAAGGCCGTCACACGTCCAGTTACCGGCACGTTCGTGGTAACCAGTTCATTAATTCCCTTCACCAGATGCTGTCGACCCTGGTCGTCAAAAAGTATGGGCAGATTATTGTAACGGCTGGTAGCAGTAAGGCGGAAGTTTAGTTCGCGGGAGGCGACAATCATTTTCTTCTGCTTGTCGTAGACAGCCAAACCATGTTCACCCATCAGCAACAGGCTGTTGTCATCAAGGTTGGTAACGGAAATTGGATTCTCAAGATTGCTGATGGTCATGACACGGGGAATCTCATGTTCGACAATGACCAGATGACCGCTTCGGCTGATAACATAAATGGTTGCATCGTCATCAACATAGAGATCGCGGAAGTCGAAAGTTTTGTCGCTGAATAACACGTCACTATGCAACTGATCACCCTGCTTGCGGTGAAGCATGATTTCACCATACGTACTGGCAGTCACCCACCTACCGTCATTGCCCGGAAGATAGTAAACGCCCATCAGGGCTCCCCGATGTTTGGGCCATGTCTGCATACTCTGGCTGGCAGACATCAGCGACTGGAAAACTGCCGGATAATAAACATCGCCCTGATAGCGGTCTGTATACAGATAGGAGGCATAGGCAAGCAGTCCTGCCAGGTCGCTATTTCCCAGTCGGGCCTGCACTAACGACACCGAACCCAATGAGCGCCCCAAGGCCACATAGCTCAGCGTATCGGCCACCCGTTTTGAGAACTCTGCCTGAATACGCTGATGGTCAGCCATCTGACGTTCAGACTCCGCAACCAGACGGGCATCCTGAGCCTGTTGCTCAGAGACGACAGCCTTTTCCTGAGCTATCAATGCATTATGGCGCTCTACTTCAGAACGCTGGCGCATCTCCTCAGCTACTCGTTTCTGCTGAATAGCCTCTTCGCGCTGTTCGTCAGAGATTTCCTTTTGCTGATAGGCTATTTCCTCCATCTGCTTGCTAACGCTACGGACGACTGCCGAGCGCTTTTCTTGCAGCTGGAGTTCTGCGACCTGAGTTTCCAAGTCGTTGGCACGTTGATGCTCAACGTACCATCCCGTCAGGCCAGCCACCGTTGTTCCCAACAAAGCCAGACCTGCTACTCCTGTCGCTATATCCTTTTTCTTCACAGTCTCTTCAGAGCCAGTATCGTAATGTCGTCGCTTTGTTCTGCTTCGCCCACAAAGGCAGCCACGTCGGCTTTGACAGTCTCGATAGTCTGCTGACAGCTTTGGCGCGTCACGCCCTCCAGCGTCTTCTTCAGACGACTGTCACCGAACTCTTCGAAGTCCTTGTTGACAGCCTCGGTCACGCCGTCAGTAAACAGAACGATAGAGTCGCCATGTTCCAACTGAAGCGTACCGTCATGATAGTCCAGACCGTCGATGGCTCCTACCATCGGGTCGTTCATGATGGGCAGGGGCTCCACGGTACCATCGGGCTTCATGAGATAGGGCGGATTGTGGCCTGCATTGCAGAAGGTGACCTCACCCGTATTCACATTCAGGATACCGTAGAAAACGGTGACGAACATACTGTCGACGGACTCTGCAGCCAATAGCTTATTGGAATAGGCAATACATTCCGAGGGCTTTCCACCACGAATGCCTGTTGCACGTATCAGCGTACGACTGACGGCCATGAAAATGGCAGCAGGAATACCCTTACCACTCACGTCGGCCATCACGAATCCAATACGGTCGTCGTCGATACGGAAGAAGTCATAGAAGTCTCCTCCTACGTCCTTGGCGGGAGTCATCGAGGCTGCGATATCCAGCTTGTCAGTCAGTTCCGGGAAGGGAGGGAAGACCCTTGGCAGGATAGCCTGCTGTATCTCGCTGGCAATAGCCAGGTCACTCTTCAGCGACTCCAACTGCGTGTGCTCCGCTTGCGACTGGTGAACGTACTCTATCTGCTCAATGGCCTTCTCAATGGTCACACTCAGATCATCCAAATCGATAGGCTTGGTGGCAAAGTCGAAGGCTCCGTTGTTCATGGCCTGGCGGATATTGCCCATATCGCCATAAGCGCTGACCATGATGACTTTCAGCGCAGGATTGCGCATCTCGTTGAGCTTGGCCAGCAGGGTGAGACCGTCCATCTCGGGCATGTTGATGTCCGACAGGATTATCTCGATGTCTGGATGCTTCACCATCATAGTGAGAGCTTCCAAACCGTTATGGGCGAATACGAATTCGTATTCGCCCTTACGGATCTTCCTTCTAAAGTATTGTGTCAACAGCAACTCGAGATCCATCTCGTCGTCGACACTCAGAATCTTAATTGGCATTATTATCTTGTTATTACGTTATTATGCAAACGCGATAGTCAGTCCGGCCATGACGATGGAGACCATCGACATAAGCTTGATAAGGATGTTCAGCGACGGACCACTGGTGTCCTTGAACGGGTCGCCCACGGTGTCACCCACGATGGTGGCCTTGTGACAAGCAGAACCTTTGCCGCCGAAATTACCTTCCTCGACCATCTTTTTGGCGTTGTCCCAGGCACCGCCGGCATTGGCCATAAAGACTGCCAGCGTGAAACCAGCCGTCAGGCCGCCCACCAACAGACCCATGACACCAGCCACGCCGAGCAGACAACCCACTACAATGGGGATGGCAATGGCTAAGAGCGACGGGAAGATCATCTCCTTCTGAGCTGAACGGGTGGAGATTTCCACGCAACGGCTGTAGTCAGGCGTACCTGTACCTTCGAGGATGCCCTTGATCTCACGGAACTGACGGCGCACTTCTTCGACCATGCTTTGGGCAGCACGACCTACAGCACCCATCGTCAGACCGCAGAACAGGAAGGCAGCCATACCGCCGATGAAGGCTCCAACGAGCACCTTGGGGTTCATCAGGTTCACCTGGAAGAACTCCATGAACTGCACCATGTCGGCGCTCTCCGGATTAAAGACATTACCTGCATTATCGATGAATGTCTGGCCATGCTCAACGGCACGAGCCATCGCAATCTTGATTTCCTCCACATACGAAGCCAACAGGGCCAGAGCCGTCAGGGCAGCAGAGCCAATAGCAAAGCCCTTACCCGTGGCAGCGGTCGTGTTGCCAAGGGCATCGAGGGCATCCGTACGCTGACGAACCTCAGGCTCCAACTCACTCATCTCAGCGTTACCGCCGGCATTATCGGCAATGGGACCGTAGGCGTCAGTAGCCAACGTGATGCCTAATGTTGAGAGCATACCCACGGCAGCAATACCAATACCATAAAGACCACGCGACATCGAACTGGCCGTCATAGAGAGGTCAAATCCGTTAGCGCAGAGATAGGAGAGCATGATAGCTACGGAGATGGTGACCACAGGAATCATGGTCGATATCATACCCGTGCCTATACCTTTTATAATAACGGTGGCAGCACCCGTCTGCGACGAAGCGGCAATATCCTGTGTCGGCTTGTAAGAGTGCGAAGTGTAGTACTCCGTTCCCTGTCCGATAATGACACCAGCACAGAGGCCTGTAATGACGGAGAACGAAACGCCCAGCCAGTTCTCAATCTGGAAGAGGTACAATATAATAAAGGTGGCAACAGCTATCAGCACAGCTGAGACATTCGTGCCGAGCGACAGCGACTTCAGCAGTTCCTTCATACCTGCGCCCTCCTTGGTACGAACCAGGAAGATGCCGATGAGCGACAGGAAGATACCTACGGCAGCGATAATCATCGGAGCGATGACAGCCTTCAGCTGCATATCGCCATTCATGGCAAACGCCGTAGCGCCTAAGGCAGCCGTCGACAGGATAGAGCCGCAATAGCTCTCGTAGAGGTCGGCACCCATACCGGCCACGTCACCTACGTTGTCACCCACGTTGTCGGCAATGGTAGCGGGATTGCGGGGATCGTCCTCAGGAATATCCTGCTCTACCTTACCTACCAGGTCGGCGCCTACGTCAGCAGCCTTGGTATAGATACCACCACCGACACGGGCAAACAGGGCCTGCGTCGAAGCGCCCATACCGAAGGTCAGCATCGTGGTGGTGATGGTGATGAGCGCCATCTGGTCGCCGTGATAGACAAAGGAGAGAGCGAAGAACCAGCCGGCGATGTCGAGCAGTCCGAGTCCGACAACGGTGAGTCCCATCACGGCGCCCGAACGGAAGGCAATCTTCAGTCCGAGGTTCAGACCCTGACGGGCACCGTTGGCCGTACGGCCGCTGGCATAGGTAGCGGTCTTCATACCGAAGAAACCAGCCAATCCGCTGAAGAAACCGCCTGTCAGGAAGGCTACGGGCACCCACGGATTCTGCACGTGGAGCACATAGGCCATGAAGGCGAAAATGACAGCGAGCACCACAAAGACGATGGCGACCACCTTGTACTGTTGTTTCAGATAGGCCATTGCGCCGCGGCGTACGTGACCAGCAATCTCTCTCATTCTCGGCGTACCTTCGTCTTCGCCCATCATCTGACGGAAGAAAAACCACGCCATGCTTAGTGCAACCACCGATGCGATGGGCACAAGCCAAAAAGCTACAGGAATATTCATTGACATATTTAGTTTTGGGTTACTTTCTCCGTGCAAAATTACGGAATTAATTCCAATTAACAAAATATTTTGGAGATTTTTCTACCAAGGCTACTTACTCCCCAAAGATTTTCTGGAGGCGATTATGCAAAGCCTTACCACGAAGGGCACGGTCCGTAATTTTGCCCTGCGGGTCAATTAGGATATTATCGGGGATTGCATCGACCTTATATACAGTAGCAGCGGCACACTCGAAGCCCTTCAAGTCTGAGAGCTGCAACCAGGGCATCTTGATTTGAGCGACAGCCTTCACCCATGCATCCTTTTTATTATCGAATGAGATACCAATCACTTCAAAGCCTTTGGCGTGATACTTGTTGTAGGCCTCCAACACGTTGGGCATCTCTGCACGGCAGGGACCACACCACGAAGCCCAGAAGTCGACGAGCACATACTTACCCTCGCCTACGAGTTCGCTGATCTTGTGCATCTTACCATCGGGGTCGGCCATCTCCATATCGGTATACTGCTGGCCGACGAAAGCAGCCTTCGGACTTCCCTTGGGCATCAGCATTTCAGCAATTTCATCTTTGGCCTTCTTCAGGTAGGGGTGATTAACAAAGAACGCCTTCTCATTCACCAACTTATCATAGGCCTCGATTCCATTGTCAAGGAAGTACAGTTCTGCAAAGTACACAGGGATGAGCGTGTTGTTCTCATTCTTGAAAACCTTTTCAGCTACAGCACTCATTCCCGCAACCATTTTGTTGTAATCTCCCATGAGTTCTTCCTGCTTCTCCTTCATCTCATCCTCAGTCATATTGGCAGTCTTCGCCCTAAACGCCTTGATGCAGTCGTCTGCCTCAATATCATATTTCGTCAGGCGTTCATTCTGCGGAGAGCCTGTCAGCGTACTGTCGTTGACATTGATTGCCACGGGTGTACCGTCATTGAAGAACACGGTTTTCCATTCCTTTCCCTTCACATTGATACTCATCAGAGCATCCTTGTCGGCCGTGCCGCTGAATGTGAACTTGCCATTAGAAACTTCCGTACTGTCGATTTTCTGTTCCGTCAGCATATCTGTCAGATAAATCTTCTTACCATCTTGAGCGTATGTTCCGCTGACGGAATACTTCACCTGCTGTGCCATTGTGGGCAGAGCTACAACTGCGAGAGCTGCAAATAAAAAACTTTTCTTCATATTGTTGAACTGTTTATCTTCTCAGGTGCAAAGGTACAACTTTTTTCGGAAAATACTTCGTGGTTACAAGCTTTTTTTGTAACTTTGCACCAAAATAACTAATGACACTACACATTTTCAATCCGGAACACGACATTGCGCTGGCCTCGGGACTGTCGAACTTCACCGCCCCGCATGCTGGACGACAGTTGCGTCACGACCTGGGATTCCTACCAGCCATTTGGGCGAAGGAGGGCGATGCCATACTGGTCGATGACGTCGAACAGGCACAGCGGGCGTGGAAAAAAATGAGTCATCGGATTGCTACCCTCCTTGGTGGCGAGAGTTTAGTCCGACTAAACCCTGGGTTTACTCCGACCAAACCCCGGGTTTACTCCGACCAAACTCCAAGCATAGAGCCGTGGGGGTGGAACAGCGCCCTGCGAGCACAACTTATACGATTAGGTATCAACGAGTTACAACTCCCAACCCCGCCAGAATTAGACACCATACGCAGATTGTCTCACCGACATACGGCAGCCACCCTTTTGCCCAAACTTCGAACAGAGGGAACAATAGGCGAAATGTTCGAATGTCAGACAGCTGGGCAAGTAGAAGAACTGCTGGCCAAATACGGTCAACTGGTGATGAAAGCCCCGTGGTCGTCGAGTGGTCGTGGCTTGCGCTTTCTCTCTGTCGAACGTACGCCCTTCGAACAACAGGCAGGCTGGTTTCGCAACATCGTGGACGCACAGGGATGTGTTATGGTGGAACCATATTACAATAAGGTGAAGGACTTCGGCATGGAATTCTTCTCCGACGGAAAAGGCAACGTCAGCTATCTCGGACTATCGCTCTTCCATACGGCCAATGGTGCTTATACAGGTAACATACTGGCTACAGAAACAACAAAGCGTGAGATTATAAGCCACTATATACCAACGGATTTACTTGATATCGTTCAGGAAAAGATTTGTCAAGAGACCGGTTTGTTGTTCAATGGGAAATACTGCGGTCCCTTTGGTGTTGACATGATGGTTGTCCACCCATCACCCTTCGTCCTCCACCCCTGTGTAGAAATCAACCTGCGTCGTACAATGGGACACGTGGCTATTGCATTGGCACCCAAAGACGACGATGTGCGTTGTGTGATGCGAATAACCTATTCCGACAAAAGCTACAGACTAACCATAAGCCGCTTATGAAGCATACAGTCCTCATATCATTATTGATTCCTCTTTTCATTAGTCAAGCTGCGGCGCAGACATACCCATCTCAGGTATGGTCGCCGGATAATGGTGACGGCACTTATACAAATCCCGTCATCAATGCCGACTACTCCGACCCCGACGTCTGTGTAGGATCCTCAGGAGAAGACTATTATATGACGGCCTCATCGTTCCAATGCGTCCCGGGACTGCCCATCCTCCATTCCCGCGACCTCGTGAACTGGGAAATCATCAACTATGCCCTGAAGGACCGGCTCTACGAGGGTGACAGTTGTCTGATACGCCACTTCAGCATCCCGCAGCACGGCAACGGCGTGTGGGCACCCTCTATCCGATACCATCAGGGCGAATACTACATCTACTGGGGCGACCCCGATTTTGGTGTCTACATGGTAAAGACCAAGGACCCGGCGGGCCAATGGTCACAGCCGCTTTGCGTCATCCGTGGGCAGGGATATATCGACACAACCCCGCTCTGGGACGACGACGGTCGCTGTTATCTGGTCAACGCCTGGGCCAACTCCCGCGCCAAGTTCGCCTCGGTGCTCACCGTCCGTGAACTGTCGGCTGACGGTACCCGAGCCATCGGCCAGCCTGTCATCGTGTTCGACGGCAACGGCACCGAGAACCGCACCTGCGAAGGTCCGAAGTTCTACAAGCGTGACGGATGGTACTGGATTCTCTGTCCTGCCGGCGGCGTGCCCACAGGCTTCCAGTTGGCCATGCGCAGCAAGTCGCCCTACGGTCCCTACGAGCATAAGACGGTACTGGCACAGGGCAAGACCGACATCAACGGCCCCCATCAAGGTGGATGGGTACATACAAAGTACGGTGAAGACTGGTTCCTGCACTTCCAAGACAAGGAGGCCTACGGCCGCGTCGTCCATCTGCAGCCCGTCGATTGGTCGTCTGGCTGGCCGATTATGGGTAAGAACGGTGAGCCGGTTGTTACAAATAGGAAGCCGAGGAACGAGGAACGAGGAACGAGGAATACCGCTCTCTTCGTCAGCGATGTCTCCGATGAATTCAATACCCCTACTTTGGGGCTTCAATGGCAATGGCAGGCCAACTACGACGAGAAATATGGTGTGCCTACCGCCTTTGGCACATTCCGTCTCTATACCTATAAATTAAAGGAGGATTGGAAGAACCTGTGGTTCGTACCCAACATGCTGCTGCAAAAGACGCCTGCCGACCAGTTTACAGTTACCACCAAAATACGCTTCACTTCGAAGGCCGACGGACAGTTCGGTGGTCTCATCATGATGGGACTCGACTATTCGGCATTGGTGGTGCGCCGCACGGGACAATGGTTCCAACTAGTGCAGATGACCTGCAAGGCTGCCGATAAGGGCAACGCCCAGACAGAGCGCGTTCTGGCTACCATGAAACCCACGGCCGTAGACAAGACAGACTACAAGCCCGGCATCCACGAAGATATCTACCTGCGCATGAATGTCAGCAAAGGTGGAATTGTACGCTTCGCCTACGGCACCGACGGTAAGAAGTTCAACACCTGTGGCGACACGTTCAAGATGAAAGAGGGCAAGTGGATAGGTGCCAAGTTCGGATACATAAGTGCCGAGACCGATGCCAAGGCTGATCGCGGATGGGTGGATGCCGACTGGATAAGAATCACCAACAACTAAACACTCGTATGAAATCATTACTATTATCCTTACTAACGTTAATGAGTAGCGCGTCAATGGCCCAGTCGTGGCCGACGCCGACGCAAGAGGCGAAGCCCGGCACCCGCTGGTGGTGGCTCGGCTCGGCTGTCGATAAGGAGAACCTGAAATGGAACCTGCAGCAATATGCGAATCACGGCATCGGAGCGGTAGAGATTACGCCAATCTATGGTGTGCAAGGCAATCAGGCGAACAACATTCCTTATCTGTCAGACAAATGGATGGAGATGCTGCGCTACACCCAGGAACAATGCCGCGAGAACGGCATCGAACTGGATATGGCCACCGGCACCGGTTGGCCCTTCGGTGGCCCGTGGGTACCGTTGGAGGAGAGCGCCTGCAAGGTGGTATTCGTAGATACAGCCTTTGTTGGCAAGAAAATAGAGAACCTGCCGCTGACCGTCGCTGAGAAAGACCAGAAGTACTCACGACTGTCGAAGGTGATGGCTTATGGCTTAGGCAAAGCCATAGACGTAACGCCATTTGTTAATAACGGACAACTGACATGGAAAGCCCCTAAAGGTACGAAGAAACGCGACGAATGGCGCATCATCGCCGTCTACATCCGCTACGGCGTGATGAAAGTGAAGCGGGCTGCCCCTGGCGGCGAGGGCTTGGTCATCGACCACTTCGACCGCACAGCGGTGGCGAATTACCTTCGCCACATCGAAGAAGCCTTCGAGCGCACCAACACCCCCTACCCTCACACCTTCTTCAACGACTCCTACGAAGTGGCAGATGCTACGTGGACTCCCACACTCTTCGAGGAGTTTGAGCGTCGTCGTGGTTATAAGCTGGAGGAACACCTGCCAGAGTTGCTCAACGGTATGCGTATGTACGAAATGTTCAAAGAAGAAAAAGCTCGTCGTGGTCCGGATGATCTGTCAACCTTCGAGGTTCATATAGGGAAAAAGGAACTTGTCGATTACCGCGAGACCCTCGGTAACCTATTGTTAGAAAATTTTACCGAGCAATGGACGGCGTGGGCACACAAGCATGGTGCCATCACCCGCAACCAAGCACACGGTTCCCCAGCTAACCTCATCGACTGCTACGCCGCCGTCGACATTCCTGAGATTGAGGGCTTCGGACTCTCCGACTTTGGCATCAAGGGACTGCGCACCGACCCCGGCAAGACGCGCAAGAACGACTCGGACTACTCGATGTTCAAATATGCCCCGTCGGCTGCCCACGTCTGCGGCAAGCCCTATACCAGCAGCGAGACCTTCACGTGGCTCACCGAGCATTTCCGCACCTCGCTGTCGCAGCTGAAGCCAGACCTCGACTTGATGTTCTGCGCCGGCGTCAACCACATGTTCTTCCACGGTACCTGCTACTCGCCGAAAGATGATGAATGGCCGGGCTGGAAGTTCTACGCCTCTATCGACATGTCGCCCACGAACAGCATCTGGCGCGACGCCCCTTACTTTATGCAGTACGTTGAGCGTTGCCAGTCGTTCCTGCAATGGGGCCAGCCCGATAACGACTTCCTCGTACTGCTGCCCATTCGCGATGCTTGGCAGAAGAACCCCGGCAAACTGCTGATGCAGTTCTCCATTCATGCGATGGGCCAGCTGATGCCTGAATTCCGCCAGACCATCCTCGACATCGACCGTGCCGGCTTCGACTGCGACTACATCTCCGAGCGTCTGCTGATGGGGGTCACCTATAAAGGCGGTATGTTGGAAACCGCTGCAGGCACCCGCTACCGCGGCCTCATCATCCCCGGCTCAGGCCAGATGCCCGAAACTGTGAAAGCCCATATCGAGGAGCTGAAAGCCCAGGGCGCCCGCATCTTCTACAACATCGATGCCGCCCAACTGTGCACCGCCGCCCGTCCCGAACCCATCAAGACGAAGTGTGGCCTGAAGGCCATCCGTCGCAGCAACTCGACGGGGCATCACTACTTCATCGCCAACCTGACCCCCAATGACATTCAGGCCGTCGAGCCGTTAGCCGTTACGTTCAAGGATGCCATGTGGTTCAATCCACTAAACGGAGAAATGAAACGGGCAGCATTCGACAGTAAGGGGGTCAGCATTAACCTGCGCAGCGGTGAATCGATGATTCTACAGACGTATGACGAGCCCCTGACGGATAACCCCATGCCAACCGCCGCGTTATATAAAATGGCTGATTCAATCGACATTGTCGGACCGTGGACCCTCTCGTTTATGGAAGAATCGCCCCAAGTAGACAGATCTTTTAAGTTGGACAAGCTACAGTCATGGGAGAGCCTGAACGACTCAACGAAGGTAACGATGGGAACAGGCGTATATGCTACCAAATTCCGCCTGCCTAAAAACTTCAACCTGAAAGACAACTGGATGATTGACCTCGGCGATGTCCGCGAGTCAGCTCGCGTCTACATCAATGGGAAATTCATCGGTTGTGCATGGAGCGTACCTTACATTCTCGACTGCCAGCAGGCACTAAAGGTGGGCGACAATGAACTACGCATAGAAGTGACCAACCTGCCAGCCAACCGCATTGCTGACCTCGACCGTCGCGGTATTAAGTGGCGCAAGATGGAGGAAATCAACGTCGTTGACATTAACTATAGGAAAACCACCTACGACCAATGGGAACCCGTCCCCAGCGGTCTGAACTCAACAGTAAGATTAGTAAGGGCTATCTTAGTAGAAAAAGATTAGAACAAACGGTTCCAATCGTCGCGCAAGTCTGTCATCTTACGAAACAGCATATCGGCTCCCCTGTCTGTCAACACTTCGTCAGGCAGGGGACCTGTATTGACAGCAATGGTGAACGCCTTGGCGGCAACGCCGGCGCTGACGCCTAACGGTGCATTCTCGACGACGATTGTCTGCCAAGGTTGGGTTCCCGCTTTCTCCATCCCCATCAGGTAAGGGTCAGGATTGGGCTTGCCCCGCTTGACATCGTAGGCCGTCACGATATGCGCCTCGTCCAAGTAGCGCCCGAAGTCGGTCAGCAGACGGTTGATAAGCGGACGCTGACCGCTGCCGGTCACTACGCCGATGCGCAGTCCCTGACGGTCAATCAGTTCCATCAGTTCCTGAATACCCGGCATCAGCCGTGCTTCACCCATCAGATGGAACAGTCGTGTCTTCTCGTCATACATCTCCTGAGCCCGTTCCAGCGTAATCTCCTCACCCTTCTGACGGAGCACCATCTGGCGGATGGTGTCAATGCCCCGTGCCCCTTCTGTGGCGTAGGCGTCGGCCTCGGTCATGTGGATGCCGAACGTTGCCATCGACTGCTGCCACGCAATAGCGTGATGGGGCATGGAGTCGTAGAGTACGCCGTCCATGTCAAAGAGCACGGCTTTGGGCTCAAATTGCTCAAAGCCGTGCTTTGTGAGGTAATGTTTTATGGGGCCAATGGGGCCAATGGGGCTCATGGGGCTCATGGGATTTATGGGGCTCATGGGCTTATGCCTCAGCGGCCAGACGCTCCTGGATGGCCTTGCTCTCAGCTTCGTAGCCAGGCTTGTTGAGCAGGGCGAACATATTCTTCTTGTAAGCTTCGACGCCGGGCTGGTTGAAGGGGTTCACGCCGAGCACGTTGCCGCTGATGCCGCAACCAATCTCGAAGAAGTAGATGAGTTGTCCGATGTAGTATTCGTTGAGTTCGGGCACCGAGATGCGGATGTTGGGTACACCACCATCGACATGGGCCAGACGGGTACCCAGCTCAGCCATCTTGTTCACCTCGTCGACGCGCTTGCCAGCCAGGAAGTTCAGACCGTCGAGGTTCTCATCGTCGCTGGGGAACAGCAGGGTGCGGTTGGGCTTCTCAATCGAGATGACCGTCTCAAAGATAGTGCGCTCGCCATCCTGAATCCACTGACCCATAGAGTGCAGGTCGGTGGTGAAATCGACCGATGCGGGGAAGATACCCTTCTTGTCCTTACCCTCAGACTCGCCGTAAAGCTGCTTCCACCATTCAGAAACGAAGTGGAGTTTCGGCTGGTAGTTCACCATGATTTCAATCTTCTTGCCGTTCTGGTAGAGGGCATTACGCACGGCGGCATACTGTGCTGCAGGGTTCTCAGCAGCAGGTACGTCCTTACCGCAGGCCTTCTCCATATCCTGAGCACCCTGTACCAACGCCTTGATGTCGAAACCTGCGCAGGCAATGGGCAGCAGACCGACGGGCGTCAGCACCGAGAAGCGACCACCCACGTTGTCGGGAATGATGAACGACTTGTAGCCCTCCTTGTCAGCACAGGTGCGGGCAGCACCACGCTTGGCATCGGTAACAGCCACAATAACGTCCTTGGCCACCTCCTTACCCATCTGGGCCTCACACTGCTTCTTCAGCAGGCGGAAGGTGAGGGCGGTCTCCGTCGTCGTACCCGACTTCGAGATGTTGATGACACCGAACTTTTTGTCCTTCAGGTACTCAGTCATCTCCGAGAGGTAGTCCTCGCCGATGTTGTTGCCGGCAAAGAGGATGGTGGGGTTCTTCTTGTCCTGAATGAGCCAGGCAAACGAGTTGCCGAGGGCCTCGATGACGGCGCGGGCGCCGAGGTAGCTGCCGCCAATGCCGGCTACGACGACCACTTCGCACTTCTCACGCAGCGTGTTGGCAGCAGCCTGTACCTCATCGAGGAAGGCAGGCGTGATGCTCGAAGGCAGATGCAGCCATCCGAGGAAGTCGTTACCGGGACAAGTCCCATTCTCCAAGGCCTCTTGTGCGGCCTTTACCTGAGGCTCCAAAGCCTCCACGGCACCTTTTTCCAAGAAACAGGCGGCTTTTGTAATGTCAAGACTGATATTCTTCATTGTCGTTGTTTTATGTTATTGATAGTTTTTTATCATCTTTTGGACTGCAAAAATACAAATAATTGGTGAAACTGCAAAGAATTTCGGTAAAATATGTATATCTTTGCAAGCAAATAACAAAGCCTAAAGAATATGAAAGCAACATTAATTGCTCTAATGATGATATTTGGCATCGTATCGGCACAAGCCAGCGACGGTCTTGACAGCATCCAGCGATTACTGGCAGATGCGCCCATACAGGAAAAGGTGTACCTGCACTTAGACAACAACTGCTACTACCGGGGGGAGGAAATATGGTATAAGGCATACGTGGTAAGGGCCGACAACAACCAGTACACCGACCTGAGCCGCCTACTCTACGTAGAACTGGTGTCGCCTGACGGTCTGCTGGTGGAGCGTCAGACCATCAGCATCTCCGAAGACGGCGACGGCGAGGGGTCGTTCTACCTGACCGACTCACTCTATTCCGGCTTCTACGAGATAAGGGCCTACACCCGTTGGATGATGAACTTCTGCGTGACGGAGCATCCCTCGAACTACCGTTCGCGCCAGCTCTTCTACAGCAGGCAAATGGCCGACGACTTCTACCGACTCTACGGTACGGTCTATAGCCGCGTGGTGCCCGTCTATGAGACCCCTGAGAAGATGGGAGAATACGCGATGAAGTACATCGTGGAACGCCCGAAGACCCGACTCGATAAAGAACTGAAGGCCAACCTGAAGATCAATTTCTATCCCGAGGGCGGACACCTCATAGCAGGAACGAAAGCAAACGTAGCCTTCGAGGCCGTCAACGAACTGGGTGAACAAGTCGATATTACGGGAAAAGTGGGCAGCAAGACCATCAAGACTGAGCACGAAGGGCGCGGCGTCTTTACGGTTGACGTGCCTGAGAACGGACGGTTGGAGGCCCACTTCCACTATGCCGACAAGGACTATAACATAGACCTGCCGAAGACCGAGAAGACCGGTTGTGCCCTGAGTGTCAAAACGGATGACGATAACGTCACAGCTACGGTCACCCTTCGCGGTGTACCTACTGATGTGGACTATGCAGCTGTGGTGCTGTCGCGAGGACAACTGAAGGTATTCGAACGGTTCAGACCTGACAGCAAGGGACACGCCGCCGTCAGCATCGATACCCGTGAACTGCCGTCGGGCGTCAGCGACCTTCTTATTATCGATAACGACGGGCGTCCGATGGCCGACCGGCTATTCTTCGTCAACAACCACGAACTCGACAACGGACAAATCACCCTGAACATTCCCAAGATTGACTACCAGCCCTACGAGGCCATCGACCTGGAGCTACAAGTGCCTGAAGGTACCGACCAGGTGTCGGTCAGCATCCGCGATGCAGCTACCGACGATCCCACCTACGACACGGGCAACATCATGACCGAACTGCTGTTGTCGAGCGAACTGAAGGGCTTTATTCCTCATCCCGACTACTACTTCGAGGCCGACGACCAACAGCACCGCCACCATCTGGACCTGCTGCTGATGGTGCAGGGCTGGCGGCGCTACAACTATGGCGACCTGACCGACGGCAAGCCCTTGCGCTACGGTCCGGAGCAATGCCTCAATGTGGACGGCAATGTCTATAACACCATTCCCGCCGACTGGGAGATTGACGAGATCAAGTACTGGAAGCAGGGCGTCTTCGGCTACAGTGAGACAAAAGCCCTGCATGCCGACCCTGAGGACCCCACCTACAAGGAACTGATGGAGCGCGTCAACGGCGTGAAATCAGAAGGCGAGAAACTGGCATCATTGGACGGCACACTGGAACTGCAAACCACCGGTGAAGCCATCTTCATAGAGGAGCCTGCCTGGAAACAGGATGTGTCAAGCTCTGCCCGTAATGAAGAGAAGAAGGTGGCCGAACATCACGGTTCGCTGAAACGGGAAGTGACGGTGGAGTGCGAACTGGTAGAGCTCGACGACAACGGTCTGCAACTGCCTGAGTCGACGATTGCCAAGTTCAAGACTGAGACCACACACGGCGGGCACTTCCACTTCGACCTGCCCAACTACAAGAATGCGGGTGCCCTATTCCTCAGGGCCTACGACTCAGGTCTCGATGACAAAAAGCTACAGAAGAAGTTGAACAAGGGATTCCTCTCCGAAGAAGCCATCCCCGACTATTTCGTCAAGCGCGACCTCTTCTTCCCTGTCTTCGCCAAGAAATATTCCTTCTATCAGTGCCACCTGCCTGATGACGAGGCGGCACCGCTGACCCTTTCCTTCGATGATGTCAAAGCCGTAGATTCCATCTCGAAGATGGATCGTGTGCTCAGCGGGGTAACCGTCAAGAAACGCCGTCGTCGCGGACGCCGTAAGATAGACTACACCAAACCAGTATGCGTCTATGATGCCATGGATCTCTACGACCTGTGTACCGACCGTGGACTCTGCTATGGACAGTTCGATATGATGAGCTTCCCCGTGGCCGTAGCCACAGCCCTGTTCGGTACCTATAACGCCGACCGTTTCTTCAACGTGCAGGCCCGGATCAATGATGATTATATGAGGCCCTATATCTTCTTCCGTAACTACGCGCTCACCACGCCCGTCGCCCAACCCTTCATTAGCGACTACAAGTTAGCAGGTTGTATGCTGCTGGCCCGTCAGGACATCATCAAGTGCTACACCGACTTTGAGCTGCGCAACGAAGACCGGGATGTCCCCATGCAGACCGGAACTGCCGACGTCACCTTGCAGTTCGAGCTGATGCCCGATGACAGCAAGCGTCCCGTCTGGCGCGACCGCCGCATCCTGGTACCCGGCATCATAGAGCCCGACGAGTTCTACCTGACACCCGACTACAGCAAACGCCCACCGACGGCTGATTCATACGACTACCGCCGCACACTCTACTGGGACCCTGCCGCCACCCCCGACGACGACGGACGGCTGAAGTTGCACCTGTTCAACAACGGCAAGCAGACCCGCATCTGCGTCAGTGCGGCGGGCATCGGTGAAGAAGGAAATCTGCTGTATTTGTCAGAATACGCCAAATAGGTCCTTACGGTCGAAGAACTCCAGCACGGCCTCCTCAACACGGGTACGGCGGACAAACTCGTTCTTACGCCAGAAGTCGCGGTCGTACGCCTGCTTCTCAATGCGCTTGTGCAGGTCGTCTTCGAACTTTAGGTCCTTACCTTTCTTCCCCTGATGAGGACCTACGTTGAAGAGCGTCGACTTGGTACGTACCAGCGAACTATCCACATGGTGGTAGGTATCGACATAGACCGACTGTACCTCGGTAAAACCGTTCTCCTCAGTCATGTTGATACTGAAGTTAAAGACTATCGGCAACACCTCGTCCTTGCGCTTCAGTTCCTTAGGGTACTGCTGCAGGATGCGGAAATTGCGTCCGCTGCCGTCACAGCGCAGAATATGATTGCTGACCGAGTCGACATAGAGCGTGCAGTCAAGAATGGTGTAGCCCGTGATGGAATCCTTTGGCTGAAAGCGGATAACATAGATGGCACTCGTCGAGTCGCTCAGCAGGTCGTAGTCGATGTTATAGACCTTGCTGGCCTTCTCGTACAGCGGCATAATATCCTCTGACGGCTGCAGCCGACTCTTGTCCGAAGCCAATTCTATCTGAGAGAAGGTGAAGAAGTTCTTGTAAAAGTGCAGAATCATACCTGAAGTCGTGTCGGGCTGTATGCCGGCATAGCGACCACTCGTCAGTTTCAGGTCGTTGAGAGCCACCGCCGAACGACCTGACAGGAAGGCCTCCAAGTATTCGTAGCAGGTAGAGTCGACGAAGGCCGTCTGACGGTAGTAGTAGTCAGCTGTCTTGCGACGGTGCTTCTTCTTCTGGCGCACGGTCTCCTTTCTGATTTCCTTCAGCGGCAGCGCCTTCACATTCACCTCGCGCACCATCAGCGTCGTGGGCTGCAGCTTCACCTTGTGGCCGATAGCCTTCGGACTCAATGTCAGCGATTTGTAGCCAGCATACGTGAAACGCAGCTTGTCGCCCTCCATCACCGCGATGCGGAAGCCGCCCTCAGCATTAGTAATGGTCGACGCATGGCGGGGCGGCACCACACTAATACTGGCAAACGGCAGTGGTTCACCCGTCTCGGCATCCACTACCGTTGCCTCTATCACCGTCACCTCTTTTTCTTCCTCCTGCGAGAAAGCCTCCAATGGCAACAGCATCAGGAATATCAATAAAAGACTACCACACCTACGGAGCATTCCTTTCTTTATTAATTATCGGAACCTCCCTGGTACTTATTTTGCATAAGCTACACTGCGAGTCTCGCGGATGACCGTAATCTTCACCTGTCCAGGATAAGTCATCTCGTTCTGAATCTTCGTGGCTATCTCGCCGCTCAAAGCCTCAGTCTCAGCATCAGACATCTTGTCGGCACCTACGATGACACGCAGTTCACGACCAGCTTGGATAGCATAGGTCTTAGTGACACCAGGATAACTCATGGCAATGGCCTCAAGATCGTTCAGACGCTTAATATAGGCCTCAACGATTTCACGGCGGGCACCAGGACGGGCACCACTGATAGCATCGCACACCTGAACAATGGGAGCCAACAGAGTCTGCATCTCCATCTCGTCGTGGTGGGCACCGATAGCGTTGCAGATATCGGGTTTCTCCTTGAACTGCTCAGCCAGCTTAGCTCCATAGAGTGCATGGGGCATCTCGCTCTCCTCATCAGGCACCTTACCAATATCATGCAGAAGTCCGGCGCGCTTGGCCTTCTTAGGATTCAAGCCCAACTCAGCAGCCATCACAGCACAGAGATTAGCAGTCTCACGGGCATGCTGCAAAAGATTCTGACCGTATGAGGAGCGATACTTCATCTTACCAATAATACGGATAAGCTCGGGATGCAAGCCATGGATACCGAGGTCAATGGCAGTACGCTTACCCGTCTCGATGATTTCATTGTCCAACTGCTTCTTCACCTTAGCTACTACTTCCTCAATACGGGCAGGGTGAATACGTCCGTCGCTGACCAACTGGTGCAGTGCCAGACGACAGGTCTCACGGCGTACAGGGTCAAAGCCGCTGATGACAATGGCCTCAGGCGTATCGTCAACCACGATCTCAACGCCACAGGCTGCTTCCAAGGCACGGATATTACGACCTTCACGACCGATGACACGGCCCTTGACGTCGTCGTTGTCAATATGGAACACCGATACGGAATTCTCCACGGCGGTCTCAGTAGCTACACGCTGGATGGTCTGAATGACGATTTTCTTGGCCTGGGCGTTGGCATTCAACTTGGCCTCGTCCATGATTTCATTGATGTAAGCCTGAGCATCGGTGCGGGCTTCGTCCTTCAATGACTCCACCAAACGGTTCTTTGCTTCTTCAGCACTCAATCCAGAAAGTTCCTCCAGCTTCTCGCGCTCTTTGAGCTGCATCTTCTCCAACTCTTCCTGCTTTACACCAAGAAGTTTCTTTTCGTTGTCAATACGTTGCTGCTGATTGTCAAGTTCGTTCTTACGACGTCCTAATTCGTCCTGACGCTGGTTCAGGCTGATCTCACGCTGTTTCAGTTTGTTCTCACTCTGCTGGAAGTGCTGGTTGCGTTGCTGCACTTCTTTCTCAAGTTCACTCTTCTTGTTCAGGAATTTCTCCTTCACTTCAAGCAACTTTTTCTCTTTAATAACTTCAGCCTCCTTACCGGCGGCCTCAACCATCTCATTGTATTTTCCTTTTAAAACATAACGGAAAATCATGTATCCGCAAATGCCTCCTACAATAAGGGCGGCTACGGCAACAATTACATAAACCATAATTAAATCTATAATAAAGTTAATATTCTCACTTGGATGTCTATTACTTCAATGCATTTTCAATCTCAGAAGTAAGACGAGCGAGAATATTATCATAGGGCACAGTATCGTTCTTGCCACGCTCACGCTGATACATCAAGGCGATGTCGATAAGCGACATCAAAGCGATGGTGTGGTCACTTTTCCGTCCTTTGTATGCCTGGGCATACGCATTGTAACGGTCAGTAATCAGCTTAGCGGCTGCACGGTAATACTCCTCGTCACTGCGGTTAACGGTAACCTCAATTTCCTCATCGTAGACGTGCAGTCTGATATGTAGTTTCTCTTTGTTCACTTCTGCCATTGTCGTCGGGTAGTTGGCTTTTAGCTATTGGCTTACGGGCTTATGCCTTGTCGCCTTGTAGCATTGAAATGCACTTGTTTACTTCGCGAATCAGCTTCGACAATCGGTCTTTGGCTCCTTGAAGGTCACCGTCAGAAATCTCAATCATCCTGGCCATCTTCAGCGATTCGTAGTCACGCTCGTCCTGAGCCAACTGATCACGCAGGGCTTTGAGGTCCTGCTCGTTCTTTCCGACCATCTTATACAACTCTTCATTCTCCTTCTTCAGTTCCTGAAAACGGAGAATCATTTGCCGCACACGGGTCTCGAAAGTGGTCAAAGCATGCTCATTCTGTGTCATGACTCAACTTTTAACACACAAAAGTAGTGATTTTTTGCGTAATTATCTGCTTTTGCGTCAGTTATTTAATATTAATTAAGAAGTCCTTTACTTTTTTCCGTCATCAGCAGGCTGTTTTTCCTTCTTAGCCAACATCACAACACGATAGACGAAATTAGTAACCCATTTCTGGGAAAAGCCTAATTTCTGGTTGTACTTACGGACATCGACTACAGACTTCATTACACCGGCATCCGAGAAATCATTCTTATTGAAAATGTCGGAGATGGTCTTCTCGGTCATCGTGTAGATGGTTTTCTTGAAGAATCCAGGAACACGCAACTTGAACTTCATCAGGTTAGACGTCAGCATCATCAAATCCTGGGTAAAGCCCTGGAACTGATACATATACGTCTGAACATCCTGAACGTTCTTGCAGCGGCGACGGATACTCTGGTCAATCTCCTTTGTAAACGACTCATCCATACCGTAGATTTCCATCATCATTTTCGTCACACGCTGCTTTTCGGCTACGCCAAGACGGTTATTAACCGTAGGAACCTTGAGCGTTGACTTGAATACACGAAGGTCGGGCAGTGCCGCCAAGTTCGAGATATGGAGGTCAGCTGCCATCACTGCTTGGAAATAAACACGAATGAGCGTCATGAAGTCTTCCATGCCGCCAACCTTCTGTTCCTCCTTCTTTCCAAATAATTTACTGAAAAAACTCATATTACTGACATTGTTTATATCCGTTTGCGCCTAACCCCATAATAGAGGCCAGGCGCAACAGATATATAAGGTTATAATATGCCTTACATACCGACAGGCAACTCCAACCACTTGACATAGCAGAAGTCCATACGGTGAGGCAGATTCTTATTCTTGGGGTACATGCGGACAGCACTCTTGTACTGGCCAGCCTGCTTGGGCGAATGTTTCGCTTCGAAGGTATAGTTATTACCTTCCTTCTTCACCATCTTCAACGGCTCAATAGAGAAGACGTGCTCATTACCGTCCTGATCAACAGCCACATTGACCTTCTCAAGGGCAACGGCATCGTCAAGACCCTGCTCGTTGATGACATAGCGCAACGTGTACTCCACACCTGTCAGATGCTGGCCCGAAGCAGGAGCGGTAGACTCTGCAGACACCACACTGATGGCATCCCAACGCTCGGCAACGGCTTCCTTCCACTGGGCAATCTCCTTGGCTAACTGGAAGTTGTTGGCAGAGATCTGCTTAAAGCGCTTGGCTTCTTTCTCGTAGAACTTGGAATAGTAGTCGTCGAGTTGACGCTTCATCGTGTAGTGAGGTGCAATCTGGGCAATGGAGTTCTTGATAACGTTGATCCAGCCTTCGCTGATGCCCTGCTCGTTCTTAGCATAGTAGAGCGGCACGATGTCGTTCTCCAACAGTCCGTAGATGGTGGCAGCGTCGAGCTGGTCCTGATAGCCCTGATTCTGGTAGGTGCGCTTCTCTGTGAGTGCCCATCCGGCACCCTCGCGGTAGCCTTCCAACCACCATCCGTCCTTGACGGAGAGGTTGACGACACCATTCATCTCGGCTTTCTCGCCAGAGGTACCAGAAGCCTCAAGCGGACGTGTTGGCGTATTCATCCAGATATCTACACCTGAGACGAGGCGACGAGCCAGCAGGAAGTCGTAGTCCTCGAGGAAGATAATCTTGCCGAGGAACTCGGGGCGCTGGCTGATTTCGTAGATGCGCTTGATGAGTCCCTGACCTGCACCATCGGCGGGGTGAGCCTTACCGGCAAAGAGGAAGATGACGGGATGCTCGGGATTGTTGACGATCTTCGACAGGCGCTCCAGATCCGTGAACAGCAAGTGAGCACGCTTGTAAGTAGCGAAACGACGGCAGAAACCAATCACCAGCGCGTTGGGATTTACTTTATTCATCAAGCTAATCACACGCGAGGGATCACCCTGGTTCTTCAGCCAGGTATCGCGGAACTGTATCTTGATATAATCAAACAGCTTGGTCTTCAGAGCCATACGGGTAGCCCAGATTTCCTCATCGGGACAGTTATAGATTCCATGCCAGATTTCCTCGTTGGACTGATCACTCATGAACTTGGCATCGAAATACTTGGCATAGACACTACGCCATTCAGCAGCAGCCCATGTGGGGAAGTGGACACCGTTGGTCACATAGCCCACGTGGTTCTCCTCAGGATAGTAACCGTTCCAGATGGGAGCGAACATCTTCTGAGAGACCCAACCGTGCAGCTTCGATACGCCGTTGACTTCCTGACAGGTATTGCAGGCGAAGGTCGACATACAGAACTTCTCGCCCTTGTCATCGGGATTGGTACGACCCATGCCGATGAACTCATCCCATGTGATACCGAGCTTCTGGGGATAGGCTCCCATATACTTGCCGAACAGACCCTCGTCGAAGTAGTCGTGACCGGCAGGAACAGGAGTGTGGACAGTGTAAAGACCACTGGCGCGAACCAGCTCCATAGCCTGGTTAAAGTTCAAACCGTCTTCCTCGATATAGTCGCACAGACGCTGCAGGTTACAGAGGGCAGCATGTCCTTCGTTACAATGATAGATGTCCTTCTTGATGCCGAGCTTCTTGAGCAGCAGCATACCACCGATACCCAACAGGATCTCCTGCTTCAGACGGTTCTCCCAGTCACCGCCATAAAGGCTGTGAGTGATGGGGCGGTCGAAGTCTGAGTTCATCTCGTTGTCGGTGTCAAGCAGATAGAGCTTCACACGACCGACGTTTACACGCCATACATAAGCATGAACCTGATAGTTGGTATAAGGCACGTCGATCACCAAGGGATTGCCGTCCTTGTCGAGCTGGCGTTCTATGGGCAGACTGCCGAAATTCTGGGTCTCATAGTTGGCAATCTGCTGACCGTCCATCGAAAGGCTCTGTGTGAAATAGCCAAAACGATAGAGGAAACCGACGGCACACATATCAACATTGGAGTCAGAAGCCTCCTTCACATAGTCACCGGCCAGCATACCCAGACCGCCGGAATAGATCTTCAGGGCCGAATGTATTCCATATTCCATGCAGAAATAGGCCACCGAAGGACGCTTGGCATCGGGCTTCACATCCATGTACTTCTTGAAAGCAGCATAGACTTCCTTGATGCGCTTCATCAACGCCTTATTCTTCATGATCTCTTCCTTGCGGACAAAAGTCAGCCGCTCCAGGAGCATCACGGGGTTATGCTTCACATCGTGATAAAGTTCCGGATCAAGATCGCGGAACAGGTCACGGGCCTCAAAATTCCATACCCACCACAGATTGTGGGCAATTTCGTCCAGGCACTTCAGTTCCTCAGGAAGAGTGGCCCTGACAGTCAGGGTTTTCCAGTTGGGAACATTTACGTAATCAGCTTTAATCTTCATAATTAATCAGTTATTTTGTTTGTTATTTTTTCATTCTTGCCTCGGCCTTTTGGAGAGCAATATTGTAGGCCTCGTCATAGTACTTGATAAACTCGCTCCAGAGGGCTTTCTTCGACAGGGCCTCCGCCTTCTTCCGGCAGGACTCGACTTCCTTGGGTGTCATGGTCGAGAACTGGGCTACGGCATCCTTGATGGCATCAGCCACCTCCGAATAGTTATAGTCAGTACGATGAATCACCTTCACGCCATCCTCTAATTCGCCATAATGGCCAAACATGTTATTGGCCCAGAGACCAAAACCTGCAAGGTCAGTCGTGATGCAGGGCACCTTGAAAGCTACAGCCTCCAACGGCGTATAGCCCCATGGTTCGTAATAAGAAGGATAAACGCAGAGGTCATTGCCAAGCACCACATCGTAGTAGGTCATATTGACAATGCCGTCATTGCCGTCAAGATAGCAGGGCAGGAAGATGACCTTCACCTGCTCGTCCTTACGGTTGTGCATATCGTAGTACTTCATCATGCCAAGCACGTTGTCATGGCTCATATTGTGCAGCCAGTGAGTCACCTGAGGCACCTCAAGTGGTTCTCCGAAGGTTTTGGAGCCTTGTAGCCTTTCCTGCAAGTCCTTACGGGGTTCTCCCACCCAACCGGGAACTTCGATAAAGGCCAGAACTTTCTTCTTCAGGTCCTTGTCACGCAACAGGCGGTTCATAGCCTCAACAAAGACATCGATACCCTTGTTACGGAACTCATAACGACCTGAGGTCGAAACTATCAGCGTGTCGTCATCAAGCGTTTCTCCAAGCAGGGCATTAGCCACGTCAAGCAGACGCTTGCGGGCTGCCTTGCGCTTCTTGGTGAAAGTGGCTCCCTTAGGCACAAAGCTATTGTCAAAGCCGTTAGGTAGGACTACGTCGACAGGTTTGTCAAGCAGTTCCACACACTCACGGGCCGTGATGTCGCTCACCGTGGTGAAGCAGTCTACGTGCAAAGCCGTCTGCTTCTCAATAGAATGCTTGGACTGCATATTCAACTCACCAGCCATCTGGTCGCCATTATAGGCAAACAGATAGTCATAGAGCGGTTTCTGGTTGCCGGCTATGGATCGGCCGATGCTTGTGGCATGGGTGGTGAAGATAGTACCTATCTGGGGCAGTTTGTTGTTGATGTAAAGGGCTCCCAGACCGCACATCCATTCGTTGGCATGATAAATCACCTTGGTATTCTCATTCCACTCTCCACTTTCCTCTTTCCACTTGAAGAAACTTTCCACGACCAATGCGGCAGCATACGAGAACATCGATGCCTCATCATAGTCGCCATAGGCATGCAAAGAGTCTACCTGATACTTTTCCCACAACCAGCCATATATCTCGTTCTTCTTCTCAAAGAACGGTTCAAAGTCTACTAAAATCGCTATGGGGTCACCCGGTATGGTCCAACGGCCCACCCTGACATGAAGTCCTGGCAATCCGTTCTCGCGGTTGCCTTCCTTTGCTTCCCATTGCCACTTGGCAAAGAGAGCCTTGTCCTCTTTGAAATAAGGACTTTCTTTTTCTTTCCAAAAGTCAGGACCAATAAATATAATCCTGTCCTTCATCCTGTCCTGTAGCGTCTTTGCCCGAGAAGAAAGTACGGTATAGATACCGCCAACCTTGTTACAGACTTCCCAACTCGACTCAAAGATATAGTCAGGCGTTAAATGTTCTTTTCCCATTTGTTATAATTATAAACGCTGCAAAGATAATTAAAAAAATTCTAAACCTATTACTTTTGGACGTATATTTTTATCTATTTCTCTGATTTATTGATTTATATTTGTAACTTTGTCAGCAAAAAGGAAAAAACAACAGATGAGAAAAGCAATACTGACAGTAACCTTGGGACTGTGTTCACTCCCGATCATGGCCCAAAAGGCTCAACAGGCCTTTCGCGGCTACTTGTATAACAACGAGTACGACGTCTATCTCGACATCGATTTCCATCACGAGAGCATTACGGTCCCCGGAAACGAGCTTTACGGTCAGTTGCCTGGCTATTTAGGCAAGAAGAACAATTCGTTCTGCTGGCCTATCACCGCTGCGAAGATCAAAGACGAACAGACGGCGGAGCTGCACCTCATCAACGACTACGGCAGCGAAGACCTGACGGCCTCTCTGACCCGCGAGAACGACTCTGTCTACGTGCTCCGTCAGGAAAAGGGCAGCACCCTGAAAGTGCCTAAAAACGGAAAATGGCAGAAGTTACCAAAAACCCTGCCATTCAAACGTAGATAAATACCGATTTACTTGTTTCCGTTACGATTCCTTTGGTGGTTCCAGCCTCTCATCATCTGGGCTCCGGCTGCCGGATTGTTCCAGCCGCGTAGCATCTGGCGGTGGAAACGGTCCTCGGCTTTGAGGACATCATAGAGCTTGGAAGCTGAAATCACGCTGAGGAACTTGTTGTGATAGGTCTGCTGGATGCGCTTCAGCTCGAGATCATACTCATCGCGCTGGCGGATTGCCTTCTCACAGCCTTTCTCATCGGCGGGCTTCCCCCACCCTAACTGGCGCTGACGTTCATAGACGGCGCGCTGTTTGGCCTGCATTTCCTTGTAGATGGGGAAAAACTTGGCTGCCTCCCGCGGAGTAAGACAAGCCTCTTTGGTGATAAATTGCTCCAAGTCGGCCTGGAACTTCTCAGGCGAGAACTTCTGCGGCTGCTGAGGGTTGAAATTCTGAGCCGTGACAGTCATTGTCAAAGCAACAGCAAACAGAATAGCAGTTAGTCTTTTCTTCATCTTAATACTCACTTGCCAAGAGGGCATAAATGTCGTTGTTGTCAGCCATCATATAGTCAGCCACATCCTCCACGTAAGTATCGGTAGTAGTTGCATCTGCTGCCATCATCTGATCAGAGCTGTCAGGAGTCAACAGATAGAGGGTTGCTGTGAAGACAACGGCCACCAGACAGGCGGCTGCATACATCCACGGTCTGAATCTTACCAGAATGCTCTGCTTGGGTTGCTCTGGCAGATTCTTCATCACTTCGGCAGTCAGACTGTCGAAATAACCTTCGGGAACTCGGAACGGATTCCTGTCTCCCAACCGATTCTTGATATATAATTCTTCGTTCATCATACTTTATTGACGTAATTTGTGATAGTTGGTTTAATCGTGGGACTTAAAAAATTCAGATATTTTCTTGACAGCGATGTGATAGGAGGCTTTGAGGGCTCCCTCGCTGGTACCGAGCATGTTACTGATGTCGCTGTATTTCATGTCGTCATAGTAGCGCAACAGGAATACCGTACGCTGCACTTCGGGCAGGGCGGCAATGGCTTCCTGCAACTGGGCCTCGGTCTCGTCGCCGTCGAAATACTCGTCGGCCATCAGCGTGTTCGACACGTTCAACTCCTCGTCGTCCGTACTGAGCGTGACGACATTCTTCTGCCGTCGCAGGAAGTCGAGACTCTCGTTGATGGCTATACGCGACAGCCACGTCAGCAGCTTCGAGTCGCCGTGGAAGGAACCGATACCCTGCCAGGCTTTGATAAAGGCGTTCTGCAGCACATCGTTTGCATCGTCATGCGACAACACGAAGCGACGGATCTGCCAGTAGAGCTGTTCACTGTACTGGCGGACCACCGTCTCAAAGGCCCTGCGCTGTGTCTTTGGATTGGACAATTGTTCTATGAGTAGTCTGTCGTCTGTCATTGCATATAGGTTGCCAACGACTCCCTGATGGCCTTGTCATAGCCGTACACATCGGGATAGTACTGCAGGGAACCATAGGGTGTAAGGAAAATGGTATAATACGTTATAATAATAGGTACGCGCGGAGAAACCTTCAGCCAACTGACCAGTTTCGGCGTCTTGACCGCCGGGTCCAGTTCGTCCATCAGGTCACGCCCCCAGTCTGTCTCGGGCTTCATGCCCATGGAGATACGCAACTTGTCAAGCAACTTCTCGTCAGCTTCTCTGCCCAGCATGAAGACTGCCAGGTCAAAGGGACGCTGAACGCGGACACAACCATGAGAGACACCACGGTTATCGCGCCCGAAGGCTCCTGGACTGGATGTGTCGTGCAGGAATACGGAGAAGTTATTGGGAAACCTGAAGATGATACGTCCTAACGAATTGCCTGCCCCACCCTGCTGGACCACCCGGTAGTTGCCGCTACGCAGCATGCTGGCAGAAACGCTTCCAGGCGACAGGTGCTTTCCTGTCTTGCGGTCAGCTATGTAATAGCGGTGACGGGTGAAGTAGCCGGAGTCTCCCCCGTGGCGGGCCACATCGTCGCGGATGATACTCATGGGGATTGACCACTCAGGGTTCACTTCCATATGGGTGATGCGGCTGGTCAGCAACGGGGTCTTGGTCTTGACGGCACCACAGGCCACGCGCATATCAACGATGGAATCAGGACCGACAGCCCACAGGTGGAAAGCCGGCACATTGACGACCACATACCGCTCGTCGGCCTCGTGTTTCAAGGTGTCACGCCAGCGGCAACGCTCCATATTGACCATGATGCGCGGACGTTGGGAATCGGTGGCGGCGTGTAACTTCTCCATCAGCAGATGATAGAGCTTGCCTTGGGGTTCTACCTGACGCAGATAGACGCCGAGACTGTCACGGCTGACCCGTCCTAAAGCTCTGTCGGTATAGGCATCATTGGGGTGCTCCATGCCGACGTCGAACAGTTGGCGATACGACTTGACACGTCCCGTAGAGTCCGTCTCGCGAGCATCATAGCTGTTGAGGATGTAATTGGGATTGACAAAGCCGAAGCGCTGACCAGTGACATATCGCAGATAGGCCCTGGTGAGATTATACTCCAGTCGCGCTGCCACTTTGTTGACATTGTCCGACTCATTGAAATTGAGAGTACGCATCCGGTCCAGGTCTTCTTCTATCTGACGCAGACGGAAATGCTTGTCGTTGAACCCCATCTCGGGCAGTTTGGAGCGGAGCGTAGCCAGCAACGTGTCGGCACGATTGTCAACACCCATTACATCAATCCACACCAAGGGGCGACCCTCACGATAGTATTTACGGACTCGCCCGACGACGGGATTCGATTCACGGTCAGAAGTAGAAATATGCCCTAAATTCTCCCGAATTTCCTGAGAGTTTAGAGCATATCCGTCTACCTTCATATCTTCAAAAGCTTCTAATGTCAAATTCCGCTGAAAAGGGCCTACTGACTCATGGCATCCAGTCAAGAGCAGCACAAAAAGCATCAGTACTGAAAGGTTTATCAGCGAATCTGAATCTTTCTTACCACCTTGCCGACCTTCAATATGTAGCAACCTTTTGGAATGTTTAATTCTACACGTTGGGATGCACTTTCTATCTTCACTTTCAGCAACTGGCGACCCGTCAGCGACACGACTACCAGCTCCTGGCCCTGGGCACCTGTGACATAGGCCGTCTGCCCTTCAATGCTGACTTCCACCTGCTCCTCCACCTGCTCTGTGGCAGTAGCCGGAGACATCTCAGAAGCCGCGACAGCCAAGGGACACATAGCCGTCAGGAAACCTGCTATTGATAATATAAGTAATCGTTTTGTCATATATGCATATATTGAATTCTGTGCAAATATACGACTTTTTCCCGTAACCTCCAAATATTTTCCGCAAAAAATGCAATAAAAACTGTTCTTAGACGTTAATGACGTCCAATTCGTTGGCTAAACGAACATTTTCGAACACTTCACGGGCTTCGTTGAGCAACACGTTTTCATCTTCATATCGCGAACTGTAATGCCCCAGAATCAACTGACCGGCACCTGCGTCACGGGCCGTCATTGCGGCTTGCCGCGCGGTCGAGTGGTTGTACTTCTGGGCCATCTGCAGGTTGTCCTCGCCGTAGGTGCTCTCATGATAGAGCGTTGATACGCCCTTCAACAGCTTCGCCAGTTCGGGCATGTAGCGGGTGTCGCTACAGTAGGCATAGCTACGGGGCTGGTCGGCAGCCGTCACCAATCGGCTGTTGGGCACCACCGTCCCGTCCTCCGTCACCCAGTCGGCTCCGTTCTTGATGTTTTGTATCTGCGAGGTCGGTATCCCATAGAAGTCTATCATGTCACGGCGGATATGGGGTAACAGCGGTTTCTCACGGAACAGGAAGCCGCTCGTAGGCAGCCGGTGGGTCAGCGGGATGGTCTCTACCGTCAACGAGCGGTCTTCGTAGATGACCTCCTGCCGCGAGGCGTCTATCGGATGAAACACCACCTCATAGCCTAAGTCACGGCAGAAGAGGGCCATCTGACGCTGGAGCATATCTTCCAACAGCTCGTTGGCATGAATATGCAGCTTGGCCGTCCGTCCCAACAGGCCGAACGTGGAAATCATGCCTATCAGGCCGAAACAGTGGTCGCCGTGCAGATGGGAGATAAAGACATGGCTCACTTTGGTAAAGCGTACCCTACTGCGGCGAAGCTGCATCTGCACACCTTCACCGCAATCCACCATGAACAGCTTCTCGCGGATCTCCACAAGCTGGGCGGAGGGATAATGACGAAGGGTGGGCAGCGCACTGCCACACCCTAATATGTGTACTCTGAACGGCTCCACGCTACGGCGTTACATTTTAAAGTCTTCTATCGACGATTCCTCCAGTTCGATATTGACATTACTCTTGTGTTCGTGGTAACGATAGTACTCAAAGGTCTCTTCCGAATCCTTGAAGATCAGGGTGTCAGGACCCAGCGCGACAAGGTCGTAGAGGTTGGTCTCCACCACGTCGCCACCGCCTTCACGGACGGCGACAATCTCCAGCTTGCCGTTGAACAGTTTCCAGGAGCGGAAGATGATCGACGGCTGGTCGATGCTCTCGGCAATACCGCCGTCCTTGATACGGATACCCATCTCGGAACTGCCGTCAATCGGGTTGGGCATCACCCATTCGCCTAAAAGGGCCGACTGGTTGATGACCTGGCGGGCCGTGGTCTTGTTCT
Organism: uncultured Prevotellaceae bacterium; assembly: GCA_902780025.1. GTDB lineage: Bacteria > Bacteroidota > Bacteroidia > Bacteroidales > Bacteroidaceae > Prevotella. The sequence continues at coordinate 132,030 of CACZDV010000008.1, forward strand.
TCAGCATCACCGCCATACGGTCACCACTCTGGAAACCGCCGAAGCACTGGCCTTTCTCATTGGCCTCGGCAATGCCTACATACACCGTGTCGCCTACATCGGTGATCAGCTGCAGGGTGTTCATAGCCGAACCGTCGCCACAGATACCATAGAGCGTCGAGTCACGATTGATGCTGACTACTGCCGTCGAATCAGGCTCATTGACGGACTGCTGATTACCGCCGCCCTTCTTTCCGCAACTGCCAATGGACATAGCCATCGCAGCCACCAATACGATTGTTGATAGTTTCTTCATCATATTATTTCCTTTCTTCGTTTTCGCTTGCTTTTGCCTCGTTCCACAGGGCGTCCATCTCCTCCAGCGTCATCTCCGTCAACGGACGGCCGGCACGGATGCTGTGCTGCTCGATATACCCGAAACGGCGAATGAACTTCTGGTTCGTGCGCTCAAGGGCGTTATCGGGGTTCAGCTTGTAGAGACGGGCGGCATTGATGACCGAGAACAGGAAGTCGCCCAACTCATTGGTTGACAGTTCTTTGTCTTCTTTCTTCAGTTCTGCCTCCAACTCTTCCAGCTCCTCATGGACCTTTGCCCACACGTCTTCCTTCTGCTGCCAGTCGAAACCCACGTTGCGGGCCTTGTCCTGTATGCGGTAGGCCTTGATGAGCGAGGGCAGCGCCTCCGGCACACCTGAGAGTACGGTCTTGTTGCCGTCCTTCTCCTTCAGCTTGATCTGCTCCCAGTTCTGAAGCACCTGCTCCGAGGTCTTCGCATCGGCAAACTCACGTTTCTCCTCCTGCTCGCCATAGGGCAGCGGCTTCGGGTCTTTAGCGCCGACTTGCGACGGATGGTAGATATGCGGATGACGGAATATCAGCTTGTCAGCCTGGATGTTACAGATGTCGGCGATGTCGAAGTCCTCGGTCTCGGAACCTATCTTTGCATAGAAAATGACATGCATCAGCACGTCGCCCAACTCCTTGCAGATGTTCTTACGGTCATCACGCACCAGGGCGTCACACAGTTCGTACACCTCTTCTATCGTGTTGGGACGCAACGACTCGTTCGTCTGCTTCTTGTCCCAAGGGCACTTTTCACGCAGTTGGTCAAGAACGTCAAGCAGCCGTCCGAAGGCTTCTAATTTCTCTTCACGTGTATGCATCTTTCAGTTCGTATCTTTCATTTTCTGCGGACAAAGGTAAGCATTATTTTCGAAACTGCAGTGCTTTTGCACACTTTTTTTGCAAATTATTGTCGGGATTCGCAAGAAAAGTTGTATCTTTGCACCCGTTTTATAAATAGGTATATGGAAATAGCAAGCAAATATGACCCGAAAGAGGTCGAAGGAAAATGGTACCAGTATTGGTTAGACAACAAACTTTTCAGTAGCAAACCCGACGGACGCGAGCCTTACACCATCGTGATTCCGCCGCCCAATGTGACGGGTGTGCTCCACATGGGACACATGCTGAACAATACCATCCAGGACATCCTGGTCCGCCGTGCCCGTATGGAAGGCAAGAACGCCCTCTGGGTGCCTGGCACCGACCACGCCTCCATCGCTACGGAGGCCAAGGTGGTGAAGAAGCTGGCCGAGCAGGGTATCAAGAAGCACGACCTGACCCGCGATCAGTTCCTGGAGCACGCCTGGGACTGGACCCACGAGCACGGCGGCATCATCCTCAAGCAGCTGCGACGCCTCGGTGCTTCCTGCGACTGGGACCGCACCGCCTTCACAATGGACGAAAAGCGCTCACAGAGCGTCATCAAGGTCTTCGTCGACCTCTATAACAAGGGACTCATCTACCGCGGCCTGCGTATGGTGAACTGGGACCCCAAGGCACTCACCGCCCTCTCTACCGAGGAGGTCATCTATAAGGAGGAGCAGTCCCACCTCTATCACCTCAAATACTACGTCGCCGACCTCACCACCGTGCCCGAGGGTTCTCCCGAGGGTAATGTCATCCACAAAGACGAGCGCGGCTACTACGCCGTCGTCGCCACCACCCGTCCTGAGACCATCATGGGCGATACCGCCATGTGTATCAACCCCAAGGACCCGAAGAACCAGTGGCTCAAGGGCCACAAGGTCATCGTGCCACTCGTCAACCGCGTCATCCCCGTCATCGAGGACCGCTACGTCGACATCGAGTTCGGAACGGGCTGTCTGAAGGTGACACCTGCCCACGACACCAACGACTACATGCTGGGCAAGACGCATAACCTCGAGACCATCGACATCTTCAACCCCGACGGCACCATCAGCGACCAGTCGCCCATCTACGTCGGCATGGACCGCATGGACTGCCGCCGTCAGATTGCCAAGGACCTGCAGGAAGCCGGACTGATGGAGAAGATTGAAGACTACACCAACAAGGTGGGCTACTCCGAGCGTAACCCCGACACCGCCATCGAGCCGCGCCTCTCCATGCAGTGGTTCCTCTCGATGAAGCACTTTGCCGACATCGCCCTGCCCCCCGTCATGAACGACGAACTGAAGTTCTATCCCGCCAAGTATAAGAACACCTACAAGAACTGGCTCGAGAACATCCAGGACTGGTGCATCAGCCGCCAGCTGTGGTGGGGTCATCGCATCCCTGCCTACTATTACCCCTCTGCCACCACCGTGCCCGACGCTTCTCCGTCGGGCGAGAAGTTCGTCGTCGCCGAGACCCCCGAGAAGGCCCTCGAACTGGCCCGCAAGGAAAGCGGCAACGCCAACCTCCAGCTCTCTGACCTCCGTCAGGACGAAGACGCCCTCGACACCTGGTTCAGCTCATGGCTCTGGCCCATCAGCCTCTTCGACGGCATCAACAACCCCGGCAACGAGGAGATAAAGTACTACTACCCCACCTCCGACTTGGTGACCGGCCCGGATATCATCTTCTTCTGGGTGGCCCGTATGATTATGGCGGGCTACGAGTACATCGGCGACATGCCCTTCCGCAATGTCTACTTCACCGGTATCGTCCGCGATAAGCTGGGCCGCAAGATGTCGAAGTCATTAGGCAACTCGCCCGACCCCATCGAGCTCATCGAGAAGTTCGGTGCCGACGGCGTCCGCATGGGTATGATGCTCTCAGCCCCTGCCGGCAACGACATCCTCTTCGACGAGGCACTTTGCGAGCAGGGCCGTAACTTCAACAACAAGATCTGGAACGCCTTCCGCCTCGTCAAAGGCTGGAAAGTCGCTCCCTCCACCGCTCCCTCCAACGTGCCCGATGCATCTCCATCGGGCAATAAGATCGCCGTCCGCTGGTTCGAGGCCAAGCTCCGCCAGACGGCTGCCGAGGTCGACGACCTCTTCAAGAAGTACCGCATCTCCGAGGCCCTCATGGCTGTCTACAAGCTCTTCTGGGACGAGTTCTCCAGCTGGTACCTCGAAATGGTGAAGCCCGCATATATCAATGGCGAGGCACAGCCCATCGACCGCGAGACCTACGACAAGACCCTCGAGTTCTTCGAGACCCTGCTCAAGATGCTGCACCCCTTCATGCCGTTCATCACCGAGGAACTGTGGCAGCACATCTACGACCGCAAGCCCGGCGAGAGCATCATGCGCGAGAATCTTGTGCTCGGTGATTTTACCACTGATGATCAATCCCTCGTCGCCGCCTTCGAACAGGTCAAGCAGATTGTCTCTGGCGTCCGTATGGTACGCTCATCGAAGAACATCGCACCGAAGGAACAGCTCGAACTACAGGTGGTCAGCAAATTGCCTACCGACGAATTGTGCATTATGAATTATGCATTATGCATTATGAAGATGGCCAACCTCAGCGCCATCAATGTCGTCGCCGAGAAGGACGCCACCGCCTCTGCCTTCATGGTAGGCACCGACGAGTTCGCCGTTCCCCTTGGCAACCTCATCGACGTCGAGGCCGAGATCAAGAAGATGGAGGCTCAGCTGCAGCACCTCGAAGGCTTCCTCGCTGGTGTCATGAAGAAGCTCTCCAACGAGCGCTTCGTGGCCAATGCCCCCGAGGCCGTCGTCGCTATGGAGCGTAAGAAGCAGAGCGATGCCGAAGAGAAGATTGCCTCTCTCAAGGAGTCCATCGCCGCACTAAGCGGAAAATAAGATAACACGCCCTCTATGAACGAAGCATGGCCATAACGCCATGCTTCGTTCTCTTTTTCCCTCTTCCCTCTTACCTTTTCCCTCTTACATCTTACCTCTTACATCTTACCTTTTCCCTCTCACCTCTTCCCTTCCCTTCTGCCGGTTAATAGCTGATTATTCCCACGGCGGGAATGTCTTGTTCCCAGGTAGGTAACATCATGTTCCCGCCGTGGGAACATTTAGCGCAAGCCACTTCTTACTCTTCACTTTTCACTTCTCACTTCTCACTTCTCACTTCTCACTTTTCACTTCTCACTCTTCACTCTTCACTTCTCACTTTTCACTTTTCACTTTTCACTTTTCACTTCTCACTTCTCACTTCTCACTCTTCACTTTTCACTAGCGAAGCGAAAAATCCCTCATCTCTCCCGTCACATGCCTAAAACCCCTTTATACAAAGGGGTTTCGCTATTTTCATCTCCCCCTTCATCCCTCCCTTCATCCCTCCCTTTTCTCTCCCGTCATCTCTCCCATCGATTCACACCTAAAGGCTGGATGACTACATCCAGCCAGACGTCAGAACGGATACGCTTACTTGGAGGCAGCATCAGAGGGGACGGGAGAGATAAGGGAGAGATATGGGAGGGATAAAAATAATCTCTCCCATGCTGAAACCCCTATCTACAAAGGCATTTCCAGCGATGACGGGAGGGATGGAGATATTTTTGCGCTCTTTACTCTCACGTACACGATTTTGATATTTCTTTCGAATTATTTGGAACTTTACGGATTATTCCTTATCTTTGCAATCAAGTATCGGCTAATCGTCGTGACACGACGCTTGCCAGTAGCAAGAAATCGTTCTTTAGAACGTTGCCAGGCAAGGGTTTGAGCCTCAGAGGAGGTGCCGGTATGATTTTAGTGGGTAAAACAATAACAGCATTAGCAGTTATTCGGTGTGTCTTAAATGTTCCAAGCTTATTAAGATAGTTTCACCAGTGAATGACAAGTTGATGTCTGCGTTTAGGCGTGGACTCAACTCATTTGGTGAAACGGGTCCTGGAACAACCTAAGACACAGATGAGCGTTCACGCTTTCTCTGTGTCTTTTTGTAGAGGGCCCGTTTTATGCACCCTGTAATTGCGAGGTGCATAAAACAATTGAATATGGCTGCTATCAAAACGGCCAAGACCTACGTACAGATAGGTCAAGGTCTGGAAGCATTTAAGGAGCCGTATCCTATAGAGGAGATTCCTTTTATGCTGATGGGAGCCATCGGGGCTTCACCAACTATTCTGCAACGCTACAGAGAAGGAAAAAGCACGGTGGCTTCTTTCGATGGTTTGTTGGTAAAGAATGTCCTCGCCTACAGACTGGTTGACACTAAGGATATAAACGACCAGTTGGAGGAGATGAAGTTAGACAGGTTGGTTCTCAAGAATCGTCCTGCAATCGTTGCTGTCTCTGACGGAGAGGTGATAAAAGCTTTTGATCCAGCAATTGATGAAACCTACGAGAACCATCTTGACAATCTTTACACAGACTATGAATTCTTCTCCCCAATGTGGGGTGTTCGAAAGATACGTAACATAGAGGAGAATGATGCAGATGTTAAGGCTGCATACAAAATGGCTCAGATTCACGATGAGATACGTCGCCACAATCATATTGGTATTACTGATGATACGCACGACTTAAACGTGTTTATGTCTCGCCTGCTATTCTGCTTCTTTGCTGAAGACACAGGCATTTTTGAGAAGGACATGTTTACTAATGCTATCAATAGTACGACACGTCCAGATGCCACAGACTTACAGGAATTCTTTGATGGTGCATTTGAAACGATGGATAAACAAGTTCGTATTGGAATAAATAGTCGTTTTGCTCAGTTCCCATACGTAAATGGTGGTCTGTTCTCAAAACACATACAAATTCCTCGGATGAATGTTCGCATTCGCAAATTGATTCTTGATTGTGGTAATTTGAACTGGGCAAAAATCAATCCCGACATCTTCGGCTCGATGATTCAGGCGGTAGTGAGCCCTGAATTGCGGAGTGGATTGGGGATGCATTATACCAGCGTCTCGAACATCAAGAAAGTAATCAATCCGCTGTTCCTTGATGAACTATACGAGGAATATCGTTCATTAGAAGCAAAACAAAAAGAACAAGACAGTATTTTCGACCATTCAAAGGAAGGCCGAGACAAGTATTACACCAATTGCAGACCTATCGTAGCCAAATGTAAGAAGTTGCTCCAACGGATGCAGCGCATGAAGTTCTTCGATCCTGCTTGTGGTAGTGGTAATTTCCTCATCATTACCTACAAGGAACTACGTTTGTTAGAGATGAAGATTCTGAAACTCATTCAGCGAATGACACAAGATGTTCAGATGCAGTTTGTGGATGGTAGTGTCATCAGTATCAATCAGTTTTATGGTTTGGAGATTAACGACTTCGCTTGCGAAACGGCAGTATTGTCACTGTGGTTGGCTGAGCATCAGATGAACAATCTCTTTACTCGTGACTTTGGCGTAAACATTAAGGCTCTGCCATTAAAGCAAAACCATAATTTCCATTGTGGCAATGCTTGTCGAGTAGATTGGGATAAGGTTTGTCCACATAAAGCTGACGAAGAAGTGTACGTGATGGGAAATCCGCCTTACTTGGGAAGTAGCATGCAAAACGATGAACAGAAAGCTGATCTTGCCCATGTCTGTGGAAAGTTTGATAATTACAAGAACCTTGATTATATTGCAAGTTGGTTCTATATGGGGGCCAATTATATAAAAGGGACATGTGCCAAATATGCCTTTGTAAGCACTAACTCTATTTGCCAAGGAGATTCTGTTGCTCTTTTGTGGCCGTATATCTTTAAACTGGGTATTGAGATTTATTTTGCATATCAGTCCTTTAAATGGACAAACAATGCTAAATATAATGCGGGTGTCACCGTTGCCATTATTGGGCTCTCAATATCAAGTAGGGCGGAAAAGAAGTTGTATGATTCTCAAGGACGTTGCAAGCTATGCCCGCAAATAAATGCCTATCTACAAGATGCCCCCAACGTTATTATCGGCAGACGGAATAGCTCTATCTCTGGCTTTCCTGAAATGGTCTTTGGCAACAAACCGACAGATGGTGGTTTCCTAATTATGGATAAATATGAATATGATCAATTAATTACAGATTATCCTGAGGCATTGTGTTTAGTCAGGAGGTATGAAGGAGCTGACAGCTATATTAATGGAGATGAAAGATTTTGTTTGTGGATAAAAGATGAACAAATACCTTTGGCTAATAGTATTCCTCCTATTCAAAAGCGTTTAGAAGGTGTACGAGATTTTAGATTAGCTAGTAAAGCAGAAAGTACAAGGCTCTATGCAAATAGGCCCTATCTTTTTAAACAAAGGGCACATCAAGAGACTGATTCAATTATTGTACCTCGTGTTTCCTCGGAAAAAAGAGAATATATTCCAATTGGTTTCTTGACTAAAGAAACAATTATTAATGATGCTGCACAAGTTATTTATTATGCCAATAAGTTTATTTTTGGCATTATTACTTCTCACATGCATATGACTTGGGTTGCTGCTATTGGGGGTAAACTTGAAACTCGATATAGATATTCTTCATTAGTGTACAATTCGTTCCCTTTCCCCAAAATATCTCTAAAGAAAAGGAATGAGATAGAAGATGCTGCTTGGGAAGTTCTTGGTGCTCGCGAAGCACATATAGGTATGACATTAGCTCAGCTCTATGACCCAGAGACGATGCCCAATGACTTACGAGAGGCTCACCATCAACTGGACTTGGTTGTAGACAGCTGCTATAGGGAACGCCCATTCGCAGATGAGAACGAACGATTGGAGTGGCTTTTAAAACTATACGATAAAATGAATAAGAACTAAAAACAATTAGATATTATGGAACTAAGAGAAAACTATCGTAGTGACCAGACGGTAATCAGCTACGAACAGACAGGTAAATCGACTAACACTAATGAGTTGGGCATGCGAGATATGCAGGCTAGAGTGTATGAGAAGAGGAATGAAAAATACCTACTAGTAAAAGCGCCACCTGCATCAGGCAAATCAAGAGCAATGATGTTTGTGGCACTCGACAAACTGGCACATCAAGGTGTTAAGAAAGTGATAGTTGCAGTACCAGAAAAGAGCATTGGACGCTCTTTTAAGAATACGAGCCTGAAAAAGTATGGATTCTTTGAGGACTGGAGCGTTCCCCAGTACTTTAACCTTTGTGATACAGAAGATGAGAAAGAGAAGGTGAAGCGCTTCAAGGAGTTTGTGGCACCATTTACCAAGGCACAGACGTTGGTATGTACTCACGCTACCTTGCGTTTTGCATTAAAAGAGCTGAAAGATGAAGAACTTAACGACATGTTCTTTGGTATAGATGAGTTTCACCATACTTCAGCTGATGCCAACAATGGATTGGGTGAGGTGGTTCGCAGACTGATGAACAATACGAATGCTCACGTTTTGGCAATGACAGGCTCATTCTTCAGAGGTGACGGAGTACCTGTTTTGAGACCAGAAGACGAAGCGCGTTTTACTCCAGTCCAGTTTAACTATTATGACCAGTTGAATGGATATAAATATCTGAAAACTTTAGGCTTGGGGTACCATTTCTATAGAGGTCACTATCTTTCAGCTCTTGATAAAGTGTTAGACACAAACCAGAAGACATTAATTCATATTCCTGTTACGGGTGCAAAGGCAGCAGGTGCTTACGACAAATATCAGCAGGTTAAAGAAATTATAGACTTGATAGGAAGCAAAGTTGATGAGGACTACAATACTAACATTATTACCGTTAAGACTAAGGATGGTAGGTTGTTGAAAGTGGCTGACCTTGTGAACGATGATGCTGATCATAGGAACCATGTACAAGGGTATTTACAGCGTATGAAGAAAGCCAGTGATGTAGATATCATCATAGCTATGGGTATGGCTAAGGAAGGTTTTGATTGGGAATGGTGTGAGCATTGTTTGACGATAGGTGTCCGTGGTTCACTGACAGAAATAGTGCAGATTATTGGTCGTTGTACTCGTGACAGTGAGGGTAAGGAACATGCACAGTTCACTAACTTGATAGCTGCACCTGATGAGACACAAGATGAAGTAGTAGTAGCAGTAAATGACATGCTGAAGGCTATTACAGCATCATTGCTGATGGAACAGGTAATGGCTCCTAAATGGAACTTTAAGACATCTGTTGATGAGGAAGACGATCCAAGCGTGGATAAGCGCAGACGAGTTGTCGTTGAAGGACTGAAGCCATTCAAAACTCCTGAAGGAAAACAAATATGCGAGGAGGATATGGATGAATTGAAAGCAAAAGCCTTACAAGATGAGCGTGTGAAGGCCTGTATCGATAATGAGTCACCAGAATACATTCATAATGTTTTGTTGCCAAAAATAGTAGAAGAAAAATATCCACTTCTGGATCCTGAGGATAGAGAAGCAATCAGTCAGCGCCTTAGCCTCGATTTTGTTGTTAGAGGCGCAAACCCGTTACCTTCCAGCGCAGATGGAGATGATGAAAAATCAGAAGGTGACAGACTGGTAAAGATAGCCAATACATTCATTAATCTGGACCATCTGGATATTAATCTGATTAAGACCATCAACCCGTTCCAACGTGCATACGAGATTATGTCGAACGAGATTGATGCTCCCGTGCTGAAAGTGATACAGGATGCTATTGCTGACAAGAAAATCAATATGGATATTGACGAGGCAAAGAATATTTATCTTACCATGTTCCAGGAGTGGAGAAAAGAGCATGGCGGCCATCCGTCACTACAATCTCCAGATCCCAGTGAACGACGTATGGCCGAGGCTATTCGCATACTGAAGAACTATAAGATTCGCAGAGATATGGGGCTCGACTTTCCTGATGATAAGAAAAAAGTGTAATGTATGGAATGGCCGGAAGATTTGAATAAGATATTCGACGAGGACCCGTTGTTTGCGAATGTGCATCCAAAGGCTCCGAAGCAAACGCCAGAGCAGGTGGTTAGAGAAGGTTTTAAAACTATCGTTGCATGGAGTAAGGAACATTCCGGGCATGCACCTCGCATGAATAAGGAACATCGTGACGAATGGCTGCTAGCTAAGCGTTTGCAAGGTATTATCGAGGATGATGCCCGTAGGGAAATGTTGAGAAAAGAAGATGAGTATAAATTATTAGATACTGTGTACGATGAATAACAAAGAACTTGATGATATTTTGAATGACCCAATATTCGATCTTGATGATAAGGAGAAAGAATTATTCAACTTGCCAGAGGCAATAAAAAAAGGTCAGATAAAAAAACAGAAGGCTGAAGAAATTGCAAAGCGTCAACCCTGTGAGAATTTTGAGGACTATGCAGCATTGTTTGCTCAGGTACATCAAGACCTAAAAGAGGGCAAGCGTAATCTAGTCCGTTATAAAGAAGACAATATTCAGGAGAAAGTGTTCTTTATCGCTGATGGTATTATGGGGTATATTGACCAGTTGGATGTTGATAAACGCCAGATTAAAGATAGAATTAGGAAAGACGGCCGTTCAAGAGTAATCTATGAAGATGGTACGGAATCTAATATCCTATTCAGAACCATAGGTAAGAATATTACAAAGAATGGTTATGTAATAACAGAATTGAACGACGGAAAAGAGTTGAGTTCATTCAGTAAGCCTGACCAGGTTGACAACGAAGACTTGGCTCAGGGATGGATATATATCCTTACTTCTAAATCTGAAGAGGAACGAATATCTTCTGTAGATAATCTTTATAAGATAGGCTTCTCAACAACTCCCGTAGAAGAGCGTGTCAAAAACGCCAAACATGAAAGTACCTATTTGATGGCTGATGTTAATATTGTGGCAACTTATAAGGTGTATAATATTAATGTGAAGAAGCTAGAGTATTTTATTCACCAGTTCTTTGCAGCAGCACGTTTCCATGTAATAGTTGGTGATGCCGAACCACAGGAGTGGTTTGTTGTTCCGTTGGATATTATCAGGCAGGCTATATCTATGTTCGCTGATGGGCGTATTGTGAAGTACGTATATAATGCGGAGTTGCAAGCTTTAGAGGAAATCGTGTTCAATAAAAATGAGCGAGTTAAAACAAAAAAGATAGACACCAGCAAGTTTGATGTTCTGTCAATGAGTATTAAACAAATATATTTTGACGCAATCCTTACTGGTGATAAGCATATTGAGTATAGAACGCTTAAGTCAACTACACAAGGGAAATTCACTCGCTTGGATAAGGCCACAGGCAAAAGATATATCCGCCAGCCACATATTCTCAGGCTATATACAAGTTATTCTGCTGACCATGATGTCCTATTGGTGGAAGTAAAGAAAACCGTTTTCCGTGAACCATACGATATTGAATATCATTTGGGCAAGATCCTAGAATATGACCTTAAAAAAACAACTGCGGATAGGGTTGGAATAGCCAAAAAGTAAGTAAAGGCTTATTTTTCTCATCTGTCCGCTTTGGCTGAACAAATAAACATTATCTTTGCAAAAAAATATAGAAATAACAACAAAATTATAAGGACTATGAGTAAGAATTTGAATTTCAAGACAGCTGAGGAGTACGCTGCTGCACATGAAAAGTTTTTCGAGAGCCATCCGGAGGCACCCTTGGCAAAGGATGTGGATTGTTTGAACCTCATCATGAGGAGGGAATATGCAGAACAAATTCTTGCAGGCACGAAGAAACTGGAGTTCAGAGCATATAGTGATTTCTATGTGAAGCGGTTAATCGACCCTGATGTGGCAGATTATATAGGTGCTCATATCGATGATGATGAGGTAGTGGTGTTCTGCAATGATATTCGTCAGGTAAAGAAGATCCATTTCCACAACTACAACAATTCGTGGTTTCTGGACATCGAGTGTGATTATAATGATGCTTTCTCTATTACGAAGAAGGACGTTGTCTATCTGCAAGAACGGTACGACTGTCACGACTTCGATGCAGACCTCGAAAGATTTGAGAAAGCCAATGTCGAGAAGCGTCCCTGGTTGTTCTATTTCGTTTGCGGCAAAGTGCTGGATACAAACCTCGAAGTAAAACCTAAAGAAGACGAGTTTGTGGAACTCTGTGGAGGAAAGATCATCAAAGAGCCAGTAATGGATGAAATAACTGCCAATAATGAGGATGGCTTGAGGATTCTTCAAATGAGGGTGCGTAAAGGAGATTTTAACAGTATTGTTAAAGGCGAGACAGTGATATTTACCAAAGATATTACACCAAAGAATTTGAGTACATTCTTTCTCACAAATGAAGATGGAACAGTTAAAGAAGTAAATGGAATTGGTCAGTTCAAGCCTTATGATGCCATTCAATTCTTAAATGGTGAAAACTCATATACATGCATGATTGACAATGCTGATGTGGTAATCCGTGATGAGGAAGATGCTAATTTAATTCCCTATTCTGAATTAGAGGATGAAGATCTTGACTATACAGACGGCTTGATAGCCTATTCTTTAGGGGAAATAGTCAAACAATAGCATAATACGTATGGAAAAAATAAGGTTAAAGTTTTCTGTCACCCCTGGTCTCATTCTTTCATATAGTTTGGTCGTAGTCCTGACTTTAGACGAGAAAGGAAAGAGCTATAAAGTAAGATATAAAAACTACGCTGAAGAGTTAGCAAAGAAACTTTCACAGGCGTGTTTGGAAGAGTCTGCAAATAACCTTCCTAAAAATAAGAAAGAGATGCCACCTCTACCCAAACGTGTATTGAATGCTTTCACAGAGAATACAATCAAAAAGATTTTGTCAAAGGATGAAATTCCTAACGAATCAGGTTTTGAGGTGCTCGATGGGAATCACTATGAGATTACAATCACCAAAGGTAACATAAGGAAGAAGTATGATGCGAATGAAGTTGAAATCGAAACATATCCTCTCCTGAGATACCTTGCAAGTTGGTGCAGAAAAATATAAAATCATATATAATGAAGATAAAGGGAAGTAAGGCAGATAAAATGTATCGGGCAGCAGACGAGAAGTTCGAGGAATATGGAGATGGAAGTTTAGAGGTAGATATGTTATTTAACTATTCTGACCTTTTCGATTTCTGTGACGATGATTTGCTCGATACCTTTGATGTCAGCTACAATACATCCCTAATACGTTCTTATTGCTGGCCCGCCTCAGGCCGTTAGTCTGAAGGACGGCCAGCATTTTCTATATTATAAGTAGATTTTTTATATTCGTTCGCTTTGACTGAACAAATATTTAGTATCTTTGCAGCAGAAAACTATAAGTTCGATAAATTATGGCAAATACAAAAGACTATGCGTTTCGCGAGATGATCTATGATCAATGCTTCAGCACAGGTAAGGAATATACTTGCAAGCAGCTGATGGATATTGTTAACAAGCGTCTGGAAGAGCGAGGAATGAAACTTATCCAGTCACGAACCACATTTATGCAGGACATGATGGAGATGAACGGAAAGTTTAATAACTTGTGGCAAAAAGACGGTATAGTATATGAGGATAGGAATAAAAAGAGATATTATCGTTATCGCTATGGCATTGATTCGATTTATAATCACGAATTGACACAAGAAGAAGTGGAGAAACTTCAGGAAGTGAAAAGTCTTCTGCATGGCTTTAAAGGCATGCCAAAGTTTGATTGGATAGATCAGATGTTGACTCGTTTGGATTGTAATATTACTGCCAGAAAAGAGATCGCGAGTTTTGAAGGAGGAACCAACAGAAGTTCCAAGTTCTTGATGCCTTTGTTTAAGGCTATCAGCGAACGTCAAGTGCTCGATGTGAAATATTGCAATTTCTTCACGGACTCAGAGGATCTTATTCTTCATCCTTATTACCTGAAGCAGTACTGGCGTCGTTGGTACCTGATGGCCAGACGTGAAGGAGAAAAGGATGTGGAGCCTTTTGCACTCGATTGTATAGTGGAGATCCAAGAGAATAAGAAGGTAAAGTATAAAGGTACAAAAACCTCGTTTAAGAAGTATTTCGAGCATCTGGTAGGCGTAACTATGCCACCAGAGCCAAATGTGGAGCATATAGAGTTACAGGTGGATGCGTCGCTTGTTCCTCATCTGCTGGCTATGCCTATCCATGAATCGCAAGCAATCCGTATCAATGAAGATGGAAAAAGCGCGATAGCAACGCTTGATGTGATGATCAATTATGAGCTCATTCAAGAGTTGATGTTCTATGCGGATCATCTCGTAGTCAAGTCGCCAGCCCACTTCCGCGATGCCATGAAGGAGAGGCTGGAGTGGTGCAAACAATCATATGAGAATGTAGAGGCAGGGAAATCCTGGACTGCAGGAGTGGAGCCTCAGTTGTTTGCCTTCAATTATATTCATGAAAGTGCGGATGATTGGAAGGAAATACATTTCAGAATGAGTATGAATCTGACGGTTCTTGATAGTTTTATCTCAGCTTACAGCAACGACTGGAAATACATTCGTGTATGCCTTGAGAGGATTATTGATCACAGCGAGACTGTTATAGAGCTTAATAACCAAGATCAGCCAACGAAGATTGAACTGAAGAAGGATGGTGAGATGCTTGATGTGTTAGTAACTCCAGACAGTTTTACCAGCAAGAATCAGACGCCTATTTATGGATGGGTATGCATGAAGGATGCGGTCAGAGAGCTTTACAATGGACTGATGGAGTGTGCAAAGGCATTCCCTAAAGAATATGTTGAAGGTTGCCCATTCACTTATGATGTGGTATATCAAGCATTGAAGTCGGAGAAGATAGAGAACTATTTGAAGGAGGAGTAAACCAAAGTGAAAATTCATATCAGCAGCCTGATACAGCTGTGACTCCAGTACAGGAGGAAGTTCCTATGACCAAAGACCACTCCATTTAAAAGTCACCTTTTGGTGGCTTTTATTTTTCATATCTTTTTCGAAATGTGGCAGCGTAACGACATGGCGGCAGGAGACGTGCCAACAACATGTTATGCAATAGGACGCAACTCTACAGCTAAGCCCATTGCTGCGGCAATGCGATAGAGGGTTGAAACAGAAGGGATGGTAAGACCGCGTTCCAGACGAGACACATAGCCTTTGTTTGCACCAATCCTTTCTGCCAGTTCCTGCTGAGTAAGGCCAGCATTCTTGCGGGCATCCAGGAGTATCTGAGCATTGTACTCTTCCCATGCCTTATCCTCAGCAGCCTTACGGCTTGCAGAACCTTTAGGGCCAAACTCCTATTCCAGTTCGGCGCTGATGTCGTAAATCATTTCATTTTCTTTCATTTCTATACTCCTCCTTCAGTTTTATTGCTTTATCAATTTCACGTTTGGGCGCCTTTTGCGTTTTCTTCGTATAACAGTTGAACAACACCACGATCTCCATTTGGCGACGTCTTGAAGTCGACATTGAGATTCCGATGATTATTTGAAAATCAGCTGCGCGAAATTGTAGAGACCGTACTTCCAGACAACAAAGTTGTGACCTTGTCCAGGATAGTTGATGAGGGTGCAGGGGATGCCCTTCTCGTCGCAGAACGCCTTGAGCTGAGTGCTGTTGAACATCAGGCCGTCATCGCCACCACAAACCATCCACAGGAGCTTGTTCTCCTTCTTCACCTTGTCGACATCAGGGATGAGCTGTGCAGCACGCATGGTGTTGGGGGCAGAGGAGAATCCACCTACGTATGCAAAAACGTCCATGTGGCTGAGTCCGAAGTTGAGCGACTGGCCGCCACCCATCGACAGACCTGCAATGGCACGATGGTCTTTATCGGTATAGACGCTGAAGTTCTTCTCGATGTAAGGGATGAGGCTGCCGATGAGGTCTTTGTCGAACTCGCCGAATGCAGCGAATGAACGCATGCCTCCTGCACGGGAATCGTCCTTTTGTGCACGTCCGTTAGGCATGACCACAATCATATCAGCCACTTTTCCATCGGCATAGAGGTTGTCCATGATGACATCGGGCTTGCCGCCGTTCTTGTACCATTCGTTCTCGTCGCCACCAATGCCATGAAGCAGGTAGAGCACGCTGTACTTCTTCTTAGCATCATACTTTGGTGGCAGATAGACGTTTGCCTTGCGGACGGTTTCTACTGACTCTGACTGATACTCAATGAGCTGCACGGTGCCCTTTGCGATTCCTTCACGTTCCTGGTCGAAACCCTCAGGAGCTGCCTTGTACTCATCAAACTTAACGTCGATTTGCTGCTGACCGCCAAACATTCCTCTTGGAATATTCGGCTCCTGTGCATTGGCTGTCATCGAAGTGATGAAAAGCAATGCTGCGAAATAAAACTTCTTCATTTTTACTAAATTATAATTGATAATAATGCTACTTGATTAGACGGAGTTTTACTCTTTTGGTTTAAGTGATCTCTTCAGAATGCCGTTTTCGGGCCAATTTGTTCACATTTTTATCCCAACTGGCTTATAACCCCAATACAAAGTTCTCCGCAAGGCTTGCGGAGATTTTTTTGTTTCGATAATCTTTTGTATCTTTGCAGACGGAATGACAGAACAACGACTGACGGTGGAGGAGATGGCTCTGGAGGTGAAGCGACTGACGGAGCAACTGGTGGCGGCAGACAGGAAGGACCTGCTGCTGCGGGCTATCGGTGTGCCGCTGTTGGAGGAACTGCGCATTGAGGCAGCACGAGGTGAACTGTCGCGGCTGGTCATCACGGAGGATTATCGGTTTGTATTGGCTGACTATAATAATAAAGAGGTGGAGTTGCAGCCTGTTCACAAGGCGGTCTACCTATTGTTCCTGGCTCATCCCGAGGGTATAGAGTTCAAACGTTTGGCTGACTACAGGGAGGAGCTGACAGGCTATTACCAGAAGACGGCGCGGATGATGGATAAGGACAAAATCGTGGAGAGCGTGGACAAGCTGGTGAATCCATTAGACAATGCCATCAACGAGAAGTGCTCGCGCATCAAGAAGGTATTCTTGGACATGATGGACGAGTATCGCGCCAGCTACTACATTATTAGCGGCCATACGAAGAAACATATTGCCGGACGTGTATGGTACGAACGGCTGAAGGTGATTACGCTGCCGAGAGAATTGGTGGAAGTGAAAAGTGTAAAGTGAAAAATGAAAAGAGAAAGAGATATGGGAGAAGATAATAGGTCATTGCTGGACTTCGGACCGGTAGAGGACAAGATGCAGGGCATCATCAAGGTGATTGGTGTGGGCGGCGGCGGCTGTAATGCTGTCCGCAACATGTACAACGAGGGAGTGGACGGAGTAACGTATGCCGTCTGTAATACAGACAGTCAGTCGCTGTCACGATCGCCAGTGCCGATGAAGATTCAGTTAGGTGCTGGATTAGGAGCTGGCGGCAATCCCGAACTGGGACGTACGGAGGCTGAGACCAGTATGGACGACTTTGAGCGGCTCTTGTCAGACGGGACGAAGATGGTATTTGTGACGGCTGGCATGGGTGGCGGCACGGGAACGGGTGCGGCTCCCGTAGTAGCCAGTGTGGCCCGCAAGATGGGGATGCTGACGGTGGGCGTGGTGACCATCCCGTTCTACTTCGAAAAGAAACGGAAGATTATCAAGGCCCTGAAGGGGGTGGAGGAACTGCGCAAGAACGTGGACGCCCTGCTCATCGTGAACAACGAACGGCTGTGTGACGTCTATGCTGACTCGGAGATTACGGTGAAGGAGGCTTTCCGCAGGGCAGACAGCATCCTGATGGACGCGGTGAAGGGCATCTCGGAACTGATTACCCTGCCGAGCGACGGTGGCATCAAGAGCGACTTCCGTGACGTGGAGGCAACGATGAAGAACGGCGGAGGTGCCATCATGGCAATGGGACGGGCCAGCGGTGAAAACCGGGTGGATAAGGCTATCATCAATGCGCTGGACTCTCCCCTACTCTACGGCAACGACATCGGCAAGGCCAAGCGCATCCTCTTTAATATCTACTCGAGCGACGAACACCCCATCTTCGTACAGGAGATGTTACAGATAGACGACTTCTTCGACCAGCTTGACCCCAATATTGATGTAATTTGGGGTACGGCAACGGACGACTCTCTGGGCGAGGATGCCAAGGTGACCATACTGGCCACGGGCTTGGAGGACGACTTGCGCAACGAGGTCGACAAAGATGCGCACCGCAACGAGGACGACTTTTACGAAGACTTGATTCCGAAATTGTATAAACCTGTCAAGAAAAAGAAGGTAGTAGAGGTGCTGACCCAGGAACTGCCTTTCGAGGTGGAGACTGCACCAGAGCCGGAACCCGCCGTTGAGGAGGTTAAGGAAGAGGAGCCACCTGCAGAGCCAACAACACTTGAAAGACTGAAGGAATGGTTAAGTCAGCTGATGAAGACCGTCACAGAGTAACCATAACTAAGCCCTGAGTTCCCAGAAGGGGACGGAAGGGGACGGCAGCAAACGGCAGAAGGGGCTGCATTACCCAACGAAAGAAGCCCTGCTTCATTGCTGAAACAGGGCTTCGCTTGGAAAAGATGGCGGCCTCCTACTCTCCCGCATTGCATTGCAGTACCATCGGCGCAGGCGGGCTTAACTTCTCTGTTCGGAATGGGAAGAGGTGGGACCCCG
>CACZDV010000009.1 GCA_902780025.1 uncultured Prevotellaceae bacterium
CAACGAGGTGAAGGGTGGTAACATCCCCAAGGAGTTCATCCCCTCTATCCAGAAGGGCTTCGAGGCTGCCATGAAGAACGGTATCCTCGGTGGCTATCCTATGGATTCACTGAAGGTTGTCGTGGTCGACGGTTCGTTCCACCCCGTTGACTCTGACCAGCTGTCGTTCGAGATTGCCGCCCAGATGGCTTACAAGGCTGTCTGCGCCCAGGCTAAGCCCGTGCTGATGGAGCCCATCATGAAACTTGAGGTTGTTACGCCCGAGGAGAACATGGGTGACGTCATCGGCGACTTGAACAAGCGTCGTGGTCAGGTCGAGGGTATGGACGAGGCTCGCAGTGGTGCCCGTGTCGTCAAGGCTAAGGTGCCCCTGTCAGAGATGTTCGGCTATGTCACCGCCCTGCGTACTATCACCTCTGGTCGTGCTACCAGTTCAATGGAGTACAGCCACCATGCACCGCTCAGCAGCGCTATCGCCAAGACCGTGCTGGAGGAGGTTAAGGGTCGTGCCGACCTCGTGTAAGTGCTTTGCTAGTGAAGAGTGAAGAGTAAATAATGAAGAGAACAGCTCTTTCATCTCCTAAGAATATAGAGTCCCGAAGGCGATTATCGCTTTCGGGACTCTTTTTGCTGCTCTTTGCGACGGTTGTTGGTATACCGACTATGGCAACTGGGGGGGGGCAATTCTTGTCCCAGCAAACATATTACACTTCAGCGTTTGCCTGACCTGAACATACCTCGTGAGGGACATGCTGTGTTCTGTGCCGGTGGCGAACTGATGGTGGCTGGAGGCCACACCAGCGGCTTCGTGCCCACGGCGACTGCGGAGTATCTGAGCGACGGCGAGTGGCACCAGCTGCCGATGACCTATACCCACGACCACGGCACGGCCTTAGTGCTGCGTTCTGGGCAGGTGTTGTTGGCTGGAGGTAGCAAGGAAGAAATGGGTGTGGGTCAGTCGTTCGGCGTAGAGATGTACGACCCTGCGAGCCACTCGTTTACGGGCTTCGGGTGCCTGGACCAGAAGAGGACGCTGGCATCGGCTATGGAACTGGACAGCGGACGGGTTGTCATCACGGGCAATTGGTATGCCGACGATGTCGTTGAGATGTTCGACGGTCGGAAATTCTTTACTCCTGTCAAGCCAGTCTCTGTAGGACGCGTTGTTCCCTTCCTTTTCCGTACGTCGCAGGGTGATGTGCTCATCGTGGGCGATCGTGACCCCCGTGACCACCTGGCCGACTCCATCGTCGTTGACCGCCTATATGGTGAACCGTTCACCGTACCGCTGCTGCAGCAGTGGAAACCGCTGACATACAATGCCCCCACAACGGCTGATGCTGGTTTCATCGGCGACGAGGCGCAGGGACGCTATGCTTACCTCATGGCTGTGAAGAACTTTGAGCGTACCCGTGAAAAACCCGAACTGAAGGGTCAGCCGGCCGGACAGATAGCCGTCGTGCTGGTGGAGGACACCATCTTCACGCTGCTGCCCACCACTTGTCCCATACCTATGATGAGTCCATTGGGCAATAGCCCCATCATCTATGACCGTAGCTATATCGTGGCGGACCGCCAGGCTCAGCAGGCCTATCTCTGCGGTGTTGATAAGGATAAGCGCCTTTATGTGGTCAGCATTGGCTACACCGAACGGCCTGCCCCTTTGACACTCTACTATACTGATCCGCAGCCCGCCTGTGGCTTTTATGTTCCAGTGCTGATACCGCAAGGTAACCTGGCTATCATTGGCGGCAGTTCGAAAACCGACTACGACTCTGACAACTTCACCCCTACGGCTTCGGCATGGCTCATCCCCTTAGGACGGCAGGACGACGTGACGTCGGCTGTCAACCGTTGGCCGGTCAGTCTGCTATGGTGGCTTCTGACCTTCGTCGCCGTGCTGTTGGTGAGTGCATCGATAGTGGTTTACTGGCGGAGGAAGAAGGTTGTACTTCCTGTCCGACAAACAGAGCGCGTGGAAAGTCGTGAAGAACCGTCTGAGCTGGAAGCCGATAGCAATAAAAAGAATGAGGAATTGCTGGAGCGCATCTGTCTGCTCATGGACGAACGGCAGATTTTCCGCAACAGCGAACTGAAGCTGGCAGACGTGACAGCAGCACTGGATTCCAACAGCCGCTATGTGACCGACTGCATCAAGGAGTGTCGCGGCTTGACCTTTACGCAGTTTGTCAATGAGTATCGTGTGGGCTACGTTCAACAACTCCTACGCCAGCATCCCGACATGAAAGTTTTCGAGGCCTATACTGAGGCCGGCTTCACCAGTGAGCGCTCCTTCTTCCGCATCTTCAAGGACGTTACCGGCATGACTACGAGCGAATGGCTCAGCCACTTTGGCCATACGGGGTGAATGAATATCGGCTAAATGGGTGAATGAAAAAGCCCATTACCCTGCAAATCGACTGCCAAAAAACGTTTTGGCAGTCGATTTTCCGTATTTGGCAGTCCTTTTTCGAGTAAAATTCCTATATTTGCCAATAGTTTTTAAAGATTACTGACTATGAACAGAAAAAACATCTATTACTGGCTGCTGTTGCCAGTTCTGGCTCTGATGATGGGAGCCTGTGGTGAGTCGAATAACGATGAGGAACTCAGCAAACCCGACACACCTGTCACTCCCGTTAATCCGGGCGACTGGCAGACCGTCCCCGCCAAAGGAGGTACCATAGAGAAAGGTGACATCGCTCTCACTTTCCCCGCCGGTACCTTTGACGCCGATACCAAAGTGGCTATTACAGAGGTAAAGAAAGGAAGTGTCGGAGGAGAATGCGAGGTCTCACCATTCTACCAACTGACGGTGTCCAATGCGACCAACAAGCCCATCACTGTGAAGATGAAGGCCAAAGAGACAGATGACGGCAACGCTGAGTTCATGGTACAATCGCCCGCCTACAGTATCTCACAAAACCAGGATGTCACTAACGAGTGTACCTTAGAAACAAACTATATCGGCGGCGAGTATACAGCCAGCATCCCAACCCTCAACGAACCGGAAGACGAAAATCATGCCAGCTTTACGATCGGTCTGTGCAGAAATCCCTATATTGATACTGATGAAACGAGACAGGTGACAAGAGCCTCTGATTCTTCTGATCCTGACTATATAGAAGGAGAGACAGATAGTGTGAAATGGAAAGCGTATATCAATTATTCTAAGTTGAAGGACTTTAATGAAATACAATATAGGCATCTAAAAAAAAATCTTTCTAATTTAAAAGAATGCATCAAGAGTTCCATCGAGCAGATTCATGAATTGGGCATAGAATGGCCTAGAAAGGATGTCCGCCTAAATTACAGGATTGAAAGTATGGGAGAAGGTAAATTTGGATGTTTTAACGCCAACTTTTTGAGTAGACATTGGGACTGTATTACAGTTAATGCGGGTTATGTATTGAATCCTCAAGACTTTCGAATTTTATGGAAGACTATCATGCATGAAACACTGCACAACTATCAGAGCTATTATAACCCGGGATGGGCCCCCAATCCATTACAAGACAATTGTGCTATGTATGAGATGGGAGCTGTCTGGATTGAAAAATTTACAAACGATGGAAAGTTAGACGGTTTTTTTCAGGTTACAAGTGGACTTCTTTCAACATTCAAAAACAATTTCAGAGTTGGCATTCCACGTGAATTAGATGAGGTATGGGGACTATATGGTACCGGAACTCCGTATGCCGAAATGGGTTATGCTATGGCTCCTTTGCTTTACTATATGATTAGCAAAAACTATTCCCGTGGATTCACTGACAAATCAGTCGCAAGCCTCTACACCAAATACTGGAAAAAAGTAAGTAACGGATATTGCTTGATAGATATCCTGAATGAATGGTATAACGAGACATTCAAAGAGCATTTCTTTAACGACCAAGCTGAGCATGAAGATAATCTCAGTGACTACTATCTCGCTCTGTGGAAAGGAGATTTGATGGATTATTTTAATTTTTATAGAATCGCAAAAGGAGCTGAAGAAAAAGAAACGTATGCTGAAGGTGTGGTTATAGAGAAACTGAGTGAAAAGAACAGTACATTAAAACTTAACGGAACGGTGTATCCCTATGGATGCGAGGGAATGCTCTTCCAAATAGACCCAACCAGCTTTACAGAAGACATACTTAAGGAAAAAGAGATGGTTATCAAAGAGAAGAATGGTCATAAAACCTTTCTCCTCTATAAAGACGGAGAAAAGAATCTGCAATATTCCAAGATGATTGAATCTAGTACTGACTCCATAACCGTTTCCGGCGAATTCCTCGCAGAATTACAAAAAAGAAATAAAAACAAAACTGTATTCTTCCTACTGACCGTCAAAGATGACACCGGTGGACTTCAATTTAAAAATACTAATTATGCATATAAAACAGAATCAAGCGTTGAGTTGAGAGATGCGAAGAAAAAGGACACTACGTTCGAGCGTCTAAACTTCTGGATTTCCATGGAGTATACTTATACATATACCACTAAAAAAGAAACAAAAACTGAGGAATCGGGATACAGTTGCGACATTGACTTCCAGCCTGAACAGTTTAAAACGACGAAAAAGGGAGGTAACACATATACCGTTACAGCCAAGAGCGAAATAAATGGTATACAATACAGTCTGACGTTCTCTTATAAGGACGAAGGAAGAGACAGGTGGAACCAGATAACGATGAGTGACATCAAAGACATGGAGTTCAGTGCGATTCCTGTCAGTGATGACGCTAAATACATATATGGTGCTGAAAACCAACACGAAATGGTGTCCTTCAAAATAGGGAATGACAGTCCAGGAGTAGAATACGATTATTATGATGAAGACAATTACGGCAACCGGTACTTAAGTTGGTTCATTTCTCATGCCCAACTTTCTGACGTGACGATTACCTATATCAATCCCAACAAGAGCAATGTGGTTTTCAAGAATGCAATGATTAGCGTAAAAGCATATTATGAGTTTCACAAATATCATTAACTAACAAAAAGTAAAAAAACGATGAAAAAGTATTTGTCAATTTGGGCTTTTGCCCTGATGGCTGTTTTCAGCTTTGTTGCCATATCGTGCGGAGACGATGACGATGATGACGAAATCCCAGGGGAAACAACGATTGTCGGAACCTGGGAAATTACCTCGAGTAATTTCTCAACTCCCTATAAGGCGGGTGACGAAATCGCAGGATTTGAAATTGAGGATATTATTCAAGAGGACGGTCTGAAAGTAGGCGATCGTGTTACCTTCAATGCGGATGGCACATACAAAACCCGAAACGATACGGGCAAATGGAGTGTAAATGGAAATGTCTTGAGAATGGTATCTGACGAATTAGAAGAAGGCGAAGCTGTCGTCACATTCATGAACATCAAGAGCTTGACATCAACCAGACTGGAATTAATCCTTGATATCGAAGGCCTTATCAAGTATGAGGTGAAGTTCAAGAAAGTATGAACTCGGAGCGTTTCAACTCATACTGCATTTTGGTATAACCTTGTAATATCATTTACATGAAAATTCGGGCGAATCGTTTGGCGGTTCGCCCGCTTTTTCGTAACTCTGACTTCTTGCGTCCCATTCTTGCTTCCCGGTTTAGTTCCTTTTCAAAAAAAATCGCGAGAAAAGTTTGGCTGTTAGAAAAAAAATGCGTACCTTTGCAGCCCGAAAAGTAAAAAGCACTGTCGTTGAGCAAATGACTCTTTAGCGGCAGCAACAAACAATAAACATTAAACAACAAACATTAAACAACAATGAGTCAGAAAATTCGTATTAAGCTGAAGAGCTACGACCACAAGTTGGTCGACAAGTCAGCTGAGAAGATTGTGAAGGCCGTCAAGGCTACTGGTGCCATCATCAGCGGTCCTATCCCTCTTCCCACCCACAAGCGTATCTACACCGTCAACCGCTCGACCTTCGTCAACAAGAAGGCTCGTGAGCAGTTCCAGCTGTCAGACTACAAGCGTCTGATTGACATTTATAGTTCAACAGCAAAGACTGTTGACGCCCTGATGAAGCTCGAACTCCCCAGTGGTGTTGAGGTTGAGATCAAGGTATAGTATATTTGATGTACTTTCATAAAGCGACGCATCTGTTTTTCAGTTGCGTCGCTTTTTTATATAATACAGAGAAACAACGATATAGAAAAATAAGGCAGTTGTAGTAGGGGATTAGACTACAGGAAGCTCGATGATAAAGCGACATCCGTCGTGATAGTTGACATCAAGTGTGAGGTCACCACCCAGGTTTTGGGCATGACGTTTGGCAAGGGGAAGTCCGAGACCTAAACCTTCGGAGAGGTCATTGACCTTGGTGAAGAACTTGAAAATGAGGTCGCGGTCGGTTTCGGCAATAGTATTTCCTGTATTTTCAACAATAAAACGGATGGTGTTGGTAGATGAAAGGCAGACGTTGAGCGAGACGTTCTTGCCATCGGAATACTTGGCAGAGTTATAGAGTAGTTCACTCAGACTGCGCAAGAGGTAGACTTGGCTGGTGTGGATGCAGAAGTCGTCGGCCACATCGCTTTTTGTGTGGATATTGAGTTCGGGATAGAGCAATGTGATATAACTGATGGCTTCGTGAACCACATCGTTGCAGGATACTAAGTCTTGCTTGTGGGCATTAAGTTCCTCGGTAAAGCCTGTATCTGAACTGTCGAAGAGCATTTGCAGCATACGGTTGAGCAGTTTTGAGTTGTGGTCCATCATGGCGGTGATACTTTTCATTTCCTCCTCTGGGAGCGCATTCTCCAGACCATTGCTCAAAACCTGGGCAAAGCCCATAATGATGTTCAGTGGCGTACGTATCTGATGTGATACGTTTTGTATGAAGGCTGTCTTCTGGCGGTCTGCCTCTTCAACTAATTGGGTTGCTTTGACCAATTCCTCATTACGCATCTTTGTCTGGCTGCTGCTGTAGCGCACCATACCCATGTGGATGTTGAGTGACTGCAACATCGTTGCAAAGCTGTTCTGCAGGCGTCCTACGACATCAATGCGCTTGGTGTGCGGTATATAGACTTCCATGTTCCCCTCAGCCACGCTTTGTGACTTTTCAAGTAATTCAAGGAGGGGGTGTGTGGTCTGTGCGACAGTGTGGTAACAGAGTAGCAGGATGACGATCAATCCGACGATAAGCAGTGGTGCAATGATGTAGGTAAGACGATGATAACCTGCAAGGACATCGCTGTCTGGACATACGATGGCCATGCTCCATTTAGTGCTTGGAACGGGTTGGTAGCAAACGAGACACGGTTTCCCGTTGATGATAACATTCATGCGTCCTTGGTTGCCTGCTGTCATCTCGTGTCCCAATGCGATGATGTCAGGGTTATTTCGTGGGTCAGTGTCGTCGTAGATGGTCTGTGTAAACAACTTTGTGGAGTCAGGGTGTATAAAATAGCGTCCGTCTTGGTCAATCATCATGAAGTACGAGTTGGGGTAGGGCTTTTCCTGTGACATGATCTTTGACAGGCGTCTCAGCGATAGGTCGGTAGAGATGATGCCTACTAAACGTTTGTTGGCATCGTACAACGGTTTGACATACGAAGCTATCATACCGTCAATTGTCAGTTCCAAAGAGTCGCCTTCATCGTAACAAGCCACCCAGCATGGTGCCTGAAGGTTGTGTGGTGTCTTATACCAGATTTTACTGAAGTAGTCGTATTGTTCCTCAATGACCGTTGTAATCGTGTCTGTCTCCCTGACGGAATAGGCTGAGAAGTATCTTCCATATTGCGGGAAAACGTCGGGTTCAGTACTAATGGAGCATCCGTCAATGTGAGGATTCAGTCTCACAATGCGATTAGTGAAATTGAGCAGCGAATCAGGCTGTAGCGACTGCTCCACCATCCAGCTATTGACATTGGTTGCCGTCTCAATGGTCATCAGGTGGCGATTTAACTGTTGCATGGTGGAATTCAGCACACTATTGGCGCGCCCCACAGCCTCAACGCGTATCATATATCGCGACTGGGTGAAGAGTACACCCAATGAGGCGGTGAAGATAAGCATAGCCAACAGCAGGATGCCGAGGCTGAGCTTCTTGCTGAGTGACTTACGTACGCCAATCATATTTCACACCTTCTTCATCCGAAATGTTTATCAAGTTCTTCAGCAGGTCGGCAATGGTTGCGCCATTCTGCATGATGCTTTCTGCCAACTGTCCTGACTCTTGTCTGTCCTTACTGCGATTACAGAGTGCGCTGACGTCCCTGTCAATCGTATCGGCAGGAGCCAGCATCTGGTTTGTCATGTTGTGTAGGAACGCAGTTTTCATGCGGTCGGCCTTCTGTGCCCGCTTATAGGCAATCTTCAGTTCTTCGCCGTGCTCTTGTAGCTTGACTTTCAGTTGTTCCATCTCACCGATGTTGGTTGACAGTGTCTGTTGCATCTGCCTGAAGTTTTCCTGTAACCGTCCCACCTCATCGCCACGCTTGCTCATGGGTATTTGCACATCGTACTGTCCGTTAGCAATGCGATGCGCCTCTCTGGTCAGCATATTCAATGGCATTAGTTGGCGGTGAATAACCAGTCGGCTCAGCACGAACATCAGCAAAAGACCGACAGCAGCGATAATCAGCACGTAGTACATCAGACTATTATAGTCACCGAAGATGTCATCCTCAGGATATACGATGCCGGCACTCCATCCCAATTCTTCCGTTGATCGCCCTGGAACGGCTTTGCGTTTGAAGGGCTTGTAGAATACGTAGAAGTCCTCGTTATGCAGGCGGAACGGTTTGTATCCTTCTTCACCCGACACCATAGCTTGTACGGCCTCTCGTGCTGACGGGTCAATCTCCTTTCCAGATAGTGCAATGGCTGTCTGTTGCATCAGTTTGCTGCTGTCAGGATGTACGATGAAAGTCCCTTCGTTATCCAGGAGTGTACTGTATGAGTTAGGTGATAGCTTTGCCTCCACCATGATAGTCGACAATACCCTTAATGACACGTCAACGCCGATGACGCCGATGGGTTTTCCGTCACTGTCAGGAATGGGTAGGCTGAACGTCATGATAGGTGCTTCGTCTGAATCCTCCATACCTTTTAAGGGGTTCACCCATGTCGGTGCACCCGTTTCCATCGGTTTGGTGAACCATATCTGTTCCGTGTAAGGCAGGTCCCCGAACGTCTCGTCCTGCTCAATACGTGAGCCGGCATAGGCTACACCACCGCTTTCGCCGCAATGCATATAGGCCATGAATAGCTTTCTGTCTTTGTAATAGTCCTCTTTGAAAGCAATGGCACATCCTGCCACGTATGGGTTTGTCTCTACTAACTTTTGGCTGAATTCATACATCTTCTCTGGCTGAGTGATATAGGGCATCATTGCAAAATAGACATTGCCTGTCGACTGTTCTACGCTCAACAGAATGTTGTCAATGTGGGTCACCGTGCTCTCCAGCGTAGCCATTGCCTTATGTATTGTTTCCTCCTTGACTGCCTTTCTCGAATAATGTAGCATCACCGCCAATGATGCCATGAGCAGTATTGCCATAGCCATTACTACCATCAGACTGATACGCAGTGATAGATGTCTGTTGATTAATTTAGTCAGTCGTAACATATATCGGGGACAAAGATAAGAAATCTTTTTGAAACTTCCAAATAAATTTGGTGGTATCATGGAAAAAGCGTATCTTTGCACACATGGAAGACTTCATACATCTGCACGTACATACCTATTATTCTATTCTTGACGGACAGTCGAAGATATCGAAGTTGGTGGACAAGGCCATTGGCAACGGCATGCGCGGCATGGCGGTCACTGACCATGGTGATATGTTCGGCATCAAGGAGTTTCACGACTACTGCATTGGTGTGAACAAGAAGCGTAAGGCCGAGGGCTTGGAGCCGTTCAAGCCTATCTTTGGATGTGAGATGTATGTGTCGCGTCATGGTTCAAAGTCATTGCGGCGTGGCAAGGAAGATCAGAGTGGTTATCACCTCATTGTGCTGGCCAAGAACTACCAGGGTTATAAGAATTTGATTAAGTTGGTGAGTCGTTCGTGGGTGGACGGTTACTATATGCGTCCCAGAACTGACCGTGAGGATCTGGAGCGCTACCATGAGGGGCTGATTGTTTGTTCGGCCTGTATAGCGGGTGAGGTGCCTGCCAAGATCCTGAAAGGCGATATGGCTGGTGCGCGCGAGGCAGTGGAGTGGTATCATCGTGTGTTTGGCGATGACTACTACCTGGAGCTGCAGCGCCACGAGGTAAAGAACCCCGCCCAGCGGGCCAACCGCGAGACGTTCCCCCTGCAGCAGCAGGCCAATGCTGTTCTTATAGAATTAGCCCGGGAGTACGGCATCAAACTCATCTGTACCAACGACGTTCATTTTGTAGATGAGGAGAATGCCGAGGCTCACGACCATCTGCTCTGCCTGTCGACAGGCAAGGACCTTGATGATCCTACTCGTATGCTTTACTCAAAGCAGGAGTGGTTTAAGACGCGTGAAGAGATGAACGCCATCTTCAGTGACGTTCCGGAAGCACTGAGCAACACCTTGGAAATATTAGATAAGGTGGAGATATACTCTCTGGACCACGACCCCATCATGCCTTTCTTCCCCATTCCCGAGGAGTTCGGCACGGAGACCGAGTGGCGGCAGAAATTCACGGAAGAAGATTTGTTCCGCGAGTTCACTACCGACGAAAACGGTGACAACCCGCTGCCCCGCGAAGAAGGTGAGAAGAAAATCAAGAAGCTCGGTGGTTACGATAAGTTGTATCGCATTAAGTTCGAGGCCGACTACTTGGCGAAGTTGGCATATGAAGGTGCCCATAAGAGGTATGGCGACCAACTGCCGAAAGAGGTTGATGACCGCATCCGCTTCGAACTGCATATCATGAAGACGATGGGATTCCCCGGCTACTTCCTCATTGTGCAGGACTTCATCAACTCTGCCCGCGACGAACTGGGCGTGATGGTGGGACCGGGACGTGGATCGGCTGCCGGTAGTGTGGTGGCCTATTGTTTAGGCATCACCAAGATCGACCCGCTGAAGTATGACCTGCTGTTTGAGCGTTTCCTCAACCCCGACCGTATCTCACTACCTGATATTGATACAGACTTTGACGACGACGGGCGAGGCCGTGTGTTGAAGTGGGTGGAAGATAAGTACGGGCACGAGAACTGTGCCCATATCATCACCTACGCTTCGATGGCTACGAAGAACAGCATCAAGGACGTGGCGCGTGTGGAAAAGCTGCCGTTGGCAGAATCGAACCGGCTGTGCAAGGCCATTCCTGATCGTCTGCCCGATGTTGACGGTAAGACGCCGAAGATGAACCTGACAAACGCTATCAGGGCTGTGCCGGAGTTGCGAGATGCCGAAGCCAGTTCCGATCCTGTATTGGCAAATACCATCAAATATGCCAAGATGCTCGAGGGTACTGTCCGCGGTACGGGTATTCATGCCTGTGGCTTCATTATTTGTCGTGACCCTATCAGCGATTGGGTGCCCGTCTCTACGGCTGACGATCCTGACTTCAAAGATACCAAGACCAATTGTACACAGTACGATGGTCACGTTATTGAGTCGACAGGTCTCATCAAGATGGACTTTTTGGGACTGAAGACGCTGTCGGAGTTGAAGGAGGCTTGCGCCAACATCAAGCTGACACGCGGCATTGACATTGACCTTGACACCATTCCCATTGACGACCCCAAGACCTACGAACTCTATCAACAGGGACGTACCGTCGGTACTTTCCAGTTTGAGTCGGCAGGTATGCAGAAGTACTTGCGCGAGTTGCAGCCGACGGTGTTTGAAGACCTTATAGCCATGAACGCCCTCTACCGTCCAGGCCCTATGGAGAAGATTCCTAATTTCATTGCCCGAAAGCACGGAAAAGAGGAAATCAAGTACGACATTCCCTGTATGGAGAAATACCTGAAAGATACGTATGGCATAACTGTCTATCAGGAGCAGGTGATGCTGCTTAGCCGTCAGTTGGCAAACTTCACCCGTGGTGAGAGCGATGCACTGCGTAAGGCGATGGGTAAGAAGAAAAAGGATATCGTTGACGCCATGAAGCCTAAGTTTATTGAGGGTGGAAAGGCTAACGGTCATGACCCGAAGATACTTGAGGAGATATGGAGCGGATGGGAAGCCTTTGCCTCGTATGCTTTCAACAAGTCGCATGCCGCCTGCTATTCATGGGTAGCCTACCAGACAGCCTATCTGAAAGCTAACTATCCTGCCGAGTTCATGGCCGCCATCATGAGTCGTCGTCGCGACCAGATAACTGAAATCACGAAGTTGATGGATGAGTGTAAGCAGATGGGCATTGATACGCTGGGCCCCGACGTCAATGAGTCGTATCAGAAATTCGGTGTGAACCATAAGGGTGAGATACGCTTCGGATTGGCGGCTATCAAGGGATTGGGCGATTCTGCCGCTCAGGCCATTATTGATGAACGCGAGGCGAATGGCCCCTACAAGACTATCTTTGACTTTGCCCAGCGTGTATCGTTTGCCAACGTCAACCGCAAGGCTTACGAGTCGTTGGCACTTAGCGGCGGTTTTGATTCCTTTGGCATCCGTCGTGAAGAGTTCTTTGCTACGAATGCAAAAGGTGAGATGTTCCTCGATACGCTGGTGCGCTATGGACAGACCTATCAGACAGAAAAACAGCAGGCGCAGCATTCACTCTTTGGTGGCTTTGACGACGGCATTGAGATTGCTACGCCACCTATCCCTAAGACGGATGTTCGCTGGAGCGACATTGAACGGCTGAACAAGGAGCGCGACTTGGTGGGCATCTACCTGTCGGCCCATCCGTTAGACGAATATAAGATTGTACTCGACAACATGTGTAACACTCGTTGTATAGAGTTGGCCGACGTTGACAAGCTATCCGATCGTGAGACCGTCATCCTGGGGGGCATCGTGACTGCCGTCAGGACAGGTTTTACGAGAACGGGCAAGCCTTTTGGTATCGTTACCCTCGAGGACTTTGAGGGTTCTGGCGAACTGGCTATTTTTGGCGAGGACTGGGGCTCCAGATCGGGTTTCTTCACTGTCGGATCCTCCGTCTATGTGACGGGCAAGGTCATGCCCCGCTACCAGCATAACGAAAATAGCCCGAAGGACCTGAAAGTTACTGGCGTGGAGTATCTGCAGACCATCAAGGATAAAGCGGTCGACCGCATTACCATCTCGATGACCACAGACTTGCTTGACGACGAGATTGTGACAGAACTCAGCCAGCTGGTTCAGGAGTATCCCGGCAAGACCAAGCTCTTCTTCCAGTTGCATGACTCATTAGGCAAGCACCACGTGTTGTTGCGGTCAAAGAACAGCTCCATTGATGTCCGTCACCAGTTGATTGACTACATTGAGCGCACAAAAGCGCTGGACTATAAGATTAATTAGCGGGCTTTGCCCTAAAGAACAAATAATAAAGAACAAAGTAATAAAGAAAGGAAAGAATTATGGAAGTACAAATCACAAGCGAGAACTTTGAGAGTCTGAAAAACGGCCAGCTGCCGTTAGTAGTTGATTTCTGGGCAACCTGGTGCGGTCCCTGTCGTATGATTGCCCCCGTGATTGCCGAACTGGCTAAGGAGTATGACGGCCGTATTACGGTCGGTAAGTGCGATGTGGAGGAGAACGAAGATCTGGCCATGGAGTATGGCATCCGCAACATTCCCACCATTCTCTTCTTCAAGGGTGGTCAGATGGTCGACAAGTTGGTAGGAGCCGTCAATAAGGCCAAGCTCGACGAGAAGTTCCAATCTATCCTGTAACGTTATGCCGAGTTTTGAGGAAGAACTTCGCATGGACGAAGAAGAAAACCGTCGCGAGAAAGCCTTTATCCGTGAGCGGTTGCCGATTGAGATGAAGAACAGCTTCTCTGACGACGACCTCTATTACCTGATGGACGCCATCGTCGACTACTATTACGAAAGCGGCATCCTGGAGTCGGAAACCGATGTCGACATCGACCTGCAGCAGGTGGCTGACGCCATTGTCGAGCAGGCCAAACGCGACAAGAAAGGCAACTTCAACCCCGAGGAAGTGTACTATGTAGTGGAGGCCGACATGGACTTCCAAGAGCAGAACCTCTGAAACGAAACAACACAAAATGGCAACATTGAAAGAGAAGTTAGGCTATGCGCTTGGTGACGCAGCAGCCGGAGGCATCACGTGGAAGGTCATGTCGATTGCCTTTCCCTTGTTTTTTACCAACGTCTTTGGGCTGACGTTTGCCGATGCGGCAACGTTGATGCTCATAGCACGTATGTTTGACGTGGTGACTGACCCCCTTATGGGAAGTCTGGCCGACCGCACCCAGTCACGATGGGGTACCTATCGCCCGTGGCTCATCTTCGGGGCCGTCCCCTTGGGACTCATCTTTGCCCTGTTGCTCTACACCCCCGACTTCGGCCCGGTGGGCAAACGCGTCTGGGCTTACTCCCTCTACCTGCTGATGATGGCCGTCTACACGGCGGTCAACGTGCCCTACGGTTCGCTGTTAGGTGTCATGACCGAGGATGATAACGAGAAGAACCAGTTCTCGTCCTTCCGCATGGTCGGCGCTTACGCCATGGGATTCATCACGCTGCTCTCCTTCCCTTATCTGCAGAAGATGGTGGGCGGCACCGACCAGCACCAGTACGCCGTCCTCGGTGCCTTCTTTGGACTGCTGGCCACCGTGATGACCTTAGCCTGCGGACTGCTGACTAAGGAGCGGCTGAAGCCCATACGGGCTGAGAAGTTCTCGTTCCGGCAGTTCGGCGACCTCTTCAAGAACAAGCCGTGGATCTACCTCACGCTGATAGGCATCTGCACCAACTTCTTCAACGGATTCCGCTACGCCGTGGCGGGCTACCTGCTGGAATACTGCCTGAAGGGCGATGTGACGGTCAGCGGACTCATCATCAACTACACGGTCTTCATGACCTTCGGCGAGCTGACCTGCATGGTCTTCGGCGGTGTGTCGCCCAAGTTCACTGAGTGGATAGGCTCCAAGCGCAAGGCGTTTGTCGTGGCAGCTATTATCTGTACGGTATTCTCCGTCGCCTTCTTCTTCATCCCGATGGACCCCGCCTACATCTGGCTGATGGTGGCCGTCGTCATCCTGACTTCTGTCGGTGTAGGACTTTACTCACCGTTGCTCTGGTCGATGTATGCCGACGTAGCCGACTATGCTACTGAGAAAAATGGTACATCCTCCACGGGACTTATCTTTTCGAGCGGAACGATGGCACAGAAGTTCGGAACGGCTATCTCAGGATCGCTGGTAGCCTTGTTCCTCGGATTGGCGGGTGCCAGCATGACAACCGACGCTATGGGTAATTCGATTGTTGATCCCGCCAGCATTACCGATTCGGTGCTGACGATGGTGTGGTCGCTCTTCTCGTTGTTCCCGGCCGTAATAGCTGTCCTGATGGTACTGCTGATTTATCTCTATCCGATAAAGAAGTAATAAAAAAGAATCCCGCGTAAACACGCGGGATTCTTATTTATTATTTACCTGATTCGTATTTCTCGCGAATCTTCTTGATACGCAGTAACAGGTTTTTGTAGTGCAGACCGTTAATGCCCTCCTGAGGCTGCTCCTTGAGGTAATTCTCCACCTTGTCCAAATGCTGCTCGAAGTAGAGAATGGCATCTGAGCGCAGGGCGTTGCCCGAGCTACTGCCACCTAAGAGTACTACGATGAGCGATGACGATGCATCCTGCTGGTTAGTACTGGGATTCATAGCCGTTCCGATGGCATCAACATAAGCGCGCTGCTGAGAACGGCGGAAACCGTTCACCTGGTCGTTCTGGCTGTTGAGAGGCTTCCACACCATGTTGAATACGTCATTCAAGTATTC
The DNA here is from genome assembly GCA_902780025.1 of uncultured Prevotellaceae bacterium. GTDB lineage: Bacteria > Bacteroidota > Bacteroidia > Bacteroidales > Bacteroidaceae > Prevotella. Next base: position 15,825 of record CACZDV010000009.1, read on the forward strand.
TTCCACAGGATAGGCCTCTGCCGACTGATAGTTGGCAGTATGCAGGCTCTGTACGGTTCCCGTTGAGAGCAGTCTGGTGACCAGCGACTGCTGGCGGTTGGCAATATCGTTGGCATAGTTGATACCCAACTTGGTGACAATGCTTTCAGGATAGAGCCACATCGGGGCTTCCATAACATTTCGGTCGAGCCAGTCTAAGGCTTCCTTCTGCAATGAACGGGGCACGAAGTCGTTTACCTTCTGGTCAGGCACATTGTTCACATACTTGCCACCCAAGTACCTGTAGACGTGGTTCGCATAGCGCTGATACTGGCTTTGTACGGCATCGTAGATATCTTCCAGGTGATTATACTCGCCATCGGGCTGTGCCGTCCATTTCTCAACATTCTCCATCACGCGCTTCAGGTTCTTCAGACCATACTCATTAGCTTTCATCTGATTGTCGCCCAGATCCTCGGTCTGCGAGCGTGGGTCACTACCATATCCCTCATCACCACACCACCAAAGGCGGCGGTTGTTCTTGAGTTTCTTGCTCACCTCTGAGCGCAGCACTTTCTTTTCCACGGCGGGATCGTCGAATTCAGGACGATACTGGTAGCCCCACTTGATGGCCCACTTGTCGTAGTCGTTGATGCGGGGGAAAAGTCCCTTCTCCGAGATATTGTCCTCCGGTTGTGCCACATAGTTGAAACGGGCGTAGTCCATGATGCTGCTGGTGTGGCCGTGCTTCTCTACCCATGCCTTGTCGCGCAGTTTCTCCACAGGTGTTGCCTGCGAAGCAATCATGTTGTGACGTAGTCCTAAGGCGTGACCTACCTCATGAGAAGATACGAAGCGGATGAGCTGTCCCATCAATTCGTCGTCGAATGTCATCGTCCGGGCGCGCTTGTCTAACGGGCCACACTGCACCATATACCACTTCTTCAGTAGGTTCATCACGTTGTGATACCAGCAGACGTGAGCCTCGATAATCTCACCGCTTCGTGGGTCAACGATACGGGGGCCGTAGGCATTCTCGGTTTCCGACGGCAGATAGCGTATCATCGAGAAGCGGGCATCGTCCACCGACATCGTTGAATCGTTTTCAGGCCATTCCTTGGCTACGATGGCGTTCTTGAAACCGGCGGCCTCAAAGGCTACGTTCCAGTCGTTGATGCCGGCAATGAGATACTTCACCCACTTCTTAGGTGTTGCCGGGTCTATGTAGTAGACAATCTGCTTGATGGGTTCCACCAGCTGACCTGCCTTGTAAGCCTTCTTGTCTTTCGGCACTAAGCGGTAGCGCATGACGATGGCCTCGTGTTTGGTTGTCTGCTGCTCATCGCTGAACTCGGTGATGCTGTTGTTGAAATAGCCCACGCGTTCGTCCTCATAGCGAGGCTGCATAGGCTTCTCAGGTAGCAGTACTATTGAGGTGTTCAGCGACAGCGTGGCCGTGCCTGTTGCTGAGGTCGGCATACGACCTGAGTTCCCGTTTGCGTTCATACCGTAGGTACGTAGCGACTGAATCTCAATGTTGATGGGATAAGTCTTGATGCTGTCGATAAACGTTCGGTCGTTCATCAGTCCACCGATGCCTAACGACGTGCGGTCGTTGGCCGAGAAACTGGTCACCTTGTTGTCCGACATAATCCACGGTGTCACTTTGATGAGCTGCGCCTTCGTGTTAGGATTGCGGCCGATGACCTCGAACTTCTGGATGATGGGGTCGACGGTCGACTGCTTCAGCGAGATGCCGATGCGGTCTCCAGGCTTGGCATAGCTCGACTGCACATATTCACGCAGGAATAGTGTCTTCTCGTTGTACTGTTCCAAGTAGATGGCCGAGCGGTTCACCTCCTCGCCGCTGAACTTCCTGAAGTCCTGAGGAACGCTGATGAAGCGGGTCACCGCCAACAGCATACGCCCCAACAATTCGTCGGGTACCTCAAGGTACCAGTCGTCCTTGATGTGGCGAACGGTGAACAGACCCTCACGAACCGAGCCGCCCTCCTTCACCACCTTGTGGTAGGGGTCTTTGTGGTCCTTGACGGTGGTGTCTTCGCAACACTCGTTCTTCTTTTCAACTTGTTTCTCAACTTTGACGGAGTCCGTCTTGGTGGCGATGGTGTCCGTCTTTACGGTGTCAGCCTTCACAGTGTCTGCCTGTAAGATAAAGGCTGAGGCTGAACCCTGCACACAGATGAGCAGCAGAGCAGCTAAGGTAATGGTTTTGGTTGTAGTTTTCATCATGCTGCAAAGATACAACAAAAATAATGATAATCTGTTATTAAAAGCGAATAATTATGCTTATTTTGCAATTCCATTCCCCCACGAATGATAAAACATCGACAGTACATTAGTAGCCGGGATTCTGCGTCAGGTTCTTGTTCAAGGCACGGACCTCGGCGGGAATGGGGTACACCTCGGTATGACCGTCTGACTCGTCGATGGCACCGGGACCTTCGTAGAGTGACTTGTAGCGGTGGAAGCGGATGAGGTCTGAACGTCGCCAGCCTTCCCAGCAGAGTTCCAGCAGTCGCTCGTCGAGCAGATTGTCGAGGGTACAGGGGCGGGGATCTGCTCCGGCACGACTCCTGACGGCATTGAAGTCGGCGCTGCCGTCCTTTCCGAGCCTTAACTTACACTCAGCGCGCATCAGCAGCACGTCGGCATAGCGGAAGAGCACGATGTCGTTGTCGACGAGCTTACCGCCCTGCGTGGCGTTCTTGTCGAACTCATACTTGTACATCCTGGCGCCAGCCGTCTCAACGTAGGGCGAACCGCTGAGGTCAGGCAGCACCTTGTCGGGCTGATAGACCAATGGCTGGCCCGTACGGTCGGTGACGGTCTTTCCGTCGAGACCAAACACCTTTTCATAATGGTAGCAGTCAAGGAATCGGGGGTCGATATGGTCGGGATAACCGAACACCTTCAGCGTGTGCAGGGTGGCACAGGATCCGTTTTCGCCACCATAGCCGTAGGCGGCAGCATGGCGGTAATGGAGGGAACGTATGACGTTCTGCTGCTGGTTGGTGAAGAGGTTCTTGTTCATCGGTATGGTGAAGATGTTCTCAAGGGAGTACTGGTTATAGACCAGGAAGTTGTCAGTATAGTTTTCCTCCAGACGATAGCCCATCCAGCTGATGTCATCGCAGTAGTGGATACAGTCCTGCCAGCGTGGTGTGCCGGTATAGACTTCGGCTCCTAACATCAGTTTCGCCAGCACGAAGAGGGCTACCGGCTGCGTGATACGACCGTAGTAGTCGCCTTCGCGGATGCTGTTCTCTTCGGGCAAGAACAGAACTGCCGACAAGAGCTCGTTCTCACAGAACTCGAAAACGCGCTTGCGACTCTCACGCTTCACCTCGTTCATCGATATGCTGTTGTCGGTAATCAGCGGTACGTCGCCGAAGAGATCAAGCAGATACCAGTAGTACATGGCTCTCAAGGCGCGTACCTCAGCCTGCCAGGAATAATAGCTTTGGCCTGCCAGATCCTGGTGGGCTTGGAGCTTCTCGAGCGAACGGTTGCAGAGGGTAATGACCTTGTAGAGATAGAGCCACGCATTCTTGGGCAGGTCGTGGCCTGCTGACCATGAATGCTGGTACATCGCCTGCCAGAGACCGCCGTCGAACCAGTCGCCGCCGCGTAAGGGAATCATGGCTTCGTCGCTGCCAAAGGTCTGCAGGTCGTAGACACCACGGATGGCTCCCTGCAGTCCCTGTCCCTCTTCGTAGCCTCCTATATAATTATATAAGGTGGCAACGGTGTTCAGAAAGAGTGTCTCATGACTGGTGTAGGCCTCTTCCTCAGCTATCTGGTCATGTGGCTGTTCGTCCAGAGAGCAGGATGTGAGCATCATGCAAATGGACAATGTGAACAGCAGGCGTTTGCTTATCTTGGTCATCATAACTTTCATGCTTCAATTTCTCAATCCTTCAATCAGAACTGAATGCTCAGTGCGAACGAATAACTGCGATAGACGGGATAGGAGCGTTTGTCGTCGACGCCCAGCGTAGCGTCCACTACCGATGAGTTAATCATCGGCGTCAGACCGGAATAGGAGGTGATGGTGGCCACGTTGTTGACCGAGCATGCCAGGCGCAGGCTCCGGACGAATCGCGACTTCAACGGGACGTTCCAGCCCAGGGTGACGTAGTCGATGTTGACGTAGTCGCCGCTTTCCAGCCAGTAGTCGCTGATGTCCTGGTCCTGGATGTTCATCTCAGGTGCGCCCTGCATAACGTTGTAGTTGGGCAGCGAGGCCATGTTCATATAGGCCAGTGACGTACCGTTGAAGATCTTGTGCCCGAAGGCACCGTTCATCTTCATCGTGACGTCCCACTGGCGATAGCGGAAGGCAATGTTCGAACCCATTATGACTTTTGGCGTTGCCTGTCCGCAGATGTACCGTTCCTCGGTCAGGTCATAGCGCTTGGAACCGTCTTCGGCATTGACGAATCCCTTGAAGTGGGGTAGGTAGAACACGCCCAACGGCTGGCCTACGATTTGGAAGCAGGCTACGCTGGCTCCGTGATATCCGGCTCCCTGCAGTCCGCTGATACCCTGAATGTCGGGAGCTGTCAGCTGCTGACCGTTAAACTCGCCGTTCAGGGTCACCAGCTTGTTGCGCTCGAAGCTCCAGTTCATGTTCATGCTCAGTTCCATATCCTTCTGCCTGAGCGGGGTGATGCCGAATCCCAGTTCAACACCGTGGTTACGCATCTTGCCCAGATTGGCCAACAGATGGTCGTAGGTGAAGGGAGGTACGGGAACGGTATAGTTGTAGAGCATGTCGGAAGTGCGCGACGTATAGACGTCAACCATCAGGGCAATGCGGTTCTGCCATAAGACGATGTCGACACCCACGTTGAAGGTACGCTTGATTTCCCAGCGCAGGTCGGGATTGGCATTGCGGATGATGCCCAGCGTAGTGGCGGGTGTGCCAAAGACGTTGACCACACCGTTGGGCTTGATGAGTTGCTGCGACAGGTAGGAGTCAATGCCGCCCAGGTTTCCGCTCTTACCGTAACCCATGCGGAGCTTTAGTTTCGAGACCCATCGGATGGGTTTCATCCATTTCTCGCGTTCAATATTCCAGGAACCGCTGACGGAGGGGAAGAATCCCCAGCGGTTGTTGGCACCCACCTTCGACGAACCGTCGGCACGGGCACTGACGCTGAGCGTGTAGCGGTCGGCATAGGTGTATTCAGTCTTCAGCAGATACGACACCATCGTTGAGTTGGAGTAGAACGAATTGGTGCCGTTCCAGGGACGGATGGCTCCTGCCGACAGGTTGTCATAGCCGTAGGCATTGGTAGGGAAGTTGGCTGCCGTCGTATAGAATCCCGTCTTCTTTTCCCGCTGGGCCTCGGCTACTGCCATCACGTCGAGCAGGTGATATTCCGCCAGCATACCTTTCCAGCCGAGCATGACATTGCCCATCAGCTCTTCGTTCTTGGTGTCACTACGGTAGGCCTCTCCTTGTCCCCATACAAAGGTGGGGTAGAAGTGGGCATTGTCAATGTCGTTGTACGAATAGCTGCCGAACATGCCCATCGTCAGTCCGTAGCCTAAATCGGCAACAGCCTTCAAGTGTACGTTGACGTGGGCGTTGTCCTCATCGTCGTCCATCTCTAACAGCGAGTTGGGGTTGTTGATCCAGGAAGCCTCCGGCACTTGGTTGTAGGTGCCGTCGGCATTGGCTCCGTCGGGGAAGGTGGGATTGAAGGTGGCGGCTGAGTAGAATAATTTCTGCTGGAAAGGCAGGAGGTTGTTCTTCTGTAGTGAGCCGAACATTCCCAGGTCGATGGTCAGCCGGTTGTCGAAGGCCAGCTGCTGCACGTCCAACTTGGCAATGTAGTTCTTGAAGCAGTTGTTCCTGATGACGGTCTGAACGTCTGTCACACCTACTGATGCACGGTAGTTGGCCGCCTCGGAACCTCCGCCAAAGGCGATATGGTGGTTCTGTACCAAACCGGTACGTGTGGGCGACTTGGTAAAATCGGTGTCGTAGCCCTTGTCGATGATGCTCATTCCAAGACTCGAGGTGGCGCGACGGAACTGATCGGCTGAGAGCATCTCCACGTTCTTGTAGATGCTCCGTATACCCACACTGCCGTCGTAGGCAATGTGGAAACGCTCGCCGCTGCCCTTCCTCGTCACCACCTGTATGACACCTGCAGCTCCGCGGCTGCCATACAGCGATGTTTCCGAGGCATCCTTCAGAATCGTAAAACTCTCGATGTCGGCAGGATAGATGGTGGCCAGCGTGGCAATGTCCGACTGCACACCGTCGATGATGACCAGCGGGTCGTTACCACCTGTCAGCGACGTGGTACCACGGACGCGAACGGCCGACAGCATCGCCTCCTGGTTGCCGCTCGTCTGCACCTGAACACCTGCCGCCTGACCGCTCATCGCCTCCAATGAGTTGGTAATCAGACCTTTGTTCATCTGGTCGCGGGTTACCGTACTCACGGCGCCAGTCGACGTAGAGTCCTGAACAACCTGTGCTGACAACGGCAGCGCCATTGTCAGCAACAGGGTGGTTAGTGTTATTACAGAATATTGCAAAGATTATGCCTTTTCCCGATTCTCTGCATCGATGGCCTTAATCTTCTCGCGTACAAGGTTCATGTCGTCCTTCAACTTCTGCACCTTGCGGTTCATTTCGTCGATGAGCGAGTTTCCTTTCTTTGAGCTGACGCTGAGGAATCCAAGATTGTTCTCGTAGGTCTGGATTTCCTGCTTCATGGCTTCATACTGACGGAACAGACGGGCGCGCTCGTTGTCCAGAGCGTTTTCACCACGCTCGGCCACCTGCTTCAGGTTCTGCTTGAAGTTGTTCAGGCGTTTCTTGGCCACGCTGATGTTCAGTTCCTTATACAGTTTGTCGAGTACGGCATGGTACTCCTCGTACAACTTGTCCTTTTCGCGGAATGGTACGTGACCGATGCCCTGATACTCGGCAACCAGCGTCTGCACCGTCTCCTGCAGGTTGTCGCCTGCTTCCTCGGCTACTAACTTCAGGCGGGCAATGATGTCGCGCTTCTTCTCCAGGTTGGCATGCTCCTCGCCACGGGTGCCGGCAGTAGCGGCGTTGCGGGCCTCGAAGAACTTGTTGCAGGCTCCGAGGAACTCCTCCCACAGCTGGTCGCCCAGCTTCTTGGGCACCATACCGATGGTCTTCCACTCCTTCTGCAGGTTGATGAGCTTGTCGCCCGTCGACTTCCATTCAGTCGAATCCTGCAGGGCCTTGGCCTTCTCGATGAGGGCGCGCTTCTTCTCGGCGTTCTCCTTGAAGGTGTCCTTCAGTCCGCGGAAGTACTCAGCCTTACGTCCGAAGAAGTCGTCGCAGGCAGCGCGGAAACGCTCGAATATCTTGACGTTCATCTTCTGCGGGGCGAAGCCGATGGTCTTCCACTCCGACTGCAGTTCGATAATCTCCTTGGTGTGACGCTCCCAGTCGCCGCTGCCCTTGTTCTCCTCGGCAGCGATGGCCTCCACCTTCTCACAGAGGGCAGTCTTCTTGGCCAGGTTCTCCTCTTCACGGGCACGGATTCCCTCGAAGTGCTGCTGGTGGCGCTTGTTGATGACCGTTGAGGCGGTCTTGAAGCGGTTCCAGATTTCTTCGCGTAGTTCCTTTGATACGGGACCAATCTCGCGGTACTCCTGGTGCAGCTTCTGCAACTGGTGGAAGGCGCTGATGACGTCCGTCTCGTCGGCCAGCTTCTCGGCAGCCTCACAGAGCTTCGTCTTCAGTTCCAGGTTCTTCTTGAAGTCATATTCACGGGCTTCGCTGTTCAACTTCAGCAGGTCGTAGAACTGCTCGACATACAGCTGATAGTTACGCCACAGTTCATTAGCCTTCTCGGCGGGCACGGCCTTAATCTCGCGCCACTCCTGCTGCAGGGCCTTGAACTCCTGGAACGTCTTGTTGGCCTCCTCGGGCGAGGTGACCATAGCCTTTATCTTCTCAATGATTTCGAGTTTCTTCTTCAGGTTTTCCTCCTTCTCAGCCTCCTGTTCGCGGAACTGCTGCTGGCGGCGCTCCTTGATGATGCCCATCTCGGCCTTGAACACCTCCTCGTCCTCGTCAGGCATGATCTGATACTTCTCCGGATCGCCGCCGCCGTCGATGTATTCCTTCAGACGGGCTTCGCGCTCGGCAATATGGAGCTTGTAGAAGGTCGTCTTCAGATAGTCCACCTCGTCCTTCTGCGGAGCCTCCTCGCCGTGGGCAATCTCCTTCACGCGGTCCAGCACCTCTTTCTTGGTCTCATAGACCTTGCGCTCTTCCTCTTGGGGAGCTGACTCTTCTGAGACTTCTGGGACTTCTGAGTCCTCTGAGTCTTCTGAAACCTCTGGGGCTTCTAAGACTTCTGGGGCCTCTGGGGCCTCTGCGACCTCCGGGGCTTCCTGAGGCTCTTCGGGGGTTACTACTTCAGGAGCTGCTGCTGCCTGGTTTACTGTTTCTTCACTAATCCCCTGTTCGAGGATGTTTTCTTGAGAGTCCATAATTAACTGCTTTTAGTTACTGTTATGGTGAGTACACACACAATATTTAGCGTCGCATGTCAAAGGCACGTCGACGTTTTAGGCGGTAAAATTACAAAAAACTTCGGAGTTGCCCCCAACAACTCCGAAGTTTTCCCCACTAATTATTATTTTTTAACTATTGGGGCGTTACCGCTCGGCCACCAGATACCTTGTGCCGCTGTTGGTGTGGCGGCTCTCGAAACTGAACTGGCGGCTGCCTAAGATGTCACCCACCTTCTTGGGCGTGACGTTCTTCAACTGTGACTTGCCGAAGCGATGCTGTAGTTTATCAAGCACCTCGGTGGTCGATAGCCAGCGGCCCTCGTCGGGCTTCTCAGGCTTGATGAATAGCTCGGCTATCATCTCGCCCAACGAGTCAATGCGCTGGAAGCGTTCGTTCTCCGCAATCAGCCGCTCTATCTCGTCTTCGCTCAGCCAGTAGCGGCGGCCGTCGGCCACCTCTTGTTTCAGCTGGGCGTATAGCTGATGGTGGTTCAGCGTGTCGCTGAAGTCAATCATGTCCGTTATCTCCACACAGACGAAGCGGCGTGAACCCGTAGGGTCGGTCAGCGGCTTCGGCTGGTTGGTGGTGCCGATGAACGAGGCGTAGCGGCGGTACTGCTTGTAGGCCTTGCCGTAGGGTGGGCGGAACTTGACGTCAGCTGTCGATAGTAGATACTTAAGCAGCACCTGCTGATGCTGGGTCACCTTGTCGAACTCGTCGATATTGATGAGGGCAAACGAAGTCAGGCCGAGGTTCAGGTCGGTCTCGTTCCTGAACGAGATGCGGTCGTTGTAGTAGTCGCGCAGCTCGCGGGGCAGTAGGATGCGGCAGAACGAGGACTTGCCGCAGCCCTGACGGCCTGTCAGCAGCGGTATGAGTGCATTTCCTGTCAGCGAGTTACGTCCCTGCCAGTGGGCCACCATGCCGAGGAGCCAAGTGTGTAGGTACTCCTCCCAGTGGGGCTGGTTGGTGGGGACGCGTTCCGCGAGTGCCTTCACACGGTCCTGCCCGTCCCACTGCGGCAGCTGGTCGAGCCAGGTGTTCACGGGGTCGTATTTCTCGATGCGTGGCGAGTCGATGAAGCGGGCGATGTCCTTGTCCCACGACTTCAGCCCCAGCTCCTTGGCGCGGATGGTCATCTCGTTGCGGGCCTCGTCGTCCAGGTCCTGGAATTCCTCCATCTCGCCGTTCTTCTCGCGATACTGGGCCACCCCCGTCATCACGTTCTTGCGCATCTCGTAGTGGGTATGCAGGAAGATGTCCGTCTTCATCATCAGCAGTGTGTCCTCAGGCACACTACGGAGCGGCTTCAGGCGGTTGCGCTTCATGTAGTCTTCCATCTGCTGAACGGCGTAGGCACTTTCAAACGTCTTCTCCACCAGCAGCCGGTCGTGGTTCAGCACGGGGTGCAGCAGCGTCAGCCGCAGGGCGTTCTCCATCGGGATGCCCTCCTGCTGACAGCAGCCCGCAATCTGCATCAGCAACTCGCTGACGCGCTCCTCGTCGGGCAGTTCGAACCACTTGCCTAAGATGTTGGTCACGATGAAGTGGTAGTTCAGGGCGTAGGTCTGCTTCACCGACTTACCGGGCATCAGCAGGTGCTGCATCTCAAAATCGTCCTCGTGGAAACCCGGCTCCTGAACAGGCGGCTCCTCCGAACAGTCCACATAGAATGGTACGGCCTGCGGACGGTACTTCAAGTCGGGGTCGGTGCTCATGTAGACCACCCGCTCTAACAGTGGCTCCAAAGCGTCGAGCGTCAGGTCGAGCTGAGCGTTGTAAGCCTTCCGCGCCGTCTTATATAGATTAAGGTGGAACCGTCTGATGTCCTCCTCGTTCGTCGGTAGCGGCTCTTTCTGCTTACTGTCAGGATACAGTTCGCCGCGGCACACAATCTTCACGCTGCGTCCGCTGGCGCCGAGAAACGCCAACAGCGTCTGCGGCAGTCGTGCCGCCGCGTCGCGGATCTTCAATGCCTCGTCGTAGTCGGCCAGGTTGTTGGCCTCCAATACCATCAGTCCGTTATACGCCAGCTGCCGCCGTTCACCCCTCTGCTGTTGCTGTTCCACCGCAAAGCAGAGCAGGGGCAGCGTCAGCCGCAGCTTATAGTTGCTCATCATCCGTCCCACGCCATCCTTCTTGGGATGAACCAGCGGGTACAGCTCTCTTAGGCGGTGAACCTCGCCCACATACTCACCACAGGCGATGTCCTTCACCACCTGTTCCAGTTCTACACGCGTCATGGTCTCTTTTGTGCCTTTCAGCTTCAATACGGTAATCTTCATAGCTTTATGTATTTTTCAGGTTTCAACTGCAAAGTTACTAAAAAAAAGATGAAAAACCAAACATTTTCAGAGAAATTTTATTGATTTGCGTTATCACTTATCACTTTTAAGGGTTAATTGTCTCATTATTAGATAAATAAGAAGTGATAAGCACCTCTCCAGCTTGTCACTTCTTATCACCTTTTTCGGCGTTTTGAGGCTCCAAACTGGTCGAATAGTGCCACTTTGCAGGTCGAATAGTGCCACTTTGCAGGTCGAATAGTGCCACTTTTCGTTAGTCCCACCCCCTGGGACTATCCGCTACCCGGCACCTACGAGGGCGTTACCCGGTAGGTAAAGGGGCGTTACTCGGTAGGTAGCAGGCCGAAAGGTGGCGGGTAGCGAGAAGTGACAAGAAGTGACAAGAAGTGACAAGCTGGAGGGGTGCTTATCACTCGTTAAATAACTTACTATCAGAAAGATAACCCTTAAAAGTGATAAGTGATAAGTGGTTTCAACATTTTTTTTATGAAAAGTATTAAAAAGATAAAAACATTTGGTTGTCTCCTTTTTTTGCCGTATCTTTGCATTGCGGAAATTCCGTAACGGGAATTCCGTAACGGAGATCCCGTAATAATTATCATACTAAAAGCAGATCTTATGGCAAAGAAAAGCAGCACTACAGCGTCATATGGGCTTCTGCAAGTTTTTTCAGCCGTTTTATCTCTTTGTCTGAAATGGTACTATGCTCAGACTTGTCGTAAATGGACAGAAGCAGTAGTTCACCTTCGCAACTGACAGTAATAACGTCCGCAGTATAAGTTATAACCCTTGCTCCGCCACTTTTGCCTTTCCCTTTCGAAGTAATAGCCATTCTAACTTTCCTTATACCATCGCCTAAATCGGCACCTGCCATTGGATTCTTCCGAAGCATTTCGAGTAATGACTTGTAATCATCGCGAAACGACGCATAGTGCTTAGAGAGACGTTTCGCTTGGCGGTCGAAAACCTCGATAGTGCTGATTTCAAAGCTCATATAGCAACTCCTCTGCTTTTCGTGTTTTGCGGTTACCTGATTTCACTTCCTCAAGCTGTTGAAAGGCCTCCGTCAGTTCCTGACGTATCTTTTCATCGTTCATGTCAGTGCTTGACTGTGGCTCTATTAGCTTTTCAGCCAACCATTTACGGTTGCTCGCCGTTAATGAAAGCCCCTGCAAATAGTTCCAAAGATTGTTCATCGATATTGCATTCATTTTAAATTGGCTTTAGTAATTTGCTCGCAAAGATATACATTATTTTTCAAACCGCCAAATAAAACTTAGGAAAAACAGAATCGGGAGGTGTACCTTGCGGCATCGCCTCCCGATAGTTTGTTAGTATACCAGAACTTGGTGTTTATTCTTCAGGTTCGAACTCGTCCCAACCGTAGCCAAGGCTACCTGCTGAAACAAAGTACTGAAGAGCAAGAACTACACCATTCTTATTGGCGTTCGTATAGATGAAGCAGCCATAGTCAGGATCGAAGGCGTAGCTGTCGTCGTCCTGCCAGTAACCCAGGTCGCGGACGCTGATAGTACCGTAGTCTCCATATGTGAACGGCGTGGTCTGGGGCTCAACGCGGAAGTACTGCAACTCGTGCTGAACAGACTTTACGAGACAGAAAAAAATGTTAGGAGCGAAGCCCTGCTGAGAGAGGCCATTGCCCATATCGTCAGTCGCTATACCGTGCAGTATGAAGAGTTGGTAACATTCCTTACCGACAACCAACTCTCACTACTCAAGGCCATTGCCAAGGAGAACTGTGTGGGAAGCCCGATGAGCAACGAGTTTATCAAGAAGTACGACCTTCCAAGTTCCAGCAGCATCAAAACGGCACTCGACGTACTGACAGACAAGGATCTTGTCAGCCGCACCCCCAAGGGCTATGCCGTCTACGACCACTTCCTAGAGCTGTGGCTCAAGCGGCTATGCTGACAATCCCCGCCTGACCACCTGAAAAATCCTGCACTTCCTGCACTGACCATTGACTGCCAGCCAGTTACGCGGTATGTCGGTCTCTTGCTCCTGCACCCCAAGACAAACGTAACTGGCGGCACCCTCGGTGAAGAGTGCCGCCAGCTGATGCAGGACTTTTTCCGCCAGAAGCGGTAAACTAAAAAAGCGGCATCCTTTTTTCGGGATGCCGCTTTTTTGTATGATTATTACCACGCGAAAGGCTCAGAGTCTCCTGTCGGGGCAATTGGTGTCGGGTTGTTCTCAATAGCACCGTTGTAGTTAGTCTCAGTCTGGATAATGCAGAGGTTCATCCACTGCGGAGTGGTCTGTGTATTCCAGCGCATTGTCATCGGGTGGTTAGTACCCTCGTAGCTACGAATGATACCCTTCTGCAGACGCTTGATGTCGAATGTGGCGAAACCTTCACCCCAGAGCTCAACACGGCGTTGCCACCACACTTCGTTCTGGAATGCAGATGTAGCAGTGTTACCGTAAGCCTCGTTATGTGTGCCATAAGTATAGTTGGCATCACGAGTCTTGGCAAATTCGGTCAGCAGCTGAATACCGCGAGCCTCATCCTGCATACCGGCAGCTTCAGCCTCAATCAGTTTCATCTCCTCAACACGCATCAGGGGAACTGCTACGGTGAAAGCGGTATACTGGTTGTCGTGAACGCCATCCTTCGGACGGAACTTCACAGGCATGTAGCCCACGCTCTCCCTGGCTGACACATTATAGCCAGTCCACCAAAGTCCTTCAGGATCGTCAGAGTAGGCAGCCAGAGCCTTCACCTGAGCTTCCTGTGTGAGCGCCTCGGTTTCTTCGTCAGAAGCACCCTCTACATAAATCTCGTCGATGGCGGGATCGATGAAGCACATGCGACGGAAGTCTGACTGCGGGATGGTGGAATAGAGGTGAGCGTCAATACGCTTAGGACCAACATAGTTGGAAGAGTAACCGCACTCAGAGGGAACGACCTCAATAATCATCTGTGAACCCCAGCTGGAGTCAGCATCGTTCAGTGTGATGTTGGGGTCGGTAGAGCGGTAGGTAAGTCCAAAGAGCCAAGCCTCGTTGGGCTTGTTGAAACCGCTTGTCTGAGAGAGGTATTCGTCTTTTGTCAACATGGTATAACCCTCCTGAGCCAACTTGGCGTACTTCTCAGCGTTAGCCCAGTCCTGCATGTCGAGGTAAACACGAGCTTTCAGACCGTAGACAACGCTCAGGTCGGGTGTGTACACGTCGGAACGCTTATAGTCAGCCAACAGAGGCTCAGCAGCATTCAGGTCGTCGAGAATGAACTTATAGATAACCTCGTTGGTGGCACGGGCATTGGTCTGTGACTCCTCAATCGTGGTCTTTTCGTTGATGATAGGCACGGTAGGAGCCGACTTGTCGACACCGTAAGGCTTCTGAGCGTACATACGAGCTAAATCGTGATAGAACATGGCACGCATAGTGTGAGCGATACCTGCACCCACCTTCTGTTCTTTGGTAGGTTCACCTTCTATCATGGAGAGCACGATGTTACAGTTCTTAATCCAGTTGTAGTAGTAAGACCAGGGCAGCTGGCAGCGGCCTGTTGTGGGAGCCAGTCCCGAGAAGCTACTATACCAGGTGGTGTACCACTCTGAACCAGAATCCTCGCAGGCAATGTCCTGACCCATGACATCACGCTGCAGGAAGAATGACGGATATCCGAAGTCATAGGGGTCGGTACCGTCGTTGCCACTGTAGAAGAACTCGCCATTGAGCGACGAGGTGATGGCCGATACCAGATTGTCGTAAGCACCGCGTGCTTTCAGTACCTGCTCCTTGGTAACAGTACTCGACTGCAGGTCGATTTCCTCAATACAGCCACAGAGGGTAGTTCCGGCCAAGGCTACGAGGGCTGTCTTTATCATTAATTTCTTCATAATTACTTTCATGCTTTTGGGTTTGACATTAGAACGTTACCTGAATACCACCCATGATAGTACGTGTGGGTGAGTAGGTGTTCAGCATTTCGTTACCCTCGTAGCTGTAGCGCGGGTCAAGACCCTTGCGGGCACTCCAGAAGGTAAGGTTCTCACCAGTGCAGTATACACGTACCTTATCAAGATAAATCTTGCTGACCAGCTCCTTCGGCAGGGTATAACCTACAGAGAACGACTGGAAGTTCAGGTATTTAGCGCTGGTGAGCCAGCGGTCGGAAGAGTAGTTTGTATAAGCATCGCCATACTGCATACGGGGAACGTCGGTGGCGGTGTTCGTCGGAGTCCATGCCTTCAGGGCATCTACGTGGATGGCCGAGCCTGCATCACCACTGTTGTACCAGTTACCCATAAGCTGCATATAGTGATAGTCCCAAACCTTACCGCCGAGCTGGTAGTCGAAGTTGACTGATACATCGAAGCCGTAGGCTGTGAGTGTAGTACCGAAACCACCGGTAGCAGTGGGAAGCATGGATTTCTGCGTATAACGTGAAGCTTCGCCAATCTTGTTGGTAGTACCACTGCGCTTTGTACCAGGCTTAGCAGTGTTGTTGGTAGCCTGACCACCAGCAGGTGACAAGTCTTCGTCGTAATAATAGAGTGCCTCACCAGTCTCCGGATCAACACCGGCATAGCTGTAGAGGAACGGCTGATAGAGCTCGCCATCCTCTTCGTACCAACGCTGGATGTTGTTACCCGTCTCGGCGAAACCGCCATTCAGCTTAATCTTCGACTCGGGCAACTTCAGGATCTTTGTCTTGTTGTGAGCAATGTTGGCCCAGACGTTCCAAGTGATGTCCTTGGTACGGATAATGTCACCAGAGAGAGCAAGCTCAATACCGCTGTTGCGGACGTCGCCCATGTTACCCCAGTAGCCGCGTACACCGTTAGACTCAGGAATTGAGAGCCATGCCAGCAGGTCGGTAATCTTGTTGGAGTAAACATCGATGCTACCCGTCAGACGGCGATTCAGGAATGCGAATTCAAGACCGATGTTGAAGGCTGTCGTAGTCTCCCAAGTGATGTCGGTGTTACCAATACCCGAGAATGAGGGAGCCATGTTGGTCTTGCTGGCACGCGACAGAGAGTAACGCTCTGCAAAGTACCAAGAACTGTTCAGACCGTCGTTACCCTTCTGTCCGATAGAAACCTTCAACTTCAGTTCGTCGAGCCAAGACTTGGTGCTGCTCATGAAGTCTTCCTTGGAGATGAGCCAGGCAGCGCCTGCTGACCAGAACGTACCCCAGCGATGATCCTTGTCGAAGCGGCTGGATGCGTCGCGACGCAGAGAGAAGTCGGCAAAGTACTTTTCTTCGTAATTGTAGAGTGCACGACCGAACCAACCCTCGACGTTGTAGGCAGAGGTGTAAGAGTTAGACGTGTACTGGTTGTTGGCGGCAGCAGCAATTTCCTGAATGTCTGCCGAGAACAAGCCCTGAGCAGCAGCCGACAGATAAGTAGTCTTAGCCTTGTACCACTCGTGACCCAGCGTGACACCTACGTTGTGGGGGCCGAAGCTGTGGTTATAAATCAGCGTCTGCAGGTGGTTCTGGCTCACATAGTCGTTCTGGCTCTTGTCAATCTGTCCGTTCACAGTTACCTTCGGACCATAGAGCGATGTCTCATAGTCAGAGAAGTTAGAATGACGCCAGTAGAGGGTACTGGTGTGCGTGAACTTCAGGTCTTCGGTCAGCTTAAACTCTGCATAGCCATTGCCCTGCAACTGCATGCCACGGCTGACAACCTTGTTGTAGTGGTTTGAGCCAAGCGGATTACCAGTCTGCAGGAATGCACGTGCGACAGGATAGTCCAGACCCGGACGACCGTAGTCGTAGTGAGGATTGCCGTAAGCATCGGTATGAATTGTGGGCTGGCCTGTAGCGGGGTCAATGACGCGCACATAGATAGGATAAATAGGTGCAATCATCGTAGCATAGTAGTTCAGGTTGGTAGAGCCGAGCTGCGATGCGTCAAGATTCGGGTTTGAAGTAGTCTTGCTGTTGACGTAGCCGATGTTGGCACCAACGCGCAACCATGACTTCACATCGTAGTTGGTCTTCAGACGGGTGGTGAAGCGACGATAGCCAGAGTTGTCGATGATACCGTCCTCGTCCAGATAACCAGCGCTCAGATAGAAGTCGCCACGGTCGTTACCACCGCTCACGTTGAAGTCGTACTCCTGACGGAATGCTGTGTGATAAGTCTCGTCAAGCCAGTTGTCAGGCTGATAGTAGTAGCCGTTAGCGTCAGTATAACCCAACTTGGCATTGGGGTTCAGCTTACCGTCCACGCCGATGAGCTTTTCACCATCAGGAATGGTGAATACCTGATAACCCAGGAAGCGCAGCATATTTGAGTTGGCCGAAGCGTTATACTGCTCGGGGGTACGGCCGATGCTTGCAAAGTAGTTAGCCATATTCTGATAGGCATACTCGTAATACTGGCCGGGATCGTTAACCGTCTCATAATCTTGGATGGCACGGCTGTTGGCACCCCAACGCATGTTTACGTTTACCTTCGGAGCGCTCTTGTCACCCTTCTTGGTAGTGATGATAATCACACCTGCGGCACCACGGGCACCGTACAGAGCGGCAGAGGCAGCATCCTTCAGCACGGAGATGCTCTCAATATCGTCCTGCGAAATGTTTGACAGCGAGCCGCTGAACGGGGCACCGTCAACAACAATCAGAGGATCGGTAGAGGCATAGAGTGATGCGATACCACGAATGTTAATCTCACCCTGCTCGGCACCAGGAGCACCTGAGCCGCCACGAATCTGCAGACCGCTGACAGAGCCCACCAGGGCATTGGCAACGTTGGTTGTCACGTGCTGGTCCAGTTTCTCCGGACCCACAACTGCAGCCGAACCGGTGAAGGCCGACTTCTTGGCCGTACCATAGGCCACGACAATCACTTCGTCCACCATCTTGGAGTCGGGCTTCAGGAATACGCGCATGCCATTCTTGGCCTGCAGCGTCTGTGACTCATAGCCTACATACGATACCGTAATCTGCGATGAGCCGGCAGGTAAGGTCAGCGAGAAGCGACCGTTTACGTCGGTCAGCATGCCAACCTGCTTACCCACAATCTTGATGGCTGCACCGATAATCGGCTGACCGTCTTCCTGTGAGAGCACGGTTCCGTTGACCTGTGTCTGTGCAAACGCTCCACTCACACAGAGCAGGAGGCCTGCCAAAAACATTGTTAGTCTTTTTTTCATAATCTCTCTCGTTTTTTGTTTGTTTATAATTAGAAAGTTAATTGTTCCTCTCTCTCGTACATCATTTTTATAGCCCACCTCCGCGCCGGAGGTGTAAAAGAAATGAGTCGCCACAATAAACAATACAAATAAACGTGTATAACAAAAAGCAACGATTATGATTACTATCAGTATCCGCTTCAAATTCAGTGTCAGAATCTACCATTCTGACAAATCTCCCCAAAAGGTCTGCCACAAATCCTCTTCGGTTCCTAACCTGATACAGACGGTCAAGTCAGAGATGGAGAAACAAAATGAGACTACCAGCCGTTCCACGCAAGCTAACTACCAGACGGCCATCAATTCATTGCAACAGTTTCTTGGCACTGACGTACCGGTTAACCATTTGAATGCAGACCTCATCCGAGGCTATGAGAAGTGGTTGCGAGATCGTCACATTAACCCCAATACCATTTCATGTTATATGCGATCGCTTCGTTCCCTGTTAGTAAAAGCATTACGGTCATACGATATCCATGTAGAACAAACCTTTAGAAACGTATTCACAGGTCGGACAGTTACCAGCAAACGATCATTGGAACCAGCTGTCATTAACAAACTGAAGAATGCGGTGTTGACCACGAACACCTCTTTGCAATTGACTCGCGACATTTTCCTTTTCTGTTTCTATGCGTTGGGGATGCCGTTCGTAGATATTGCTTTTCTGCGCCGCCAACAGGTTTCTGACGGTCAGATCATATATTATCGTCACAAAACAGGTACACGGATTGTCGTACCGCTGCAACCTTGTATGCAGGAGATCATCAACCGCTATGCTTCTTCCGATAGCGAATACGTCTTCCCGCTGCTGTCATCGGTTGACCCAACAGAAGCTTATGACCAGTATCTTACGCAGCTTAACTGGTACAATCGCTCTTTGAAACGATTGGCAAAGGCAACAGGCATCAACGAGAAACTAACCAGCTATCATGCACGGCACTCTTGGGCGACCTCTGCTTATCATTCAAACGTAGAACTGCCAGTCATTTCACGGGCTTTGGGACACAGAAGCCCTCAGACGACGCTGACCTACATACGCGAAATAGACGACAATCGATTGGAAGAAGCGACCCGTCAAGTTGTCAATTTGTTATATTGAACAAAAGTATCATAAAAAACGCGAAAGTTGGTCAAAATGCCCTCTTTTGTTAATTTCTTGGAGCAAAATGTGTTTTTTTTATAATTTTATTCGTTTTTTTGAAACTTATGTATTATTTTTGCACGTTGAAAGGGACAGGAATAGCTATCTCCGGCGCGGAGGTGGACTATATAAATAATGTACGCGCGAAAGGAACAATTGATATTCTAATTTATAAACAAAACAAAAAAACGAGAGAGATTATGAAAAAAAGACTAACATTGTTTTTGGCAAGTCTTTTCCTGTTCATGGGTGAAGCACTTGCACAGACACAGGTCAACGGAACCGTGCTCTCACAGGAAGACGGCGAACCGATTATCGGTGCAGCTATCCGAATTGTGGGCAAGCAGGTCGGTATGTTGACTGATGCTAACGGTCGTTTCTCGCTGACCATGCCAAGTGGCTCTACGCAGATTACGGTATCGTATGTAGGCTATGAGACACAGACGCTGCAGGCCAAGAACGGCATGCGCATTTTCATGAAGCCCGACTCCAAGATGGTGGACGAGGTGATTGTGGTGGCTTTCGGTACGACGAAGAAGTCGGCTTTCACCGGTTCGGCCACTGTGCTGAACACGGAGGAACTGTCAAAGAAGACCGCTGCCAACGTGGCTAACGCCCTGGTCGGTTCTGTCCCCGGCATGCAGATGACGGGTATGAGCGGTGCTCCTGGTGCTGACAACGGTGCCATGTATATCCGTGGTCTGACGTCGCTTGAGTCATCGCTCGACCCGCTGATTATCGTCGACGGTGCACCTTACTACGCCAGCCTGACCAACATCTCGACGGACGATATTGAGAGCGTGACCGTGCTGAAGGACGCTGCCTCTGCAGCTCTGTACGGTGCTGCCGGTGCTGCCGGTGTCATCCTCATTACCACCAAGAAGGGTAATACTGAGGAGGCCGTTGTCAACGTCGACATGAAGTGGGGTGCCAACACCCGCGCCATTCAGGACTATGACCGCATCACTGACCCCGCAGAGTACTACGAGGCTTACTACACGATGATGAACAACTACTACCGTAACCAGGGCCAGGACGCCGTGGCTGCCAACGCCAATGCCAACAGCACGATGCTGAGCCGTCTGGGTTACAATGTGTTCACCGTGCCCGAAGGTCAGTACCTCATCGGTCTTAATGGCAAGATGAACCCCAACGCCAAGCTGGGCCGCAACATCGAGACTCCCGGTGAGACCTACTACATGACCGCTGACGACTGGACTGACGCTGCCTACAAGACGGCGCTGCGTCAGGAGTACACGGTCAACGTCAGTGCCGGTAACACCAA
Organism: uncultured Prevotellaceae bacterium; assembly: GCA_902780025.1. Taxonomy (GTDB): domain Bacteria; phylum Bacteroidota; class Bacteroidia; order Bacteroidales; family Bacteroidaceae; genus Prevotella. Next base: position 36,269 of record CACZDV010000009.1, read on the forward strand.
GAGTTCGTTCTTCGCCAGTGCCGGTTGGCTCGACGAGGACGGTATCATTGACCACTCTGGCTACAAGCGCTTCACCTCTCGCCTGAAGGCTGACTATCAGGCCAAGAAGTGGCTGCGTCTGGGTGCCAACATTGGCTATACCCGTGGCGAGCAGGAGAGCAACCCCAACATGGACACCACATGGGGCGCTACCAACCTGATGTACACCACGAGCTACATTGCTCCTATTTATCCTATCTACGTCCGTGTCCTCGACCCGAATACGGGTAGGCCTGTCGTCCGTACCGATGAGTACGGCCACCAGCAGTACGACTACGGTACGCAGTACCCCAACACTCCTGTCCGTGGCTTCATGGCCAGCAGTAACCCCCTCGGTTCTAATAACTATAATGTGGATGAGGGTATCAGCAACCAGCTCAACATGACTTGGACGGGTGACATTATCTTCACTGACTATCTGAAGTTCACGTCGACCAACAACCTGAACATGGGTCAGAGCATTTATACCCATTACGAGAACCCGTTCGAGGGCCCGACAAAGGCCGACCACGGTTCTCTGACCAAGTTCCAGCAGAACAACTTCCGTCAGGACTACGTCCAGATGCTGAACTTCCACAAGCTCTTCGGTAAGCACGACATTCAGGTGATGGCTGGTCACGAGTGGAACAAGACCACCACCAAGCGTCTGACGGCTTACGCACGTAACGGCTTCTCGACTGAGGTTCATGAGGTCAACAACTTCGGCGACCGCTACGACTCTGGTTCTTACACCGTTGAGTTCAACCGTGAGGGTTGGCTCGGCAGTGCCATGTATAACTACGACGAGAAGTACTTCGGTCAGATTTCTTATCGCCGTGACGCTTCTTCTGCTTTCGCCAAGGATCACCGTTGGGGTGACTTCTGGAGCGTCGGTGCAGCATGGATGATTTCCAAGGAGGAATTCATGGAGAGCACTAAGGACTGGCTCGACCAGTTGAAGCTTAAGGTGAGCCTTGGACAGCAGGGTAACGACGGTCTGAACTTCTATTGGAACTGGACCAACATCTATTCTCTGAGCCGTTCAGGTAACGACATCGTGCCTTCGTTCTCACGTCTTGGCAATCCTGAGATTACCTGGGAGACGACCACCAACCTCAACATCGGTCTGGAGTTCAGCCTCTTGAAGGGACGCCTCAGCGGTAGCTTCGACTTCTACAACAAGAAGACCAGCGACCTGCTCTTCTGGCTCAACGTACCTGAGAGCTTCGGTGTACGCGGTTACTACGACAACATCGGCGACATCCGCAACCGTGGTGTTGAGCTCACCCTGTCTGCCGACATTATCCGCACGAACAACTTCTCATGGAACGTCAGCCTCAACGCCTCACACAACAGCACCAAGATTCTGGAACTTCCCGAGTCGAAGACGCGTCAGAACGGCGGTTACGCTGCTACCTCTAATTTCGGCGACCTCTACAGCTGGTTTGCTGAGGGCGAGCCTATGCAGAATGCCTTCCTCTATGACTACGCAGGTATCTACACGGAGGAAACTTGGCAGAAGACCCTTGATACCGAGTATGACCCGAAGAAGGCCGGTTTGGCTATGTACTGGGGCGACAAGTCGCTGTGGGTAACCGAGCAGGTGGAGCAGGAGGACGGTACCATTACTGAAGAGTTCAAGTCAATGAACACTTCAAAGCCCGGTACTAACCGTGACTACGCCACCACCGTCAGCTCTAATGCTTCGCGTTATGCTATGGGCAGCACCCTGCCTAAGCTTAACGGTGGTTTCGCTACTTCTATCCGCGTCTATGACTTCGATGCCAGCGCAACCTTCGATTATCAGCTCGGCGGTAAGATTATCGACTACGGCTACCGTGTGCTGATGGGCCCGGAGAGCGGCTCAAGCGTCAGCGCCCGTACCTTCCACCGCGACATTCTCAACGCCTGGACTTTGGAGAATCAGAATACTGATATTCCCCGCTTCCAGTATGGTGACGATTACACTACACTTGCTTCTACACGCTTCCTGACCAGCGCTCGCTACCTGAACTTCCAGAGCTTCTCAGTAGGTTACACCCTGCCGAAGGCCATCACTCAGAAGTTCTACGTCGACAAGCTGCGCGTCTATGTCCAGGGACAGAACCTCTGCTTCTGGAGCGTACGCAAGGGTCTTGACCCCCGCTACAGCTTCGGTTCTACAGCTGATACCAACGTTTACTCTCCGGTACGTACCATCTCCGGTGGTGTGCAGATTACGCTCTAACATAATATAATGAAAAAGAATATGAAAAAGATATTTTTATCCGTTGTTTACATTGCGCTGGCCGCACCACTGATGACCAGCTGTATTGAGGAGATTGACCCCCAGACCAGTTACGTCACGGAGAAACAAGCCTCTGACACACCGGGATTCTATGAGAGTTCAGTAGCGTCGCTTACCTCGAACCTCTGCGGTAAGTTCACCTATTCGGGAAGCGACACCGAACCCTACGACTTCGGTTATCCCTCGTTCTTCCTGCAGCGCGACGTCATGGGTCAGGACATGGTGGCAGCAGGTACCAACAACTGGTACTCCACATGGTATGAGGCCAGCTATGGCCTCGGCCCCACCTACGCTCGCTGCCAGGTGCCCTGGACCTACTATTACAAGTGGATTGACAACTGCAACAAGGTGCTTCTGCTCTACAAGAGCGCTCCCGAAGGCCGTGAAGAAGGTGCCGGTATTGCCTATGCCATGCGTGCCATGTTCTATCAGGACATCGTCCGTATGTTTGCTGCCAAGCCCTATGCTTTGGATCCTGAGGCTGAGACCGTGCCGATGGTGACCGAGACCCTCACCAAGGAACAGGCTGCAGAGAATCCCCGCGCCAAGTTCAAGGATGCCTATGCACAGATTCTGTCTGACCTCGACGAGGCCGAGAAACTGCTGGCTAACTATGAGCGTGAGGATGTCTATACACCTGACCTGAGCGTCGTCTACGGCCTCAAGGCACGTGCCTACCTGGAGATTCAGGACTGGGCCAACGCCGAGAAGTACGCCAAGATGGCTCAGAAGGGTTACACCGTCATGGACGCTGCCCAGTTCCTGAGCCACGATAATGGCTTCAACAAGCCTAACGCTTCTTGGATGTTCGGTCTGACATTCCGCGATACCGACCCCAATATCACCGAAAACGACGGTGACTCATCATGGGGTAGCATCATGATTATGGAGAACGGCTTCGAGTGCGGCTACGGTGCCAACTACGGTGGTCCGATGCTCATCGACCGTCACCTCTTCGAGACCATTCCCGCTACGGACTTCCGCAAGAAGTGCTGGATTGACTTCGACCTTGATAATATGAATGCAGAAGATCAGGCTGTGGCTCTCTCGGAGTACACGGATCATCCCCTCCAGATTCAGAATTCAGCTGCCAAGGCCCAGACGGGTGTCGGCGGTATGGAGCTGAAGTATCGTCCCCAGGCCGGTATGTACGACACGAAGTACACCGCTTGGGTAGTGGCAGTGCCCCTGATGCGTGTTGAGGAGATGAAGCTCATCGAGGCTGAGGCAGCTGGTATGCAGGATCTTGCCCGTGGTCAGCAGCTGCTCACTGAGTTTGCCCAGACCCGCGACCCGAACTATATCTACGGCAAGCACCAGGATGCCTACGGCAACGAATCTACCTCGGAATTCCAGAACGAGGTGTGGTGGCAGCGCCGCGTAGAGCTGTGGGGTGAAGGCTTCTCGACCTTCGATATGAAGCGTCTGAACAAGGCCGTCATCCGCAACTACGCCAACACTAACCATGTGAAGGGTTACAAGTGGAACTTCGAAAACCAGAAGGACGGTTGCCTCTACCCGAAGTGGATGAACCTCTGTATCGTACAGTCTGAGACCAACTACAACTACGCTTGCACGAACAACGAGACGCCCGACGCACCGGAGGACGACTCAGAAGTGTTCACTTGGTAAGAATTTATAATCAGTAAAAAGAGATTAGTTTATGAAAAAGAATATTTATAGCTTGTTACTGGTCTTGGCGGCGATGGCTGGCATCACGGCTTGCTCCGACGACAACGACTACCAGTGGGCATCACAGCCTGCAGGCGATCAGGTGTACTTCAACAAGGACATGGCTTCGAAGTTTGACATTTCGATGAAGGAGAACACCTTCTCAATTCCCATCAACCGCATCAAGACGGCCGACGCCCTGACGGTCAATATTGCGCACACCGACACGACGGGATTCTACACCGTTCCCGCTACCGTCACCTTCAATGCTGGCGAGTCGGTGGCTCAGATTAATATTACCTATCAGAACGAAGGCATGGCCTATGATAAGTATGTACGCGACACGCTGATCATTACCTCAGTCGAGTCAACGACTCCTTACGGCCAGACTTCATTCGGATTCTCGGCCGGTGCTCCCTCACCCTATGAGGCCATCGGTACGGGTTCTATTACCGATAACTATTGGTTTGAGGCTACGGCACCTGTTACCATTGCCCGTAACACCGAGAACCCCAACAAGTATCGTCTCATGGGTGCCTTCGACGCACTGGGCAAGGCTTCCGGCCTTACTCTTGACGGCAATCAGAATCCCTACATTGAGTTAGAGCTGCTGAAACCGGGCGACACCTTCTATGATGTGACAATAACCCTTGACGGTCTGGTGGGCTACACCCAACTGAATACTGGTTACTACCATAGTACGTATGAGGCTGACGTCTATATGCTTCATCCGGGTAACTTCACAAATAAGCAGAGTGAGGATATCTTCGCCTACAACTACGTGGTTGACTACTTGGAGGACGGCACTCCCGGTCGTATTCAGCTGGCTCCTTACTATTATATATTTGGTCTCGGTGGCTGGAACAAGACGGAGTTGGACGATATCGTCATCATCGACTTCCCCGGCTATGCTCCTAAGGACTACTCACTGGAATACGATGCTCTCGGTATCTTTACCGACTTCCAGGGCGTACCCTACGCTGCCGGTGTTATTTCGCTTGGCGAGGATGCTACCAACGTGAAGGCTGTTGTCGTCAGTGCCGACGCTGATCCCGAGGCTGTGGCTGATGCCATTGCTGCCGGCGACTTGGAGGCTTCTGCTATTGAGAAGGCAGGTAACGTCAACGTGCCCATTGGCGACCTCACTGGCAAACTGCAGGTGGTGGTTGTCGTGCTTAACGAAGAAAATGTTGTGAAGGCTATGGATGTTGCCGAGTTCGAGTACTATGGCGGCGGTGCCAACCCCTGGAAGAGCCTGGGTATGGGACTGTTCACCGACAACCTGTTTATCACCCTGTTCGGTCCCGATGAGGAAACGACCTACGACCCCGATACTTACGAGGTTGAGATTCAGGAGAACAGCGACGAGCCCGGTGTTTACCGTCTGGTGAACGCTTTCCAGAAGAATGCTGCGATGTTAGAGTGTGCCTATACTCCTACGAACTTTGATATTAACGCTACCGATCCTGAGGGTGTCTATGCTCTGCTGCAGTCTACGGGTTGCGACGATGGTGGTGGCGACATCAGCGTGGGAACCTATGGTGGATACGTTGTTGCTGCCAAGGGCTTCGACGCTGCCAAGGAGGCTAATTATCTCGGTAAACTGGCTGATGGCATTATTACCATGCCAAGGTTCAGCTCTAATGACGGCTCTTATGAATATCAGGGTGTTGCCGGTCAGGCAGGCTCTTTGTTCATCACAGGTGTTGACAGCGACTTCAAGGTCGTGCTGCCTTCTGCCGTTAATGCTTCGACGCGTGCCATGATGAAGTCTCAGGCTAAGGCCAACAGCTTTGCTCGTCGTCTGCATGCCTACGACAAGGTTGACAAGAAGCAGCTTCGTCGTATGATGAACCATCGTGCTCCGATTACGAAGGATGTGCTGGCTCGCTAATCACTGACTAGTTATAAAGAGGTGTACATGACCCGGCAAGTGGGCGTGTACACCTCTTGTTTTTTAATCGACAGACAAAAGAAGATGACAAGAAACATCCTACTGACGGCATTGCTCGCTTTGGTCAGCACTGCCGTGAACGCCGGCCCGGCCTGGCCTGGAGCCAAGCGTACCGTCACACTCAGCGACGGCACGAAAGCCACACTCGCCCTGCGCGGCGATGAACACCTGAGCTACCTGACCGATGATCAGGGCAACGTTTACCTGACTGACGACAACGGTATTGCCCGTCCTGCTGACTTCAGCAGCGTGCGGAGCCAATGGTCGGCACGCCTGGCAGAGGCTAACGCCCGGCGGCAACTCAGGGCACCGAGACACAGCCACGGGGTGACCAGAGGTGTGGGCGAACGAACCACCGACCTGCATGGAAAGAAGCACGGACTGGTCATCCTTGTGGAATTTCAGGACCAGAAATTCTCTACAGCCGATGCCAAGGCCGTCTATCAGCAGTTCTTCAATCAGGAGGGCTACAGCGACTACGGCATGACTGGCTCCGTGAGCGACTACTTCAAGGCGCAGAGCTATGGTCAGTTTGAAATCGACTTCGACATTGCCGGTCCTTATACGGCATCACAGAAGATGTCCTATTACGGTGCAGCGAAAAACGGACGCAACGATTATGAAGTGGGCGAACTCATAGCTGAGGTCTGCCGCACGGCCAACGCCGACGTCAACTATGCCGACTACGACTGGGACGGCGATGGCGAGGTGGAGCAGTTGTACATTATCTATGCCGGTTACGGCGAGAACTACGGTGCCCCTGCTGAAACCATCTGGCCCCATGAGGCGACGCTGAGTGGCAGGGGTACGGAGTTGAAACTTGATGACGTCAAACTCAATACCTATGCCTGCAGTTGCGAATTGCGGGGCACGAGCGGTACCACCCTCGACGGCATCGGCTCTGCCTGCCATGAGTTCAGCCACTGTCTGGGTTTGCCCGATATGTACGACACAGTGAATCAAAATGGCAATTACGCCATGGCGAACTGGGATGTCATGTGTCAAGGCAACTATAATAACGATGCACGTACACCGGCAGCCTATACTTCCTATGAGCGTATCTTTGCCGGATGGATGAATGCGACGGAGCTGACAGACATGACTACCGTCACCGACATGAAATGCCTTGTGGATGCTCCTGAAGCCTATGTCCTTTATAATGAGGGCAATCGCAATGAGTATTATCTCTTGGAGAACCGTCAGCGACGTGGTTTTGATGCCGGACTGTCTGGTCACGGTTTGCTGGTGGTCCATGTTGACTATGACGAGGAAAGGTGGAAGGATAATTCCATCAATGGTAATCGAAACCGTCAGATGATGACGATTATCCCTGCCGACGGCTTCCAGTCGTATTATACGATTTCAGGCGACCCATTCCCGGGCCCCGACTCCGTGACGGCACTCACCAACTACACGGAGCCAGCCGCCATCACCTATAATGCCAATACCGACGGACGGCTGCTCATGAACAAGCCCATCGACCACATTACGGAGTCTGACGACGGTCTTATCTCGTTCATTGCCTGCCGTCCCGAAATGCAGATACCGCAATTCCTTGGAGAACCCACTGTCGTTAATCGTGACTTCACGGTCAGCTGGAGCCCTGTGGCCGATGCCGTGGAGTATGAACTGGAACTGACGGAGACTCCCGCTTCGCGCCACGACCTCGACGAATGCCGTATGTTGGAAGAGCATTTCAGCAAATGCTATTCTACGAGTACTGGTTTCACGGATATCAGTAAGAAGATGAACGACTACGTGGAGAATGTCGATACCACCAGCTGGACGGGCGACAAACTCTTTACCTCGCCTTATGGTCTGCTGATGGGCACCAGTAAGGTTAATGGTTTTTTATCGACACCTATCTACTGGATGCCTGAGAGCGGCGAAATCACCGTTGTCCTTGGCGGACGTCCTTATGGTAATGACGAATCGGTAAAGGGCGTCTTGGAGTTCGTTAACCGCTTCGGAACTGAGAAACATGAGTTTGAACTCTCTGCCGACCGTCGTGTCGTGTTCCACCTCAACACGGAGGGTAAGCAGTTCATCATTGATATCAAGCCTTCTGCACGTATGTACATGGATTATCTGGCTATTTACGAAGGTGTCTTCACTGAGGAAGAACTGGGAATCGCTGTTGGAGCGCGCAACACGGCCTCCAAAGTCATTCGCCGCATCAGCAAGCAGAACTATACCACAGACCAGACATCCTACACCTTCGCCGACCTTACGCCGACGAGTCGCTTCTCCTATCGCATCAGGGCTATTGGTGCTGAGGATATATCGCAGTGGAGCGACGAGCAGCAGTTCTCCTTCCCTGCCACCGCCATCTCGCCCGTAAGGATAGCTGAAACGTCAGGTGCTGTCTATGACCTGCGTGGCGTCTATGTTGGCAACGACCTGAAACGGTTAAGAAAGGGCGTCTATGTCATCGACGGCAAGAAAGTCGTCATTGATTAACGCCGGTTTCTGAAGAAATCCTGCATCAGCTGTCGGCACTCTTCACTGAGGGTGCCGCCAGTTACGTTTGTTTTGGGATGCACCTTTACAGAATAATCTAACGGAGGGGCCTCCAGCCTTTGCGAAATTTTTCGTTGCGAAATTTTTCGCATAATCTTTCGGAATCATTTGCAAGTATCAAATAAATGTTGTAACTTTGCCTCCGCAAATATAACATAATTATTCAAATATGATGAATCCATTTCAGTTTGGTGTGCTTGTCGACAATGAGTACTTCACTGACAGAATCAATGAGTTGAGGGAAGTCCAGATGTCGCTGAACAGTGCTAACCACTTAATTCTTATTAGTCCGCGAAGATTTGGAAAGTCAAGCTTAGTTGCCAAGGCTGTCAAGATGTCTGGCCGTCCTTGTCTGTCTCTTAATATGCAGAATATGCTTAGCGTTGAGGACTTTGCATCCAAATTATTACGTGAATTATTCCGTTTGTATCCAATGGAGAGAATCAGGCATTTGATGACCCATTTCAGGATTATACCGACGGTTTCAACAAACCCTATAACAAATGGTGTTGACGTTTCCTTCCAACCTGTAATGAACAGTATGGTTCTTCTGGAGGACGCGATGGACTTGATAGAAAAGGTTAGCACGGAGAATAAAAAGCTGGTCGTTGTACTTGATGAGTTTCAGGAGATTTTGAACATACGTAAGGGCTTAGATAAACAGTTGCGTTCCATTATGCAGGAGCAACAGCATCTGAATTATATCCTATTAGGTAGTCAGGAGTCTATGATGACGGATATTTTTGAGAGAAAGAAGTCTCCCTTCTATCATTTTGGAAAACTTATGCGCCTGAATAAAATTCCTTACGATGATTTCAAGGAATATATTACAACCCGTTTGCCATTAAATGAGGATGAGAAATTGCATGGCATAGTAGAAGAGATATTAGCTTTTACCAATCTTCATCCCTACTATACTCAACAATTGTCTGCCCAGGTTTGGGAGATGATGACCTACGACCATCTTGTTGACGGTGTTGTCAAGGAAGCTGTCAGCAAGATTGTACGTGTTCATGATTTGGATTTTGAACGCCTTTGGTTGAATTTCAACCGTACGGACCGTTCTGTCATTCTTAGTCTGAGCAAAGGGGAAAATCCGTTACAGAATCGCAAAGTAGCGTCAAGCACATCATTCAGTGCCGTAAAACGATTAATGAAAGCTGGGTATGTGATACGAGTGACTGACTACGAAATAGAAGATCCTTTCTTTAAGGAATGGGTTATTCGTTTCTGTCAGTAGTGTCAATACGTACCTTTAGCCCGGATTAGCGCCTTTCCTTGAAGAAATCCTGCATCAGCTGGCGGCACTCTTCACTGAGGGTGCCGCCAGTTACGTTTGTCTTGGGGTGCAGGGCACGGGGGGCGTACTCACGGTAGCCGCGTTTGGGGTCGTCGCATCCGTAGACGATGCGGGGCAGCTGTGCCCAGCCTAAGGCTCCGGCACACATGGGACACGGCTCCACGGTGACGTAGAGGGTGCAGTCGGTCAGGTACTTGCCGCCCAGGGTATTGGCAGCGGCAGTGATGGCCTGCATCTCGGCATGGGCGGTGACGTCGCAGAGCGTCTCTGTCAAATTATGGGCACGGGCCACAATACGATTTTTGCATACCACGATGCAGCCGATGGGTATCTCACCTTCGTCGAGGGCGCACTTTGCCTCGTCCAAGGCAAACCGCATATACTTTTCGTCTAATTCTTGTTGAGTCATGGTGCAAAGATAATAAAAAAAGTGAAAAGTGAAAAGTGAAAAGTGAAAAATTAGTATCTTTGCAACGTGGATTGGAAAATAGTACATATCGACGAGACAGACTCCACCAATAACTGGCTGAAAGAGCATGGCGAGGGAAATATGGTGGTAGTGGCCGAACATCAGACGGCAGGCCGAGGCTGTGGCACAAACCAGTGGGAGTCAGAGCGGGGCAAGAACCTGTTGTTCTCGATGCTTGTTCATCCTCACGACATTCCCGCTGTTCGGCAATTCCACATCTCGATGGCCATCTCGCTGGCTATCTGTGAGTCGCTGGAGCAATATATCGGCGACCTGAGTATCAAATGGCCCAACGACATCTATTGGAGAAACGGCAAGATTGCCGGCATACTCATCGAAAACACGCTGAAGGGAACTGTCATCAAGAGCAGCATCATCGGTGTGGGACTGAACGTCAATCAGCGTGACTTCCGCAGTGATGCCCCTAATCCCGTGTCGCTGTGGCAGGTGAGTGGCCAGGAGACTGACCGTGACGAGTTGCTCCGCGATATCCTGCGGCGGTTTGACGGGCTGTTGGGCCACGACATCCGCAACCACTATCTGTCGCGTCTCTACCGGCGGCGGGGATTCCATCCGTATGCTGATGCTGACGGTGCTTTTATGGCTGAGATAGCCGACGTTCGCGAGGATGGTCATTTGGTTCTTAGTGACGAAGCCGCCAATGAGCGTATCTATGCATTCAAAGAAGTAACATTTATCATATAACTATTATGGCAAGATTTAAAAGGATTCTATTGAAGTTGTCGGGCGAGAGCCTGATGGGAAAGCAGGGTTACGGCATTGACCCCGAGCGCTTGAGTGACTATGCAAAGCAGATTAAGGAGGTGGCCGAGATGGGGGTGCAGATAGGTATCGTCATCGGCGGCGGCAATATCTTCCGTGGCTTGAGTGGTTCGCAAAAGGGCTTTGATCGTGTGAAAGGCGACCAGATGGGTATGTGTGCTACGGTCATCAACTCGCTGGCATTATCGTCGGCCTTAGGAGCCGTGGGCGTAAAGAACAAGGTGCTGACGGCTATCCGCATGGAGCCTATCGGTGAGTTCTACACTAAATGGAAGGCTATCGAGGCTATGGAACAGGGCTATGTCTGCATCTTCTCTGCTGGCACAGGATCTCCTTATTTTACGACTGATACGGGCTCATCGCTGCGCGGCATCGAGATTGAGGCTGACGTGATGCTGAAGGGAACACGCGTGGACGGCGTTTACACTGCTGACCCTGAGAAAGACCCGACGGCCACGAAGTTTGACGCCATTACTTATAAAGAGGTACTCGCGCGAGGCCTGAAGGTGATGGACTTGACAGCCATCTGTATGTGTCAGGACAACAACCTGCCCATCTACGTCTTCAATATGGACGTAGTAGGAAATTTAAAGAAGGTGATGGATGGCGAAGAGATAGGAACCTTAGTGCATAACTAATGATGCATTAAGATTAGACCTCCTCAAACTCGACGTATTCGCCTTCGCCCGATTCAAAGATCTTTCGGTCGTTCTGCTGTTCGTGGCGGTCGTCGATGATGGTAACACCACTGCCTGTCTGCACTGTGCGACGGGTGGTGGTTTCTTCTTTCCGTTGCTCTTGTCCAGCTTTCTGCTGATGGTCTCCCTCATCGCTGCTCTTGAAGTAGTCGTCCTTGAACTTAGGCTTGTCTTCTTCTCTCTGGTAGTACTTGTTCGACGTCCGTTTGAAGTAGGCATCTTCCTTGGCCTGCCTGCGGGCTTCACGCTCTTCGGCAGCCTGTTTCAACATCTTTCGGAATTTGCGGATATACTCATGGAAGAGGATGGCCAGTACAATGACGACGAAGAGAACAAAACAAAGGATGATAGTCAGGACTTCTTTCATTGGTTCAGGGGCTTGTTAGGAATGTAGGGTGGGGGATAAACGGTTTGCAATCAGCGAGAGTGCTACATACCAGGCAATAATAATAGCAATGCCACTGATGTCGAAAAACAGGAGTAGGGGAATACAGGTCGCAATAAAGATGTATTTGATCTCATTGCCCTTCCAACCCCATGTCTTGAACTTCAGGGCGAACATGGGAATCTCAGCAATAAGCAGGTAACAGCTGTAGAACAGCATGAGGAGTATGGCCCACCAGTTGTTGGCAGCCACGAAACTGCCACTTTCCTCGAGTCCCACAATCAGCGATCCCCAGAAGAGGGCATTGGCCGGGGTGGGCAGTCCGATGAACCCCATTGCCTGTCGTTCGTCCAGATTAAACTTGGCTAAGCGTAGGGCAGAGAAGGCAGCCATGATAAACGCCAAGAAAGGTATGAACGGCCAATGGATGTGGAAAGTACACAGATAGCTAAACACAATGGCCGATGGCGCGAAGCCGAAGGTAATACAGTCGGCCAGAGAGTCGAGCTCCTTGCCGATGGGTGAGGACACATGGAGCAAACGGGCCGACATACCGTCAAAGAAGTCGAATACGGCACCGATGACGATGAACAGCAGTGCCATCGGATATTGCCCTAAGAAAGCAAAATAGGTAGCTATACAGCCCGAAATCAGGTTGCAACAAGTAATCGTATTAGGGATGTGCTTCTTCAATTCTAATAATTTTTCAATTCTTCAATTTTGCAATCACCGTCTGGTCGCCCGTTGTCGGCTGATCCATCGTGACGCATACTTTCGAATTCAGGGGAAGGAAAACATCGACACGTGAACCGAGTTTGATGAAACCTAAGTGCTGGTCAATATAGCACTCCTCGTCGGGCTTGGCATAGGTCACGATGCGGCGGGCCATAGCACCAGCTATCTGTCGCACCAGAATGTCCTCGCCCTCAGGTGTGGTGATCATGATGTCGGCATGCTCGTTCTCCTCACTGGCTTTGGGAAGCCACGCTTTGTGGTAGTTACCATTCTGGTGGTGTACAAACTTCACCCGGCCGTCAACTGGGAACCAGTTGGCATGAACGTTCAACGGACTCATGAAGATGGAAATCATCAGCCGTTTGTCGTGGAAGTATTCGTTCTCTTCCGTTTCCTCGATCACCACCACCTTACCATCGGCAGGAGCCACCACGGTGCGCTCCGTGTCACCGTTGAAGTAACGGATGGGACAACGATAGAAGTTCAGCGCCATCAACCAGGCCGTTACCAGCACGGCACTGACAATGATGCAGGGAATAATTGTATCGAAAGCGTACCAAAGCCCCGTTGCAATAGCCACGATAAGAATGGCACTATACAGCAGTTCGCTGGTTCCCTCACGGTGTATTCTGATTTTTTTTAACTTCTTGATTCTTTCTCCCATGGTTAGTTTTTAGCATTTGCGCTGCAAAGATACGCTTTTTTTATGTAAGTTACAAATTATTTCCCTTTTTCTTTTAGAAATACCCAAAAGTTTCGTACTTTTGCATTTGTAATGCTGAAATTGAGATATTACCTCGTATGGCTGAGCCGTATCACCCACTGTCGGGGCTTCGGTATCCAGTCACCTGCTGACTACTGGCTGGTACGGTATGTCATTAATGAGCATTGGCCTTATTATCAGTATGATGCTTTGGGGCGTTATGACGACTGGCTGACTCGTAAATTAGGATACCTGTATTTCCGTCTTGCCAATTGGCGACAGCCCCAGGTGATTACCGCCGACGGCTATAGAAGCTACCTGCAGGCGGGGTGTCGCAAGGCTTCGTTTGGTGAGGCGGCAGAACTGGTACTACTGAGACTTGACAGTGAATGGCGTGGACGGCTGGATGTACTTTTCCAACGTGTAGATGAACACTCGGTGCTCATGGTGGAGGGTATTTGGAAGAACAGAAAAGCATGGGCTGATATCGTGAACGATGAACGGACGGGCATTTGCTTCAATCTCTATTATTGCGGCATCGTACTGTTTGACAGGAAGCGAACGAAACAACATTATATCATTAACTTTTGACCGACTATGAAAATTACAAAGGTTTATACCCGTACGGGTGACAAGGGAACGACGAGTCTTGTGGGTGGCGTAAAAATCAGCAAGAGTGACGTGAGAATAGAGGCTTACGGCACTGTTGACGAATTAAGTGCACATTTGGGATTACTTGCCGCCCTGTTACCTGAGGGTGATGACCGCCAGAATGTCATACGGGTGCAAAACAACCTATTTAATGTATGTACCCATTTAGCTACGGATCAAAGTCAGACGCCTCTTTATCCATCGGCCCATTTGGCAGATGGCGAGACTGCATTCCTGGAGTCTGAGATTGACCGTATGATGAAACTGTTACCCGAGCGGCAGGGATTCGTATTGCCTGGCGGTACCCAAGTGGCTGCCCAAGCTCATGTGGCACGTACTGTCTGTCGTCGTGCTGAACGAAGAATAGCTGCGTTGGCAGAGGTCGCTAAAGTGGGTGTTGAGATGCAGCAATATGTGAATAGATTGAGCGATTATCTGTTTGTTTTGGCTAAAATAATAAATTTTAACAGCGGACAGGCAGAAATAATTTGGCAAAATGCTTGCAAGTAAGAAAAAAATGATTACTTTTGCGGCCAAATTCAAATAGTAAGCTATAAATTGTAAAAATCGCAAATAACTAAGACTATGTATTGGACACTTGAATTAGCATCAAAATTGGAAGACGCCCCCTGGCCTGCTACCAAGGAGGAGTTGATTGACTACGCCATCCGTTCGGGAGCTCCTTTGGAAGTTCTTGAGAACCTACAGGAGATAGAGGACGAAGGCGATGTATACGATAGTATCGAAGACATTTGGCCTGACTATCCCACGAAGGAGGACTTTTTATTCAACGAAGACGAATACTAAGGGATAGGGAATCGTAAATCAGTCGAATAACCAGCGAGGTATGCAAAGCTTTTTGCATGTCTCGCTGGTGTCTTTTTTCTGTTGGCCTGCACCATGCCGAACTGTTAACGTTTGATAATTTTTCCAATTGTGCTCCCACACAATTATTTTTAATCAAAAAAACAAATGAAAAGTTTGCATGAGTTGAAAAAAAGGCTTACCTTTGCAGCGTTATCCTGAAAACAATCTTTTTACCTTAAAAAGACTAATACCTATTGAAGATATAGAGCGACAGCCTGTGAAGGTCATCGCTTTATTTTTTTGCCTCCATTTCTGAAGGGGTATGACAAAAAAAGAGGCCGGGTCTATACACAACCCGGCCTCTTTTTATTGACTTTGCTTTTATCGGACAAGAACCTTGACACCGTCTACGATATAGAGTCCGGCGGGTAGCCCCTGAGTAGCCTGACGGCGGTTGACGCCGCTACGCACAAGACGGCCGGACAGATTGTAAACGTTGACACGATTTCCCTCCAACTGGTTGGTCATCTCTACGATACCCGTAGGGTCATATTGCGGATCGCTGGTCAGGAACATCTCCTTAACGGCAAGCGTCTTGTTAAGGTCGCCCGAGAAGGTCACCATACGGATACTCTTCAAGTTCAGTGCCTTGCCGACACTGGTCTTCGGAGCTGTGTATTTAGCCTCCGTTAGGTCGATGACGGTCTCTGTTCCAGTCGTGCTGAGGGGCAGAGAACTGCAAAGGCCTGTCGTCTTGTCGGTTGTGTAGAAGTTGACCTTGGCATTGGCAGACTGCTTGGCAGTTGTCCTGATGACCAGATACTTGTAATCAGATAGGTTCTTGGCGGCATCATAAACCCAACCCATCTGGCTGTCGGCGGAGGTGAACTTAAAGGTGATGTTCGTCTGGTTCAGTCTATAGGTGCCTGTTCCGGCGATGTCACCACGGACATATTGGTTGCTGAAGGGGAAATAGCCCGACTTGGCCGTGAACTTCTTCTCCACCGCGTTGCCCAACACATCGTAGTAGGTAGCTGTCACCTCAGTGCTTCCCTGACTTATACCTAATATCTGACCATTATAGAACTCTACGATGCCCTTTTCCGCAGCAGTGAATTCTGTATTGTCATTAACGACAGCCTTGTGTTTGTCAGCATAGGTGGCGGTAACGACGGGTACGTACTTCTCGCCAATCATCACCTCAGCGATAGCACCTGAGGTCAGGGTCTGCGTGGCGGCAACGGCAAGAGCCGTTGCTCTGTACAAATTCTCTACGGGAGCCACGAAATTAGCGGGATAGACATCTTCCTCATTGAAGTTGGCCTCGGTGCTGAACCAGTCGAAGTCGGCATAGCCGCCCTTGGCCTTCGTGGCGTAGCAGAACAGGCCGAAGCGTGAACCGACGAAGACGCTGAGGTTGAAGCTCTGCGAGGTGTCGCTGCCCAGGCGCTTCCACGTCTTGTTGTCGGTAGAGTAGTAGAACTTGGCCTTGTTCTCCTCATACTTCATGCCTGCGCGCAGGTAGATGATGCTGTCGGGCAGCTCAATGGCCAGCGTCTTCTCGGCCGCCTTGGCATTCTCGTCGCGCACCTTGTCCTGCTCCCAGCGCAGCTGCAGCTTGCCGTCCACCATTTCGACGCAGATCATGGCGTAGGGGTCCTGCAGGATGCAGATGCCGGCGCGGTCGCCCTCGGTCAGTCCACGGGTGTCGATGCGTACGGTGCCGGTGGTCTCCTTGCCCTTGATGGCAAAGATGCGCTGTGTCAGCATGTTGCGGGCCTGCGGCAGCTTCGCCGTGACGTTGGCCGTCTTCAGCCGCAGCCAGCCCGGACGCTCGAAGAGGCTCCACGACGTGTTGTCGGGCTTGTGGTTCCACTCCCACTGCATACCGATGGGGTAGGTGCGGAAGACGTCGGTCGTCGGCAGCCGCTTCACCCTGACGTCGCCCGTGGCAGCAGGCTTGGTCACCTTGCTGTCGAAGCTCTTGTAGGGCTTGCCGTTCAGGCCCACGGTGAGCCATCCGTC
Organism: uncultured Prevotellaceae bacterium; assembly: GCA_902780025.1. Classification (GTDB taxonomy): domain Bacteria; phylum Bacteroidota; class Bacteroidia; order Bacteroidales; family Bacteroidaceae; genus Prevotella. The sequence continues at coordinate 53,275 of CACZDV010000009.1, forward strand.
GGTGGTCCACTTCACGGGCTGCAGGTTGGGCATACGGCCCATGGCGCCGAGGTCCTCCTGCATGACGGTCCACCACTTGCCGTTCACGTCCTCGACCAGGGCACCCTGGTGAATGGTGTTGGGCACGTTGTCGTAGGACTTCTCCACCACCATCTTCTCCTCGTAGGGGCCGAAGGGATTCTTCGAGCGGAACACGGCCTGCCCCGAGGGCCAGCCGCCGTAGGTGGCGTAGATGTAGTAGTAGTCGCCCACCTTGTAGAAGTGGCTGCCTTCGAGTCCGTCCTTATCCTTGATGACTGCCACCTCTTTCTTAAAGTTGAAGTTCTCGTCGAGCTCGCAGACGGAGATGGTGCCGATGCCCTGAGCCACATATACCTTGCCGTTGTCGAAGAGCATTCCCGGGTCGTAGTAGCTGCGCGACAGCTTCTTCATCGTCCACACGCCCTCGGGGTCGGTGGCCGTCAGCAGGTATCCGTTCAGGTTCCAGCCGTCGATGGGGCGTTTCTCGTTGATCAGGATGTGGAACTTGCCGTTGTGGTATTTCATGGAGCAGGCCCACATGCCCGATGCGTAGGCGTTCTTGTTGTTCAGCAGGGTGTAGCCCGCGTCGCTGCCTAACTGCTGCAGCGGGTGGGCACAGTATTCCCAGTTCACCAGGTCCTGCGACTTCAGGATGGTGGCGCCGGGGAAGTGGTGCATCGTCGTCGAAACCATATAATAGGTATTACCCACGCGGATGACGTCGGGGTCGGGGAAGTCAGCCCGCACGATGGGGTTCTGGTACGTCTTGCCGAAGTCGCTGACGGGCACGCTGGTGAAGTCGGCCTTCGGGTAGTTCTGGTTGTAGTATTCGGCATACCAGTCCATGCAGGCCTTGCCGCAGGCCTCCTCCAGACCGCCAAACGACGGAACCACCTTGTTCTTCTTAATCAGCGTGTCCACGTCGAGCAGGCAGTGCGTGCCCGACAGCGTCATCGAGATGTTGCCGTAGTGGTCGTGAACGCCCTTGGTGATGGCTCCCCAGACCGACGTGCGGCCCGTAGCCCAGGTGCCGTAGTTCGACTCCACCCACTCGCCGTGCTCGTTGTAATGGCCGGAGCCGGGTTTCTTCGGACTCCAGTCAATCTCGGTGATGATGATAGGATTGGTATCCACCACGGGCACCTGATTATGGAACTGGGTAATCTTCGCCTTCGTCCTTGCAGCCACGTCCTTCGGCTGCCAGTCCTTGTCCGCGCAGCCATACCAGCCGTCGTAGTCGTGGACGGCGTAGCCGATGTTGTAGCCCGTGATGGGGTAGGTCTTGTAGTCGGCATAGCTCGACTGCCAACCCGTGCCGGGAATCCAGATGATGCCCGTGAAGCCGTTGCTGCGAATCTTGTCGTAGACGGGCTGGAAGTAGTCGTGCATGGCCTTCGCGTCGCTGGCGTTCTGCGAGTTCTTGATGTTCACCGGCTCGTTGGCCAGCTCCAGGCTGATTTGCCCGGCATACTTGCGCACCGAGTCGTTCTGGCTTACCAGGTCCCACACCTGTATGAGGTACTTCTGGTAGTAGTCGCCCACCATCAGGTCGCCGGGGCACACCCCGGGAGGGCGCACCACCACGTACATGCCGTGCTTGATGGCGTCGAGCATCAGGGGCACGTAGAGCGACTTCAGGAACGTGGTCAGCTTCGTCGGGTTGAAGTGGCGGATGTCGGCCTCGCCGGTCCACTTCGTGTCCTGGTTCACGGCCGTCTGATAGGTGTAGCTGTTGTCGCCACTCGTCCAGGCCGGGTCCAGGTGCAGGCGAAACACGTTGCACTTGGCCTGCTCCAGTCCCGTGAACAGTTTCGTGAAGTATTTCTTACAGTTGGTGGCTCCCGTCTCGTTGTACCCGCCTGTCCAGCGGTTGTTGTTGAACCACATACTCGGTGTGTCCATCACACCATGCAGCACGACGTGGTTGCCGTGCGTGTCTACCAGCCACTTTCCCTCCACATGGAGCGAGGGCAGCGGCTTCGTGCCCTGTGCCCACATTCCAAGTGCAGCACAGGTGACAAAAACGATTGTTAGTAAAGTTCTTTTCATATTCATAGCGATTATTCTGCTGCAAAGGTACGAAAAAAAACAGAATAAAGTTTGCCCAAATAACATTTTTTTAATAACTTTGCAGCAAAAACCGCATTATGATCGGATATTAACGAGAAAACTAAATACCTAATTTGTATGAACAACCGCTTTATTGGAATGGCCAGAAAAGCCCTATTAGGCTTTGGTATGACCATGATTTGTGGTGGATTTGTGGCTTGTACAGATGACTACGACTTGGATGATCCGGACAATTATCCGTCCTGGTTGGGTGGTAGCATCTACGACGCTATGAAATCCCCGGAGAATTTACAGAATGCCAATGGCAATGTGCTGACGGGAACGTTCAGCAACTACCTGAGGCTCATTGATGACTTAGGCTATGCCGAGACGTTGTCGAAGACTGGTTCGAAGACGGTATTCCCCGCCAACGATGAAGCCTTCCAACGCTTCTATGCCAATAACCCTTGGGGAGTCAGAAAGTATGAAGACCTGACGGAGGCCATGAAGAAACAGTTGCTCTATGCCTCCATGCTTGACAATGCTCTGTTAGTGGAGATGCTCTCGAACATCTCAGACGGTGCTACCGCCGTGATGCCGGGACAAGCCATGAAGCATACGACAGGTGCTAACGTCATCGACACGATCACCAGACTGAAGGACAGAACCATGATGCCTGTGAACAACAGCTATTGGGAGAAGTTCTATGACAAGGGTATCTATCTGGTGATGGATGCTACCCGCCCGATGATGGTTCATTTCACCGAGGAGCAGATGACCTCTAACAACATTTCGACTCGTGGCGCAAACAGTGACTTCGAGGTGGTCACCGGCACTCCGTACAGTACTGACGAGAAGTCGGCATACATCTACCGCAATAAGATTATTAGTGCTGACGTGACTTGTAAGAATGGTTATATCCACCAGATGCAAGATGTTCTGGTACCGCCGGGGAATCTGGCAGAGCTTATCAGGACCAATGGTGAGAGCTATCTCTTCAGTCGTATGCTTGACCGCTTCTCGGCACCTTATTATGATGCATCGACAACCAAGATATATAACGACTACGCTCAGGCCAACAAACTGCCGCTGATAGATTCCATCTACCAGAAACGCTATATGAGCCAGCGGTCACAAGGCGGTACGCTGACACGCGACCCGAATAATCAGGTGGTTCAGTACGTACTTCCGTACGATCCGGGATGGAATAATTATAATAATGGTACGAACGAGAATCCCAATAAGGATATTGCTGCTATGTTTGTGCCTACGGATCAGGCGTTGAAGGAGTACTTCCTGCCCGGTGGCGGTGGTGAGTTCCTGATTAATGCCTTCGGCAAGAAGCCCAATACAGAGGAGAACCTGGCCGAGAATATCGACTCTATCCCCCTGCAGAACGTGCAGCAGCTCATTGGTAACCTGATGAAAAGCTCGTTTGTTGGAACAGTTCCCAGCAAGTTTAATCGCGTGATGGATGAGGCCAACGACCCGATGGGACTTTCGCTCGATGTCCTGAACAAGAATGCTGATGGCACCTATGACGTAAAGATTGCCAACAATGGTGTGGCCTATATGCTGAACAAGATGTTTGCACCGCCCTCACTGATTGCCGTTTCGGCACCGGTGACGCTGAGCAGCAATATGCGTATTATGAACGAGGCCGTGAACGACGGTAAGAGCCGTACATCGCTGGCCTTGAACCTGAACTACTACGCTTATCTGTTGGCTATGAGTGCCAACTATGCGTTCTTTATCCCCACTGATGACGCCTTCGGCCGTTTCTATGTAGATCCCGCTTATCTGAACACCGACCAGCCCAGGGCTCTGAAGTTCTATTATCAGGATAAGTCGCCCTATGTCTACTGCTCGGCATGGAAGTATGATAAGGAAACGGGTACAGTCGGGACAATGCCCGATGATTCGCTTGGCAGAGTGACGCCCGACAACTTCCGCTCACAGTTTGTTGACATTCTGAACTATCACACTATCGTGTTGAGAGACGGTGAAACCTTAGGTGGCAACAAGTACTATAAGACCAAACATGGTGCCACCATCGTCTTCGAAAATGATATCGTGCAAAGTGGAGGACAGATGGAAGGAAAAGCGCCCGTTTCACAGATTACGCAGGTCTACAATCAGGCAAACGGTGTGGCTTATGCCATCGACCATGTCATTCAAGGCCCGCAGCGATCAGTTCTTGATGTGCTGCAGAATGACCCACGTTTCTCCGAATTCTTGGACCTGTGTACCGATTTTGATATGGACAGTGTGATGGAGTTTGCCAGCGATAAGTTAGTGGAGCAAAATCCCGTGACCAAAAAGAAGCGCATGGAGGCCTATCACACCTTCGCAGCCAAAGGCGGTTTGACTGATAATGTAAACTACTTTAACTCCTATAATTATACGGTGTATGCCCCCGATAACGAAGCGATGCAGAAAGCCTACAGTCTGGGACTGCCCAAATGGAGCGACATCAAAGTGCTTTACGACCAGTATAATGAACGTCTTGACCATGAGAAGGCAAGTGGAAGCATAAGTGAAGAGGTTCAGGCAGCCCGCAACAAAGCACTGGCTATGGTGGAGGAGATCAACGCCTTTATACGTTACCACTTCCAGGACAACTCTTTGTATGCTGACAACACGGTTGAGGGAGGTATCTACCCCACCGCATGTTCAGACTCTCTTGGTATTCGCGAAAAATTGACTGTTTCAGGTGGGGCGGGCAAACTGATAGTCCAAGATAAGCGTGGACAACAGATTACGATTGAAAGCAACACATCGAAGCTCTCCAATGAGATGGCCCGCGATTTCGTGATTGACAGTAAGAAACACGCCATCTCGACGTCGTCATTTGCTGTTGTTCATCAGATCAGCACACCGTTGAACATGCATAAGGATACCGACCGCTTCGATGCTGCATGGACAGGAAACAATGCTGCGGCAAGGCTCAAGGCTTACCGCAAGCAGTTTGACACCTATTTATATAAGAGATATGACCAGCAGAATTAGGAACCATCAGGAATATGAAGAATATGAATAGCATAAAATATATCATCTGTATCATCTGCGCCATCTGCGGAATGTCCACGACAGTTGTGGCACAGGAGGCTCGTATCTCAGGTACTGTCAACGACTCCTTCGGTCCCGTGATGATGTGTAATGTGGTGGAGATTGACGGCAATAACCGAAACATCTCCTTCACGCAGACTGACTTGAACGGTAATTTCTCTATGACCGTCAAGAACGTGAAGAATAAACTGAGGATTTCGTATGTAGGTTACCAGACGGTTACCTTACCCATTGGCACTCGTACCCGCTTTGACATCAAGTTGCAGGATGCCACACAGATTAAGGAAGTAACGGTGGTGGCCAAACGCAAATTTAATCAGGGTGGTCTGGCTATCCCTGAAAGAGAGGTTTCAGTGGCTGCCCAGACTTTCTCTATGAAAGAGGTGGAGGGTCTTGCCTTTACATCGGCTGATGAAGCACTGCAGGGTCAGATCGCCGGTCTTGACATTGTGGCTAACTCAGGTAACCTTGGTTCTGGAACGACGATGCGTCTGCGTGGTGTGACCAGCATTAACGGTTCGGCAGAGCCGCTGATTGTGGTGGACGGAAACATCTTTGATAACCCAGACGCCAACTTTGACTTCCAGAACGCTAACGAAGAGACATACGCCTCGCTGCTTTCGGTGAACCCGTCGGACATTGAAGATATTCAGGTGTTAAAGGATGCTGCTGCAACAGCTATCTGGGGTTCGCGCGGTGCCAACGGTGTGATTCAGATTCGTACGAAGCGTGGTGCCCGTGGAGCCACTCGTGTGGACTATTCACTGCGTGTCCAGGCCAGCTGGCAGCCGAAGGGATACAATCTGTTGAACGGTGACGACTACACCATGATGCTGAAGGAGATGTACTATAATCCGGCACAGAGTGCTACGGCAACGACTAACATCAACGAGATTAATTATAACCGTTCATGGGCTGAGTTCGAGAACTGGAACAATAATACTGACTGGGTAGACGAAATTCAGCAGATGGCCTGGAGCCAGTATCACTACCTGACGATCTCTGGTGGTGGCGAGAAGGCCAACTTCCGCGTCTCGGCAGGCTACGACCATCAGAATGGTACTATTATTAAGCAGAAACTGGATCGTTTCACGACGAAATTGGCTTTGGACTATTTCGTTTCCGACCGTATCACCTTCCGCACAACGTTCCCTCTGACCTATACGTCAAATCACCGCAATTACGATGACAACATTCTGGGACGTGCCCAGAAACTGTCACCTAATATGTCGGTTTTCCGTCAGGACATGCAGGGACTTGACACCGATGAGTTCTATATCATGCTGCCATCCCCCACTGAGGCACAGCGCAGCGCAGCGGGATTTTCCAATGCTAACGAGGCTGGTTCCTACATTGCTGGAACTTCAGCGTCACAACTTGGTGCCATCCGTGACTTGGGTAACCCAGTGGCTATCGCAAACTTGGCGTGGAGAGATGAGAAGACCTATCGTATCTCACCAGAGTTCCGACTGGACTACTACTTGCTGAGTAAAGATGACTCTTCGACTCAGCTGAACTATAGCGGACTGGTCTATATGGATATCTTCTCAAAGAGTGAGCCCAAGTATTGGCCTGGTTCCCTGTCGACTCGTGGATGGAACGACAGCAACTATAACCGTAGTCAAGTTTATGACTACAACTCTTTGGCATTCACCACACGTCACACCATGACGTTTACGCCGCATTTCAATAATGAAGACCTGATGAGCACTATGCTGTTCCGCTGGGAGATGACGTCGGGTAATGACAACAGCCAGACTGTGGTGAACCGCAATGCGCCGAATGGCACGACATCACCTACGGTTGACACCGCCATTGAAAGCATGAGTACAGGTAATGGCCAGTGGCGCTCTATGTCAGGAACCTATAGCGGTCACTTCTCTTACAAGTCACGCTATGCCTTTGACCTCTCACTGCGTGCCGACGGTACAACTAAGTTCGGTGATTCTAAGAAGTGGGGTTGGTTCCCTGGCGTATCTGCCCGATGGAACATTAGTGACGAACCATTCATGAAATGGTCGAAGAAGTGGCTCTCCATGCTTTCCTTCCGCCCCTCATGGGGTATCGTCGGACGTCAGCCTGACGGTCAGTATCTGCAGTATGCCAAATACAACACTTCAGGTGTCTATGGTAGCATCTCTGACAAGCACAGCGTCACCTATCTGGAAGGTCTGCAGCTGAACGAACTGAAATGGGAGCGCACGACACAGTATAACTTAGGTGGTGACTTTGGATTCTTTGATGATCGCATCACCGGTGATTTCAACTATTACTTCAAGCGTACTAAGGACTTGTTGATGGGAGGCGTACGCATCCCGTCGTCCACAGGTTTCTCCTCGTTGGCATGGGCTAATGTCGGCGAGATGACCAACCGTGGTTGGGAGTTGAATATGTCTGCCAACAAGATCATCACCATCGGAAAGTTCTCGTTAAGTGCTAACTTCAATATCTCGCAAAACTTCAACGAGATTGTCGATATGGACGAAAGTGTGTTGGAGAGCATCAATGCCGAATGGGACTCCAGCAAGCGCGGTCAGTACCTGAACCGTATTCAGAAGGGTAACCCGTTAGGTTCTATTTATGGACTGCGTTACAAGGGAGTCTACCAGTACACCTATGAGTACTTGACCAACTTGAAGCAGAGCAATGGATGGACTGGCGAGCAATTGGAGGAATATATCAACAACGAGTTCCTGGCAAAGGGCAAAACCGCTCCTATTGCCATCAGCAGTGAAGGAACAGTAATGATGAACGCCAAGGGTGAGCCTATCCGTCAGGTCTATAACTTTGACTCAGGCACAGCTACTTATGAATTCCAAGGTGGTGACGCCATCTATGAGGACGTGAATAATGACGGACAGATTAATTCGCTTGATATAGTCTACTTAGGCAACTCGAATCCCCATCTCAATGGTGGTTTCGGCTTTAACCTGCAGTATGACAACTGGGCATTGAAGACCAGCTTCAACTACCGCCAAGGTATTAAGATTGTGAACTCGGCCAAGATGGGGCTGGAGGAAATGTTTAACTCTTACAACCAGAGTTCGGCTGTCAACTGGCGCTGGCGCAAGAACGGTGATGTGACCGTGATTCCACGTGCTATGTTCGATACGGGTTATAACTGGTTGGGAAGTGACCGCTATGTGGAAGATGCTTCATTCGTCAGAATGAGCTACATTCAGTTATCCTACAACTTCAAGAAGAAGACGCTGAAGGCCTTAGGCTTGAACCGTATGACGATGAGTCTCTCTGGTCAGAATCTGTTCTGCTGGAGCAAGTACAGTGGTACTGATCCTGAGCACTCTCCTGGTTCATGGGGTATTGCCTACGACAATTCGCAGACGCCTCGAAGCAAGTCAGTAACGATGAACATCCAAGTGGGATTCTAAACAATGAGTAATTAGAAATTAGAAATAAGGAATTATGATTACTACAAGTATAAAGAAATATATTGCGAAGTGTATGCTGTGCTGCGGTGCTGCTGCAGCCCTTGCCAGCTGCAATGACTTCCTGACCATCTATCCCACCGACCGCATTGTGGGCGAAGACTTCTGGAAGACCAAGTCAGATGTGAATCAGATGGTGGACGGCTGTTATCACAGCATGCTGAGCTACGACGTTCAGGAGCGAGCCATTATCTGGGGTAGTTTCCGTTCTGACGAACTGGTGAAGTTGGAAAACTATAACGACAATACGCTTGACAACATCAGTGCAGTCAACTTGCTGCCTACCAACAAGTATAACTCTTGGTCTGCCTTCTACAAGGTAATCAACAGTTGCAACATCGTGCTGAACCACGCTACCGACGTGATGGCTGAAGACCCCGAGTTCACTGAGGGTGACTATCAGGTGATACGTGCCCAGATGCTGGCACTCCGCAGCCTGTGTTACTTCTATTTGGTTAGGTCATTCCGCGACATTCCCTATGTCACCCGTTCCTATGAGGATGACAGCCAGATAGAGCCGATGGAGCAGAGTGCGCCGGAAACCGTTCTGCAGCACTGTCTGGACGATCTTGACGAAGCACGTCAGTTTATTATGCGCTCTGGGTCTTATGGACGTAACGACTGGCGTAATTGGGGATATATGACCCGTGATGCCGTTCATGCTCTGATGGCCGATATTTACCTGTGGAGAGCAGCTATGACCCACAGCACCAGCGACTATCAGCAGGCTATTGCCTTCAGCGATTCGGTTATCAATGCCAAAGATGCCTATTACAAGCTGTATCAGGAGATTGAGATTACCAGCAAGGAAGAGGATCGCTATCATCTGGAAGATGGTGACAAAGTCATGCAGACCATCTTCAATACCGACAGAGGTAACACCCATGAAAGTATTCTGGAGTGGCAGTATAACGGCCGTAACAATTCCAATACCGCATTGGAGAATTATTATTACGAGACTGGCAATGATGACAATCATGCACAGACCAGTGCCCTGATGGCTTCTCAGATATTCAATTCAATAGCAACGAACGCCAACACTGCAGAGGCCCAGAAGATTTATCTGACAAAGAATGACTATCGCTTCTGGAACTTCGTGTACGAGGCAAACAACGAAGAAGCTCAGCAACTGAGTATCCGTAAGATGGTGGATGCTACGGGCGATGTAGTAGAGGTTACCTCCAATGTCGGCCCTGCGAAGAGCAATGCCAGAAACTTTAAGGAGTTCCGCCAGAACTGGATTGTCTATCGTCTGACAGATGTCATGCTGATGCAGGCCGAGGCATTGGTAGAGACTGCCGCCAACGACAGTGACCTGGTGCCGCTAAGAAAAGCCTTTGACCTGGTTCAGGCTGTCAATAAGCGCTCGTTGAAGAAGAATGCTGCCGACACGCTGAAGTTCGAGAATTTCAAGTCGAAAGATGACTTTGAACTGCTGGTTTTGGCTGAACGCGAACGCGAGCTGTGTTTTGAGGGAAAGCGCTGGTACGATCTGATGCGTTACTGCTATCGCCACATGGAGGGCGTCAATGCCCGTCAGCGTTTAGCTGATGCAGGAGCTTGGCCAGAACTCTATTCTCCTATGCTTCACATGATTATCAGAAAGTATGGTACGGGCGGTGAAGGTGATGCCGTTTCTTACAAGATGAAGAGCGAACCCTACCTCTACTGGCCTATTCTGGAAAGCGAGATTAAAGTGAACAATCTCCTGAAACAGAACCCTGTTTATATACAGGAGAAATCCACATCGAAGAATTAGTTCAAACCTTATATATCTGGAGTTATGATCAATAAATTGAAATATATCATTTGTGGGGTCTGCATTGTCTGCGGCTTTTATAGCTGTAAAGAAGACATTGATGAGTCTAACCTCTATACGTTTACGGGTGAGACCATCGAGGACTACCTGACAAACCGTAGCGAACGCTTCAGCAGCTTCAACTACATTCTGTCGCGTATCGGTTATGATAAGATTCTGGCCGCCTATGGTACGTACACCTGCTTCGCCCCTGATAATGAGGCTGTGACTGAATACATCGACAGCCTTTATGACGATACGGTAAACAAAGACCTGCCCCATAACGGCATGACGTCACGTGGGCTGGAGGGACTTACCGACTCGTTGTGCAAGGATATCGCCCTTTTCCACCTGCTCAGTACTAAGGTAATGGGTATCAACATGGGAAATGGTATGACGATTAAAACGATGCTGGGTCGAGACATCAACACCGCCATTGACCCCGCTTCGGGTGAGGTGGTCATCAGCCGAGCCTCAGCTGTGACCAGTATGGACAACGAGCTGGAAAACGGTGTTCTTCATGAGATTAGTTGTGTGTTGCGCCGTTCTAATATGCTTATTAGCGGTGAGATGGAGAACCATCCCGATATCTTTACGCTTTTCTCACAGGCATTGAAACTGACAGGCTTGGCTGACTCATTGTCTGCACAAAGCCATAAGAACTTCTCGTCAGTTGACAACCGTCGCGGCTTTTACTTGCCGGAAAAATGTGAGTTGGGTTACACCATCTTTGCTGAGACCGACCAGACCCTGGCCGATAAAGGCATAAACAACATGGAAGACCTGAAAGCCTATGCTGATAGTGTTTATAGCGAATGTGCTGTGCCGGGAACCGGCTGGTACGATTATGCTCGTAACAACAATATCAAGATAAGCACTGACAATGATTATAAGAATCCTTGGAATACGCTCAGTATGTTTGTGCGCTACCACATTCTGAAGTGCAAGATTCCTTACGATAAGCTGGTCCATCCGCATAACCAGATCTCGAAAGTCACGCTGGTGGAGTTCTACGAAACCATGCTGCCTTATACGCTCATCAAGATTACCCGTAATAACAACCGACTCATGGTCAACCGCTGGACAGCCAACAACTCGCTTACCGATATGGTGGCAGAATTGGGCTCCGCTGCCATGCACACGGTACTCTATGAGGGTGTGGAACTCAAAGGTCTGAGCGCCCAGGTCTCCGCTGCAAACGGATACATCCATCCGCTTAACAGTATGCTCATCTATGACAAGCGTGTACCGCAGGGTGCGCTTAACGAGCGTCTGCGCTTCGACGATGCCGGTATGTTCGGCGAAATGATGTCCAACTCCTTCAGGCGTATCAGCGATAGTGAAGTCGATGCCATGAATGGTGGTAAGAAGGGTACTGACGGTGACCTCAGTGGTAGTTATATCCGTATACCGCCGGGGTTCTTTGAGAACCTGACTATCTACAATGGTGACGACACCCGTCTGTACTACCTCTCAGGTCAGAGCAGCGGATGGAGTAACTATGAGGGCGATGAGTTCAACTGTAAGGGTAACTACGACTTCGCTTTGAGACTGCCGCCTGTACCTGACGGCACTTATGAAGTACGCGTGGGCTATACCGCCGAGCTTGCCCGAGGCATGTTGCAGTTCTACTTAGGCACTTCTGACGACCTGACGACGATGAAGGCCCTTGACATTCCTCTTGACATGCGTCACATCCCAGAAAACAATTCTAATCTGACTCCCGATACTTATACCGGGTGGTGCGACTGGACGCGACTGGACGACAAGGGTATTGAAAGTGACGCTAATATGCGTAACCTCGGATATATGCGTGGTCCTCTCTATTACACGGTCGGCGTTAACTCAGGCAACTATGCCCGCAACAACCCCAAGGACTTGCGCCGCATCATTGCCAAGCAGGATTTCAAACAAGGTGAGTATTGGCTGCGCTTCAAGAGCGTGATTGACAATTCAGCCGCCCAGTTCCACCTCGACTACATTGAATTCTGCCCTGAGAATGTTTACAACAACACCCGCTATGTGGAAGACATGTATTAATCTTTGAATAATGAACATTGAAAATTGAAGATTATGAATAGCAAGAATATAACCAAATATCTCATCGCCTGTTCGCTGTGCTGTGGTGGTGCTGCAGCTTTCACGGCCTGTGCCGACTGGGACGACCACTACGAAGCCAACTCGGCACTGCTGGATTCTCAGCATAAAACGCTATGGCAGAATATCCAGGAAAACGAGAACCTGAAGGAGTTTGCCTCGCTACTGAAGAAGGCAAACTACGATGCTGTCCTGAATACCTCTCAGACCTACACCGTCTGGGCGCCTCTTGACGGCAGTTTCGATTACGATAAACTGTCACAACTGTCAGAGGAGCGATTGCTGAAAGAGTTCATAGAGAACCATATTGCCCGTAACAACTATCCTGCCTCCGGAGCGGTAAACCAGCGAGTGTATACTATCAATGAAAAGATGATGTACTTCGGTGGACAGCAGGGCTATAGTATCCAGGGGGTAAGCATTGCGCGTCCCAACTTAGCTTCCGACAACGGAACCGTTCACCTGCTGCAGGGAAAGATACCGTTCGTACAGAATATCTATGAGTCGCTTAACAATTATGACTACCCCATAGATTCTGTCAGCAACTTCTTCCACAGCTATGATATCAAGAAGCTGAACGAGCAGAAGAGTGTGCCGGGTCCCACCTTGAATGGTGAGATTACCTATCTGGACTCTATCTTCGACGAACACAACGAACTCTTCAATATATATTGGGCCTATGCCAATAGGGAGGATAGTAACTATTCTATGATTATTCCGACCAATGAGGCGTGGATTAAGGCGAAGGAGACTGTCAGCAAGTACTTCCACTACCTGCCTTCCTTCGAGTTCATGGAGAACACGTCCACAGGTGCCGATAAACTGAAGAAGACCATCAAGATCAAGGACACGAACTATCTGCAGGACTCTATTGTCAACCTCATGCTGACCAGCAACCTGTTCTACAACAACAACCTCTATGACAACAAGAAGTTGTCGACATTGGAGACTGGTGGGGTCTTGCAGTGCGACTCTCTCTACAGTACGGTGGCAAGCAAGATCTATAGCGAAGATGCTGCCCGTTTGTTCGAGAACGCCATTCGCGTAGATAAGAGTAACGGTATTGCATGGATTACCGATAGTCTCCGTATGCGCACTTGGTCTTACTGGAATCCTGAGATTATCGTTGAGGCTGAGAACACGCAGATGCTCTCCAGTACTGTCAATGTTTACGATGCTCCTGAGCGTGAATACGTGGTGGATGGAACACAGAACCCTGAAATCCAGGGACGTATCTCCAAGAATACCTACGTGAGGGTACAGCCCATCAGCTCGAGTACCAATCCGGGCGTTGTCTATTATCTGCCTAACGTACGCTCCACCACTTATAGTATTTATGTTGTGATGGTGCCCGCCCATATTACCAGTACTATTGGCGACAACAAGCCTAACCGTTTCTCGGTATCCATGGGCTATGCCGATGCTACCGGTACTAATGATGACGGCAACCGTAAGTGGGTGGTTGAATCTAACTTCGTCACCGACACCACGAAAATTGATACGGTCTATGTGGGTGACTTCACCTTCCCGATGGCATACGCTGGAACAGGCGATTACTACCCCTACCTGCGTATCAATAGTGCTGTCACCTCCCGTGAGCGTCTGAACTACGACCGCGTACTGCGCATTGACTGTATCATCCTGCGACCGAAGGAGCTCGATGACTACCTGAAGGAACATCCCGACTACAAATATGATACAGGCCTCTATTGATAATAAACAATGAACGCAAACTATAAACAGTATTGAAGATGAATACGATATCTATGATAAGCAAGCAGACCTGCAGGACAGCGGTTATCGGCTATTGCCTATTGGCTTTTGGCTCACTGACGGTCTATGCACAGAACGACGACACCGATGAGGATGATGTTCCTGCAAAGGTCATCAAGAAACCGGTAGCCAAGCTTCCGTCGTACCCGACTATGGAGATTGCCGGCATCTGCGTCGATGCCGCCACCAAGCAGCCTTTGGCCGGTATCATGGTGCAGGCTCTTAACGACAAGAACTATACAGCGATGACGGGCGAAGACGGCCACTTTGTCATCAAGGTTCCAGAGTTCGCTACGGCACTCTACATCCATGCCTCTGAATACCTGAGCCAGCAGGTGGCCATCGGCCCGCAGGGCACCGCCATCTATGTCGAGATGCTGAGCGACAAGTTCCGTCCTATGTACGGCAAGTCGAATACTGTCGGTGCCTCCGCAGTAACCACCATTTCAAACACGACCTCCCAGACCGTGGAGACCGACATCGAAGGACAGATAGGTGCCGATGTCCGTAGCATCAGTCGCTCAGGTGGCCCTGGTTATGGTTCGGCCATGTTCATACGCGGACTCAACTCGTTGAACTCTAATGCCCAGCCCTTAGTGGTCATCGATGGTGTCATCCAGGATTTGCAGCAGACCCGCGGCACACTCCATGATGGTGACTATACGAACCTGTTGCTCAACATCAATCCTGAGGACATTGAGAAAGTAACCGTCCTGAAGAATGCCACTGCGCTGTATGGTGCCAAGGGCGCTGCAGGTGTTATCCTCATTACGACGAAGCGCGGCTATAGCATGGCCACCCGCATTGATGCCAACATCGGCGTGGGTGTCACTTTGCAGCCTCGTCTGCCTGAGATGATGGACGCTGCACAATACAGGCTCTATGCATCTGAGTTGTTAGGAACCTATCCTAAGATTTCTGACTTTACCGACCCGGAAACTTTCAAGTTCATGATTGATGACCCCTCGAAGTATTATTATGCCAAATATCATAACAATACTGACTGGAAGAAGGAAGTCTACCATACGGCTATGAGCCAGAATTACAATATCAACGTGCAAGGTGGTGACGATATCGGTATGTACAACCTCTCGTTAGGCTATACCGACGGACAGAGTACGGCTCGCGATAACGGTTTCAACCGCCTGAACGTGCGCTTCAATACCGACATCAATATCATCAAGCGATTGACGACACGCTTTGATATGTCGTACACGAAGATTAACCGCGATGTCTTCGACAATGGGGCACCGGAAAGTCTGACGACGGGTACCATATCCTCGCCGACGTTCTTGGCACTTATTAAGTCGCCGTTCCTCAATCCCTATACCTATAATAATGTAACGCGCAAGCTATCGTCAACCCTGGCCGGTGCCGACGACTACCTGACGGTGCTTGATCAGGACCTCACGCTCGGTAACCCCACGGCATTGCTCGTAAACGGTAGTGCCATCAACAAGAACCGTGTGGAGATGACTCATTTCAATACGGTGATAGCTCCGCGCTATGAGTTTAGCGACAACCTGACGTTGACAGAGGTGTTCAGTTACTCGCTGGACCGCGTCTCACAGCGCTACTATCGTCCGAAAGATGGTATGCCCACCTTCCTTATCGATGGTATCGGACGTGTGCAGAACAAGGCGATGTCCATGTTCTCCAAGGAGACCAGCGTCATGAGCGACACCCGCCTGCAGTGGACCAAGCAGTTGCGTGAACATTTCATTGATGTCTTTGGCGGTGTGCGCTTCACTTCCTTTGCCTATGACGACAACCAGCCTGAGGGTCAATACTCGTCGGCAGGTAACGATAAGACACCGAACATCACTACCGATATGGACTTCGTCGACGCTACGGGTGCTGACGATGCATGGCGCAGTCTGACGTGGTATGCCAATGTCGACTACAACTACCGTAACCGTTATTTCGCACAGGTGGCGTTCGCCCTTGAAAGCTGCAGCCGCTTCGGTAAGGAGGCTGACGGTGGTATCGGTATCGGCGGCGTGAAGTGGGGACTGTTCCCCAGCGTCCAGTTAGGATGGCTGATTACCAACGAGTCCTGGTTCCCCAAGGTCAAGGGTATCAACTACCTGATGCTCAAGGCCGGCTACGACATTTCAGGTAACGACGACATCTCTATCAATGCTGCACGTACGGCGTTCAACGTCACCAAATACCTGTGGCGCGCCTCTGCTGCTGTTCTCGACAATATTGGTAATGAGAGCATCACGTGGGAGCAGACCAACAAGTTGAACCTTGGTCTGAGAGCCTACTTGCTGAACAACCGTTTAGGCGTTGACTTCGACTATTATTACAATCACACCAGCAACCTGCTGACCCTGAAGTCTTTCGAGAATCCCGTGGCAGGTATCAACAACTACTGGAGCAATGGTGGTTCACTCGACAATAGCGGTTTCGAGGTTACCGTCACAGCCAAACCAATCGTCACAAGCAAGGTGAATGTAGAGGTTGGCGCCAGTGCCGGCCACTATGTCAACAAGGTGAAGTCACTGCCGAATGACAATATGCTGTATGTCGGTGGACAGAAGACGGCACAGGGTTATACCTCGTCTATCTACGGCACCGACAACATTGCCACCATTGTGGGCCAGGCTGCCGGCATGTTCTACGGATACAAGACCGCCGGAGTGTTGGCCGATGACCAGCAGGCATCGACGGCAGGCAGCAAGGGTTACCTCTTCCTGACCGATGGCACTGGAGCCAAGCAGTACTTCAAGGCTGGTGATGTCAAGTTTGTTGACATCAATGGTGACGGAGAAATCAGTGAGGCCGACAAGACCATCATTGGCAACCCCAATCCTGACATCTATGGTAACATCTTTACCAATGTCACCTGGAAGAACCTGACGCTCCACGTAGGCTTCAACTACTCGCTGGGCAATGATATCTTCAACTACCAGCGCAGCCTGCTCGAGGGTGGTTTCAACTTCTACAACCAGACGACGGCCATGACCAATCGCTGGCGCGCAGAGGGACAGCAGACCAGTATTCCTCGCATCAGCTACGACGACCCCATGGGCAACAGTCGTTTCAGCGACCGTTGGATTGAGGACGGTAGTTACTTGCGTCTCAAGACGGTGAACCTCACTTACAAGGTGCCCGTCAACTACTCATGGCTGCAGGGGCTCAGCGTATGGGCTGAAGCCAACAACCTGTTCACCATTACCCACTATCTGGGCAATGATCCCGAGTGCTCAGTTGCCAATGCCGTGCTCTATCAGGGCATCGATGCCGGCAACGTAGCGTTGGGACGCACCTTCACCTTAGGACTCAAGATCAACCTCTAATGAATAAGAAATTATGATTACAAAGAATATCACAAAATACCTTATCGCCTGTTCGCTGTGCTGCGGCGGTGCCGCTATCTTCACATCGTGCGAGGATATGTTTGAAGTTGAGAGCGACCGTCAGGTGATTGACCCGGCACTCAATCAGAAGACCGACTCCATGTTCTATACGCTCGGCATCCTCAAGGGACTCCAGCAGGTTGCCGACCAGTATGTGATGACAGGCGAGATGCGTGGTGACCTTACGGCCACCAACAGCTATACCGAGACCGATCTGCGGAAATTGGCCAACTTCACGGCTGACGTTACCAACAAGTACGACTCGGCTTACATCTACTACCGCATCATCAACAACTGCAACTACTACATTGCCCACCGCGACACCTCGTTGCGCACGGGTAGCCAGTTAGTAGCCATCCCTGAGTATGCAGAGGCTTTGGCAGTTCGTGCATGGGCCTATCTGCAGTTGTGCAAGAACTACGGCGAGGTTCCTTTCTATACGGATCCTCTCACCAGTATCGGACAGGCTAACTCGCTGCCCGACAAGAAGGACCTGAAGGGCGTCTGCGACGCGCTGGCACCTGAGCTGATCAAGTTCAGCGGCACCCGCGTTCCCGACTACGGCGAAATCAGCGCCGGTGTGCTCAACAGCAGTAACTCCGAGAATCCTGAGGAGAAGAAGATCCAGTCTCGCCTTGCCATGATTCCCGTCGACGTCGTCCTCGGCGACCTCTTCCTCGAGACCCATCAGTACGAGCAGGCTGCCCGCTACTATTTCAACTATCTGCGCACCACGCAGTGCCAGTTGCAGCAGGCATGGATTGATCTCACCGACAGCCAGTTGCGTACCCTGCTCAAGGACAAGATGCCCTCTTCGTACAGCATGACCGTCAGCGGATTCCAGTGGTCACGAATCTTCAATGTAGGAACAACCTACGACATGATTACCTACATCCCGTTGGCTGCCAACCGCCTGCGTGGTACCGTCACCGAACTGCCGCGATACTTCGGCTACGACTTCTACAGCACCACCGGTGGTTCAGCATCTTCCGATGCACGTTTCCTGCTTGAACGTCAGATTGACGCCTCACCGTCTTATCTGGCTCTTTCCGATAATCAGGAATATTATTACACTCCGCAGGCTGCCCAAGGTGGAAACACCGTCGTCAGGATTGCTGAGTTTGGCGACCTGCGTCGTTACATCACTCTGCGACAGGTCAACCGCAACGACTCTACGTTTGCCGTCATGACCAAGTTCACCAGCGCCAATGTGCCCATCTATCGCGCTGCCACCGTCTATCTCAGACTGGCTGAGGCACTCAACCGCATGGGCTATCCCGACGCTGCCTTCGCCATCCTCAAGGACGGTATCAACGAAGACCTCACGACTTATGTTATGCGTGGTGACAGCCTTGACGTGGAGGCAGGCCGATATATCCGTCCTGAGACCGCAACGATGCTCCAGACCACCGTTCCCTTCCTCTCGTCGGCCAACGGTGCATTCTTCGAAGATAACTGGGGCATCCACAGCCGTGGTACCTATTACACCCAAGGCTCGTTCTCGCCCTACCAGTATAACACTATCGTAGGCCGCAAGCTCGAAGAACTCAATGGTCAATGGTCAATGTTCAATGGTCAATGGACCATGGCCGACACCATCAATGCCGTTGAGGACATCATCTGCGACGAGATGGCACTCGAGCTCGCCTTCGAAGGCAGCCGTTTCGGCGACCTCACCCGCATAGCCCGCCACAAGAATCAGGCAGCCCTCTACGGTTCTGACTTCGGCAGTCGCTGGCTCGCTGCCAAGCTGGCATACAAGCATCCCGCCGTCTCGCTCCTCGACGAGCGCAACTGGTATCTGCCATTCAAGTAAGCAGCACGGCAACATCCTTTAATGGGGCAGGCAACCATCGTTGTTTGCCCCATTTTCTGTGTATTCGCTACCCGGCACCTACAGCCTCGCTACCTACCGGGTAGCTACTAGTCTTTGAACTTCTCGTCGGGTGGCTCCTCGCAATCATCAGGTGACTCTTGGAATCTGACACGTTGCGTGTCATTTCTCTCCATCCCTCCCGTCATCTTCGGAAATGCCTTTGTAGATAGGGGTTTCGGCATGGGAGAGATAATTTTTATCCCTCCCATA